>NZ_JBFTKC010000013.1:0-196382 GCF_056395745.1 Paenibacillus sp. 10L310 | reverse complement strand
GGCTTATACTGCCATCTACCAGTACATCGAGTTCTATTACAACCGCAAGCGAATGCATGGCGCGCTAGGGTATCTTTCCCCTGCTCGTTTTGCGATGAAATTTACGGACAAATCCGCAGCGTAGTGTCTACTTTTTTGACATAGGTCCACCAGGTTCGTTAGAGTTTACACATAGGGAGGACACAAGCATCAACACAGTAACATCAGCTACAGCAATAACAACATATACTAGAACCAGAACACCAACTACAAATACTAGAACTAGGAACAACAACAACAACAACAACAACAAGCACTACCTATACTTCTACTAGAACTACTACTACAACTTCTACTAGAACTACCACTACCACCATTAGAACTATTTCTTCTTCTTCTTCTTCGTTCTTTTTCTGTTCTCTTCTTCACTGTACACACCACACACTCTAATAAAAACAACGACGCCCTCTCCCCAATTTATTTTAGGAAAAAGTGCGCCGCTGATAGAAAGTATCTTTTTATGTTATCTACTACACAGGGCTGTCACATGTCTGCTCACCACTACTTTAGGACAGTAGCCCTCATAACTTCATTACTTGTTTAGATCCTTAATTCCAGATTTACTAAACCGTTCATTTTTCACCTTGTCCGCGTAACTATAGTCAGACATTGCACCTTTGGACAACAACCTTCGTTGCAACCAAGTTACGAACCGTGCCCTCCAGCTGTAGCAAATCCACTCCGTTCAAGAATACGGGAGCTTTCCTCGTTTAACCCGCGCAGGTGCACGGTTTTGCCAAGCTTCGCGTATTTGAACTTCACTTTGCCGATAGCCACAACCGCAGTGTTATCCCAGATATGTGAACCTCCGAAATCAATCGTGATCTCATTCGGATCGGCCTCTGCATCGAACTCATCTACAAAGCGGGACGAGGAGCCAAAGAAGAATGGTCCGTGAACCCGATATACTTTCTGCCCTTGTTCCTGGCTCGCCTGTACGCGAATCTTGGTCTGTTTCCAGCCAAAATGCAGCACACTGAGCACAACGCCGACCATAACCCCGATCGACAGATCGTGGGTATAGACCACAATCGCCACCGTCACGATCATGACAAAGGCTTCCGCGCGCGGCACGCGAGTTATATTTTTGATAGAACTCCAGTCGAATGTTCCGATACACACCATAAACATCACACCGACGAGTGCCCCCATCGGTACCTGTTTCACCACACCGCTAAACAGCAACAAGAGGATCGCGAGAAACGCACCCGCAGTAAACGTAGATAATCTTCCACGTCCGCCAGACTTCACATTAATGACCGACTGCCCAATCATCGCACAGCCGCCCATGCCGCCAAACAAACCGTTCACGAAATTCGCGATACCCTGACCACGCACTTCACGATTCTTGCTGCTTTTGGTCTCGGTCATCTCATCCACGATGGTTGCGGTCAGCAGGGATTCCAGCAAACCAACCAGTGCCATGGTGAATGAATAAGGCAACAGAATCATCAGCGTGTCCCAAGTCCACGCAATATTTGGCAAATGGAACATCGGCAGAGTGCTCGTTATATTCCCCATGTCGCCGACTGTTCTTACGTCCAGATGAAACACCACGGTAATAATCGTCATTACGACGATTGCAATCAGTGGAGCTGGAATGCCTTTGAAAAACCGTGGCAAAATATAAACGATCGCCAGCGTACCCGCTACCATCGCATACATGATCCAGTTCGCTCCCGTGAAATGGGTTAACTGCGCCATAAAGATGAGTATAGCCAGTGCGTTAACAAATCCGGTCAGTACCGAATGAGGCACAAACGTAATAAATCTCCCAACTTTAAATATGCCCAGTAAAAACTGGATAATGCCAGTCAAAATCGTAGCCGCAAAAAGATATTCCACGCCATAATCCTTGACGAGTCCAACCATCAGTACCGCCATGGCACCTGTTGCCGCCGAGATCATGCCTGGTCTTCCACCAGCAATCGAGATCACAATCGCAATCGTAATCGAAGCGTATAATCCGACCATCGGATCAACACCTGCAATGATGGAGAACGCAATGGCTTCCGGAATTAACGCCAGCGCTACCGTAATGCCTGCCAGCACGTCTCCGCGAATGTTGCCAAACCATTGTTGTTTTAAAGTATTCATATGTTCTTGCCGTTCCTCCTACGTGTATTCCTTATAATGGACAATCCCACTGAAGAGTAACGGAAGCCGTTCACACTAACCATCTACCCAGGACAGCACAAAACAACGGATTCCTCTCCGCGTCATTCACCTATGCTCATCCCTGAGTTGCATCATTATTTACCATCCATATAGCCTTGACGGATTAATATGCACTCATGTCTTTTCCGTTCCAGTGTGTACCGCTGGTGTTCCATTACTGCCTCAGTTGTCTTACTCGTGCGACATCAGGAGCTGATCCTGATGCCCATAGGTTTTCCCCTCTCAGAAAAACCGGGTCCGTTAATGTACTGACCTATTATTATAGTCACAGGACCGGATATGTACTAATACAGTTAAGGCGAAAAAACAGAACCTTTTCTTCTATTATCTTAATCTTTCTATAATTTACTCACCAATTCTCTATTCACAAAAAATAACCCGCAAAGATCCTTTGAAGAAAGTCTCTTTACGGGTATTCTTGTGATGTAATGCCGTTGCTAGAACCTTCCCGATTTGAATATCGAATAGAGCAGGAAAGCCACCATTAGAATCGCCACCAGGAAACCAATCTCAATGACCGGAATATCCCACAGCATCGTGGACTGATGACTGATCGACGAACCGATAATCAGGCCCACCATAATGATACAGAAGGCAAGTAACACAATACTGAAAGACAGCCGATTACTAATCTGATCCATTCTGCGCATGAGTGCATCCAGTTCAGGGACACTAATCTCCAGCCTCAGCTTGCCTTTGCTAATAATGGATGATAATTGCCTTAACTGCCCTGGCAGACCAATGACACTCTCTGCCATATCAGCCGCACTGCGGAACAACCGATTCTTGATTCTTCCTGCGCTAAAACGTTCCTTGATCAGCTTCCGCCCAAAAGGCTCGGCCATATCTACAATGCTCAGGGTAGGATCGAGATGTTCGATTACACCTTCCATCGTTAGCAACGATTTACCGAGCAGCAGAATATCCGCAGGCATGACAACCCGGTGCCTCTGAGCTACGCCGAACAAATCATTCAACGCCTGACCCACACTAATCTTGGAAAAGGGAATATCGTAATATTTGGTACGCAACTTGTCCAAATCCACATGAAGACCACGCAGGTCCATGTCATCTGGCATCATGCCGAGTTTCTCAATCGCCCGGATCATACTGTCGGTATCTTTGCGCATTAACCCAATAATAAGCGAAGCGAGCTGTTGTTTCATCTCATCACTCAGACTGCCCACCATACCGAAGTCTATAAAAGCAAGACGTCCATCCTTTAATACCATCAGATTGCCTGGATGTGGGTCAGCGTGAAAGAAACCCTGAATAAAGATCTGATTCAATAATGAATCCACCAGTCGCTCGGCAATGTTATTCAGATCATGACCGCGTCTGACCAGTTCTTCACGATCATTGAGTTTGATACCTTCGATATACTCCATAGTGAGCACACGGGACGAAGTCTGATCCCAGTAAATTGCCGGGATTTTCACCTTGTTGTCCTGTTGGTACTGCTGTGCAATCTTTTCCGTATTTCGGCCTTCGACCGTATAATCCAGCTCGGCCATCAACGCCTGAGCATATTCTTCGACCATTTGCGGAATCTGATATTGCTTCACCCAGTCCCAGCGCTTCTCGGCCATGGCTGTCAGTTCACGCAAGATATCCAGGTCACGCTGCACAATACGCGATATGCCCGGCCGCTGAATCTTGATGGCTACCGACTCACCGCTTCGAAGTTTGCCCAGATGCACCTGTCCAATGCTGGCCGCAGCTACAGGGGTATCCTCGAACCGGGAAAAGATCTCCTCCAGCGGTGTATCCAATTCCTGTTCCAAAATACCCCGTGCCGTCTCGGAAGAGAACGGTGGGACCTGATCCTGCAACTTCACCAGCTCGCGAATGACAGACTCAGGCAACAGATCTGCCCTTGTGCTTGCGAGTTGCCCCAGCTTGACGAAAGCTGGCCCCAGCTCCTGCAGCACAAGCCTGATGCGTTCACTCAGCGTTTTGGTGGTGTGTGCTTCACGCGACATCCACCGTCTGGGCAGAGCGAGCAGCTGGAACAAACCCAGCTCCTCGACCATATAACCGAAGCCATGACGCACTAGCGCCATGGCAATTTCACGGTATCTGCCGACATGTTTGATTCGCACTGCCATCTACTCGATCTCGTTTCCTTTGAGAGGAGGAGGAACTTCAAGTGGAGCTGGGGATTCATCAGGTTGAAGCTGTGGTGAGTGGCCCAGTTCGGCAAGTTTTTTCTCCAGAACGGCAACGCGCTGTTCCAGACTGGTTACATCACTTTCGGATGCCACACCAGCTTCCTGAAGCACACGCTTGACCTGTTCTTGAATCACTCTCTTGAACTGGCCTTGCTCCTCATCGCCCCGTTCCAGCAGACGTTCAACCAAAGCTTTGGATTCACCGGGCGCAAGTTCCCCGCGCTTGACCAAATCATCCACGGTTTTCTCAATTTTTTCTTTGCTTACGACAGTAAGACCAAGCCCTAACGAGATCGCCTTTTTGAACAAATCGCTCATTTTTGTCATCCTCCTCTTCGTTGATCTCTATATTATACCCCTTATACTCTGCATGCAAAAATGTCAGTCCGATCAGACGTAACGCGCAGCCCATTTGCCTGCTTGCAGAAGTAACTTGCGGTACGTTTCGTGTGCAAAAGACGGCACATGGTGACCCGGCATCAGATAAACAATACGCCCAACACCATATCGATGAGCCCAAACCGCAGGCTTTGGTCCTTCTTCGGATTGATATTCAAGCAATATTTTCGTTTCGGCAAAAGAACCAAATTCGAACTGATAAGGCTCTTCTTCCATTGTGAAATTCGAAATGCCCTCCGTCACGGGATGGCTTTCCGCCGTTACAGTGAATTCAAGCGGTGCATACGCCGGATGATGCAGGAACTTGGCACCGATCATCTGTTTGAGCTCATAACGATTTTGGAGCGAAATGCCGTTATGTATAATGACCAGTCCACCCCCATTACTTACATAGGACAACAAACCTGCTGTCTGCTGTGGAGAGACTTTACCCTTCCAATCGTCCATGTATGAGATACATACATCAAACCCGGTTATATTTTCTTGCAGCAACATATTCCGATTCTCACTGCACTGCACAGTCATAGTATCATGGAAAATTCGGCTAATCTCCGCATCCACCCCCTGAAGCGGGTGCCAATCCGGATGTGTATAATCGCCAAGTAATAATGCTTTTTTACGATGATCCATTCAATTAATCTCCTTTCTTGTTCACCTCACTGTATAAAACCAACTACCAGGGGAGCTTCTCTCCCTTGTAGTCCACATATGCGGGCTGATCTCCTTTAAACTGTTCATGGCGGTCGATAAGTACTGCGATATGCTGTGCAGATTGCTCGGGCGTGAGATCCGCAGCAACATCCAATTCGCCCCTCATATAACTCTGTACCCAACCGGGATGCACAAGCATCACTTGTCCGCCTTCATCCTTCAGACCATTGTGCACAAGACGGGCCTGCATGTTCAAAGCAGCTTTGGACATACAATAGGCATACCACCCATCCCGACTGCATTGTTCTATACTTCCAGCCTCGGAAGAGATATCAACAATCAGCTTGACCTGTCCTTGAAGAAGGAGGGGTAACAGGGAATGAGTCACACGCAGTGTACCTAAGGTGTTCACATTAAATACTTCAGCCATCTCCGCCATATTCAACGGCCCGCGGATATGATCCGTAATACTTCCTAGTATAGCCGCATTATTGATCAGCATATCCAAATGATTCGTATCCAGCTTCAATGTCTCCGTGAACAGAGCTACCGACAGGTCGTCCGCGATATCCAGTTCGATGGCGCGCAGATGGTCAGGATATCCTTCTGCAAGCATACGAATTCCCTCGGAATCTTCCACGTCCAGACCGGCCGCATACACGAGATACCCTCTCTTCAGCATCTGTGCCGTCAAAGCCAATCCCAATCCCCGGGCAGCTCCCGTTACACATACGGTTCTCATCATAATGTCCCTCCCTCGCATAATGATTCTGTCTTTTATTCATTCCACATATTCATCTGAAAACCTTTAATTCAGAATAGGATTGCCAACTTCACGACCAAAGACTCAGGAGGTAAAAGCGAGATTAGAGCCATTTTGCTTATTGAATTCAGCTATCTATTTGAGCTATAAATAGCTGTTATTATCTCTGCATATCTCGCTCCTGCCGATAGACTAAACAATGTTCCACCCATCTTCGAGCAGCTGCCGGGTAAGAGCCCAGATGAACGTGCGTATACCCCGCCACGATGTTGCCTGCGGCATATCCCTCTTGCTTCAAGCCACGCATCCCCTTGGTCTCATACGCATAAGGAATCGTTTCTTCATCACGATAGGTCATTGTCGAATAATGAAATTCATGACCTCGAAGTACTTCACCCTTTTTCAGTAAAAAGGAATCCTGAACGCTACTCGCTTCACGGTAGCCAAGCGCAGCGCGCTTCTTCTGCATCTGCACCTGTGCGGGGATAATGCCCGCCATGTCGAAAGTAACTCCCTCTCGGTCGGTCAACGTTTCTCCAAGCACCATGTAACCACCACACTCGGCAAATAAAGGCATGTTGGATTGTACTGCCTGTCGAAGTCCTTCCAAGAACCCTTGGTTACCGGCAATCTCTGCTGCAAATTCCTCTGGAAACCCGCCGCCCAAATAGACGCTATCCACATCCGTTGGAATACCTTCGCCAGCAAGAGGACTGAAGTATTGTAATCGGGCCCCGGCTGCTTCGAGCAATTCCAGATTATCGGGATAATAGAAATTAAATGCGGCATCGCGCGCAACGGCAATGACAGGCTGTACCGCATATGATACATGTCGATTATTAACGCGGATCACTGAATCGAATTGTGAATCGTAATTGGAGCCTGATTCAGCATTAGCCGAATCCGTGTGGGCAGTCGTGGCAGGACTCACTTCTTCTGCATTTAACGGCGGGGCGCTTGCCGCCAGTCCCAGCAGAAGATCCAGATCAGTGCCTTCCATCAGCACATCGGCAGCCCGCTGAAATAATAGCTCCAGTTCACCGCGCTCAATGGCAGGTACCAGCCCCAGATGTCTCTCCGGGATGGACATGTCTTCGTCCCGCTTCAGCCAGCCAACCACAGGAATGCCGCACATCTGCTCAATGGCTTTTTGCACAATGGTATAATGACCCGCACTTCCACACCGGTTGACGATCACTCCGGCAATATTTAATTCAGGCTCCAGTTGTTGAAAACCCAAGACAATCGCGGCCGCACTGCGAGCCATGCTGCGTACGTCCACAACCAGAATCACAGGGGTCTGCGTGACCAGAGCAATCTCTGCAGTTGAGCCTGTATTGTTAAGCGGATCTTTGCCATCGTAGAGGCCCATAACGCCCTCGATAATGGAAATATCATGTCCCGCCGATGCCTTCTCGAACGTATCTCTCACATACTCAGGCGATGTCATCCATGCATCCAAATTGCGTGACGGTCTGCCCGTAACAGCGGTATGGTAGGTCGGATCAATATAGTCTGGGCCGCATTTGAACCCTTGTACACTCAAACCACGCTGAGCGAGTGCTCTCATCAGCCCCAAGGTTACTGTCGTTTTCCCTGCACCACTTCCGGTGCCTGCAATGATCAGTCGGGGTCTGGCGTTAGGATCTGCAATGGTCATCGTCATTTCCACCTTTTCTTCGAGATAAGAAAAGCTTCTGATCGAAGCACTATCAAGGATGTACATTCGTATTTTAGTTGTAACGTATAAATTCTATAATCTAAACAAAACCGCATCATATAGCGATGCGGTTAAGATTAATGCACACTTTTTATTCATGAAGCGACGCCAAAAGCTTTTTGTCGAACTGATCTAAAAGCAGGCCACTAATCTCTAATCTTGGCCGCACGCCCTGCTGCAAAGTAACGTCCAAGCTCAACGATGAGTGCTCCCATCTTCTCTTCCTCCGGAATGACCAGTGCCTCAATGCCTTCTTCACGCATGGAGTTTGCGGTAACTTTACCTACAGACGCAGGAATTACACCTTGTCTGAAGGCTGCAAGCATCGGCTCAAGCTTGTCCTGGGAGGCCGCATATTGCGTCAGAAACCTAACCTGCGGTCCACTTGTGAACGCAACAGCATCTACTTCGTACTTTAGAATTTCATTCAATAACTGTTCCAGTTCTGCCTCTTCTGGCGGTACATGGCGGTAAGGAAGCACTTGTCTGACAATTGCACCTTGTTCTTCCAACCATGCAACGAGTTTGGGAGCTGTCTCCCCATGAAGCTGCAACATAACCTTTTTCCCTGCGAGATCATGTGGGGCGAATTCTCGAATGAGCCCGTCCGTGCTACCGTCATCATCTCGTACCAGCGGTGTTAACTTGCGCTTTTTGAGCGCATTCACCGTCTTGTATCCCCTTGCCGCAATTGAGGATTCCGATAACACATCCAACAATTGGCCTGCCACTTCCATATCCTCAGCCATTTCAAATAATGCATCCAATCCCATACCCGTAGTTAACACCGCCCAGTCTGGCGGGTCTGATATCCAGGATACCAGCCCATCCCTGATACTCCGATCATCCAGGAATACGGTCCCCTGTGCCGGTCGCACAAGCGGGATTCCACCCATTTTTTCAACCAGTATGGACATTTCTTTTGATTTTCGTGGTCCTGTCAATGCTACACGCACACCTGCCAAATGTTGAGCCATTCATGTTCCCCCCGTTAGTTCAGCCGAATGTTCATCAGTCTGACTACAGTATACAGGGTACTTCTGTGAAGGGAAACTGTGCTTTCCCTCTTTTTACCCGTTCATCTATAAGGATTTTTGATGGAATGTATCAGGAAGGCTGGAGTTCTCCGCCATGAGAATCTTTCCGTCTTTTCTCTCCGTCCTTTTCCGAATCAGCCGATTTTTGTTCCGGCTCATGCTTCTCTTTCTTTGGCTGGTCTCCCGCTCTCTGTTGGGTAGATTCTTTTTTATCCTTTTTGCGAGGACGAAGGAAAAGAAACAGCACGATAGGGAACAGTACTTCAAAAACAATGGCAATCCATGTCCATTCCCTAGTAAAACGATTGAGCTGAATGGCATTTCGGAAGAACCAGAATGCACAGACAAATCCGACGAGGGCAATCGGGCCTGTCAATACCTTCCCCGATACGTTCGGAATCATTCGCTTCAATCCCCAGCAGACAAAGTACAGGTCAAATGCAATCTTCGTAATCATGGTAGGCAAGGTTGCCGCTGCCAGGGCAAGGTCAAACCGATCCAAGAAATCACTGATTTGCAATTGTCTTGCCAGTTCATAGGAGGGATACACCAACCTTGAAGCGATAGGAACTCCAATGGAGGTAATGGTCTCCACAAGGATTAGCATCATCAGGAGTGCAGAGAGGATAATACCTGACACAACCGATTTATATCGAAAATCACTGCCTTTGATAACAAAAGGTAATGCAATCATCTCTCCGTAAAACGAAAATATGTACCAACTCCCCTTGCCCACTCCCGTAACATCAACGTGAAAATACGGCATCAAATTATCCATATTGATCTGTTGAATGAGCATGAAAGGCACAATCACGGAGTTTAAGAGAAACAATGTCACATACAACTCCGACATACCGATTAAGGAGCCGAGCCCACCTCTGACGATAAAAACTCCCATAACGATCAGAGATAACACAATGATGGAGATGGGCGTTGTCTCTAACAAAGTTATGCTGATATAATCCCCCGTTAACCGGATATCCCTCGCAAACACAAAGAAAAAAAACAAAATGTACATCAATCCTGCGAGCCTTCCCAAAAAGGGGAACCGCCCAGCAAGGGCTTGAAATAGATCCTGATCCGGAAATCTCCGCTGGACCCGACTTAACATCCACATGGATGCAAGCATCACTACGACTACAGGTATATACGAGAGATAAGCGTGTTGTTCCGCATAGTAGATAGCTTGGGCGTGAGGCTGAATTAACGTTCCTGAAATACTGAGCAGCAGCACGAGCAGGATCATCTGACGGTGTGTCACTCTCTGATTCATGATATACCTCCTTTCCCTCTCGCGATCTCGCAAACTTAATGCATCCTGTCCACAACCTAGGGCAGTGGCAGTAAGCGCTGGATAACGTGGCTTATCCATACCGACACAAATAAGGTTTTGCTTAGATTAGTCACATAGAACCAAATGCCTGTAGCCACTGCTATCAAACTATAGGATAGCCAGCGATTAATGGCAGCTGCCTGTTTCAAATGTCTGAAATCCATCAAAATGACCACGATTACCATGGCCAGGAAGGTAAATAAGAGTGGTTTAATCATGTACAACTTCATCCTCTCCGACGCCAATTGGTTTATTGCTCACCCCAACGTTTTCAATAAGGACATGGGGGGTAACCGTCACCTCAACTTCAGGGTATATGTCATCCCAACGATCCTTCATCGTGTCCCACTTGGCCGGCAGATGTTGATGAATGGATCGACCGATTCCAAGGATGTCCGCATGGTATTTTCCCTGAACCAACCGGACACCTTCCTCGATATCCAATTTTATTTTCTCGTGAATGGCTTCATGTAACTTCAGAATCTCATTCTCACGCCGGTCGCCATAATTGGATTCGTTATCTACGAGAACTCCCTTGGCATATAATTCAATATTCACGGTGACCTTGTCAGCCTTGATACTGGGATGTAGTGAAGCGTTGTTCTCGTTCAACTTGATGAACATATTTCCATCTCCGCCAGGAGCTTTAACCATAATCTCCGGTGCATTGGCCTCGCCCATAGCAAGAATGAGCGCATCGGCTGGAGCTTTGTCGATCATGCCAACCAGTTTATCTTTCTTGAAGATGGCCAATCCATCCAGCTTGATGTTTGTTTTGGCGTCCTTCCACCCTTTTGGAACATTGGTCACTTTCGAAGCGACCGGCAGGAATGGATCCACACCTTCACTAAGAATGGCATCGATAAACGTTTTAAGTGAACGTGGATTACGCATATTGAGGAAGCACAGTTCCCGCACCATCTCGGATGGAAACTTCTCTATAGGTGCATCCGTATCCATGACCTCATATGCTGCACCTTTTGTGACCACTGGCAATGCAGAGAGTCGGTTCAGCGGATACCGTGTAAACAGATCGAGCATGGGGGCCACGCCATCCCGGGCAAGCTCCTCACCAATAAGCATCGTACGGCGATGCGCGTAATAGATTGTTCGTGAGAGTTCCTTTTGACCTTCAATAGACGTACCATGCACAGATTTGGCTGTATTGGATAACATGAACCAGGATTTATCCCCACTCGTGCCGCCTCCGCCTCCTTCACTACCGGAAGAACCGGATTGTCCTGGCAGAGCAATCTGAAGACTGGATCTGTAATTGTCCCCCTCCTTATCAACAGCAATACCAATCACAAAGGCAACATCGTTAATCTCCTTACGATCCCAGCAACCTGAAATAAAAGTGGTACATAACAACAGCGCTATCACTGCCCGGTACTTATATATGATCTGCATGGGTTCACCACCCTTCCTCAGCTTCAGGGGAACCGTTGATCTTTTCGGTCATCCGTTTCTGATCCCGATGTACCGTAGAAGGACGATTGATCATTTTCCACCATGGCACACGAATGAGAATGTCTTTGGTATCTGTTTTACTGTACGGGCTAAGACCAGAGAGATATGGGACACCGAACGAAGTCATCTGTGTCAGATGCACCGAGATCAGGACCAAGCCGATGACGATGCCGTATAGTCCAAGCATACCTGCTAGTAACATGATCGGAAATCGGAGCAGACGCACCGTAATCGCGAAGTTAAATCGCGGGATCGTGAAGGAAGCTATTCCTGTCATGGATACGATAATAACCATCGGTGCGGATACAATCCCCGCTTGAACTGCCGCCTGTCCGATCACGAGTGCACCGAGGATACTGACAGCCTGACCCACTGTCTTGGGTAACCTGACCCCCGCTTCCCGGAGAGCTTCGAACGACAGCTCCATGATGAGGGCTTCCACCAAAGCCGGAAAAGGTATAGCCTCCCGTGCACCCGCAATACTCAGAATCAGCGTAGTTGGCAGCATGTCCTGATGAAATGTTGTAATAGAGATATACAAGGCTGGCAGGAACAGAGCGATGGCTACGAATAGGAAGCGAATCCACCGCACCAGATTACTGATGAAGAATCGCTCGTAATAATCCTCGCTGGCTTGCAGCATCTGCCACATCGTGACTGGAGCAATCAGCGAGAATGGGGTTCCATCTACCATAATGGCAAAGCGTCCTTCCAACAGATTGCCTGCAACGGTATCCGGCCGCTCCGAATAGTGCATCTGAGGGAAAGGGGAATACGGATGATCTTCAATCAGTTCCTCGATATAACCCGTCTCCAGGATGCCATCAATATTGATTTTTTCCAGACGTTTCTTGACATCTTGAATCGTTTTTGGATCAGCAATACCTTCTAGATAGGTCAGCACAATATCTGTCTTGGTGTCTGTTCCAAGGGTCATACTCACCATCTTGAGCGCAGGTGTTTTCAGCTTGAACCGCAATAAGGCCGTATTCACACGGAGCGTTTCGGTAAATCCCTCCCGCGGTCCCCGAATGACGGATTCTGTCTGCGGTTCCTCCACACCACGTCTGACGCCACCTTTGACATTGAACATCCAGGCTTTGTTACTTCCATCGACCACCAGAAGGGCAGAGGATGCCAGCACCCCTTCTGTCGCAGCAGCCCAGGTATCCACTCGCTTCACCTGTGTTAGCTCAACGGTTGTATCATCCAGTGGAACATCAGGTTCATCTGTGCGCTGCTGCACCAGCCCTCGAATAATCGGTCGCAGCATGTGTTCCTGGATATCAGCCGAATTGACAATGCCTTCGATATAGACCAGAAGTCCTTTCACTTCAGGCGTAATCATGACGTTGCGAAAAACCACATCAGAACAATCGGAGAATATCTCCTTTACCGCCTTAATCTGAGTTTCATGTACTGCACTAATTGGCTGCCGAAGAAAAGGTGGGGACGGCAGTCCCAAAGGAATATGTTTTTTTTCTTCTGAAGCTCGTCCCGGTTGTCCGGACTTGTCTTTCCCAGATGTTTTGTCTGCCATATGCCGCCCCTCCGTTCTTGTTTTTATACAAGGTAGCTTGTGCCAGACAGCAGGGAATTATGTGGTCTTTTTTGCAAAATTACGATTAAATTCTCTGAGTTTTCAGACAGCAAAAAGGCCTCTGTATATAACAGAGACCTCTGAGATGTTCCAAGTTCTATAGGTACTTATAAGTTAATCCGCAAAATAATCTTCAGGCACATAACGAATCTCCGACTTCGCATAGATGCTTAGCGTGTGACTCTCCCTGTCGTATACTACCCGTTCACCATCTACGTAGTACCAGTGTTTCAAAAGGGGCTGATCCTTGCGTTGGACAAAACGGAATACATTCAGTTCCTGTCTAAGCTCCATAATCTGTTCCACAATCTGCTCGTCCAGACCCGTAACGGTAAATATGAAACTTGTACCCTCCTGTTGGAACCGATAGGACAGCGAATCTGTTTTGCTATTAGCTAACCCTCGCCCGGTCACCGCATGTTTAACCATAAACCATTCCTGTTGCGCCATACGTGTATATCCTCCTTCATCTTGGAGTTCATTTCATCAGCCATCTACGGCAAATCAATAATCATATAGAACGTATCTTCGTTTCCTTGCAGTTCGATTGAATCCCGCTGTTCCACACGAGCCGTGTCGCCTTCGTTCAA
This sequence comes from Paenibacillus sp. 10L310, assembly GCF_056395745.1. Classification (NCBI taxonomy): domain Bacteria; kingdom Bacillati; phylum Bacillota; class Bacilli; order Caryophanales; family Paenibacillaceae; genus Paenibacillus; species Paenibacillus sp. 10L310. The sequence goes on along the minus strand of NZ_JBFTKC010000013.1, from coordinate 182,431 downwards.
CAGGTACTCTGCGTCCAATCCCAGCTTGCCTTCGATGGAGAAAATGTACATTCGGCGGCCCGAATCCTGATTAAAGGTTAACGTTTCGTCTTTGGCTAATCGGCCAAGGTAGATCGTCATATCCTGATGAATGGTCGCAACTCTAGGTCCCCCTTCTGGGGATACAATCGGCACGAGTGCTCCTGCCAATGCCGCTGGGTCAAATGATGTCGTTTCATAGGAGGGCTCCAACCCTTTTGTCTGTGGCATGAACCAGAGCTGAAGCAAACGTACTTCTTCGGTATCGGATGTATTATGTTCGGTATGAATCATGCCACTGCCTGCTGACATCCGCTGGATACCGCCAAAGCCTGTAACGGCTACATTCCCAAGGTTATCTTCATGTCGCAACTTGCCGTTCAGTACGATGGATACAATCTCCATATCACTATGCGGGTGAGCCCCAAAACCGCGACCAGGCGCGATCACATCGTCGTTCGCTACCCGCATCGGTCCAAACGCCGTATTCTCCGGGTCTTGGTATTCTCCGAAAGAAAAGCTGTGACTACCACGGAGCCAGCCTCGATCGAAGCTGGAGCGGGCATCGGATGGAATGACGTTAATCATAAAATGCATCCTCCTTATTTTTTCTTAGTAGCATACTTATTCTCATTGTAACAAACCACAGGCATGTCGTCCAAACGAAAAAAGTTCTCTACTGATCAGCCCGGTTCGCAAATCAATTCCCGAACCGGCCTGGCCAATAAAGAACCTCGTTACAGGACTCATCCTGCACTTCATTATTTTTTAGCGATCGTTAGTCAATTCAAGCACTCACATTTTGGCGAGCATTCCCCTGTCTGGAGAACAGATAATCCACGGCCAGGAGGCGGCTTCCTGTGAAGAGCAGTGTCAGGGAACCCGCAAGCAGCAGGTAATCTAACTCGGTACCACTCAGGAACGGCTCACCCACTTTGGCTGTAAACAGAACGCCAACCATCACGATTGCAAACAGGGCAGCAAACACACGTGTTCCCAGACCCAGAATCATCGCTACACCACCTACCAACTCAATGATGGCTACAACGGATGCAAGAAATCCGGGAATACCAATACTTTCGAAAAAACCTACCGTACCGCTGATTCCACCTTCGAATTTACTCCAGCCGTGCAATACAAAGATCAAACCGATCATAATCCTTGAGAAAAGTAATCCAATCTCTACACTTTTATTATTCATGTTCATCTTCCTTCCTCATTATATTCGACTTCACATTTAGCCCAATTAATCTATCCGATGGACCAAACAAACAAGATAGACAGCAATAGAAAAACAGTAGCCGACATCAGAACAGCATAACGTGGCAACCTCAGCGTCACGTCCTGTTCCGGGTCCAGCAGACGTGAAATGCGGACATTCACCGACGTATCCGCAAATGAGGATTGAACGGTCAGTTCTTTGGCCCCCCAAGGTTCAGGACAAGCACGGAGCAACTTGAGCAAAGCACTGCCAATGCCTGCCACATTGCCTGTACGCTCAATGGCCTCATTGTCTGCCAGAATTTCTCTAACAATATTGTAATGTTTCGAAGTATGCTTCAATACAGGAATATACGGCATCATGATTGCAAATACCGATAACAGTGTTGTCTTCAGTGGGTCACGGTGCCACAGATGATGAACTTCGTGGTACACAACTGCAGTCTCCTCTTCTGCATCCAGCATCGTCAGAAGTCCCGTGGAGAGTACGATGCAAGGTCTCCATAAACCAATTGTAAATGCAACCGGAGAATGCTTGTCCACCACAATGAATCCCGGCTGTCCGAGATGGTGATACTTGGACTCCAGTTCGCGAGACAATGCACGCACCTCCATGAAGCGAAGCTTACGTACGGCTGCTCTGGTTTTCATCATACGCACCATTAACAACCAACCTGTTCCCGCAAATGTCAGCAATACCAGTGCCAGCAGGAAATGTCCCACGGATAACCATCCCAGTCGACTCATCCAATGATTGCAGAGCCAGAGCAGGTTAAACGGGATATCCCAGCCAAAAATTTTGTACATCGCGTACATGAACATCTGTATGAACACGAGTAACGGAATGCCAAACCCGACGGTAAACAAAAGTTTCGAGCGGGTCTTCCACATCTTAATCGCTATCCTTTTTCCATTGTTTGATCTTCTGTTCCAAGCGTTCAATCAGACCCGCATCTGCTTCGTCCAGCGCATCCAGCATATGATTCAATGCCAAAGCTCCGAATTCATCCACCAACTCATGTGACAGTTCCTTGGATTGGTCGTTCATAAACTCCTCCTTGCTCTGTACCGGTTGGTACAAAGATGTTCTGCCCTTTTGTGACTTTCCGAGAAGTCCCTTGTCTACGAGCCGGTTCATCACGGTCATGACTGTATTAAAATTGACGTCTTTGTCTTGTTCAAGTGCGGTCTGCACTTCACGGATGCTACTGCCAGGACGAGCCCATAAAATGTCCATGATCTTGGCCTCCAGCGGACCAAAAAATCGGTTGAGCCCACGCTCACCCACTTTGAAATTGTGTATTCTCATTTTCTGACACCCCTCACACTACCCATTGTAGTGCCATCAAATGAGAAGTCAACCTCTATGTCAGCTATTTTATGTAAATGATTTGTAAATTTGTTTTCCATTTCAGTAAAAAAGGCCAAAGACCGGGAGTTCCGCACGTTCGCGGTTCTGCCCGGTCTTCAACGAATATTAGTCCGTATGATGTTGTAGAACATGGTCAAACTATACTTTATTTTCCATCCTGTGACGGCATATGTGCAGAAATATCCACGCCGAGTCCATGAGCCAAACGTCCGCCAAGCTGTCCATCCGCTCGGAAGAAGTGGCACAGGGCACGCATTTGAATATCAACAGATACGCCCTTAAGGTCATTGATCAGATTATCAAGCAAATGCTGCTGCTCTACAGGAGTAAATGAACGGAAAAGCTCCCCTGACTGCGTATAATCATCCGTCTTCTCGATTTTCTCTCTTGTAACATGCCCTTGCAACGGAACCTGACTGTCCCGGTATGCCGGATCTTCTTGCGGGCTGTTTCCTGAACCGTTGGGTTCATAGTTCACCGGAGATGGGTCCTGATTCACATTCATGAGTCCATCACGCTGATGATTACGAACGGGTGCGTACGGGCAATTCACCGGAATTTGCAAATAGTTCGGTCCAAGCCGGTGACGCTGTGTATCTGGATAGGAGAATAGGCGTCCTTGCAACAATTTGTCTTCGGAAGGCTCAATTCCGGGTACAAGCGCACTAGGAGAAAAGGCCGCCTGCTCCACTTCAGCAAAGAAGTTTTGTGGATTCCGATTCAGGGTCATGGTCCCTACCGTATGGAACGGCAATACATCTTCAGGCCATGTTTTGGTTGGATCGAGAGGATCAAAAGCAAAATCATCCATTTGCTCCGGCTTCAAGAGCTGTACCTGAAGCTTCCACTGCGGGTATTGCCCGTTCTTGATATGTTCATGCAGGTCCCGGGTAGCATGATTAAAGTCCTGTCCTTGTACCTCGGCAGCTTCCTGACGAGAGAAGCCTCGCACGCCTTGTGCAGACTCCCATTTGTATTTCACATAGTGGACCTGTCCCTGTGCATTAATCCATTTGAAAGCATGTACGCTGAAACCATCCATCTCCCGATAACTTGCTGGTGTGCCCAGATCAGAGAACAACCAGGTCATCATATGTGTTGATTCCGGTGAGAGGGTCATAAAGTCCCAATATCGGGCAGGTTCCTGAATGTTTGTATCCGGAGCCGGCTTCAAGGAATGCACCATATCAGGGAACTTCATCGCATCACGAATGAAGAAAACGGGCAGATGATTACCGACAATATCATAGTTGCCTTCCCGTGTGTAAAATTTGACGGAAAATCCACGTGGATCTCGTGCAGTCTCTGGTGATCCCGTACCATGAATAACGGTTGAAAAACGAACCAGCACATCCGTCTCCGTACCTGGATCTTGTAGGAAGTCAGCTGTTGTATAAGCCTTCATACTCTGCTCCAGCGTGAATACACCATGAGCTCCGGCACCTCTCGCATGTACGACTCTTTCGGGAATACGTTCACGGTCAAAGTGGGCTATTTTCTCAATGAGATGGTAGTCTTCAAGCAGTGTCGGCCCTCTTCTGCCTGCTGTGCGGGAATTCTGGTTGTCACCTACAGGTGCTCCCTGATTCGTTGTCATACGTTCTGTCATCATGTCGTCCTCCTCTAATGGGTCTCACGGCTGTTATATATCTACTATTAAAATCATATTCGGCTTCGGTTTAAATATACATTTAGACTTGATCTAACTGTTAAATTGATTCTAACATGTCCCACTCTGCTCTTGCATGAGGTTCACATGAGATTAAGATGAGGTTCTTCAACATTCATGAATGAACTATGAACATGTTTTAAGGGAATGATTCTGATCTGCCTATCTATTAGGTAGTACCCGAAAAAGCATGAAGTGAAAGATAAAATTTGGGCAAAAAAAAAGCGGACTAATCCGCCAGGCGGTAGCCCACTCCTCTTACTGTTACAATATATTGCGGCGAAGACGCATTATCGCCCAATTTTTTGCGCAAGCTTTTGATATGAACATCGACCACATTACTTCCACCTGTAAAGTCCGTCTCCCAGATATCGCTGAGCATTTCCTCACGGGAAATGACTGCACCTTTGGCATCAATCAGCTTGAGTAACAGATCATATTCGGTCTTGGTTAGATGAATCCGGTTATTATCGCGCTGCACACTCATCCGTTCACGATCAAGCCACAGATCTTTAAATCCGATACGGTGTCCATCCTCAGGCAAAAAACCACGGTTGGGCAAAGCAGGGCTGTTGCCAATCATGCGCTGCACTCGGTAAAGTGCTTCCTGCGGGCGTGCAGGCCACACCAGCAACTCCTCCTGAAGCATCGGTCCACTCGCGCTACCAATCATCTTCTCACCGACCAGATACAGACAAGGGGTTGTGTGCTCAGCCTCACGATTCAATCGGCTACTAATGCCGGCAAATGCATCGATAGTTCCAGCAACAGACAGATCATAGATCAACAGATCAAAGACAAGGCGCTCATGCAGATCCGGTTCCCAGCGATGGAAGACCAGTACATCAAAGCAGCTATCCGTTAAGGCCTTTACCAGTTCATGAACCTGCCCCGGCATCGGGCTGATCAGAATAACACGCCTTGTAACCGGACAATTGTCCACAAGGGGTGTTGAGTCAGACAAGGCTGGTTTAACCCTTAGGGGTAAACGGCGGCCAGGCAGTTTTATTTTTACTTGATCCGTTTGTTTCTGCATTCCCCGCAGACACCTCCAAAGACCACATGAGCATGATCGATTGCATATCCGGTTTCTTCAGCTACCTGTTTCATCCATTGTGGAGGAACTTCCGTCATCACCTCGTCCACTTTGCCGCACACTTCACACATAATATGCTGATGATCATCCATACGGGCATCGTACCGGCTTGCTGTCTCTCCGAGTTTAAGTTCCCGTATCAATTCTTTGTCCGTCAGATAACGAAGAGAATTATACACCGTACCATAGGCCAGATTATATCCTTGTTCCACGAGTCGATTCATGACATCAGCAGCTGTCGGGTGATCCTCTGAATGGCGCACCACATCATATACCGCTTGCCGTTGTATCGTCAGATTTAAAGTTCTCACAACCATTTCTCCTTTATTATTGATCCATTTTATATGAAATCAGACACTGATCTTCTACTTATGATGGTCTTCCCAAAAAGAAGGAATACATTTTGATTTAGATTAAGTATAAATCTCATTGTATATTGAAGTCAATATCACTCTAACATCCTGTATATGCAAATAAAACATCTTTCCCAGCAATCCCCTCATAAATTTGGGATAATATGGTTCGCTACAGCACCAATTTTCAGATAAAATATAGGGATGTGCGTAAAAAGGGGGGAATGTCGGTTGTTTAGCACTTTTTTCATTAATATCTGTGTCATGATTACGTTTATGTATGTGTCCGGGATCATCGCAAAGTTCTATAGTATCCGATTGCCTTTTCCCTCGTTACGTGTTCAGTTGATCGGCGGCTTATTGTTCGGTATATATGGCACAGTACTCATGAACTATTCCTTCCCTCTGAACGAAACTACGATTGTAGATCTACGGCATCTGGCCATCGTTACCGCAGCGGTATATATGGGAGGATTGGCTTCGGTCGTTACGGGACTCATGATCTCGGTCATTCGTATTCTGATGTTCGGCTTATCATCCTCTGCCATAGATGCAGGATTTGTCATGACTCTGATCGGACTGTCCGGTGTATACTTCGCCTATGCTCCCTGGTCCAGACTGACCAAAATAATTACAATGAATCTGCTTGGCATGACATTAATCTTTATCATCCTTATGTTGAATACAGACAGCATGAATTCATTAATGAAGATATATCCGTTACAAATGACCATTTCTTTTGCCGGTGGATTATTTATCTATTTCATCGCAGAATTCATTAATAAATCCAATGAAATGTTATTTCTATTGGAAAAAAGAGCATCTACCGATCATCTTACCAACCTGAGCAATCGACGACAGTTCGAAAAATCACTTCAACTGGAACTCCAGCGTGCGAGGGATTACCAACAGAAGCTTTCCTTGCTTGCCATTGATATTGACCGATTCAAAAAGGTAAACGACACCTATGGTCATTCCGCCGGCGATGCGGTCCTGAAGCAACTTGGACAACTGCTTGTTGAGCATGCACGTTCTGCTGATATCGTGTCACGAAATGGTGGGGAGGAATTCGCCATTCTCTTGCTCGACTGTGGACACCGTCAGGCCGTGGCTACCGCCGAATCTATAAGACAGGCTGTAGAGAAATACCATTTTGCTCTGCCCGACGGGCACACGACACGTCTAACCATCTCCATTGGTGTAGCCGTATATCCCGATCATTGTGATGATCATGACGATGATGATTTCTTCGAACAGGCCGATCGTGCTTTATATGAAGCCAAGAATACAGGGCGTAACCGTGTGTGTGCCTTAACTTTTCGCTCCTTGCCTCTTACACTTTAAAGTAAGATCTAACCTTTCAATAATCTAACCTTTCAACGCTCCAAAAAAGGGATGTCTCGTTCGCCTATTCAGGCGCACAGGACATCCCTTTCTTTATAAATCATTGCATATCATCTCAGCTTGTGTGCTGACAGGAGATCAAGCAAGGATACTCTCAATCTCCTCCACAATGGCAGCATCCAGCTTCACGCCAGATGCAGCCGCGTTCTCTTTTACCTGCTCGGGACGACTCGCCCCTACAAGTGCACTGGATACATTGTTCTGGCGCAGAATCCAGGCAAGGGCCAGTTGGCCAACCTTCAGATCCAGCTTGTCCGCCACTTCAATCAGTTGACGAACTTTCCCGATACGATCCGCATTGATCTTTCCTTCGTCCCATCCTAGCTTGGCAGCACGGCTATTCTCTGGGATATCGGAAACGGACGTATATTTCCCGGTCAATAGACCTTGAGCAAGCGGGGAGTATACAACTTGTCCGATGCCTTTACGCTCACCGAGCGGAATAATTTCATTTTCGATATAACGGTCAAACATGTTGTACACCGGCTGATTGACCACGATACGATCCAGGAGCAGACGGTCTGCTGTACCCAACGCAGCTTCCATCTGAGCCGCAGTCCATTGGCTGACGCCCACATATAACACTTTGCCTTGGCGTACCAGATCATCGAGCGCGCGGAGTGTTTCTTCAATTGGTGTTTCGGTATGATAACGATGGCAGTAATAGATATCCACATATTCAACGCCTAGGCGCTTCAAGCTGGCTTCACATTGCTCCTTGATATGTTTCCGAGACAACCCCTGGTCATTCGGACCATCACCCATTTTGCCAAATACTTTGGTTGCAAGTACATAAGAGTCACGGGAATATGCTTTGAGCGTCTGCCCCAGCAGTTCTTCTGCTGCACCCCGTTCGTATACATTGGCAGTATCAAAAAAGTTAATGCCTTCATCGAATGCAGTTTCAATTGATTTCACCGCATTCTCACGTTCCACATACCCTCCGTACGTCAGCCAGCTTCCCAGGCTGATCTCGCTGACTTTCAGTCCGCTTCCACCTAATCTGCGATAATCCAATGTACATCCTCCTCTGTTGGTTATAAAGATGAAGTTCACTTTCTATTGTAACGTAACCAGCTCGGAATAAAAGGGCTTTAGCTCAGAAAATGGAAAACGAAAAAAAGCGCACCTATAAGGTGCGCCGAATAAAAATCTATGATCATGATCTAAGGCAAAGTAATGCTCAATGCATTCAACAGATCAGCCTGTCTGACCGGCTTGGTCAGAACAGCATCAAAGGCTTCTGCTTCATGCAATTCAATGTGCATACCATAAGGAACAAGAACAATGACGGGCAGATTCTCCAGTCGCTGTTTCAGTTCATGTACAAAATCAACCGCGCCGCCTTCCATTAATCCCATATCCACAACGGCTACATCCGGCATGAATCCTTCCTTGATCCAATCATGCGCTAATGTCACACCCGAGGTCATGTGTACATCCATCTCCCACCTACGCATCAGGGAAGAGACACCTTGCAAAATGTCAGGGTCCTTGGCAAGCAACACCTTTTTCCCTTTTAACCGCTGCTGAACACTTGCGAGTTGAGGTAACTCCCAGTATCTGCGCAACGGAAGGGAGATGTTGAATTCCGTCTCATTTTCCTTCACACTACTCACCTGAATACGGCCATGCATGAGAATGGCAAGATTCTGGCTTACAGCTAAACCTAGATTGCTTCCAATCAATTTTTGGATATTCAAATTTTCATCTTGGCAGTTAAAGGTTGGTGTCTTCTTGTCCGATAACATCTGACCCGTGTACTTCACCTTGAGCTGAAGTGTACCGGTCTCCTCCAATTCTTCTCCGTTCACCACTGCTGTGATCAGAACGGAACCTTCACGCGTTGAATCGAGAGCATATTGAATGACGTGTGCAAGCAACTGTCCAATCTTGACTTCATCACCAACGAACACTTGAGATACATTCAGTTCAAGATTTAATCCCAGCTCAATGTTCTTGCCCGTCGCAATCCCGGCATAGAGATACACGGTATTCTCAATGGTGCCTACCAGATCAAACGGATCATCATGTATAACCGTTTTACCTGCTTCATTAGTGTTGAAATTCATCATATTATTCAGCAAGGAAAGCAGAATATTGCCGCTTGTCTCAATCATGTTCACATATTCGGACTGCTCCTCAGGCATATCCGGTGTGCGCATAAGATCTGTTAGTCCCAAAATACCGTTCAAAGGATTGCGAATCTCGTGACTCATTAGCTTCAACATCTGTGTTTTGGTCATAGCCTCAGATTCGGCACGTTCTTTCTCTGCCTGGAGCTGTTCTTGCATTTGTTCCGAATCACTCAATTTCTGCTCCTGAACATGCAACGTGCTTTCCAGATCAACAACATAACCCAGGAATACAGCCATCGCCTTCAGTGTCTTCATATCGGTTTCGCTGATCACATAACCAGGATCATCCATCAGACAGATGGTGCCAAATGTTTCGCCCGATCTTCTCATAATAGGCACGCCCACGAAGAAGCGATTGCCAAGTCCGCTCGTAACGCCCATGGATCGTGTCATCGGATGTTCACATGTATCCGGGATCGTAAGCACGTTACCGTTGTCTCTTAATACCAGGCTGCAATATGAATCCGTAAATGGAAGTGCACTGCCTTTAACAACTAACTCTTCCGTACGATTAAAGGCCTCCAAAATGACATTGGTCACCCCGTCATTCGTGGCAACAAAGATGGTATTGACCTTCAATATACCACTTAATACGTCAACGATATGGGCCGCAGCTTCCTTTATATCTTCATAGAAGCCTCTTGTAATGCCTTCTGCCGTCCCCATGATTCACCCCTCTTATCTTAGCTGCACTTTCAAATCTGTATTTCAGAATGTTTAATCACGTACAGGGGTCATCAAAAATCCGAATAGCTGTCACAATCTATACTTATATGATTAACACCGTAGAAGTATAAGAGAATCATACTCCCTGCCTATTGCCCATTTGTGAACAAAAGCAGGTCTTAAACGGATGGTTTAACGACCGCGAATTCATTGCAACTCGCTTTTTCAGCTTGATTAAAGTCCATCTTGTCCGACTTCGGATATTATACTTGCAGAATAACTAGAAATTATACGCTTCCGCTCAGACTTTGGGAACCTTTATCCGCAGCAATTAAAGGAAAGTCCACTTTGTTCAGTAAGCTGTGTGATCATTATCACACCCAAAAAACCACATATAGTTTATAAATGGATAAGACGAATCTACATATAGTATTTAACGTGAATTGAATGATAACCAAAATCATTTTAGGAGGAACCTTACATGAACATGCTTGAGTATGCCACCCCACCGGCATCCGATCTATTATCCGACCTGGGAAGACGAATTATTGGCGCAGAAGACGCCGATACGCTGAGGGAAAATGCGAATCTGAACGGGGATTCCTTCAGTGGTAAGATGAGCAGGCTCGGTTCGGAGACCGCCAAGTGGCATGCTCTGCGTCATGTGTTGCCGGAAGAGCTTGCCCAAGCTGTGGAGAATGGGGATCTGTATGTACACGATCTGGATCAGTATGCACTTGGAACGACCAACTGTATCTTTATCCCGTTTGACCGTCTCCTTGCTGCGGGTTTCAACACAGGTAACGGATCGGTTCGCACACCTCAGACGATCATGTCTGCCATGGCTCTGGTTGCGATCATCTTCCAATCCCAGCAGAACAGTCAATATGGCGGTGTATCGGCCAATAAAATTGACTGGGATCTGGCCCCTTATGTACAGCGATCGTTCCGCAAACACTACCGCAAAGGGCAACGGCTCTTTGGTGAAAATGTTCTGATCGGGGATGAACAGCTTCATCTGGATAGCATCGAAGCGAAGAATCAATGTCCGCGGGCATATGCCTTCGCCTATGAAGAGACTGAATTGGAGACAGGACAAGCTGCTGAATCACTGATTCATAACCTGAATACGATGAGCAGCCGGGCGGGTGGTCAGATTCCATTTACTTCACTGAACTATGGATTATGTACTTCTGCGGAAGGACGGTTGGTATCACGCTCGTTGCTGGAAGCAACCATTCGTGGCCTGGGCAACGGGGAGACTCCCGTGTTCCCTCAACATATTTTCCAATGTAAACAGGGGATCAATCAGGCTCAAGGAGAGCCGAACTATGATCTGTTCCGGCTCGCAGTCACCTGTTCATCCCGGCGGATGTATCCTAACTTTGTCAATGTGGATGCCTCTTTCAATCTGCCTTTCTATCATCCGGAAGATCCGGATACGATCATTGCAACTATGGGATGCCGCACACGTACACTGGCTGACCGGTTTGGTCGCAATCGTCAAAGTGGTAAAGGTAATCTGTCCTTCAACACCATTAACCTCGTGAAGCTCGGCATCCGGTTTGGCATCTGCCAAGGTGCAAGAGCTGTCGCTGACCGAGCCGGATTCTATACTGCTTTGGAGTCAGTTATGCATAATGCCGCTTCCGGCCTGTTGCACCGCTACCGAATTCAGACATTGCAGCCTGCCAAGGCATCGGACTTCATGATGCGGGAGGGTGTATGGGAAGGTGGAGAACAGCTTGGCCCGAACGAGCCGGTTGCCGAGCTGTTAAAGCATGGAACATTATCTCTTGGTTTTATCGGTCTCGCGGAATGTATGACAGCTCTCTATGGGCGCCATCATGGGCAGGACCCTCATGTACATCGCGAAGCGCTCAACATTATTCGGACCATGAGAGAGTTCTGTGACCGGATGAGCGAGCAGCATAACTTGAATATCACCCTGTTTGCCACACCTGCTGAAGGGTTGTCCGGCAAATTCACGAAGATCGACAGAGAGCGTTATGGCATTATTCCCGGAGTGAATGATCGGGAGTATTATACGAATTCATTCCATATCCCGGTCTACCACACGCTTCCAGCATATCGGAAGATTGAACTGGAGGCCCCATTCCACACTTTATGTAACGCGGGTGCGATCTCCTATGTGGAGCTTGACGGAAACGTTCGGGCCAACACCGCAGCTTTCCTGCGAATTGTACAGTATGCACTGGCGCAGGATATCGGTTATTTCTCCATTAATCATCCAATTGATCGCTGCCCTGCATGTGGTTATGAAGGCGTCATTGGGGATGTATGCCCAAACTGTGGAGCCCACGAGAACCATGTACACTTCCAGCGGTTACGCCGCGTAACTGGCTATCTGACCGGAGATTACAAAGTACGCTTCAATGCTGCAAAGCAGGCCGAAGTGCGGGATCGGGTGAAACACCGGTGAATCTATATGGTTACATCCCGGAATCGGTAAATGAAGGGACCGGCCTGCGTGCCGTGTTGTTCATCAGCGGATGCCGTCACGCCTGTCCGGGCTGCTTCAGTCCGGATTCATGGAGCTTTCGAGCGGGGGAGCCCTTTACAGAGGAGCGGCAGCAGCAGATTCTGCATGAAGTGACGACCCATCCATTGCTGGATGGCGTTACGTTGTGTGGTGGTGATCCCTTTTTCTCGGCAGCAGAATGTACGTCTTGGGTCCATCAGCTCCGCGCTGCACGTCCTGATCTGACGGTATGGGCCTACACGGGATTCGAATATGAAGAACTGATTACCGACCCTGCAAGAGCGGAGCTTGCCCGGTTGTGCGATGTGATTATTGACGGTCGATACGTTGAAGCGGAGCGTGATGTTTCCCTTCCCTTCCGCGGCAGCCGGAATCAGCGTTTGATTGATGTCAGTGCAACACTTGCCACTCGAACCATCGTTACAATGCAGCTCAGTATGCTGTAAACATTGGTTTTATTCCCCTCACCAACTAACAAGGCACGGGTCCCCAGCGGACTCGTGTCTTGTTGGCGTATAGCGGTCTTCTTTAAGAAATAGGTTTTATCCATTCTCTCTATTTTCTTCTCTATTGCATGACGATATATAATATAGGTAGTTATTAAGTTAGCATTTAAAATTTAACCGTTTACATAAGGTAACCAGGGAGGAATCATCTTTTATATGGATATTGTTCAAGCATTAATTACATGTATGCCTTTCTTTCGAGATACGATTCGTCAGGATGTAACCCTCTCCGTGATTGATCATGAGAAATTCCTATATTTCTCAGCAGGGGAATCGTTAAAACAACTGAATTATCAACCCGGCGACCCTCTATTGGATGGAAATCGAAATTTTGCTGATCTCAACGGCGGTACAGTCAAACGATTCGATCACTACCCTAAAGATTTATTCGGTGTTCCTTTTGACGTAGCTTTTATCCCCATTAAAAATGAAAAAGGTGAAGTCATCGCCCTGTTTAATCTGCTCTACAGTATGGATGACCAAGACCAGTTGCAACAGCTCATGGATGCTACCGAAAATCTGACTAACCAGTTAATTGACAGTGTACAGCATGTAGCTGCACACTCCGAGGAACTCAGTGCCACAACCGAAGAGATCCGGAACAATTCCAAACAAGCCGTACAGAAATCAGGCAATGTCACTCAGGTCGCCAGTTTCATTCGTGAAATCTCCGAACAAACCAATCTGCTCGGCTTGAATGCTGCCATTGAAGCTGCTCGTGTAGGGGAAGCTGGTGCAGGTTTTGGCGTTGTTGCCAAAGAAATTCGCAAACTGTCTGTGGATACCAAAGAAGCAACGGCCCGTATTGAAGATTCTCTTCTCTCGGTTCGGCAATCCATTCAAGGCATGGAGAATGAACTTGGTGAGATCACTGCAAGCTCCCAAGAGCAGGCTGAACTCGTAAACAATTTCATGAGCACAATTGAGCAACTGAATGAAACCAACAAACAATTGAAGCAATTTGTGCAAAAAATGATTACGTTTGACGGAAAATAAAAATACGTTTAATGGACAATACAAGCACGGTTCATATCATAGAAATTTGTATAATTCGTTTCCTACCGCTCAGGGGATTTATGCAAAATGGTCATTAAACAACAAACTAAGCCTCCGAATAAGTTCGGAGGCTTTTTCATGAGTTATTTGACTTAACGAATCTCAAAGTGACTGATGCGCACACCCGCAGACAACACAATGTATACATCCTGCGCACCTGATGCACCTGTGAGTTCCGCCTTCACGGTAGACCACTGCTGGGCTTCACCTTGTGCCAGTTCCACACGTCCTGCGAGCGTACCGTCTGGTGAACCGAGTCGAACTTCCAACACAGCGCCTGCTTGTTCCGCGGATACACGAGCTTCAATTGCTGCTGCCCCACTACCCAGATCGGCATCCTTAAAGGCAATCCATCCTTGCTCACCAACTACACGGACAGCACTTCCGCCCTCTTTGCTCTCATCCAGATCAACACCCAAGTATGCATCATAATTCTCGGCACGAGTAGCCACACCCAGATTACGGGCAGGGATCGTCTCTCCTTCTACCGTCAGGTCTGCAACCAGCTGAACATCGGAGGATGACTTGGCAACCATAATAGAGTAAGTTCCACCTTCCACGACATACCGATCACGAGTTACATCCCAGATTGCCAGTTCCTGAACAGGCAAAGTAAAGCTGACCTTCGCTGTAGCTCCCGCTTCGATATGAAGACGACGAAATCCTTTTAACGTTTTGAGTGGACGTTTCACCCGGGATTTGCCTGCACGAACGTACAACTGAACAACCTCGTCACTGGCAATTGAACCCGTATTGGTTACATCTACAGTTACCGTAACGCTGCCCTCTGTACCCACTTGAGCTGGGCTAAGTTCCAAATTGCTGTATTTAAACGTTGCATACGTCAGACCATGTCCAAACGGATACAATACATTACCTTCAAAATATTGATACGTACGACCGGATTGAATGATATCGTAATCCTTGATGTCGGTCAGTTGATCTGCTGATTGTACCCATGTCATGTTCAAACGGCCTGCTGGCGCATAGTCGCCATAGAGTACGTCTGCTACTGCGTTACCCAGTTCCTGTCCTGCGTGTGAAGTATACAATACCGCCGGGATGTTCTCCTGAACCCAGTTGGATGTGAACGGATAACTACCCACGATGACAACTACCGTGTTCGGGTTCGCGGCATAGACCGCCTCAACCAGACGTTGCTGGGATTCGGCGAGATCCAGACTTGGACGGTCAATCTCTTCTTTACCATTTACAAGCGGATTATTACCAACAAAGACAATCGCCGTTTCCGCAGCCTTAGCCGCTGCTACCGCTTCTTCAAGTCCGTTCACAATCACATCCTGCTTGAACGTCTCTGTGGCACCAAAGGTTTTCAGTTCTTCGGACACTACTAATGCATCGTTTCCACCATTAGGTGCAGTCACCGTTTTGCCATTCCAAGTGGTCAGACCTACACTGCCGTCCTGTTGTGGCAACAGGTGGAATACTTCCTTCACGAACCAGCCGTACACTTCATCAGCGGAAGCCGTTACGGTCTCTTCATCTGTGGTCAGATATTTGCCGTTGCTTTCCGCCTGCAAGGTATAACTTCCGAAGCCCCAGTCGGAAACCATAAACGTCTCCGCTTCTCCCGAAGCAATCACAGGTGATTTCTCACCTTCTGCCAGTCCAATTTTCTTCCCATTGGCTACGGAAGTTAACGTAATACGGTCATTACCATCCTTGAACGATACTTTGTCGCTGCCTACTTTGCCACGGATCGCCTCAAGTGGGGATACGTTATACGGCATGGTGCCTGCATACCAGTCACGATAGACGGTTCCGCCCAATTGACCAATCACAGCCACTTTACCAGCTTTTGTTTTGTCCAGCGGGAGCGTGCCTTTGTCGTTTTTGAGCAATACCACTTGTTCTCTTGCGGCTCTGAGCGACAGTTCTTTTGCTTTCTCCGTCATCATGGACTCTTCACCAATAGCAGCGTACGGGTTGTCTTCTTCCGGATCGAACTCGCCTAGACGGAAACGCACACGGAACGTATTGAACAACGCCTTATCGATGTCATCCATCGTGAGTGTACCTTGTTCCAATCCTTCACGCAGTGCCTGTTTGGACAGCTCAGCATCATCGGTGATGCTATCAATTCCGGCCTTCACGGATTCTACGGTACCTGGTGTGTGGGAATCATAGTATTTATGATCATTCTTGATGCCCATTACGTCGCCTGCATCACTGACAATGAAACCATCCATGCCCCATTCGCCTTTGACAATCTCGTTCACAAAAGGATGCAACAACGCTGGCGTACCATTAATGGAGTTGTACGCCGTCATCATGGACTGTGCGCCGCCTTCCTTAAATGGCTTCTCAAACGCCTTTAGATAATATTCACGCATGTTGCGCGGATCAATGCTGGACGAACCACTTCCGCGATCCACTTCGTTATTATTGGCGAGGAAATGCTTCAAGGTAGCGACCGCTTTGTAATACTTTGGATGGTCACCCTGAATTCCTTTGACCAATGCTGTCGTCAGCTCGGCTGTCAGTTCCGGGTCTTCACCATACGCCTCTTCATTCCGTCCCCAGCGCGGGTCACGTTCCATATCCACTGTAGGTGCCCACAGCGTAAGACCGTTCACTGCAGGATTGCGTTTATAAAATACACGCGCCTCGTCTCCAAGTACGGAGCCAATCTCCTTCATCAGATCCGCATCCCATGTGCATGCAAGCCCCACCGGTTGTGGGAAAGATGTTGCTTCTCCAAGCCAGGCCAAGCCGTGGGCCGCTTCTGTACCATGTTTGTATGCAGGCACACCCAGGCGGTCTACTGCCGGCTGATATTGCAGCATGGATTCAATTTTTTCATCTTCCGTCAAGCGGGATACAAGGTCCTTCACACGGGTGTCTAACTCTAGTGCTGTATCTTGAAACGGATATTTCGTTTGGTTGGTCGTCATATAGAATCTCCTTTGGTTATCGGTAGTTAATTAAAATGATAGCGAATACATATATTAAGAAAAAACGGGGTTAATTCGGATGAAATCTTTCTTCCGATGAATAGATTAATCCTTTTATAATCAACGTTTATAGGTGTGAAACCTGATCTCCTTTTCAAAACCTAAAACGATTTCGGTAATCTTATCATATAGCATGTTTAACAAAAAAAACAGAGGTTCTGCGCAGGAAATTGTGAACATCCCCTCTGCAAAATCTGAACAACACCGTTTTTTCCTGGCATAGTCTGGCAATCATGAATAAGAGTACAACGATGTGCGCTGAACAACACCCCATACGATAGATTGAAGATAATCAAGGAGGAAAAAAAATGAGCGACAATCAGCAGCCCAAGACGGGTCTGCCCCCGGTCCCCGAATCGCTGTGGCGTGCTACGCATCAATTCGATGCCTATCCAAAACTGACCGAAGATATCACCGCGGATGTAGCGATTATTGGTGCCGGTATTGCCGGCATTACTACAGCCTATTTGCTGGCGCAGACGGGTATGCGTGTAGTCGTGCTAGAAGCTGGAAAAGTATTGGATGGCACGACCGGTCATACCACTGCCAAGGTATCTGCACAGCACGGCGTCATATTTGATGAAATTATGCATCACTTCGGACAAGAACAGGCTCGGATGTACTATGAAGGCAATGCCGATGCCGCGAAGTGGATGCGTAATCTCGTGAAGGAAAAACAGATTGATTGCCAGTGGGCAGAGGAAGATGCCTACGTCTACATTCAATCGGAAGAAAACATCAAAAAACTGGAAATCGAGCTGACCGCCTATGGCAAACTCAATATCCCTGGTGAGTGGGTAGACCCACTCCCTATTCCAGTTCCCGCAAGGGCAGGTATTCGCATGCCGGGTCAGGCACGGTTTGATCCGTTGGCCTACCTGCACTACTTGCTCGATTCCGCTGTGAAACAAGGGGTTCGTATCTATGAGCATACCACCGTAACCGATGTGGAGGAGGATGCTTCCCTGCATGTCAGAACTTATGGAGATGGCCCATCCGTAACAGCGGAACATATTGTTGTGGCTTCTCATTTTCCCGTCTATGATCCCGGATTTTATTTCACACGATTACACGCCGAACGATCCTACGCTGTATTAGTCGAACCGGAGAAAGCCTATGCGGGTGGCATGTACATCTCGGACGATACACCGTACCGCTCCTTGCGTACCGTCTTACATGATGGTAAGGAACTTATCCTCTTTGGCGGTGAAAATCATAAAACTGGACAAGGCATCTGTACCTTTGGTCATTATGAACGCCTAGAGCAGTTCGCAGCGGAGACATTTGGCATTCGCAACATTCCTTTTCGCTGGTCAGCCCAGGATCTGATCTCCATCGACAAGGTGCCTTACATCGGACCGATTACCGGAAGACATGAACGAGTCTATGTGGCGACCGGGTTTGCCAAATGGGGAATGACAACTGGCACGATGGCAGGACACCTTCTTGCAGATCGCATCACTGGACGTGACAACCCTCATGCTGCCATATTCGATCCGGCAAGATTCAAGGCCGATCCTGGTATGAAACACTTTATTGTGGAAAATGTGAATGTAGCAAAGGAATTAATCTCCGGTAAAGTAGGCATTGTGCATAAAAAGGTTAGCGATATTGGTGAAGACGAAGGAGCCGTCGTTCGTCATAATGGCAAACGTGCTGGCGCCTACAAGGACACCAGTGGCAAGCTGTTTCTGGTGGATACTACCTGCACCCATCTGGGTTGCGAAGTCGAATGGAACGAGGGCGAACGTTCGTGGGATTGCCCATGCCATGGTTCCCGCTTTGATTATGCAGGCCATGTCATTGAGGGCCCTGCTGTGGAAGACCTTAAAGTCCTGGATGCACAAGAATAACCGACATTTAGCGATTAACCTGTAACCAAAGAAACAAAAGTTCATCTCACAGACCGGATCGGAATCCGCCTCCAGACGGAAGTAACCGATCCGGTTTTTGCGTATGCTGAATATAGCTAAACAAACAGCTTCAGCTGATCATCAGTATTAAACGAACTTATTATCGATCAATCGTGATACGGAACTATTTTAAAGTCACTACCTTGCATTAAACAGTACTGGATGCTATGATGAATTCACCACTACTGAATAATATACACTAGCTATATAATGAAGCTACTAAGGAGGAACCTGTGTGAATGTGAACATCCAGTTCAAAAAAGGAGTATTGGAGCTGTGCGTCCTGGTATTAATTAACCGCCAGGATCGGTATGGCTACGAACTGGCTCAGGCGGTCTCCAAACATATCGAAGTTGCTGAAGGTGCACTGTATCCCTTGCTTCGCCGGCTTGTAAATGACGGTTACTGCACCACCTATCTGCAAGAATCAAGCGAAGGACCGCCGCGCAAGTATTACCGACTGTCCGATACAGGTCGCGACTACATGACGGCACTGACGACAGAGTGGAATGATTTTGTGCGCAATGTCGCAAATCTGATTGAGGAAGGAATCCCCAATGAATAGACAACAATTTATGAAAGCCATGGAAATTCATCTACGGCCGATGGACCCATTCGAACGGGCTGAGTTGCTCGCCGACTATGATCAACATTTCGAGCTCGGACTACGAGAAGGCAGGCTGGAAGAAGAGATCGCTCGGGAACTCGGACAGCCGGAAGAAATCGCCAAGGAAGCACTCGGTGATCGTTATGACATGCATACGCCGGGTTCAGACGCGTTCTATGCACCGACGTATCGCGAGATGCGGTCACCCAGAAACAACACCAGCGCCACTCGCAAATTTTTCACAGCCATCGGCCTGTTATTCTTGAATCTGATCCTTGGCATTCCTCTTTGTCTCATGATGTGGTCGGTATGGCTTGTTATTGCCAGCCTTTCCTTGCTGGTAGTGGCTCCTGTAGCAGCAGTTGTGGACTTTGTATTCCTGGGCCAACTCGATAAACCGGAAATTTTCGTTGCGATTGGCGCTTTCGGTGTCGGCATTTTGTTTGCCATCGCATCGAAGTATGTTTTTAGAGCCTTCAAAAACACTACTCTTCAATACATTCAATGGAATAAAAATATGATGAAAGGAGATGTTTCCGCATGAGTACCAAAAAATGGCTTGCGCTTGCCGTGATATGTATCGGAATAGGTTTGCTCGGGACATCCATCTATGGCGTTCAGTTCGGGGATGAACGGGAGCATTATTCTAAACGATGGGATTTCAAAGCAGATGAATTGCAGAACATCATCATGAATGCTAATTTCAGTGCAGATATTGAATTTGTCATAAGCCCCGATTCGAATGGTTATATCGAAGTGGATGGTAAATGGGACCCTACCGTAGTCAAAAGCTTCGAACAAGCCACTTTATCCAAAGGCACATTCCAACTGTCTCAGACAGCACGTGAACGATTGCAATTTTTCACCCTGTATTGGAATGATCAAGACTCCACAATAACGGTTGCTCTGCCTGAAGGACACCAATTAAATGAGGTTAAGCTGGACTCCTCTTCAAGTGACTGGGATCTGACAGGTCTGAATGCCAATCAGCTTGAGCTGAACAATACCTCAGGTTCCATACGTCTGGAAAATATTAAGGCGCCCAATATTGAATTGGTTCTAACTTCTGGTGACATTAACGCTTCCATGATTGATGGAGACATGACCGTGAAACAGACATCCGGAAGTTTTACGGCAGATCAGATTGCCGGTCATGTAAACAGTAAGATTAAATCAGGAGATATTGAGATTACTGAATTAAACGGCGCAGCTGATGTTCAATTCACTTCGGGTAGCATTCATATTGAACAGTCCCATTCCGCCCCGATTAATGCGTCTGGAACATCAGGAGATATTTTCATTCAAGTTGCACCTGATTTTGACGGAATCTACGACGCTAAGGCTACTTCAGGAAGTGTCGATGTACCTGAATCGCCAATGGTGAGCCGGGAAGTGATCAAGGCCCGTACTTCTTCTGGCAGCATCGAGATTACCAAATAGTGATGAAGCCAATTTCTGAACTGTGGGTAATAATAGTATAATTGAATGCTAGTCCATTTCTAAGGAGGAATTACCCACATGGAACTTAAAAATAAAACAGCGATCATCACAGGTGCCGGAAAAGGTATCGGCCGTGCGATCGCTGAAGCTCTTGCCAAAGAAGGAGTGCACCTCGGCCTTATTGCACGTACCGCTTCCGATCTTCAGGCTCTGCAACAGTCTCTGAGTCAAGAATACGGTGTGAAAGTAACCAGTGCAGTAGCAGATATCTCGGATCGCACGCAGGCCGAAGCCGCTGTAGCAGCCATCGAGATGGAACTCGGTGCGGTGGATATCCTTATCAATAATGCGGGGATCGGAAAGTTCGGAACGTTCATGGAGATGGAGCCGGAAGAGTGGGAGCGCATCCTGCATGTTAACGTTATGGGTACATATTACGTTACACGCGCTGTCCTTCCGAGCATGATCAAGGAAAGTAGCGGCAGCATTATCAATATTGCTTCCACTGCAGGTGAGCGCGGATTCGCTACAGGTTCGGCATACTGCGCGTCCAAGTTTGCATTGCTTGGCATGACCGAATCTCTGATGCAGGAAGTGCGCAAGTCCAACATTCGTGTAACGGCACTGACTCCAAGCACCGTTAATACGGAGCTTGCGACCAATGCCGGACTGAAAATTGGCGACGAAGATCGCATGATGCAAGCGGAAGATGTAGCTGAACTTGCACTCGCAACGCTCAAGCTGTCCGACCGTGTCTTCGTTAAAACAGCAGGCATCTGGACAACTAATCCACAATAGACAGGTGCTTCTGACCTTTCTAAGGAATCTCTCGCACCTTATTGTACTCTTTTGCAGGAAATGAGAAACGTAACGAATCACTGCGAGGTTATCTCGCCAGAATTCTGTGGAATGTAGCCAAATTACACACACAGCAGTGAAATAAAGCGCCTGAGATTCGTTACATCTCGAGATCTGCTTAAACTCATCTAATAGGGTTCGCTCAGTTCGTTAGAAATATAAAAGGACGTTTCCCATTGTACATGTATGCAGGTTCGCATGTTCATGACTTGGGAGCCGTCCTTTTTGTATTTTACAGATGATCCAGACCCAATTCTTTGGACACTGCAATGAGCACCACCGCAGGCTCCTCTCCGATATTGGTCACTTCATGGGGCACGATCGCATTCCAGGTAAACGAATCACCCACTTCAAGAACTTCCACATCTTCGCATTGCTCCGCACGAATCTTGCCCTGCAACACCAGATGGCTTTCCTCCCCGGCATGTTTGCTAACCCCGGTCGATGCACCTGGCGGTAACTCCACAATGGACATACGCATCGCACCTTTGGCTGTAAGATGCTGCACTTTGATCTGTCCGCTTCCGGCTGTCGTCTCCTTGCGCTCGTTCTTACGTACCACATTCATCCGTTGCTCCGGTGTCAACAGCAAATAGGGAAGTGGCACCTCCAGATAATCCGCAATACTTTCAAGCGTAGCAATGGAAGGTGACGTTTTGTTGTTTTCCACGTTGCTGATAAAACCTTTGGACAAACCGGTTCCCTCGCATATCTGCATGATCGTAATCTGTTTCTGTTTGCGGATCGTACGAATAGCCAAGCCAATATCCATATTGCGTCCCTCCCCTTCTATTGATCTATTTAAGACACCAGACGTAAGCTTAGCTACTTCAGGTTATCTATTCGGTGCTTGCCTCAACAAATATAATTCGATTGCCAAACGGATCTGTCACGGTCATTTCTCTTGATTGCCAAGGGGTCTCCTCTATACCGGGTCTCGCATTTTTGTACTTTTTCTGACGAAGTATACCCTGGAATGTATCCAAGTTATCTGTCTCCACGCGCAAGGCAGCTCCAGGTGTACAATCTCCATGATGTTCGGAGAGATGAATCACGATGGAATCGAGCGAAACCTGCATATATAAGGGCATTTCTTGCTCAAATCGATGTTCCCAATCCAATTGGAAACCCAGGTATTCAAGGTAAAACTCTCTAGCTTTATTTTCATCAAATATTCTCAAAATAGGCACGATACTCTTTAACATCCTGATCACGTCCTCGGGAATAAGATATGAACCATTCTTAGCGGCATTTAGTGTAGAACCATTCAAGATTTTTTATAAACAACATATATTCATCATACAAAAAAAGTATTGACCCTACAATGAAACCATGATAAATTTTGTTCATAAATAAGAATATTTATTTCGTATTGGTGAACTTTATTGTCAGAACGATATATTTAACTCATTCCTCTTCAGGTGGTGTTTTTAATGAATTCTCCTTATATACATGAAGTCCGATTACCGTCTCATTACAATCCAGATCAACGTTATCCTGTCATTTTCGCCTTACATGGCATGGGATCAGATGAGCAAGATATGCTTCGTTTAATGGAGCCTATGCAGTCTGATTTTATTATCGTCGCCATCCGTGGACCTATCGTTCAGGGTAGTGGTTATGCTTATTTTCAGATCAAAAGCATTGGCAACCCTATCCGTGAATTGTATGATGCCTCCGTGTTGGGACTGCAACAGTTGATTGTTGATCTGTCCGCCAAATATGCTATTGATCCCACGCGGCGTTATATCGCCGGATTCAGCCAGGGCGCCATTATGGCAATGACCCTATCGCTGGTGATGGGAGATGCAATTAAAGGCATTGTAGCGATGAGTGGGTACATCCCGCAATTTGTGAAAGACGAGTACATGCTGCACCCCGATTCTGAGCTGTCTGTGTTCATCTCGCATGGAGATCAGGATCATCTATTCCCGCTGCAACTGGGCGAAGATAACGCCAATTTCTTCCGTCAACACACCAATCACGTCACATATGTACCTTACAACGGTGGACACCAGGTGACCCCCGAACTATATCAACAATTCCAACACTGGCTTCGGACGGATGCAAATCTGACTACCGAAGACCCGAAAGGACTGAATTCATAATGATGCCATCTCTTTTTATTGCTCACGGTGCCCCATCACTGGCACTGGAGGAGAATGTGTACACCGAATTTTTGCAAAAACTTGGACAGGAACTGCCGAAACCCAAAACAATCGTATTGTTCTCTGCTCACTGGGAATCCACAACTCAGCTTGTATCCTCGGTAGCCAACTATGAGACCATTTATGATTTCGGCGGTTTCCAGCCCGAGCTGTATCAGATCAAGTACCCGGCTCAAGGACAGGCAGAGACCACAGCCGAGGTGGAACGTTTATTCACAGAAGCCGGGATTCCGGTACAGACCGATGACGTTCGTGGACTGGATCACGGCGCTTGGGTCGTTCTACGCCTGCTCTACCCAGATGCGGATATTCCTGTAATTGCCTTGTCCGTGAATCGCTATCTGACAGGTGAGCAGCAATATCAGGTCGGACAAGCGCTCGCTTCCTTGCGTGAGCAAGACATTCTTGTCATTGGTAGCGGAGGAACCGTCCACAATCTACGTCGATTGAACTGGGAAAGTAACGGCGTTGACCCGTGGGCATCAGAGTTCGACAACTGGCTGCATGACAAGCTGGTGAGCTGGGATACGGAGTCTCTCTTCTCCTATGATAAACTGGCACCTTCAGCTCAAGCCGCCGTGCCTACGCCGGAGCATTTTGTACCGCTGTTACTCGCCATGGGTGCGGGAGATCAGAACAAACGTGCATCGCTCCTGTTTAAAGCCTATCAGTATGGCAACCTGAGCTTGTCCTGTTGGAAGTTTGATTAAAGAGGACTATATAAAAGGTTAGTTTCACTTATATAGTAGATAAAAAATGTAGCGTGGGTTACAGGGATTACCCCTGTAACCCACGCTTATTTGTTGTTACCGCCCTTGAATAATGAGACCATTGTAGTACGTAAGCAAGGACTTCGGTTTCTTGTGTGCTTTTCCGGATTATAACTATAATATGAGGTGAAATTAGGCACAGTTTGCTCGCATATCACTCACCATATTATCTGAATAGCTCATACGGAGGGAATTGGATGCCAGAACAGCGTATATATGAATTGATGGAAGAACTGGATATGTTGCTGGAGGAGAAGGTACAGGATGAGGAAAACCGGGAGCTCTTGGAGGCATATCGCGAGTTTGAAGGCGTGACGGATGAGCAGCTCGACGCATTCGAGCGTGAACAAGGTATTCGATTACCTGCTGATTTTCGTGCGTTTTATAAACGTAAAAATGGGAGTGGTTATGGCTTTCACGTCTTGTACCCAAGCCTTGAGGAAGGACGGGAATCCGAGCCATTTTACCTGTTATCCCTGGAAAAAATTCAAAAGGAGCAGTCCACGCTGGTGGAGAACCGCATGGATGATTATTTTACCGAAGAAGAGATCAGTGAGCTTGATCCCCGAATCAAACCCTACCTTTTTCAAAAGAAATGGATCACGTTTGGCATGCTTGGAGGTGGTTCGCTGTATCTGATGTTCGACTTTGATCCGACAGAGCAAGGAACGGTTGGACAGATTATTATGTACGTGCATGACCCGGATTTTGTATATTATGTCGCTGGGACGTTTACGGAACTATTGGAACAATCCAATCGGAATTTACGTGCCTTGGAGGCCATTGAGTACTGAGATGCACATGATGATATGAACTTTTTTGCATAATGCTGGGATATGTCAAAGCGGTTATAATAACATTTAGTGGAAATGCACATGCTGTATAGATAAGACTGCCTTTTCTACACCTAATACATTGATCTGGGAGGAACATACGAAGTGGCTGAACAACCGAAGTCTGAGAGCTTTATGTCTCTCATCAAAAAAGGAAACACATCCTCCGCCGTAGCGATGGCAGGTAATGCTGTTCTTGCTGTATGCAAAGGGGGAGCCTTCCTATTCAGTGGCAGTGGTGCCATGTTCGCTTCGGCGATGCATTCATTGGCCGATGCCATTAACCAAGGGTTTGTCTTTGTCGGAAGTGTGTTGTCCGAGAAAAAACCTACACGCCGCTTCCCGACCGGATTCGGACGGGTCATCAACATTTTCTGCATGATCGCCGTTATTGTCGTGACAATTATGGCCTATGAGACGATCCATGAGGGCATCCATCTGTTGCAGCATCCTGTTGGTCATACCGGCGGTCTATGGATTAACATCGGAGTGCTTGTTCTGAACATTGTCATTGACGGGGCCATTCTGATCAAAGCCATGAAGGAAATTCTAAAAGAAGCACGCGCACCCAAAGTCGCCGGATTTGCCTTGGTCCCTGCTGCCATTAAAAATGTAGGCCGTGCTGCACCGCCAACCCGTCTCGTGTTCTACGAAGATGTTGTCGCAGTACTCGGTGCCCTGCTTGCGCTGATTTCCGTCGTGGTGATTGCCTTGACCAACTTTGCATTGCTCGATGGCATTGTGACAACGATTATTGGTTGCTTGATGATCGCTGTAGCCTTCCGTGTCGGTTACGATAATATGATCGGATTGATCGGTGTTGCGGCTCCACAGGATATTGAGGACAAAGTGTCCCAGACTATTCTCGCAGACACACACGTTGCTGACATTCAGATGATGCGTATCATTCAGGAAGGCCGTTATTATCATGTCGAAGGTCTGATTGAGTTGACCAAAGGACTCAGTCTTGCCGATGCGGATGACATCAAGTTCCGTATTCAGGAGAAACTGATGACAAACCCCGACATCGCCGACGCTGCCATCTCCATTATTGAGGATGACGGTGTGAACAGCTGGGGCAAGAAACATTCGGATGTGGTGAAATAACAAGCTTCGTTTTGTATAAAAAAATGACAGAACCCACTCTTCAACAGAGTGGGTTTTTAGTATGTTCAACTACACCCTCATCTAGGGAGAGGTAGTTGCCCAAAATGCTTACCTAGACTTTGGTCTAGGTTCATTTTAACTCCAAAGACGGAGGATAGAGTTTTCCAGTTCATGGTATGCTGTGAATAACGAAAGTAATTGCTCTACATACAACCGTTCGGAAAATTGATCTTGTATTAAGAAGGAGAGATATTATGGCTAAACGTACGATCCTTGCGCCTGTTCTCATTTTGCTGGGCGTGTACCTGATTCTGAACCAGGGAGGTTCACTCGGTCCAGGTACAATCTTCGCTACATTCTGGCCCACGTTGTTCGTGATTCCACTCGGGCTGTTCTTCCACTGGCTGTACTTCTCCATGATTGGCAGAGGGGTTGGACTGCTGGTTCCTGGTGGACTGCTGCTCACCGTCGGTATCGTCTGTCAGATCGCCATGCTGTTCAACAATTGGAGTACAATGTGGCCGGGCTTCATTCTGGCTGTTGCTGTTGGTTTGTTCGAATTGTATTGGTTCGGTGGTCGGAACAAATGGTTGCTGATTCCCATCAACATTCTAACGGTGATATCGTTGCTATTCTTCGCTGTGATGTCGATTGGCACGATGCTGAGCAGCTTGAGTTTTATTCAACCGTTCGTGGCGATTGTGTTGATTATGGGTGGGGCATGGATCATGGTGGGTCGCAAAAAACGCATGTAGTGGCAATTATATAAGATGAATGGGGTGCGATTAACTGAGTCACTGCGGTGACAGCACAACTTCGGATCGCTGTTATCCCCGGATTTTTTTGAATCCCATCTAGCAATGGGAAAATCCGTTGATAAAGGCGACCGCTTCGCTTCCTTCGTTTGTTCTGTCCCCTCCGTTAACGTTTGATCTTAAATGTTCATCTTATATGGCACTTCAAGCGCTTTTGCTTTGAAGCAGGTAATAAAAAAGGGTTGCTGCTTGTCATTCAAATGAAATGACGAGCAGCAACCCTTTTTGTTTTTTTCATAATCTAACGAAATGTGCACACGTTATTGGCGGTTATTTACTGTGCATTTTAAACTCCAGGAACAGGTCGTTATAATGCGAGAGCATTTTTTTACCCAGATTATCGTAGACCTCCAGCTTGCCTGTCAGTGTCTCGTCTGGATAGAAGCGTTCATCCTCCGAGATGTCCTCTGGCAGCAGCTTAAGTGCCTCAGCGTTCGGAGTGGAGTAACCAACATACTCCGCATTACGAGCGGCATGATCCGGGTCCAGCATAAAGTTGATAAACTGGTGTGCCCCTTCAATATTACTCGCTGTTTTTGGAATAACCATGTTATCGAACCAGAGGTTCGAGCCTTCTTCAGGCACCATGTAATCCAGCTTGTCGTTCTCATCCATAATCTCGGACGCATCCCCGGACCATACAAGTCCAACTGCTGCTTCCTCATTCGCGAGTAACATTTTGATCTCGTCACCGACAATCGCTCTCACGTTAGGTGTCAATGTAGACAGCTTCTTCAGCGCTTCTTGCAGATGATATTCGTTGGTATCGTTCAGAGAATACCCGAGACTGTTCAATCCCATACCAATGACTTCGCGTGCACCGTCAAGGAGCAGGATTTGATTTTTCAAGCGCGGGTCCCACAGGTCATTCCAGCTATCAAACGTTAATCCATCCACCAGTTCGGGATTGTACACAACCCCCACCGTTCCCCAGAAATAAGGGATGGAGTACTTGTTGCCTTCATCAAAGGACAAGTCCATGAACCGCGGATCAATGTTATCCAGGTGGGTCAATTTGCTATGATCGAGTGGAACGAGCAGGTCTTCCTCTTTCATTTTGCTAATCGCATATTCAGAAGGAATCGCCACATCAAACGTGGTTCCGCCCTGCTCAATCTTGGTCAGCATCGCTTCATTGGAGTCAAACGTCTGATAGATAACCTTAATGCCTGTCTCGTCCTCAAACTCCTTGAGCAGATCAGGGTCGATATAATCGCCCCAGTTATAGATGGTCAGCGTGTTGCCGCCAGAATACCCCTGACTCTTATTCAGATACGAAGCCAGGATCATCAGGGCAAAGGCGGCCACAAAAACAATCGCAAATGTCCGTACCAGTTGCTTCATGGACGCAGCCCCTTTCCTCCGGGTGGTATCCGTGTTGCACGGCGGTTAATGAAGTAATATCCAACCACCAGCAACACCGTGAGCAGGAACAATAGGGTGGACAAAGCGTTGATGGACAACGAAACGCCCTGCCTTGCTCTGGAGTATATCTCTACAGAGAGTGTGGAGTATCCATTACCCGTGACGAAGAATGTTACTGCAAAATCATCGAGCGAGTACGTCAATGCCATGAAGAATCCGGCAAAAATACCCGGTTTCACGTATGGCAACACCACACGCGTCAGAATCTGCCATGAGCCAGCACCCAGATCGCGTGCCGCGTCCATCAGAGTTGGACTCATCTCCTGCAGCTTCGGCAGTACCATGATCACGACAATTGGTACGCTGAATGCAATATGAGACAGCAGAACCGAAGTGAAGCCCAGTTTGATACCAATCATGGTGAACAGAATCAGGAACGATGCACCAATGATGACATCCGGACTAACGATGAGCACGTTATTGAGTGACAGTAGCGTGTTCTTGGTCCGTTTGCGACGCACATGGTAGATCGCCAGTGCTCCTGCTACACCAAGGATCGTCGAGATCGCTGATGACAGGAGCGCAATGATAAATGTATTCAGCACAATGATGAGCAGCCGAGTATCAGCGAACACCTCTTTGTACCATTCAAGCGTGAATCCTTCGAAGCTGCGCATGTGGCCGCCACTATTGAAGGAATAGAAGATCAGATACGCAATCGGTGCGTACAATATGGCGAATACAACGGCTAGATAGACGTTAGACAGCTTTCCGTTTCTTCCCATTACGCACCTCCTTCTTGCCTGATCCAGTCAGGAACATAATAATCGCCATCGCAATAATCAAAAAGACGGCAATCGTTGAACCCATCCCCCAGTCCTGGGTGACGAGAAAATGCTGTTCGATCGCTGTTCCCAGCGTAATTACACGGTTCCCCGCAATGAGGCGGGTAATCATGAACAGAGACAGCGCAGGAATAAATACAGCCTGACAGCCTGATTTCACTCCACTAATCGTCAGTGGAAAGATAACCCGGCGGAATGTCAGCCACGATGAGGCTCCCAGATCACGCGCCGCATAGATCAACGATGGATTCATCTCTTCCAGCGCATTGAAGATCGGCAGGATCATGAATGGAATGAAGATGTACACCGAGACAAAAATAAAGCTGAAATCGGTGAACAAAATCTGCTGTGTACCAATACCCACCACTTCAAGCAGGGAGTTGGTCAGACCGTACGTTCCGAACAGACCGATGAAGGCGTACGCTTTTAGCAAAAGATTGATCCAGCTTGGCAGAATGATCAGCAGCAACCATAGCTGCTTGTGCTTCGTCCGGGTCAGCATATACGCCGTTGGATACGAGATCAGCAGTGAGAACGCCGTAATCAGAAATGCATACCAGAACGAACTGAGCGTCATCTGCAAGTACACCGGTGTGAAGAATCTGGCGTAGTTGCCAAACGTGAAGTTACCCTCCACATCGAAGAACGAATAATAGATGACCAGCAGAACCGGCGCCACAACAAACAACACCATCCATAATACATATGGAATCAGATACGCATTGCGTGTGCTGGCCTTAGTCTGCATGAGCGGCCTCTTGGTAGGCTTCGAGTCGTTTGTCGAACTCTTCTTCGGTCTCGTTAAAGCGCATGACGTGTACTGCTTCCGGGTCAAAATACAGTCCAATCCGTGCGCCGACAACGGCTTTCTTGGTTGAATGAACAAGCCACTCATTGCCCGCATCATCGTACGTGGATATCTCGTAATGCACCCCGCGGAATAACTGGGAATCCACATTGACCTTGAGTTTGCCTTGGTCTTCGGTTGTAATCTCCAGATCCTCTGGGCGAATGACAATCTCTACCGGCTCGTCCCGCTGGAGACCCTGATCAACACACTCGTGCTGTGCGCCAGCGAATTCCACCACAAAGTCCTGCTTCATTTTGCCCGATACAATGTTCGATTCACCGATAAAGTCTGCTACAAAGCGGTTAATCGGCTCATCATAGATATCATTCGGTGTACCGCTCTGTTGAATCACGCCGCCATTCAGGACAAAAATCTCGTCGGACATCGCCAAGGCTTCTTCCTGATCATGCGTAACAAAGATAAACGTGATGCCCAGTCGCTGTTGCAGCTCCCGTAGCTCGTACTGCATTTCGGTCCGTAATTTCAGATCAAGTGCCGAAAGCGGCTCGTCCAGTAGCAGAATTTCAGGTTCGTTCACAATCGCGCGTGCAATCGCGACACGTTGTCGTTGTCCGCCGGACATTTCGCCAATTTCCCGGTTTTCATACCCGGATAGATTGACGAATTTGAGGGCTTCCAACACTTTGCTGCGAATTTCAGCCGTTTTCATCTTTTTGATTCGCAAACCAAAGGCTACGTTCTCAAATACATTCAAATGTGGAAATAACGCATAATCCTGAAATACGGTATTCACCTGCCGCTGGTGGGCAGGCACTCGGTTGATGAGCGCACCGTTAAAATAAATACTGCCCTGTGTCGGCTCCGCAAAACCGGCAATCAGCCGCAATATCGTTGTTTTCCCGCAGCCCGATGGGCCAAGAAGCGTATAAAATTTACCCCGCTCAATCTCAAAGCTGACCGCCTTCAATACGGCTTCATCCTGGTCGTATTGCTGAGTCACCGCTTCGAAGCGGATAATCGGTTGTTGTTCTGACATGCTTCACATCGCCCCCTTATACTTGAGGTACCTCTTAAGTCTGTACACTTTTCGTTCATGCATCCTTATAGATAACCCATCTATTATATATGATTCAGGTATATCCGCAATGGTTTTGATGTAAACGCCGCGTGTCATTTCTTCTTATTTTCAAAAATTCTGCATACATTACGGGTAATGTCGATAATACGTACCCATATGGAGTAAATGAAGGATTTTAGGATTCCATTTTATGTGTGAGAGGAGTCTTGGCTCTTGGATATTCGTCGTAACCTGCCTTTGCTGATGACCATTTGTTTCTTAAGTCAGATGGGCGGATTCATGATCCTGCCCCTATTTCCTTTGTTTATTGAGGAATTCGGCCTGTCCGGCTGGATGATGGGGGTTATTTTTGCACTCTTTTATGTGGGGAAAGTAATTGGTGGCGTTCCAGCAGCGGCAATTTATAAGAAACTAGGTGGTAAAAAGGCTCTCATCCTGATGCTGATCCTGCTGGCTGGCTGTATGGGCGGCTTCGCGCTGTCTACTGCTGCGGTGTTATTCGGCCTGCTCCGACTTCTACAGGGGCTCGCTTCCACGGGCCTTACCGTGGTCGTACGTTCCATCATCGGAGATGAGGGTAATGTAGACAACCGCGGCCTGTACAATGGATATATCAGCAGTAGTGAGGGCGGCGGCATGGTGCTCGGTCCGGTCATAAGTGGCTGGCTCGCGCTGCACTGGCCATTGTCGGTGCCTTTTTTACTCGTTACCGTATGTTGTCTGATGGCCGTGGTCGCTGCGATGGGGATGAAGACAACGGCACAAGCTAGAGCTAATCATGAGTCTGGGGATACGCTAAGTGATCCTCTGATGGAAGAGCCTTCGGGTGTTGTTAAGCAGGAACCTCTGGTCAACTCAGCACACCCGGTGCTCCACACGGATGACACCCCTCCTTTACCTTCAACAACATCTGATGCACTGCATACGCAAGCTGCGGATACCTCCTTAACCTCCCAATCCAACCAAGCTCCCGAATCAACAACAACTGGCCCATACACAGGGTTCACCAGGCGGCAACAGCTTGTTGGCTACGGTACGGTACATTTTCTGGAGATGAGCGCCTATGCCGTATTTCTCACCTATTTTGCACTGTATGCAGCTCACATCATGCATTGGGACCCGTTTGCCACCAGTCTCGCCTTCACCGTCTCCGGGATTTCTACGCTTGCCGCTGCTCCCTTTGTTGGTTATCTCTCTGACCGGATGGGCGATCGTCTGCTGCTCTGCATGCTCGGCATGTTCCTGATTGGAATCGAAGTTGTTGTATTTCTAAGCACGTCCTCCCATCTATGGGTCTACGTTGGCATGTTGATTGGCGGGGTTGGCGGTGCATGTTACATGGATTCGTTCTTTGCTCATATTGGTGATCATACCCCGGACGAGAGTCGAAGTTCTGTCATAGGCAAAATTGTCTCTGCTGCCGAGATCGGCTCCATCGTGTCTCCACTGGTTGCAGCGCTACTTATGGAAGTTGGCTCGCTGTACTCCGTGTTTGTGTTTAATCTGGTGCTGATTGCTGTTGCCATTGTAGTTCAGGCTGTGATGCGCAGTCGATATCGATTGAAAGAGGGGTAGTTCTTCGTTTGATAAAAAAGGATCACAAAAAATAACCCGTCTGCACAATTTAGTGTGCAAACGGGCATTTCATTGGTGCATCTCCGGCCTGCGGCTGGTGATTCTCTACCTGTGCATTCTGCTGCTCACTGCTTCGCAGTTCTGCGGCAGATGCCACGCCATCTTTCAGGGTATACGCCTGATCCTGACGGAAAAAGTTCGGCTTCACGATCTCATTACGATAGGAGCTGTGGAAAATATGTGTTGTCGCCGGGGATACTGGCGGAATCAGCCACACCCAATCTCCGGTCAGTTCACGCCCAGCCTTCTCTTCCCGCTGTTCAAATAAATCGAACTGCGTTGCCGCCGTGTGGTGATCCACAATGCTCACACCTGCTTTTTTGAACGAATGCAGCACAGCCACATTCAGCTCCACCAACGCACGGTCCTTCCACAATGTCGTTTCACTTGACGTATTCAATCCAAACGCTGCCGCCACCGCAGGCAGCTTGTTATATCGAAACGTGTCCGCCAGATTACGGGCGCCGATCTCGGTACCCATATACCAACCATTAAACGGCGCTGCCGGGTAGGATATACCGCCAATCTCCAGTCGCATATCGGCAATCATCGGCACACCGTACCAGCGCATGCCAAGCTCCGCAATCTCTTCACGCTCCGGGTGTTCGATAAGAACTTCCACAATCTCTTCTTCTGGCACAACATACCACTCTGGGGCTTGTCCTTGTGCCTGAATAATGAGCGGTAACACATCATAGGGGCTACCTGCCCCTTGCCAGCCAAGTGACATCGCCGCCTTGGTCAGCTCCACCGAAGCAGGATCTCCGATAATACCTTGCTCTGTCTCATATCCCGCATAACGAATAAGCTGATGATTCCAGAGGCGTACCGGAGTTCCATTCGGCCCATCCGCTGGAAGGATGGTAATCATCGGGATTACTTTGCCACCGTTGGATGCCACATGGATATGGTTCAGAACAGCTTCCGCTGCCGTTCCTGCCGTATCGGCGTGACGGGCGTCCACGATCCGCAATTTATCCCAGAACAGCCGCCCGATACAGCGGTTGCTGTTCCGCCATGCCATTTTACAACCCTGCTCCAATTCCTCAGTGGTATGCACATAAGTACCAGTTACTTCGATCTCTCCCATAACGGCAACAAGCCGGGCCTCTGCGTCTTCACGCGAATGGCCCAGCTCTTCATAACATGTATATATAAACCGTTCAGCTTCTTCCTGCAATTGTTCCAGGTCTGACCGCATCGTTCATTCCACCATTCTGTACATCTTGAATGCCACCATTATACGGCAAGCGCACCGGATTTGTAAGCGAACGGACACTTTGTTCACGGACTCTACATATCGTTGTCAGGATGTAGGGTGACTTTGCTTATTTGCCCAGAAATGCGGTTAACATCCAGACCTCTTTATCCAGGGCAGCGGTGAATCCAATCAGCATATCTTCCGTTGCGTTATCTTCCGCTTCTCCTGCTTCGTGAATGCCTTGACGAATCACTTCCACCATTGTGCGCAGATCAGCAACTACCGATTCTACCATTCGCTCAGCAGACAACTGTCCTTGTGCCTCTTCAATTGGAGACAGACGTAGCTGTTCAGCCATTGTAGCCACCGGACGTCCACCAATAGCAAGCAAACGTTCTGCAACTTCGTCCATATTTGCCGTAGCCAAGTTGTACAGTTCTTCGAATTTGGCATGCAGTGTGAAGAAATGAGGTCCTTGGACATACCAGTGGAAGTTATGCAGTTTCGTGTATAGTACGGACCAACCTGCGATCTGACGGTTCAGGACCTCTTGAAGTGCTGTGGCATTGTTAGCAAAAGTGTTGTTTCTAGTTTGGATTGTGCTCATGGAATTTATCCCCTCTCGAATATAAAAATAGAATTTGAATTTTATAATGGATTGCTTTGATTCGCTTCTTTTAATTTAGACTTAATCTAAATCTTGTTTTAATTATAACACCGCATATACGGTTTGGGAAGGCTCAGAACTACTCTTTCAAATGAAGATTTCATGAAGCACAGCTTCATAGAAACATCGGCACAGGCTAATTAAAAAAAATGATTTTAAGCAAACTCTCCCCACCCTATTGGAGCTATGATAAACTCATCTGATTGGGTTCACATAAATTTTATTGAATAGGTTGATACCCATCATAAGGATAGTTTCCATTGTAGGAAATTAACTTAGTCACTATTGCGGAGGTAAACATGAGGATATTTCAATTTAAACAAGAGTCAGGGAAGAAGATTACCAAATTCGATTCTAATTTCGTAATGTCACGTATAACGCAGACCAACAAAGCAGCTCATATCGGATGTATGCATTTAGCTGAAGGTGGAGTAGTAGGTTATCACCAAGCTGTAGTTCCTCAACTCCTTTTAATCGTAAGTGGAGAGGGTTGGGTTAGAGGGGAAGCAAATGAATACATCAAAGTGCATTGTGGCGAAGCCGTACTCTGGGATAAACATGAATGGCACGAAACCAAAACAGAAGCTGGACTCATGGCAATTGTAATTGAAAGCGAGGAGTTAGACGCCTCATTATTGATGCCTTTATAGAAAGTACAATTAAAAAAAGCAGACCTGCACCTAAAAACGGTAACAGGACTGCTCCTTTAAACATAAATCTCCTTAAACTCGAACATATTCAAAAGTCAGAATACGACTGATCTCTTCATAACTCGATGCTACAAAATGTGGCTGATGATCGGACTCCGGCAGCGCCTTCCGATGGTTGAACCAGATAACTGTCCAGCCTGCATCCACTGCACCTACCACATCATTACGCCACGAGTCTCCAATGTAATAGCTGCAACGGGCATCTGTCCCGGACTGCTTACTCACATATTCAAACAACCTGCGATCTGGCTTGGCATAACCAGTCATACCGGAGATGAAGACCAGATGCTCGTCCACGAGACTGAGCACATCCAGTGCTTCAAGCTTGCGCCGCTGATGCTCTCCTTCTCCATTAGTGATTAGACCAACGGTATGACCTTCTGCCTGAAGCCTTCTAATCAGCTCATATGCTCCTTGAAAAGGTACAATCTCGAACTGTCTGCTCAGATACTGAGCTTGCAGTTCTTCAGCCTGTCCCGATTGTAGGGGAAGTCCAAACTCCTCCATCGTCAACTCAAACCTCCGACGGCGCATTCGCTCTACTGCATCCGCTTCTGGTACAGCGGACAGATCTTCTTGTGCAGACAGCCAGTCACTATAATAACGAAAACGATGATAGGCCTCAGCATAAGGGAACTCATTGGGCAGGCCGAGAACGTCCTGCAACGCGCCACGAAGCGGCTGCAAGTGATCATATAACGTATCATCCACATCGAAAAATATCGTTTTAGCATTATTTATTTCACTCATAATGGTTGTCTATCCTCCTGCTTTTGCGTCCAAACACTCTTTTCTTACTACTATATATGTATTCCTATGCCTCGTCCAAAAGGGATTTGTTGCGTGATCATCTCTACTCCAGAACAGTGCCCATAATAACGCTTAGACCAGAATTGATCGGACGGCTTTATATGTTAAAATAAGGATGATTAAATCTGAGGTGATGACGATGTTCAACCCAAAATTCTTCTTCTATTAGTTGTGCTCAAGGCACTGGCTACTCAAGCCAAAATCTAGCCCGGTACAACGGGGATGAAGATGTTCACACAGGAAGAGATTCAATCATGGGAAAATGAAACAGCTTTTGCACAGAGACACAACAAGAAGTTCATTGATCCAAGAAAAGAAAAGCTGAAAGATCACCGTAAAGGAATCAAGAGCACGCATTACAACAAAGAAAGTAAACCCGATCGTAAACATGATTATCGTCTGTATAGAACCAAAATGAAGCGTCTCATGCACCACGAGCAATACGATCTTCTGCACAACTATAAACGAACGAGCGGTTGGCTAACTTGGTAAACTGGAGTTAGAAGAGTAGTCCTTACATAACATTACTGCGCTACATCAAAATCAGTAGCCTTTTTAGTTAAGAAGGACTTCTTTTTTCAATCAATTACATATCGTTTCATTCGTTACTGACAGTTAGAATATATCCAGGAGGCCTTTATTCATGTGGAAAGAGCATCTTCATAGCATTTCGAAGGAGTATACGTTCAGTCCCCCTGCATCTGGTGATGACATTGCAAAGGTGGAAGACTCCTTACAGGTTACGCTCCCTCGTGAATTAAAAGAAATATTGCTCGAAACCAATGGAGTCAGAGCTATTTACGATTTGGGACTTATCTGGTCAGAAGATCGAATTAAGAATGAAAACAGACATTATCGGGATGACCACTCCCAAGATTACTACATGCCCTTTGATCACCTGCTCTTCTTCGGGGAAAGTGGGATTGGGGATTTATTTGCTTTTCCTGTGACAGGGGATGGAACGTGTAGAGATGACGTGTTTGTGTGGAATCATGAAAATGACAGCCGAAAATGGGTCGCACCTTCAGTGTCCAAATATTTGGAGTGGACTTTAGAAGGCAAAATAAAAATTTAGGTTACACGGACTAACGGACCCTAATCTACGATGAATAATTAGATAATTTTGT
The DNA here is from genome assembly GCF_056395745.1 of Paenibacillus sp. 10L310. Taxonomy (NCBI): domain Bacteria; kingdom Bacillati; phylum Bacillota; class Bacilli; order Caryophanales; family Paenibacillaceae; genus Paenibacillus; species Paenibacillus sp. 10L310. Next base: position 144,694 of record NZ_JBFTKC010000013.1, on the reverse strand, counting down.
ATTTCCATTTAATGAATATTATATTAATGGACACATTACAAATGAATAAAAGGTGGAATGAACTTATGAGTATATCAGAAAAGAAATGTCATGATTGCGGAGGAACATCTTTCGTAGAAGCATCGGATTACATCAACCTTCGTCCATTGGATAAGAAAATGACTCTCGGTGTGGAAAAAATGTACACGGTTTGTCTGGATTGCGGCGAAGTTGTTTCCATTAAAGTGAAGAACCCAGAGAAGTTGCTAAAATAATAATTCCAACAAGCACAGACAAAAACACCCTAGCTCACAATTGTGATATAGGGTGTTTTTTCACGACATATGTGTCTTCAAACTATACAATCAACGATACAACCTTACCTGCATTCACATCAATCAGGCCATAGTCCGTAATCTTCAGCGAGGGACTTACCGCAAGGGAGTGCGTGCTAATCGACATGATCGGATTGTAATGCACGTACCCAAGAGACAACATCGCTGCTCTCAGTTCCTTCACTTGATGGGACACTACTGCGAGTGGTTCTTCCGTCAAAATGCCACCTACGGGAAGTTCCAGATGGGACAGCACCTTACCATCTTCCACCACACAGAAACCACCTTGGCTCGAAATTACCGTGTTAGCTGCCAATATCATATCTTCACGATTACGTCCTACAACCAGCAGGTTGTGATTGTCGTGTGAATATGTCGTTGCAATAGCACCACGTTTGATAGTGTCTCCACCGATCAGACCATGTGCACGATTGCCGTTCACACCATAACGTTCAAAGGTCGCGATCTGCGCATATCCGCTTTCTTCCCAGCGTAATTCACCATCCGAGGACTGAACCGGTGCAATATGCTCTTCCACAAAGGTAGAACCATCCTTCACCATCATGACACGGCACTGGTGCTCACCTTCACCAGCGAGATCAACACCTGATCCACTGACTTTTGGGTCTGATAAACGAATTGCAAAATCTGCTGTATCCAGCTTCTCTAACTGCACACTCTTATAGAAGTGAGGTGGGAACTGCCCGGTTATCCGTTCCTGCTTATACGGTTCGTAATCGTCATAAGCTTTGCGGCCGTTTTTGTACACCTGATCAATAGAGAGATCATTCAAGTTGGATACCAACACATAATCGGCTACTTTGCCTGGGGCAACGCTGCCACGATCGGTCATTTTCATCCGGGAAGCAGGGGTTGATGTTGCTGCATAAATCGCGTCTTCCGGACGCATCCCCATCTGAATTGCCTTGCGTACGATATGATCCAGATGACCATGCTCCACCAGTGAATCCGGCATCACATCATCCGTTACGAAGCAGAAATGCTGCGCCACATCATGTTGAATCAGGTACTCCATGACTTCTGGGGTCATTGATTTCTCTTGAATTTCAATAAACATACCTGCCGCAATCCGAGCCTGTAATCCCTCAATGCTCTGATGAGTATGATCGGAATCGATACCTGCGTAGATCAGTCGATGCAGATCAAGTCCAAGCAGTTTCGGTGTGTGACCTTCGATCACCAGATCGGGATAGTTTTTGCGAATATGCTGTAAAATCTGGTTTGTCTTGCACTCCGGATCACGAATGACATCGACATAGTTCATGATCTCGCCCAGACAGATGATCTCTCCAGTCGCGAGCAACACGTCCATATCTTCAATTTCAATCGAACCACCTGTTGTCTCCATCGGGGTTGCCGGAACGGAACTTGGGATCGCATAGAACATATCCACGGTGGTGTCCCGACTCACAGCCATCATCTCCTGCACACCTTCCAGCCCGAACACATTTGCCATCTCATGCGGTTCTGCGACAATCGATGTTACCCCGCAGCCAATCAGACCATGAGAAAAGGTTTCCGGTGTCACCATCGTACTTTCGATATGCAGATGGATATCGATCAAGCCAGGAATCATGTATCTTCCCCGCGCATCAATGACTTCATCTGCCTGAATCAACTCAGGTCCACCGGGTCCAACATAAAGGAATCTGCCGCCCAACACAGCGACGTTGTTCATTTCAAACCGTTTATAATAACTGTTATACACATGTACATTTACAATCAGTTGATCTGCACGCATGGGGCATAATCTCCTTCTTCACAAACGTTTCACCGCGATCCGGACTGGGCACAATGAACCTGCACTTTAATCTAATGCAATGCACTTGATTGCGTACCACTGCCTCGTCCGGGAATCATCGCATGAAATGCCTTCTTTGTTGCTCTTATTTCTTAATGCTACTCCCTACATTCACGACTACTCCACCAGCACAAGCTTGTCCTGTGGGAAGATCAGGCTAACACGCTGCCCGCTAAGGTATGGTGTTTCCATCTCCTGATTTGCTGTAAAGTCACCCAGTTCCGTCTCAATTACATACTGATAACTACGTCCCAGATAGGTGCTAACTTTGATAATGCCCGGCAAGGCGTTCATCACATTCGCAGAGGTATCTCCACTAACGATCAGATCATCCGGACGAATTGCGCCTTTACGAGCACCGGAACGTGCTGTTCCGGGATGCGCAGTTGCTGTAAATGTGCGTCCACCTGCGCTCAGTGTGATTAATTCACCTGCATCACTGCGCTCCGCGAATTCAATGAAATTATGGAACCCGATGAATCGTGCTACAAACTCCGTTGCCGGATATTTGAAAATGGTTTCCGGGCGGTCGAGCTGCTCAACCACGCCTTTGTTCATAATCGCTACCTGATCCGAGATCGAGAAGCACTCTTCCTGGTCATGAGAGACATACAGCGTTGTGATGCCCAGCTCTTGCTGAATGCGGCGAATCTCCACCCGCATGTTGAGGCGCAGGTTGGCATCCAGGTTACTGAGCGGTTCGTCGAACAAGAGCAGGTCAGGTTCAATGACCAACGCACGAGCAATGGCTACACGCTGACGCTGTCCACCGGACAGTTCTTGTGGAAAACGTTTCTCAAATCCATTCAGGTTAACGACTTCCAGGATTCTCATCACACGGGAAGAAATATCCTTGTCTTTCACCTTACGCATCCGCAGGCCAAAGGCCACGTTGTCATAGACAGATAGATGCGGGAATAACGCATAACTCTGAAATACAAATCCGAAGTTCCGCTTGTTCGCCGGAACCTTCGTATAATCCTTGCCGCCGAACATAAACTTGCCCTGTGATGCTTCCAGAAATCCGGCGATGAGGCGCAGCGTAGTTGTTTTGCCGCAACCGCTCGGTCCGAGCAGGGAGAGCAGTTTACCTTTTTCCAGCTCTAACTGAAAATCCTTCAGGATTGTCTGCTTATCGTATGCCACGGATACGTGGTCTAATGTCAGCAATGCCATAGCGTTCTGCGCCTCCAATTAACGTTTAGTAAAGTATGAAAATCCGCCCATGATCCGTTCGATCACGAACATTAATAGTCCGGTCAGTACCATCAACAGCACGGAAATCGCTGCAATCGTTGGGTCAAAATAATTCTCCACATACGTCAGCATCTGGATCGGTAATGTGCTTACCCCTGGTCCGGTCATGAACACCGAGATGTCCACGTTGTTGAAGGACTCCAAGAAGGCAATCAGCACCGCAGCGATAATTCCTGAGCGGATGTTGGGAAGCACGATCGTGAAGAACGTTCTTACCCGTCCCGCACCAAGACTCAGCGCAGCTTCTTCCACTGCAAAGTCAAAGCTCGACAGACTCGACGCGATAACCCGAATGATAAATGGAAGCATGATAATCGTATGACCAATCAACAATCCGAGATACATCGGCAGATGGTAGATTACGATCAGGTATTTCATCAATGTAAAACCAAGCACGATTCCCGGGATCAGTACCGGGGACAGGAACAGTGCGTTCAGCACGGACTTGCCTTTGAAATCGTAACGACTAAGTGCATACGCAGCCGGAACTCCGAGCACCAGTGCCAACAAGTTTCCCAGTAAGGAAATGATGATGGACGTCTGGAATGTGCGGAGGAAACCGCCTGTGTTGAAAATATTCTCATACCAGCGGAAGGAGAACCCTTCCGGCGGAAATTTGAGTACCGTTCCCGGTTCAAACGAAGTGACCGATATGATCAGAAGCGGGCCCAGCAGAAAGATAAAGACCAGCAGACTGAACAGGCCCAGCCCGATATGTTTCTCCCGCATATGTCTACCCCTTCGGATTTAAAGTTTTAGCCATTTTGTTCATGACACCAACCACGACAAATGTAATTACAATCATAATCGCGGCAACAACCGAGGCCAGATACCAGTCGTTGAGGGTCATGGCGTTCTGATACAGGAACGTAGCAATCACGCGTTGCTTGCCTCCAAGGAGGGCAGGTGTGGTATACGCCGTCAGGCTTCCGACAAAAACAAGCACAGCTCCGATCACAAGTCCTGGCACAGCCAGTGGGAACACGACCCGGCGGAATGCCGTAATACGCGAGGCGCCCAGACTTTGTGCTGCTTTGAGCAGGTCACCGTCAATGTTCTCAAGTACACCGACCAGAGAGATAATCATCAGTGGCAGGAACAGGTGCGTCAGACCAATCATCATCGCTGCTGGTGTATACAGAATATCCAGCGGCTTGTCCACGATACCCAGACCAACAAGGGTGTTATTGATCAACCCTTTGCGTCCAAGAATGATCATCCAGCTAAACGAGCGCACGACCGGGCTCGTCAGCAGTGGGAAGATCGCCAGTGCTAGCAAAATGCCTTTGCGGCGCGGCGCTTTCTGCGAGATATAATAAGCTGTCGGGAATCCGAGCACCACACAGACGATGGTGGTGACCACGCTGACTTGCAGCGTCGTAAGCAATATTTTCAAAAAGTATGGGTCTCTGAAAAAATGCATGTATCCTTCAAACGTGAAGGAGTTTTCTTGGAAAAACGTCGACCCGATCGTCAGGACAATCGGAATGATCATAAATGCCGCCAAAAACACGAATCCCGGCAGCAATAGCCAGTAGATTACTGATTTCTTCATCGCGATACTCCTGACTTGTAAAATGGTTTTATTCACACGTTTTACTGGCGCACATTTCAAAAATAAACGTCCATGTTTATTGCACCAGCCGTTCCGGTTACGAATCGTTCTTACGATCGCTGTTATCCTTGGATTTTCTTGATCTCCTTCTTAGTAGAAGGAAAAATCCAAGGATAAAGGCGAACGCTTCGCTTCTTCAAAATCGATTTCGTCCCCTACACTACCAGCGAATTAGGTGGGTTGATTTTAGACTGAACTCCAATGCCGTGAAGTTCATAACTACGCGTTTAATGCGTTGATAAACAGTTCAAGGAATGCTTCCGCATCTACAGTTTCGCAGACGAGGGTGTTGGGCTGCTCGCCCAAACGGTTTTGGAAGTCACATACCATCTGGCCATCGCACAGGCGGCTGGCGGTTTCGACATCGACATAATACGATTTACGTCCTACCAGTTCCGGGGCAAGGGCTACGCCCACGGCTAGTGGATCATGTAAAGCGCAAGCGCGGACGCCGTTCATTTGTTCGTAACGGTTGATGTAAATCTCCGTGCTTTGAGCAACGTATGCGCGCAGTGCAGGATCAGTAAGACGCTCAATCGTTGCTTCATTCAGCAATGTTTGACGCGTCACATCCAATCCGACTTGGGTAAGCTTCTCGATGCCTGCATGCAGTACGATGCGTGCGGCCTCTGGATCAGCGTATGTGTTGTACTCGGCGGTTGGTGTAATGTTGCCATGTCCACGAACTACGCCACCCATGAAGATGACTTCCTTCAATAAAGAAGGTAATTCAGGACACTTCATCAGCGCGAGGGCCAAGTTCGTTAAGGGTGCGGTCATGATTAATGTCAGTTCACCTGGATATCGCTTGGCTTGCTCCACGATAAAGTCTGGCGCAAAACCTTCTTCGGCTTTCTTAGACACGGCCGGATCAGGCAGCGCACCGCCCAATCCGTCCTGTCCATGTACCCGGTGTTCATAATGCGACTTGCGAGTGAGGGGTCCAACTGCTCCGGCAATGACTGGAATTTCAGGTGCACCCGCGAGTTCAAGAATTTTGCATGTATTCTCTGTTGCCTGCTGGAGTGATACGTTCCCACAGACTGTGGTGATGCCGAGGATGTCCAGCTTCCGGCTTTTAACTGCCAGCAAAATCGCCAGTGCATCGTCAATCCCCGTGTCCACGTCCAGAATGATGCGATTTTGCGCTTCACTCATCCGTTCTCAACTCCTATGCGGTGATATGGTTGCTTGCTGCAAATGATATAAGTTAAACATGTTGACCAAAGATAACTTTTAAGTCAGTCGGTTACTTGTTTATTGTGCAATCTCGCGGTTCCAGCGATCTGTCCAGCCTTTAACCTGTTGATTCACGAATTCCATATCCAGCTTGTTCAGCTTCTCAACAACTTCAGCGCCATATGTTACGCCTTCTGCTTCTTCAGCAGTCAGTTCAACCTTTGTGTTAACCGGGGAATCGACTTTGGCTTTAGCAGATTTCGCTTGTACATCCTGGCTAAGCTGCCAGTTGATGAACTCTTCAGCGAGTTCTTTGTTTTTGCTGCCCTTGACGACATTGATTGTGTTCATCACGGCATATGCACCTTCACTAGGTGTAACAAACTTTGCATTAGGCACGGCTGCTTTCAGATCTTTGAAATACATTTCCATGATCGGTCCGCCTGCAATCTCTTCTTGGGAGAACATGTTCACGAATTCGGATGTTTGACTGTAGAATTTCACCACATTCCCGCTCAGTTTTTTCAGTTCAGCAAATGCCGCATCTTCATTAAACGTATCGTTACCGGCTACACGGGAAGCTGCATCCACAACCATTGGGCCTGCTGTTGCCGTAATATTCGGGATGGTCAGGTTACCTTCGAACGCCGGGTCCCACAGGTCACTCCATGAAGTCACTTCTTTGGATACGAGATCCGGGTTATAAGCGATACCGAGCTGTCCAACCGTGTAGGCTGGGCCATAATCTTCACCAAGTGGTGCTTTGGCAATATCATAAATGTCATTTACATTTGGAATTTTGGAGCGGTCAATTTTCTCAAACAGACCTTCATCGATACCTTGTTGTGCATAGTAATCAGACAGGTAGATAACATCGACATTTGATGTTCCTTGACGAATTTTATTCAGACGTTCAGCATTATTGCCTACTTCGAGCACGATGTCTACATTATGTTCTTTTTCGAATGGACCAAATACTTCTTCATTGAAGAAATCTTCGGAGAAGCCCCAAGTGGAGATAACCAATTTGTTCGCTGCGGTTCCCCCACTGCCTGATCCGCCTGTTGCATCATCCGTGCTGCTGCCACAACCTGCAAGTAATAATGATGTCATTGCCACTGCTGCCAAACCGCTAATCCACTTTTTCATCATGATCCTGATTCCCCCTGATATATGTGTTTTAACAACCCAACCATTAAGTTGAACTAAATTGATAACACATCTTACGTAGAAAACAGAAAGAACCTGGAGAAACGAAGTGTTCGCCTTTATCACAAGATTTCTCCCTTATTTAAAGGAAATAAAAGAAATCTGGGGATAACAGCGATCGAAGGGTCTTCCTGATTTTCGAAGAATATGATGTGTTATACAGGGTTAGTTCGACTTAAAAAACAAAAAGAAAAGTGCTCTTGTATAAACAAGAACACTTTTCTTCGTAAACAAAGGAAAGCGACACCCGCTGCCGGTACATCATCGGTTTCTGCTTCAGAATCAATCCAAAGACAGACGCCATCATATGAAATTGTACGGAACCTGATCATGAATCCGGGCCATAACCTCTGCATACATCAACAAGAATTAATCCTGCCGATCCATCCTTAGGTCTGTTCCAGAATCACATTTGTGATTGCCCACTGAGTGGACGCATCATAATCCCGTAATATAGCTTCAATTGGCAAACCCATGTGTTGCTCGAGCTTCTCCCGGAATTTCTTCTTATATAAGACAGACATGCGGAAGTCCACTTCCAGCTTTAAGCCGGGGGCCTCCCCTTCCAGGGCGTCAGAGCGCGGTGAACGTCGGTGCTTCGCGTAGAAGGTCACAATATTCTGGTCAATGGTCACTCTCAGGAGAGTGGTGCCAAATCCGAACAGTTCCTTCGAGATTTCGTTATAATACTGGCACATCTTCTTCTTGCTCTCATTGCTGTCCAGTAGTTCCATGAACTCACCCACATCTCTTACTACCGTACATTCGACGTGTTAACACGATTGATTATACATAAATATACGATCATAGGCAACCCAAAAGATATAGTTAACATGAGAATAACACATAAAAGCGAACGATGAGACATTAACAGCCAAAAACAATTCGTCTTAAACCACAGTGAATTTACATTAATATGCCTGCATGTCATTCCTATACTATTGTTGCTTCTATACTTCGTTTTCATACACAGGATTCGAGGCTTTGTTTCAACTTTCCCTAAATGGGTACTAATTCCTGCGAAACATAGACAAACTTCGTCATTAACCGTTAAAATGAGACACAATGTTGACATGTTTTTATTTTCTAGAAATTGGAGGCTTATACCATGAAATGTCCAGTATGTAATCACGAAAATGGAGATGCCCATTTTTGCGAGAGGTGCGGCTCTAATCTAACGCAAACAACCTCATCACCAACTCCTGTACCGAACTCGGAATCTGCTGCTTCCGAACCCGAATATACCCGTTGGTCCAGCACGCAGGCTACCTCTTCCCAGGCATCCGTTCCATCCAACACACCATCCGTCTCCATTCACAAGGAACAGGCGAGAGAATCAACAGGTACCAATGACCATGCTTCTGCAGGAGACAATAGCTCCAATCAGTGGAATAATATTGTGCAGAATGAGAAAGTTCAGCAAGCCAAAGAAGTAAGCAAACAGTATCTATCCTATTTCCTCAGTGTATTGGCCCGTCCTTATCAGACGATGAAAACCGTTGGTGACCAGCATTCCCTAAACGGATGGCTAACGATGGCGCTAATTGCAGTTCTATCTTCTACATACTTCTTAATTACCTTTAGTCGCATAGGCATGGACGGCTTGTTCATTGGTGGATTTTTAAGACCGTTGTTGTTCACCGTCATTATCCTGATTGCCTCTATTGCACTGATGTACGCTATTCTGAAGATTGAAAAAATAACCTTCCGTCCCAAAACACTGGTTGCCCAGTTTGGTACATTGCTTGTTCCTGCTGTCGTATCCCTTGTTCTGGCGAATCTGTTTATTATCATCTCGTATTCCATCGCGATCTCATTACTTGCTGTCTCGTATATTATTATCTTTGTTGCGCTGAACGCGGTGCTGTTCCAATATCCACTGAATCGTACCCAAGCAGCCATCGACAGCATGTACAGCGTGCTGATCGCCAATGTGGTCGTATTCTTTATTCTGTATCGATTGTTGGGGGAGATTATCATTGGGCTGATCCGCTTGATGCTTTCGCCTTTTGGACGTCTGTAAACTATATCAGTTGGAATAAAGCTGTTTACACTCGTTACTTCGATGACAGAACAACCTTCCGATCGCTGTTATCTCCAGATTTTTTTATTCACTTTTACAAAGGTGAAAATCTGGAGATAAAGGCGAACGCTTCCGCTTCTTCAGGTTCTTTCTGTCCTCTACGTTTCGTGTAAATGGTTATTTCAATAAATATAAATCTTACTGACTCTTTGGATTTATATTAAGGCCTTCCTTGCTCATGCCGGGAAGGCCTTTTTTAGGTTTTCTATGGCAGCGTTGCGCCGAGCATGTATCATACACTATAATGTGTAGTGCAACAGGTATGTTCTTATTTACGTAACAAACACGGAACTAGCAACTCCCGTTACGTAATGAGTGGATTCACCACTGCCACCAACACTACATTGTGTAGTGTATTAATCACTCATCTTACAAAGAAAGCAGAGGAACTCTCTATGGACATGACTCATATGAATCATATGCAAATGGAGCACGAGACAGGTACATCCTACCTGTGGCTCATCGTAGGTGTAATTGCATTGCTGTTCTCCATCGCCGCCTATATCTGGGCATCACGCACACAGGGCAAAATTCTGGGCCACATGAAAAAGAAAGAGCGGGCGGACATCCAGAAAAAAAGTCGATCCCTTCGGCTGGCTGCACATGTAATAATGGCTGTGTCGATTATTACGTTTGGCCTGTTCTTCATGCAAGGAGCAGGTAAAACATATAATGTAGCCGATCTGGAGTCCAACGCGACAATCGACGTAACGGACGATAAATATTATGGGGCTGACCATACGGAGGACCCCATTCAATATGAGATGACAATTCCAACATCGGGGCCGCATAATCCGCATGATATCAAGTTTGGATTTTACACCGACTTCCCGGGCTATAATTACCTGGTACACAATCTGGAGCACGGGGATATCATCATCTATTATCGTGAGAACGCCAGCGAGGATTTGAAGGAGCATCTGAAATACCTCGCTAAATTCCGCGAAGCCGGAGCAGGTATTCTGGCTGTACCCAACAAGGATATTCCCGCAGGCAGTGAAGTCGTGGTGACCGCATGGACCAAAACGATGAAGCTCGACCAATTCGACGATGCCAAAGTAGGTACTTTTATCAATAAATATATTAATCAGGGACCTGAAAAGATTCCTGCCTCTGTTCGCCAGGGCGGCGGAACGATGTAATAACGTAATCACCCAGTCATGTGAAGCCCCTCTATGTAGTGACAATGAGGTGTGTTCCAATGATGAGCATGGTCAATATAGGATTGAAACAAAACCAGCTCCCGGATCAAATTGACTCGGGAGCTAATTCTTTATGGACCGGATGCCGATATTTCAAGTAGAAAACTGTATATTTGATATACAATACATACGAACTAAAGAAGAACGACAAACACCAAGTAAAGAGACAAAGAGACGATTGATTTAACAGATCAAGGGGGAACACTTTTACCAATGAACAGTTTGTTTATGAGGATCTTTTTATTTTTTTCCTGTCTGATGCTGGCCGCGGGTGCGGTTCTTGGCATTACCATGTACCGTTCATCGGCCCAACTGGTCGAGCAATCCATGGGGATGCAGGCACAGGCTGTGGGTGAACGGGCAGCTGCATTAATTGACACCTCTCTGTATGCACCACTCAGTACCGGACAGGCCGAGACTGCGTATTACGGCACATTGCGTGAGCAGCTCAGTCAGCTGCGCGAGGCCAATGGACTCAAGTATCTGTATACCCTTGGTACACGCGAAGAAAATGGAACAAATACATATTTCTACGTTGTGGATGGGGCTGCTACCGATGTGGCAGAGGATGACTTCTCCCCTTACGGTTCCGCAGAAGAGACCCATTATGAAGGAATGCTGCAAGCTTTTGAACAGAATGAGCCTATTCGGGGCGAACTCACACAGGATGAATATGGCGCTACCATTACAGCATATGTGCCGATCCATGGGGCTGACGGGAAAGTACTTGGATTGGTCGGTGCGGATCTGGACTCTACTGCAGTCTATGAACTGATGTCCCGCAACCGTATGACCATGATCTGGACAGCCTTGGCTATTGTTCTGCTGAGTGTCTTGCTGGTGTATGGATTCGCCCATTACTTGACCCGACCATTGGTGAAGTTGAAGAAGTTAATTACACAGGTAGGAAAAGGCGATCTGACCGTCAACGTTGAACTTAGTCGCAAGGACGAGGTGGGACAGCTCGCTTCCGAGTTCAAACATCTGGTTACAGGTACCCGTGATGTCATGACGGGCATCCGTCAAAGCTCCGACTCTCTGCTACAGGCTGCAGAAGGAGTATCGAAACATTCACAGGCGACTGCAGAAGCCAGTCAGCGTATTGCCGAGCATACGAATCATACGGCCAGTGGAGCTGCCGAACAGGTGGCTCGTGCGGGCGAAGTTACGGTAGCCATGGAAGAGATCACACGCAGCATGCAGCACATTGCGAATTCTTCTTCTATAGTCGCGGATGTATCACAGGAAACGACCAATAACGCGGTGCAAGGTCAAGCCAACATCAACACGGCGATTGACAGCATGGACAAAATTCATCAAGCAAATGTGCAGATGGTGGCCTCCACCTCTCAGCTGGAGCAGTACTCAGGTAAAATTGAGTCGGTAGCACATCTGATGAAAGGCATCGCTTCACAGACCAATCTGCTCGCACTTAATGCAAGTATTGAAGCGGCTCGTGCAGGAGAGTATGGCAGCGGGTTTGCGGTGGTTGCCTCAGAGGTTCGCAAGCTTGCGGGGGAATCAGAGCAATCGTCCCAGCATGTAACCGAACTGATCGCCGAGATGACACGCCAGACTGCCCTGTTGTCAGAACATATGTCTGCCAGCACATCAGCAGTCCAATCCGGTCTCGCTGTTGTTCAGGAGGCAGGCCGTTCATTCACATCCATTCATACCGGGATTGAGACGATGAATGAACGTCTGCACGAAGTATCCGCAGCATCTGAGCAGCTGTCTGCCAGTGCAGAAGAAGTGTCCGCTTCCGTCGAGGATATGGAACATATCTCACGCGAATCCTCTTCAAGTATCCAGAAGGTATCGCAAGCTACCGGTAGCCAGTTGCAATCCATGGATGAGATGAGTGCATCCGCCGAATCCCTGCGGGTATTGTCCAGTGAGCTGAACGGATTGATTGGTCGATTTAAAATATAGCGGGCAGCTAGATTACTATATAAATCAGCCCAAAACAAAAAGCCGCACGGCAGGGAAGGGATCATGGGGTTCAACCCCATATCCAGACCACTGCCTGCGGCTTTATTTTTGTTGTACCTTTAATGTTGGCAAGCCCTGAGGCTGCCTGAATTAATAGCGCTGCGGAGCAGCTTTTTTACCCAAATCCGTCATGTACGTAAAGAACGCTTCCGGATCGGTATCATACACCAGTTGTACTGGACGTCCGTCTGCTTGCTCCACCGTGCGGCCCTGGCTAGGACCATCCGGGATGACAATACAGTTTACGGTTTTTTTCTTCACGATGTCCTCGCGTCCAACGGAAGCCGTTGTCAGCACATCCCACAGATAGTATGTGGAATTTGTCTCACTGTACACCAGTGGCGGACAACCTGCGTAACAGTTACCCAGGAAGTCAACGCCTTCGAAGCGACGCTCTGCTGCCCAGCGGTTACGAACGGCTGGAGTCAGAGGTACTTTGTTCGTGCTTTCCAGTGCAACCAGATCGATCTGGATACCGCTCTGCCACACGCGGTAAGCCGCTTCCGGGTCCCAGAATACGTTCCACTCTGCTGTGCCATCATGCTCAGGTTCTTCTACGTTACCACGCTCAAATGTACCGCCCATCCATACCAGCTTGTCGATTTTCTCTTCAATGTCTGGTGCTTCGTCCAGTGCACGCGCAAGGTCTGTCAGTGGGCCTGTGAACAGGAGCAACGTTTTGCCTTCGGTATTGCGCACTTTCTCGATTAGATGCTGGTGTGCAGGAACGGCAGAAAGTGGTGCTTCCATTTTGCCGGACTCGTTCAGTACAGGAAGTGCATCTACATAGAAGGAATGCAGTCTCCACGCCGCAGGAAATGGATTTTTCCCTCTGGAGTTGGATTTGGATACCTCTACGGAATATGTACCGAAACGATCGATAATTTTACGGCTGGCATCTGTTGCTGGCTCCAGATATCCGTCTGCCGGAATAACCGATACGCCGGTTACATGTACATTGTCCATTTGCAGAAGCATGAACAGCGATACGAGGTCATCCACGCCGCCGTCATGGTTAAAATACACATTAAGTTGGTTCGTCATGCTTGCTTTCATCCTTCCCCTGGTTGTCCCATTGATGTTGATCATCCGTCTGCCCAAGGCCGACGCTCTCTCTATTATGTCCCATAAACCTTGGTTACGTAAACCTTCCCCATGCAAAGAAAACAAGGATCACGCCTCATCCTGCGGATATTTTACAGTTCCACCATTCCATCTCAGGAGGACAACTGGTATAGGTCATCAGCGTTCGGAAAACAAAGAAATGGACAGCAGGCTTGAAGCCCCGCCGTCCATCTCACCCATTCCATGCATTACATGGACTGGTTCTGTTTCTCTTCATTCTTCTCTGCAATCGGCACATACTTTCCTGGCCAGAAGGCCCATTTACCCAGCAATGCGGTGATGGCCGGTACCATGAACGGACGAACCAGGAAGGTATCCAACATCACACCAACGGCTGTGATTATACCAAACTGCACCAACACCTGAATTGGCAATGTAGCAAGTACCGCAAACGTTCCTGCCAAGATCAGACCTGCAGATGTAATAACAGAGCTTGTCTCGCCAACACCTTCTCTGATCGCTTGACGAAGCGGCATCGTTTTGCGTTTCTGCCAGATGCTAGAGATCATGAAGATGTTGTAGTCTTCACCCAGTGCCACGAGGAATACGAAGGAATACAGCGGAATCGCTCCCTGTATGGCATCTGCGCCAAGTCCGTAGTGAATGATGATCCAACCCAGACCCAGTGCAGAGAAATACGACAGAACAACCGTTGCAATCAGATACGCCGTAGCTACAACTGAACGCAGGTATAATAGTAATAACAAAGTAATCATGCCGATGACCACGGGAATAATGATCTTGGCATCCCGTTCTCCGGTTACTTCAATGTCATACTGTTCAGCCGTCTGACCATCGATCCAGACCTGACTGTCCACATTAGCTACACCAGCGTCTTGAAGCGCCTGTTCCGCAGTAGCTCGCAGATCTGGAATATGCTGCATTGCCTCCATGGAATATGGATTCAGATTAAATTCCACATCAAAGGCGGTAATGTTGGCATTCTCGGCACCCTGCTGAGCATCGCCTACTTTGCTAATGTAATCCAGCGATTCGAGCCGCTGCTTCAGATCAGTTTCTTTGCCTTCGGCATCAACGATCACTTTGACTGGAGCCAGCTCACCTTGGGAGAATTGTTCACCGATGACGGTGAAACCTTCGCGGGAAGGCACATCCTCCGGGAAGGAAGACAACAGATCATACGTGAATTTAACCTGAGTAGAGAATGCCGCCAGTCCTCCCAGCAATACCAACGTAATTGCAAGAACGGTCCATGGCTTTGTTACTACAACACGGCCAATCCAGCTTTCCTTCACTTTGCGCGGGGCAGGAGCCGGTTTGCCTTTTTTCTTCGCACGATCCACTTCCATCTCATGTGTACGTGGTACGAACGGATAGAATGAACCCCGACCGAAGATCGCCAGAAGCGCCGGAACCAGTGTCAGACTTGCAATAAACATGATAAAGATGGACAGACTGAATGGTACGGCAAAGCGATGATATGCACCGTATTCAGCCAGCAACAACACGAGTAGTGCTGCAACGACCGTAAATCCACTCATGGCAATGGCGCCAGATGATCCGGTAATTGCCTGGAAAATGGCTTTCTTTTTGTCCGGCTCATGATAGAGAATTTGGCGGTATCTGGAGATCATGAACAGACAGTAATCCGTTCCTGCTCCAAATAACAACACGGTCATGATTGAGATCGACTGTGCGTCCACCGTAATCCAGCCCTGATCTGCCATGAATCCGAGAATGGGGCTTGTCACCATATACGCGAATCCAACCGCAATGATCGGGATAATTGCCAGTACAGGCGAGCGGTAGATCAACAGCAACAGTACTAATACCAGTACAACCGTAGCGATCAGCAAGGATACATCGGCGGAGGAGAATAGCCCGCTCGCATCAATGGATATCCCTACTGGCCCTGTCACACGGGCAATCAGTGTATTGGCATCATCTATGGCTACATCAAACGGGTTTGCCCCGAAGATGTCTTGTGTTTTTTGCTCAAGTGCTTCAATAGCTTCCTTCAATTGTTCTGAATCGGCACCTTCATTGAAGAAAAGTGGCATAACCAAAGTACTTCCGTCTTCCGAAAGCTGGCCTTTCAATGCCTGTGGTGGTAATTGATAGAGTGGCACCACGGACTGTTGTTGTTCTACCGGATCTTGATCCAGTCGCTCCGTTAATGCCTGAATGTTCTGAATCTGCTCATCCGTCAGACCGCCGGCTTGACGCCATACGATCAGTGCGGGCAATCCCTCACCACCAGGGAATTCCTTCTCAGCAAGTGCAGCTGCCTGAACCGATGGTTTGGATTCACTCAGATCCTGTGCGTTATTGGTTTCACGATCACCTACAGCAGGCCATACCATGCCAAGCACAACGGCGATAATGATCCATACCAACAGCGTAATCCATTTGCTTCGTTTGCCGGCAACCCAGCGGCCGTAACCCGAATCTTCCTGCATTGTCTCTTCATCTCCCTATTCTGTTTCTATGAAGCCCTAATATATATGATGGTGTAGTAATGAACCACGGGTCATAGTATAATCGAGTTAATTATATATACCGGAAGGTTAATTTTGCAATGCCTAATTTTGTGAACACTTCTAACAAGCAATTAAATACGTAAAGAGGTATGTACTTATGAGCAAAAAAACAAACATTCCCCGTTCACCGGGTAGACCCAAAACAACTGTGGATCAAGCATCTGTGCAATCCAACATATTGATGACAGCTTCACGATTGTTTATGGAATACGGGTATGAGCCCGTCTCTCTCCAGCAGATTGCTTCTTTATGCAATGTAACCAAAGCATCGATCTATTATCACTTCACCAGCAAAGCCGATCTGTTCACCGTTGCCATTACCCGCATGATGGCGATGGGCATGCAGCAGACTTCGCTCCGTCTGGATGAACCTGGTACGTTGCAAGAACGACTGGTTAAGGTTGCTGAAGCCAAGATGCAGCATTCCCATATTGAAACGGAGACCATGATGCGAGAAGCCGAGAAACATCTGGACACGGAGCAACTCGCTCAGATTCGGGAAGCAGAGGTTCGCATATTCGAAGTACTAGCTACCCATTTTCAGAAGGAGATGGACAATGGTTATTTGCGGGTCGGGAACCCTATGCTGCTTGCCCATGCATTTACGTCACTGCTGATGCTCGCGAACCGCGAAGATGTACGCAACATGAATGGCGGCAACATCGAGGAACTTGCGCAGGAACTGGTGGCGCTGTTTCTGGATGGAGCGGTTAAACGGAACTGATGCTAGCTCCAGATTCTAGCCAATGCGGCAATACCCGGGTCAATGCGTTCCAGCTCTATTCCGGCAAAACCGATAATGAACTCTCTTTTGCCGTCTGCTGGTCTGCTCCCGTTCGCCCACAAATATTCCGTTGAACTGATCTGTATCCCTGCCTCTATCGCTGCGATTACCAATTCTGTGGCTGACTGTTTGGTTACCATTCGCAATACCAGATGGAATCCGGAATGTTGACCCCTTATTTCAACCCGATCTCCAAAATGCATCTGAATGGCCTGACCGATCAGGTCATGCTTTCGTTTGTAGACATTACGCATTTTACGGATATGCTTGCCCAGTTCTCCTTCACGCATGAACATCTCCAATGTTCGCTGATGGAGTCGGGAGGCTGATTGCTCGAATAGAACATTCTTATACATTTCGCGAAAATCATCCATTAATTCTCTCGGAAGCACCATGTAATGGATACAAAGAGCAGGTGCGAGCACCTGCGAGAAACCACCCATATAGATTACGCGACTTCTCTCGCGTAGCCCCTGCATTGATGGGATTGGTCTTCCATGATACCGGAACTCTCCATCGTAATCATCCTCGATAATGTATGCCTTTGTTCGTTCCGCCCATTCGAGCAACGCCAATCTGCGAGTGATCGGCATGGTCATACCTAGTGGAAATTGGTGAGAGGGTGACACACCCGCCAATTTTACCCCGGACTGTTCCAGCTCCGTTAAGTTTATGCCATCAGGATCCAGAGAGATCGGGACAACCCGATAACCATAATTGTGGAATGTACCAGGTAACAGTCGGTATCCAGGATTCTCTACACCGATGGAATGCGTTGATTCTCCTTTGTGAAGAAGGGTCTGTGCTAATAGAGACATTAGCAGATGCTGTTCAGCACCCACAACAATCTGCTCTGGAGAACAGCTGACTCCCCTGAACTGCGCAAGATAGACAGCAATCTCACATCGTAGTCCCCATTCTCCCTGAGGGTCTCCATAGAACAACAACTCCTTCGCTTCTTCCCGCCAGATTCGATTAACATATTGGTGCCACTTGGCAATTGGAAACAGGCTGAAATCATTGCGTGACATATGAAAATCATATTGAACTGCTCGGGCAGGGCGTATTGCCTGATGGTCTGACCACGTCTTTTGGGCCACGGGAGCTTGTCCGGCTGTCTGTTTATCTGTTTGCCCAATCTGCATGGCATGATCGCTGTCCACCATGGCACGAACATGATAGCCACGACGTGGCTGACTGTATATATATCCTTCGGCGATCAATTGCTGATAGGCCCATTCCACCGGGGTAGTGCTTATTCCAAGCATCTCGGCAAGTTTTCGCACCGAAGGCAATCGGCTATGTTCAGCCCAATCCCCGTGAATGATTTCCCTTTTGATATGATCCGAGAGCTGTACATAGATTGGCGCACTATCGTTCTCGTCTAGCTTCGGTAATGTAATCATCATGATGCACCTCATCTGTCCTGCAAAATTAATTAAAACTGTATATTTGGAAGTATACAGTATTGGGATATACTCATGTCATCATCAATGTGTAACGCCAACTTTAAGAGGCAGGGCCATCTCGATCAGTCCCGCCTTGAACCTATAGGAGGAACAACTAATGTCACATTCAAAACCTTCCCCACGTATCCCACGTCTGCTAGAAACGTCGCGCATATATCTGCGTCCCTTCGAGATTACAGATGTGGATGCATACTTCCCCGGTCTGTTTGACGCCGAGATGCGTAGGCTGACGGGAACACAGAACAGTTTCACACGCGCTCAGGTCGAACGTTATGTTGAGAGCGCTGCACAAGATGACACCAGACTAATGCTACTTATTGCTTTACAGGAAAATGACCAGATCATCGGAGATGTCGTCCTGATGGACATGCATGCCAAGAATCGCAGTGCACATATCCGGGTTGCCATCGATCAGTCGGAACATCAAGGAAAAGGTTACGGTAGCGAGGCGTTGCTACTTATGCTGGACTACGGCTTCGGAATCTGTAACCTGCATCGAATCGAGCTTGAGGTGTACGCCTTCAACGAGCGAGCCATTCGCACGTATGAGAAGCTTGGATTCCAGCGCGAGGGTGTGAAGCGGGATGTCTTGTTCTACAATCATCAATACCATGATGCCATTCAGATGAGCATGCTTGAGGATGAGTTCAGGCAACGTGATATGAGAGATCAGCCAGGGAATGTTTAAGTTTTCGATCAACTAAAATCAAACTAAAAAACCGGGGGATCTAATAAACCTCCCCGGTTAGAAACTTCAGATGACCCGTCAGCACCGACAGCTCGGCGGGTGTCTCCATATACAATTCGCCGTCCGTGTCAGCTGACATCGGCGCATCCGTCTTCACTTTTAACGTAGATGCCTTGAAGTATGAAATACTCTCACTCTGAGGTTGCCATTCTCCCTCTGGCTTGTGCGACAGAATCTCTCGCAGCAGCGGAATGCCTGTCTCATGAATAATGAGCACGTCCAATTCGCCATCCTGCAACGCATCCGGTGCAAAGGGCAATGCATTTGTTCCCAGAAAACGGCCATTGGCTGCATAGATCATCACCGCTTCGCCTTCCATCTCTTTCCCATCCGCCTCCAGTTGGTAACGAAACGGCTCTGTATGACTAATTGTCTGTAAAGTGCTGATAAAATAACTGAGCTTCCCCAGCGCGCCTTTCAGATTCTCGTTAATATTCTGCGATGCATCACTGATCAAGCCAATGCCAAAAAAGTTCGTGAACACCCGATCATTAGCTCGTCCAACATCAATAGATACCACCCGACCTGCCAGCATTTCTTGTGCCGCAATCTCTGCATCCGGTGAAATACCGAGCGAACGGGCAAAGTCATTACAGGTGCCTCCAGGCAATATACCAATCAACGGAGGATGTTTCAGATCGGCCAGTCCATTCACGCATTCATGCACCGTGCCATCCCCACCCAGGATGAAGACCACATCGAATTGCTCCCCGCGTTCACGACACAGCATCTCTCCCTCACCCGGTTCATCCGTGCGTACAATGACGAGTTCATGAACAGCAGGAGCCAGCACACCAGCCACAAGGCCCACTGTATTCTCACGATTGGCCTTGCCCGAATGATGATGATGAATTAACAACGCTTTGTTAAACTCCATCCCTCTTCCTCCATTCCAATGCTTGTAAACCTTTACCCACAAAGGTTGAAGCCGTAAACAAGCCCTTCGCTAAGTACACATCATGATTCCAAATAGGTTTCCCAATCAGGTATGCATCCTAATCCTCATTCATTCGTAATAGCTAGATGGCCCGTTTATCCATAAACCATTACCTTTTTTAACCAGATGTATGCATGAGAAAAAGGGTTTCTCCGCACCTTAATGTCATAAGGCTGCAAATTTTGCTGGTGAGAACCCATTCAAATTGAGTCAAAACGGTTATATCTATACCATATACGAATGGAGGGATTCCCTATGATTCCGGCAACGTTGGAACAATTGGAGCAAGTTCGCAAGGAATGCCGTACCATGGTTCGCAAAAGAGCTACCGCTTCTGCCGGTACAACACTCGTTCCGCTGCCCGGTACAGACGTACTGGCTGATGTGGGGATGCTGATGCAGCTGTTGCCTGCCATTAACAATAAATTCGGATTATCACAAAAACAGTTGGACGGCATGGACCCTGAGACCAAATCCATGATCTATGGATTCGTGATGTCCATCGGAAGCAAAGTCATCGGTCGTATGATCACCAAGGAATTGGTTGTCCAGGTTCTGAAAAGAGTCGGCGTACGCGTAGCCACCAAATCCGTCGCCAAATTTGTCCCCTTTGCAGGACAGGGATTGGCTGCCGCACTCAGCTTCACAGCCATGCGCTATGTGGGTAACAAACATGTGGATGACTGTTATGAGGTTGTGAAACGCATGATTGAGCAGCGCGAATTAATCCCGGGTGAACCCGCTCCGTCTGCGCTGGAGGAAGCCAACAGCGACGACGTGAAGGCAGAAGTAAGGTCGGTCTCTAGCAATGACACTGATGAACCTGCGAACGATTCTAAGGATCAGTAAAATGCGGGTCATGCCCTGTTCAAACAGAGGCATACAAAGTATCTCATGACTAATCTGGATGTCCCACTCGGTGAGCTTATGCTCGTATGCTTGTATCTAGATTGATGTACAATGAATTCAAAATATAAATAAACGGGACAAAGCAGTGTAGTTACACCGCTTCGTCCCGTTTTTATTTTTGCACGCATGGCATATGTATGACAATTATGACTACGGTTTATTAGAATATTTTAACGAACTCAGCACACTCTAATAGGCCCAATTCCACAATTCCGGCGTTCTAACGAATCGTAGACACTTTATTTCCTCATTCTGCAGTTTCTTTTACCGCTTTGTGTTACTTATCCGAGAAATAACATGTCTCAAGTTCGTTAGAATTGGGAGTGCTTGATAATCCTCCATATAAGGTGTCTACGATTCGTTAGCATGGACGAAGGATGAACCCTCATCCTGTCTGCACCTCACGCAAACAACTGAAAGGCTGACGAGCACCTCAACCCAGTTACCATTCCAACGTTCCTTCATATCTTATAGATCCATCGTATCCAAACGAATCCAATCTGCTCCACATTAGAATCGACTCCTCTGGATACACGACAAATAGCCGGGAGCACCGCTAAGAGTGCTCCCGGCTATTCTAGTTAGTTACAGTGTAATCAGATCGCCTGCGGTTGTTGCTCCGCAAACTGACTATTGTACAGATCGGCGTAGAAGCCCTGACTTGCCATCAATTCATCATGATTACCCTGTTCAATCACGTTACCATGATCCATAACCAGGATCAGATCGGCGCCGCGAATGGTAGACAAACGGTGTGCAATGACAAAGCTTGTGCGATCCTTCATCAGATCATTCATTGCTTTCTGGATAAATACTTCGGTCCGTGTATCCACGCTACTCGTCGCTTCATCCAGAATGAGGATGGCCGGGTTCGCCAGAATCGCTCTTGCAATGGTCAGCAACTGTTTCTGCCCTTGAGAGATGTTCGACGCCTCTTCATTCAGCACCGTATCATAACCATCAGGCAGTGTACGGATAAAGTGATCCGCATGTGCCGCAACGGCTGCCTTGATTACATCCTCTTCCGTAGAACCTTCTCGACCATAGGCGATGTTGTCCCGAATCGTTCCGTTGAACAACCAGGTATCCTGAAGCACCATGCCGAACAGACTGCGCAGCTTACCACGCTCCATGTCCTTAATGTCTGCACCGTCAATCGTAATCCGACCATCCTGAATTTCGTAGAAACGCATTAACAGGTTGATCAGAGTGGTTTTACCGGCTCCCGTTGGTCCAACAATGGCTACCGTCTGTCCCGGTTTTACATCAATATTCATGTTATGAATGAGCAGTTCATTTTCTTTATATCCAAAATTAACACCTTGGAATGCAACCGCACCTTTAGGCTGCTGTAGTTGCACGGGTTGTTTGGACTCTGGAACTTCTTCCTCTTCATCCAGCAACTCGAATACCCGTTCTGCCGAAGCAATCGTTGATTGAATAATATTGGAGATATTTGCAATCTGGTTAATCGGTTGTGTAAATTGACGGGAATATTGTGTAAAGGCCAGAATATCCCCGATGGAGATAGAACCACGTGTAACGAAGATCCCACCGACCACACAGATCAGTACATAACCCAAGTTACCCACAAAACTCATGAGCGGCATAATAATACCCGAGATAAACTGGGCTTTCCAGCCAGATTCATACAGTTCTTCATTGACCTTCTCAAATTGCTGTACGGATTGTTCTTCACGTCCAAATGCTTTGACAACCTTGTGTCCGGTGTACATCTCTTCGACATGACCATTCAGTTCCCCAAGGGATTTCTGTTGACCCGCAAAGTGTTTTTGCGAACGAGATGCAACCAGCATGACAACAACTACACTGAGTGGCAACGTCAAAATCGTGATCAGCGTCATCCATGGACTAATCGTCAGCATCATGATAATTACGCCGACAATTGTGACGATGGACGTAATGAACTGTGCCAAACTTTGCTGAAGTGTATTACTGATATTGTCCACGTCATTCGTGGCACGGCTAAGTGTCTCCCCAGTTGTGCGGGAGTCAAAATATTTCAAAGGAAGACGTCCAACCTTCGCACTGATCTGCTCACGCATGTCATACACAACACGTTGGGCCACACCGGCCATCAGGTATTGCTGAACATACATAAATGCAGCACTGAACAGATAGAGTCCGCCAAGCAGGTATAACACTTTCATCAATGCAGGAAAATCAATCCCGGCTCCCTGTACACCCTGAAGGATGGCAATGGCGCCTTTACTGAGAATATCCGTTCCTTCGGCCATAACTTTTGGACTGATGATGCTGAATACGGTACTCAAAATGGCTGCAACCAGCACACCTAGCAGACGAGAACTATGGGGCTGGAGATAACGAATCAAGCGACGCAGTGTGCCTTTGAAATCTTTTGCTTTCTCAGCGGGAGGTCGCATGCCCATTCCGGGACCTGGACCCGGCCCACCATGGGGACGAGGCGACTTACGTTCTGTACGTTCACTCATGCGATCTCCTCCTCTGTCAGCTGGGAGGATACAATCTCGCGATACACTTCATTGTGCTCCAGCAGCTCTTTATGTGTTCCTGAACCGACAATTCGGCCCTCATCCATAACTAAAATGCGATCGGCATCCATTACTGTACTTACGCGTTGCGCAACAATCAGCACAGCCGCTTCTGTCGTTTCGGACTTCAGCGCAGCACGAAGTTTAGCATCCGTTTTGAAATCGAGAGCAGAGAAACTGTCATCAAAGATATAAACTTCCGGACGGCGAACAAGTGCGCGAGCGATGGACAGACGTTGCTTTTGTCCACCAGATACGTTGTTACCACCTTGAGCGATAAGGCTGTCATATCCCTCTTTCATCTCGGTAATGAAGTTCTCCGCCTGAGCTGTACGGGCCGCATGAACAATTTCATCCATTGTGGCATCGTCTTTCCCGTGACGAATATTCTCCGTAATCGTACCCGTAAAGAGGACTGCCTTTTGTGGTACAAATCCAATTTTGGCACGCAGATCTTCCTGCCGAATTTCACGCACATCCGTACCATTTACCCGAACACTGCCTTCGGTCACATCATAAAATCGTGGAATAAGACTGAGCAATGTCGATTTCCCAGAACCCGTACCACCGATAATGGCTGTTGTCTCACCTGAGCGAGCTGTGAAGGAGATATCGGACAAAGCTGGATTCTCTGCGCCCGGATAACGGAAAGTTACATTGTCAAACTCAATCATACCCTGCATGGATTTCATACCACTAGGCTGCTCGGGATTGCTAAGATCCGGCTGCATATCAAGCACTTCGTTAATCCGTTCTGCCGATGCTGAAGCTCTTGGAATCATGACAAAGATCATGGAAACCATAATCAGTGAGAACATGATTTGCATTGCATACTGGATGAAGGCAATCAATGCACCGATGTTCATATTACCAGTGTCGATCCGCATTCCACCAAAATAAAGGATGGCAATCATCGAAAAGTTCATAACCAGCATCATCACAGGCATGATGGTCGCCATGAGTACATTAACTTTGATCGATGAATCTCTCAGTTCTGTATTGGCCCCGTTAAAGCGCACTTTCTCATGCTCCCCACGGTTAAAGGAACGAACAACCCGAATCCCTGTTAACTGCTCACGCAGCACCAGGTTGAGTCGGTCCAGCTTTTTCTGAATGGTTTTGAACAAAGGTAAACCCTTGGCACCAATCAGCGCAATAGCTCCACCGAGTACCGGAAGCACGACCAGGAAAATCGTAGATAATTTGGCGTCCTGAGATACCGCCATGAAGATACCCCCGATACACATGAGCGGAGCCATAATCATCATGCGCAGCATCATTGTAAGTACATTCTGTACCTGTGTGATGTCATTCGTCGTACGCGTAATCAGCGAAGCAGTACCCATCTTATCGAACTCTTGGAGAGAGAAGTTCTCCACATGGCGGAATACTCTGCTACGCAGTTGTTTGGCAAATCCACCCGCTGTTCGAGATGAGAGATAACTGGCAATCACCGAACACGCTGTTCCGCCAATCGCGATGACCAACATCCATCCACCAATCTGCCAGATATACGGGATATCCCCTTTAATGATGCCGTCATTCACAATATCTGCCATTAACGTAGGCAGGTACAATTCAGCAAGCGACTGAAACAGTACCAACACCAGAATAAAAATAATCGGAATTTGGTATGGCTTCAGCATGCGAAACAGTTTCATCATGGCTTATCATCTCCTCTTGTCGAATCATCCTTGTGCAAGGAAGTTAATGTATCAAAAAAGGTGTATACCTTTGTCAACAACTCAGCTAGCTGAGTACTGTCTTGCTCACCCAAATGCTCAACTAACTTATTGAATATTTCCATGCGTTCTTGGTGAGCAGCCCGAATAATTTCACGACCTGCTTCAGTAATCGTGATGCGGACAGCACGGCGATCCTCCGGGTCCATCGTCCGTTTGACCAGCCCCTCATCTTCAAGGCCACGAATAACAGGTGTAATGGTCGGTGACTTCACTCGTAGCAATGCGCTGATTTCCGAGACTTTCATCCCGGGATGGTTGGATTCGATCGTGTCATTGAAATCAGGCGGATTGTCCTGCCAGTTCAATTGTTCTCCCGGATGCATCCCGTGGAGTAAACAACCCAGCACCATAATTTCATTGTGATTGCGCCCATGAGGTTTATGTTGCCTCCATTTGCCTTTATTAAACTGCATAATGGAGTACAAAAGCTTCTGAGCGACCGGATCTATACCAGTCATAATGGGTCCCTCCTTCTTTCTTTATCATTCCATAGACATCCAACATCATAGGACATCTATTAAATAGTAATACAATTAAATAGATGCACAATTAATTAGGTGTACTAAGTATATTATCGCAAGAAGCCATTGTCAAACATCTAAAAATAACCAACATAAACCCATAACCAAGAGCATACACGCGCTTGATTATGGGTTTTGTCATATGGCCTCCATTGGAGCCCACTATAGTTATTATGTACAATTCCATGAATTCAACTTATAAAGAAACTCCCGTTCATTACTCCGGTGGATGATGGCCCGGAGGTAAGGAAGGGGAGCATTTTATTACGATTGAAAAGTAGACACAAAAGAATCTTCTTATTGCATAAATTGCATGATTAGGTGCGTTTGTTACTCATCAGGACTGTGAAGCAGAGACTGTTTTAGGCACTGAGGCAAACGGGAAATACTCTTTTGCATTGTTGTAGGCAATACCCTGTACGATCTGACCGAGCAACTCCATATCCTGCGGTGCCTCCCCTTGTTCGGCCCATTCACCGATGAGGTTGCAGACGAGACGACGGAAATACTCATGCCGGGTGTAGGACAGGAAGCTGCGTGAATCGGTTAGCATGCCGACAAATCGGCTGAGCAGACCTACATTCGCCAGGGCTTTCATCTGGGCTAACATGCCATCCTTCGTATCGTTAAACCACCAGGCTGCACCAAGCTGGATTTTGCCCGGAATACCCCCGCCCTGGAAGCTGCCGATGATCGCCGCGAGCACTTCGTTGTCCCTTGGATTCAGAGAATACAGAATCGTTTTGGGCAGTGCTTGTTGTTGCTCCAAAGCGTCGAGCAATCCAATCATCGCTGCGGAAAGCGGCGTATCATTCACGGCATCGTAACCAGTATCCGGCCCAAGTTTGGCAAACATCCGTGTGTTGTTGTTACGGGCTGCATTAATGTGGAACTGCATCACCCAGCCCCGATCTGCATACAGTTTGCCAAGGAACGTCAGCGTTACCGTCTTGTACTTGTCCTCTTCCTCACGAGTTACCTTCTGACCCGCAAGTACCTTTGCAAAGATGGCAGCTGCTTCTTCGCGTGTAGCCACGCCGTAAGGAACATAATCAAGTGCATGGTCAGAGACTCTGCCGCCGACGGAATGGAAAAATTCCACACGTGACTCCAGCGCAGCAAGGAAGGATTCATAATCTGAAATGGCAGTGCCAGATGCCTGCGACAGCTTGCCCACCCATTCCACGAAGGTATCCCGGTTCAATTCCAAGCCTTTATCCGGGCGGAAAGAAGGTAATACCGCCGTATCAAAGCCTTCGATTTCCTGAATTTTCAGATGATACTCCAGAGAATCCGTTGGATCATCGGTTGTGCACACAACAGTGACATTGGATTTGGTAATCAGATCGCGTGCACCGAATCCGTCACTGTTCAGTTTGGCATTTACTTTTTCCCAGATGGCCGGTGCGCTTGTCTCATTCAATACTTCGTAGACGCCGAAATATCGCTGTAATTCCAGATGAGACCAGGCGTACAGCGGATTACCAATCATCATCGGTACCGTTTTGGCATAAGCCATGAAACGATCGTAATCGATTACTCCCTCGCCGCCGGTCACATATTGCTCTTCAATTCCGTTTGCGCGCATGAGCCGCCACTTATAGTGATCACCGTATAACCAAGCCTCTGTAAGATTGCCAAAGGTTTTGTTCTCGTAGATCTCCTGAGGACTGAGGTGGCAATGATAATCAATAATGGGCATGTCTTTGGCATAATCCTCATATAACTTGATCGCCGTTTCATTGTGTAGCAAAAATTGTTCATCCAGAAAAGATTTCATTCGCCTCGCACGCTCCCTTTAGGTGAGTTTACGTTCATATGGGTTCACTTCCCATCTTTACGCTACACTGTTTATCATCAAAGTTCAATATAAAATGATAGCGTTATCAAAAAAGGTTGATTTAGGCATATATTCGGGAACAAGGTATACTGGATTTAACGCAAGGATGCTGATCTGAAGATCACACAAGGAGATGAAATGAATTGAAAATCACTTTTCTCGGCACTGGAGATATGTTCAGCGTGGAGCAGCACCACAATAGTATGTTGGCTGAATTCGGAGACACGCATCTTGTCATTGATTTTCCAGAATCAAATGCTAAAGCACTCAAGGAATATGAATTCGCCATGACCGATATCCACAACGTGTTCATTACGCATCTACATGAAGATCATATTAATGGTGTACAGATGCTGGGTTATTACGCACAGATCGTAGGCGACCGCAAACCCCGTCTGTTCATACACGAACAATTGGTAGATCCGCTCTGGAACATTCTATCCCCCGGCATGCGCTACACAACGGATGGTGAACGTACCATGAGCGATTACTACGATGTCGTTCCCCTGCCAGATGGAGGCACATTCGAACTGGGCGGCGTGACGTTTGAGACGTTTCGGACACAGCATGTTCCCGGTATGGTCAGCAATGGGCTACTCGCCAAGCCTTACTTCTATTACAGTGCTGACAGTACACTCGACCAGGAACGTGTGGAGCAAGTTGCCGCTGATGTGCAGCTGATTTTCCATGAATGCCATATGCACGATCTGGTCATCAAATCCCATACTTCATTGAAAGATCTGGAGCAGTTACCCGCGGAAGTGAGACAGAAAACCGTACTGATGCATTATCATGATGAGTACGCGGATGCGGACAGACGGGATCAGTTCAACCGCGAGTATGATCTGCGGATGGTTGGCACGTTGGAATCATTTGAACTGGAGTAGGTAAACGGAGAGAGGGCATCGGATATTATCGTATTTGGACCTATATTCTAATGGAGGTCATTGCTATGGAATATCGAATTGAACAAGGTTACTTTCTGATATATTCTCCTGCAAGAAGCACCAGTAGTGGAGACATCATGGTGGTTAAATTACTGGAAAGACCCTTTAAGGACAGAATTGAATTCCTCATTAACAGCAAAAACTATGAGTGTACTACACACCATGAATACTTAAACTTTGAGCCAACTTCTCATCATAAACCTGAGAAGCCTGGAGCATTTTCAATGGAACGAAGTGAGTTCAATCGAATGTGGGATACGATGAATCAGTATTTTGAAAAGTAATAACCTTACTATCTCAAATAGATAACCGGCAGCGTCTACTCAGATTCCTCATACGGAACTGGTGGGCGTTGCTTTTTCCTATTTTTCTTTCTCCCATGACTTCATATGCTCAATTGTCCTCGGAGAGGGCTCGGCATGGATGTGAAAATAATCTTCCGTTCGCTGATCATTTGGGCCATAGGAAATTTTGATATACATATCTGCATAACGCTGGAGGATATTGCTGTCGATCTCCGCCTTGGGCTTCAAGACGTAACTTCTGCTCAAACTCAATCCAAGCGGTTCCTTGTCAGACTCTAAACTAATCTCGTGTGTATTGCTCACATTGGAATGAAATAACGCTCCGGCATCTATTCGATTTATCATGTTGGGATCGAGGGTGAAGGACTGAATGACATTAACCATGGGCACCCGAGCCTCATTCACCAAAATCTCATAAGTAATCCGATCAACTCCGGATTCATGACTCACATCCACCGTTGCTGTCAAATTATAATCATCTGGCGAGTTCGTCTGAAAAGACTCAAGGTTCTTCGTAACCCGCTCATTCAAATCTCTTCGCTCCGAATTCAACGTATACTCATCGGTTCGCTTCGGTTCACCCGCTGGCCCCTGGTTTGGTCCCAAACTGCAAGCCCCCAGACACACGGCTATTACACATAGGTACATGACTAACGGGAAGAAACGGTTCATCTCTCTTTTGGGACTCATGCCGCCCCTCCTCTTCTCCAATCTTCTGCAAAGAATATCGCTTATTACGTTCTCTCATTTTATTTTCTAACACTCCATATTTGGATTATTGTACCATGTATTAAGATGTGGGACCGAACTGTTTCTTTCTCATTTCATGTTTTTAATTGTAGCAATGATTCGTTTGCGTATGGCGGCGACACTTAACCCACGTTAAGCTAACGAATCTGAGAGACCTTATTCGGCTGAAATCCGAGTTACCAGTATTCTAACGAATCTCAAACGCGTTAATCAGGTGATGTTGCTCCAATTGGCGCTATTTCATTCGTTTTTGAGAGTAATAAGGTTACTGAGATTCGTTAGAATTCCAATAACGCTAATTCAGTGCAAATAAGGTGCCCTCGGTTCGTTAGGATGGAGTTTTAGTTGAACCTAGATAAATGCAAAAAACCACCTGGACACAGGTATACTCGCTCTCCTGTTCAGATGGTTTAACGATAACGATCTATCTATATACTGTTTTTATGCGGTCGGTGTACCTTTTCTTATCCTGCCTGGCACATGCCGTTACTCAGCGTCAGCGCAGTCCTCATTCTGTTCCGGAAGGGCCCATACCGAGACGCCTCCACCGCACACATGGAAGGTGGCCCAGCCGTCTTCCTCAATGGTAATCTGATCATCACAGCTCTTCGTCAGATCCACCCAAACCTCACCAGCACGATGCTCTCCGATGAACATTCTCTTCTCACCGTCATCCCCGTTGGAGATGACCACTGCACAACCGGAACCTTCGATTTCCTCTACGCCACGACGTACCCAGCCAATCGTATTGGCGTGATCGAAGTAATCTTCTTGCTCTCCATACGCCTTGTTGCAACGGGCTGACAGCAGAATGTCCAGAATTTCTTTTTTGCCATCCACAGGTTCAGGACCACCAATGCCATAATAATCTCCGTAAAATACAACCGGATAACCATCGCGACGTAATAGTGTCAACGCATAAGCACTCGGCTTAAACCAGTCTCCAATCCATGATTCCAACGCTTCATGAGGTTGGGAGTCATGGTTATCTACGAAGGTTACCGCATGTGTGGGATGGGTCTGCACCAAGGTGTCATCAAAAATTTTGGAGAGATCAAAGTCTCTACCTGCAAGCGAAGCCTCATGCAACTTGTAGTGAAGAGACACGTCAAACAGGTCGATCTGATAGTCTACCGTATCGAGGAATTCACGACATGCATCCAGGTTTGAATTCCAGAACTCGCCTACGATGTAGAAATCCTGACCGCGTTTGCGGATCATCTCCGCTGCGAATTCCTTAATGAATTCATGGTTGATATGCTTAATCGCATCCAGCCGGAACCCACCACACTGGAGGGTATCGATCAGCCATTTCCCCCAATCGATCATCTCGCGCCGAACATCCGGGTGGTTATAATCTATATTGGCGAACATCAGATAGTCATAGTTACCAAACTCATCATCAACATTCTCATTCCATTTTTTATTCTCTCCTGCGATGCGGAATACACCTGTTCGTTCTCCCTTGGCATCAAAGTCCGTGCCGTTGAAGTGTTCAGAGTTCCATTTAAAAGAGGAGTATTGATCCCCGCGACCCGGGAATGTAAATTTGGTCCAGCCCTCAATCTCAAACGGCTCAGAAATTTCCTTCGTTCGATCATTGGGATCAACCTCGATCACTTTGAACACTTCCGTCTCATCTGCTCCGGCCTTGTGATTCATAACCAGATCCACATAGACGGCAATGCCGTTCTTCTGACACTCAGCAATGGCCTCCACCAGTTCCTGCTTGGTGCCATATTTGGTCCGTACGGTACCCTTTTGATCAAATTCGCCCAGATCGTACAGATCATATACACCATAACCTGTATCTTCTGCTGACACTGCCTTGGTTACGGGTGGCACCCATACCGAGTCAATGCCTTTGGCTTTAAGTTCCGGGGCCATTTCAGCCAGTCGCTTCCAATGATCTCCGTCTGCAGCCAGGTGCCATTCAAAAAACTGCATCATGGTATGATTTCTCTTCATTATAACCGACCTCCTTGATTGCTTTCGAAGCGGACCGCGGAACGGATAGGGTAATCGCCGTTGTTCGTTCGTTGCTAACCAAGTTATAACCCTTTCACCCTACCCTTCAATCATATAAAGGAAAGAAAATCAAAAAATATATGCTGTATAAGCTTAACAAAGATTATTTACACTGACACTACGATGACAGAATAACCTTCCAATCGCTGTTATCCCCAGATTTTTTGATTCCCTTTTTCGAAGGGGAAACTCCGAGGATAGCGTATGCTTCCGATGCAGCTTTCTTTCAGAAAGCTTTTAGGCGAACGCTTCGCTTTTTCAGGTTTTTTCTGTCCTCTCCGTTATCGTGTAAATGATTAGTTCAACTTATATACATGCATCATTTCATTCATAGTTCTTTCATCAAATTCGCTTGTAGTCCCGCCACTCCTCTGGCAGCAGGGAACGATAAGGTTCTTGGATAAACCGATCGTCGACCAGCACCAACACACCCCTGTCTTCCTCCGTCCGAATCAGCCGTCCACCCGCTTGCAGCACCTTGTTCATACCCGGGAAAATATAGGCATAATTGAATCCGTTGCGTCCTGTCCGATCATAGTAATCACGTAATACGTTGTTCTCCAGACCAATCTGAGGTAGCCCCGCACCTACCACAACGACGCCATTCAAGCGGTCTCCCGGCAGATCGACACCCTCCGAGAATACGCCACCCATGACGGCAAATACCAAGCGTGTTCGTTCAGGATTCGGCTGAAATCCATCCAAAAACTGCTCCCGTTCCAGTTCGTTCATGCCTTGCTTTTGTATGACCGTATCCGCTTCATTCGGAAGCTGTGCATAGGTTTCGTATATCTCCCGCATATAAGGATAAGAAGGGAAGAAGACCATTAAATTGCTGCGCGGCCACTCACTTACTAGCTGTTGCAGCATCTCCGCAATGGGGCGCCGGGACTGTTCCCTGTCCTTATAACGCACGGATAAGGGCAGGAGTCTCACATCCAATTGTTCACGCTGAAACGGCGATGGAATCTGCAATGTATAATCCTCTTCCTCTGCACCCAGCATATCCCGATAATAGCGAAGGGGTGACAATGTGGCCGAAAAATGAATGAGGGAGCGGAATCCTTTGGCCGTCTGACGAAGCAGTACCGAAGGATCGAGACAAAATAACTTCACTCTCACTTCACTTCGAACACACTCTGCATACGTAATAAAACGTTCATCATACAGCTTGGCAATACGCAGGAAATTCTGTGCCGTGAAGTAGGCATCCAACAGCAGCTGATCCGTCTCGGCATTCCCCGAACCACCTTCAACAAGGCATTGCTCCGCGACCATGACAAAAGGCTCCAGCCGTTCAATCAGTTCCTCCGGCGCCTCCTGCTGGATGATCTTTCCTTCTTCTCCACCGTTTTTCCGAAGGGTAATCAGATACTTATCAATGGCCCCGGTGTAGTCAACAATGGCTTTGGCAGCAGGCACACTGCTGTCCAGCGACTGGAACTCTCTTTTCACATCCAGAAATACTGCCTTCTCCAGCTCAGCGGAAAACATCATTCGGCCACGATCGACCAGATTATGAGCCTCGTCCACCAATAACACCGTCTTGCGTTTCTGCTCCTCCAACATTCTTTTCAGAGAGATCCTCGGATCGAAAATATAGTTATAATCGCAGATCACCGCATCGGCTGCATATGCCGCATCCAGTGAAAACTCAAACGGACACACCCGATGTTTGCGCGCATACTGCTCGATGACCGGACGTGTCATCAACGTCTCATGTTCCAGCATGTCCAGCACAGCACCGTTAATACGGTCATAATACCCTTCACACATGCCGCATTGCCCCGTATCACAAGCTTCTTCTTCCTTAAAACAAATCTTGTCCTTCGCGGTCAGACTGATCACATGCATCTTCAATCCTTCCGATTGCATCCGGGCAAAAGCTTCTTCTGCCGCCACCCGTGTCGTCGTCCTCGCGGTCAGATAGAACAATCGGCTCGCTTCGCCTTCGCCAATCGCTTTGACCGTGGGGAACAGTACGGACATCGTTTTACCAATGCCTGTTGGTGCTTTGGCCATCAATCCCTGACCCTCACGGATTGTTTTGTAAACGGCTCCTGCCAGCTTTCGCTGTCCCTCCCTGTATTTGCGAAAAGGAAACGGCAGCTCTTTCACACTGATATCACGCTTTTCTTCATATGCAGCGATCATCTCTGCATATGGCGCATAACCGGCAATCACTTCTGCCGCAAACTGCTCCAGTTCCTGTCGTTCTGCCATTCGGCGAAACCGTCTTTCTTCATGGGTAACCGAATGCACATACGTCAACTGAACTTGCATACGTGGTTCGTCTTGCTGAACGGCGTACATATAGGCATACATCATCGCCTGCGCCCAGTGTACGGGAAGACCTTCTCCCAGATCATCCAGATTGCCCGCAGTTGATTTGATCTCATCCACCGTCAACTGACCCTCCAACCGGATCAGGCCATCACATCGTCCCTCCACCACATAGGTCAGATCCCCATGTTGAATCTCAGCTTCGAGCACAATCTCTTTGAGATCCTCTTCCGTGTACTCCTTCTGTACCCGCTGATGAATTCGAGTTCCCTCCTGCATCGAGGCATTGGTCCGGAACCCTGGACGTATGCTGCCACTGCGGTACACATACTCCACCAAAGGTCTAACCGATATCCGAATTGTTGTTGTCATACGATCACCCGTTCTGTTTGTAGTGATTATACTTTATCATGAAATATGCTTTTGGACACAGCACCACCTCGAAGAAGTGGAAAATATTATAAAGAGAGATTGACATTCCATCGTCGCATAAGTAAAGTTAACTTTACGTAAAGCGAACTTTACTTATGGGAGGATATACTTGCAAAATCTAATCAGAGACAAACGAATACATATGCACATCACACAGGAAGAACTGTCTCAACGGCTAAAGGTCTCCAGGCAGACCATCATATCGTTGGAATCCGGAAAGTACAAACCTTCTCTTGTGCTTGCTCACAAGCTTGCCCAATTATTTGGCTGTCAGATCGAGGAATTATTTATTTTTGAAGGAGATGAGAATATTGAGTTCTGAATTACTGAATCGGATGATCGGGATCGGTGGAATTGTAGCTGGTTTGTTATTTGCAATACTCATTATTTTTTTCACAAGGTTGATTGCAAAAAAGCACAACGGACTGGATGAGCGGTACCTCTATTGTATCACGAGAGCAAAAGCCTTCTCCTGGAATGCGACCACTATCAGTCTTGCTCTGGCATGGATCCTCGTAGTTATGCTAGACGGAATATCGCTTTCCTTTTTCATTATTACTGCAGTGTTTGTCATTCATTGTTTATCTTCTATTGCGGCAAACCTATACTACTCAGCTCGGAATTAGCCCACCTGTCCGATACATGTGAACCGATTGGACTCGCACAATCCCATATGCTATGTTGAGTTAGAATGTACTTAATAAGGAGGCCGCTTCTATGTATATCTATTTGGTTCCTTCACCGATTCCAGATGCACTTGCTGCATACCCGCATCTGACTTTGCGAAGCGAAGAGCACGTGCGTCTGGCTATTGAATCCGCAGAACGCCTGATGAATATTGAGTCTGATGATAAGGTAGCCGCATATGAAGCTTTCGATGCAGCAGGCTCCTGGACTGGCGGAGGTTACGCTGTTCTCAACAATATCCCTGTCACAGAGGATGGTCGTAACGATTTCGAAGAACGGTTTAAGAACCGTGCCCGCAAGGTAGAAGACGAGCCTGGCTTTGTTGGTATTCGTGTGCTTCGTCCTCTGAAGGATGACACATATGTCGTACTTACACTCTGGCAGTCGGAGGAACATTTCAAAGGCTGGCAGGAATCCCAAGCATATAGTCACGCTCACCGTAACCGCAGTACAAGCGAAGGGCTGACCGCACAGAAGCCCACCATGTTCCCCAGACCTTCTTACGTCACAACGTACACTATAGAATAACGAAATTGGGTCGCATCTATCTTTTATCGCAGTAGCCCATGTTTTTTCAAACCTCTTCCTGCATGGAAGAGGTTTTTTGCCGTCAATTGTAGAAGGCTCTCATTTTTGACACAGCCATGCTCAGATAGGATAATACTTGTTAAATGAAACTTCGGAAGGGAAGGCGGTACCTTGTCACGCAGTTCACTCACCCGATTTCTAAGCGGACCGTTTATATTCTTTACCATTATCATGATGATCAAAAGTTCACTGGCCTGGATTGTTATCTTCGATGACATCCCTGTCTGGAAACCACTGCTGACCGAATTGCCGCTCATCTGGATCGGCTTCTGTCTAATCGAGTGGTTTGCTGCCAAGCGGCGAATGTGGATATACCTTGCCATGAATTTGCTGCTCTCAGGGATTTTCTTTGCAGCCATCATGTACTACAAATACTATGGCGTAATCGTTAACTATCATGCGTTGGCACAGGTGAATCAGGTGACCTCGGTCAAGAGCAGCATGTTTTCTTTGCTTGACCCCTATTATTTGTTTATTTTTGTAGACGTTCTGATTATCGGGGGGATACTCATTCGTCGTCGGATCAAGCTCGGGAGTACAGAACGTCCGAACCGCATTCCGCTTGAACGACGTGCCAGAAGAAGGGTTGCCTCGGTCATACTGACCTTGTCCATGATCCTGTGCATGCTTAACATCTATCCCAATCGGGCCAGCATGAGTGAGCTTACACAAGCAGAACAGATGGGCATCCTCGGTTACGAGGCGTATACCATCCTGGATCGACCTGATAAACCTGTGCCCATCGCTCACATTGATCAGACTGACATCGACCAGCTGAAACAAACGACCGAACTTCCTGCAATTGTGGAGCAGGGTGCCGCGAGCGGACGCAACGTGATTATGCTCCAGTTGGAATCGTTTCAGAACTTTCTGATTGGATTAGAGGTAGATGGACAAGAGATTACGCCTAATCTGAATCAATTGGCTAGACAGAGCCTGTATTTTCCGAACTTTTATCAGCAAGTGGGACAGGGAAATACATCGGATGCAGAATTTGTTGTGAACACATCGTTCTACACCCCGCCGAACGGGGCAGCAACAACTGTATATGCGGATAAAGCTCTGCCGAGTCTACCCAAGCTGATGTCAGCAAACGGATATCAGACAGCTACATTCCATACAAATGATGTTCGTTTCTGGAATCGGGATCAGTTATACAAGGCACTTGGATTCGACCAGTATTATGATATTGATTATTTCGGCACACAGGACTCTATCGCCTTTTCGGCCTCGGATGAAGTACTGTATTCCAAAACACTGGATAAGCTGGAAACCATGCAGTCTTCGGGCGATCCCTTCTATGCCCATATCATCTCCATGTCAGCCCACCACCCGTACACTTTGCCTAAAAACAAGGTGAAGCTGACGCTGCCAGAGCGTTACAAAGATACGTTGCCCGGTGATTATCTGATATCACAGCATTATGCCGATCAGGCGGTTGGACAGTTGATTGCTGGATTGAAAGAACGGGGATTATGGGAAAATAGTTTGTTTGTCTTGTACGGGGATCACCTGGGACTTCCCATCTATTCACTGGATCGGGATGACAAAGTCCTTATGAAAGAGTTGTATGGTCGGGAATACACATCAGCAGATATGATTAATATTCCACTCATTATCTCGGCCCCGGGTGCTACTCCGGGTGTACAGCTGGAGCAGATCGGAGGCCAGGTGGACATTCTGCCAACGATTGCGGGACTCACCGGAGTATCGCTGAAGGACCAATTACACTTCGGACAGGATTTGTTGCATGAAGGTGGAAATCTCCTACCCGAACGATATTATCTTCCTTCCGGTTCCGTGCTAAACGATGCTTCTCTCTTCATACCGGCGAAAGGATACGGGGACGGAACGCATTATTCCCTAGCTGATGCGGGCAGACAGGATGAAGGGCAACAGCAGACGGGTGTTCCTTCAGAAGAGATATCGAAGATTTCGGCGGAAAAGGTACCTTCAGTATTCTCCACACCCAATAACAGTGAGGTGTCTCCTTCGCGGTTTATAACCAAGGAACAATATGATCGAGCATTGGATCTTGCACACTTGTCCAACAGTTATTTGAGCCAGCTCCCGGATCGAAAGGACGCGAACTGATTTTATTTTTTTAATATTCTAAAAAGAGCTTCATAGTGAATCACCAAGTACTGAAGTTTCTTCAAGATTACACATCTATAACGCACATGATCCATCTTACGAGGATGAACATGTGCGTTATTTGAATTACACACAATCGGCATTCAACCTTTTTCCATTTCAGAAGGCTACAAGAGCTGATGGATCAACATTCTTTAAAATATTTCAGTAGTTCCGATTGGAAACTTTCAGCAGTAAAACTACGCTCTCGATTTTTATGAACAATCAGACCATGCGTAAAGCTTATTTTAGAAGTAAAAGGAAGAATTTTTAATCTACCCATCTTTAGTTCGTTTTTGATCGCTATTTTAGGGACCAAGGCAAAACCTTTTCCACAGCATACAAGTTCCTTGATCATCTCAAGACTTGAAAGCTCTAACGCATCCTTAACCACAATCCCTTCATTCTTTAGAACATCTACAGCAGTCGTATGATACAAACAAGATGTGCCGTTACTGATGAACACCTCGTCATTTAAAATCTGCGCCCCTACACTTTCCACTTTCCGAACCAAATCCTCAGATGCAACAAAAACAATAGTCTCTTCCATAATCGGATAAAAGAGAATGTCATGTCGCTCAGGGTTTTGAGGAACAATGCCAAAATCCAGGGCATAATCCAGCACACTTTTTAGAATATCTTGATGCGCCCCTTGTTCAACACGTAAATTTACGCTTGGAAAGTTTCTCGTATATTCCTGTACAAATGGAAGCATGCGTGTAAGAAAAAAGGATTCCTGTAGTCTAATATTTATTGTTCCGCACGGCTCATTCATATCATTCATACTTTCTTTAAGGGATTCACTTAAGTGGACATACTGATAAGCATATTTGGAAAATACTTTTCCAGCTTCCGTAGGTTCCACCCCTCGTGGAAATCGATGAAACAACTTCTGTCCGCAGATCTTCTCCAGCTGTTGAATATGAGTTGTTACTGTGGACTGGACATAACCTAAGCGCTCCCCAGCTCGGCTGAAACTCTTCTCTTCAAGCAAAGCAATAAATGCCTGAAAGTAACGACCCTCTAAGGAATTTATCATATCTTTCACCCTTTTGTATTTCGATTTAAAATAGCTAGCATTCAATCTATTCATTATTCAAATAAATATATTAATTATACAATAAAAACACGTCATCACCAGTTGTACAAGTAAGTAAGAGAAATAATATTGGACTTCTTAATGAATCCAGAAGGAGATGTAAAAAATGAAGATTAGTTATCAGCACCAGAAAGTTGGAGATGTCGAAGTTTTTTACCGTGAAGCCGGGCCTAAGGATGGCCAAGTTATTTTACTATTACACGGGTTTCCATCCTCTAGTCATATGTTTCGCGACCTTATTCCCAAACTGGCAGAACAATACCGTGTCATTTCCCCTGATCTTGCTGGGTTTGGTCGCACAACAACTCCACCGCGCAGTCAGTTTGACTTCACATTTGACAGCCTGTTTCGAGTTATTGAAGGTTTCACTGAAGCATTAGCTCTTAAGAAATATGTAATGTATGTGTTTGATTATGGGGCACCTGTCGGTTATCGCTTGGCAGTGGCTCACCCGGAACAAGTTCAAGCCATTATTAGTCAGAATGGCAACGCATATGTCGAAGGGTTTAGTGACGCATGGGGACCTTGGGAGATGTATTGGCACTCTCCAACACCTGAAAATCGTGAAGCATGTCGTGATTCCTTAACCCCCGAAACTATCCGTAACTTTCAGTATCTTCATGGAACTGATGCTAGCCTTGTTTCACCAGACGGATATTCACTGGATATTGCCTACATGTCACGCCCGGAAGCCGAAGAAATCCAACTGGATTTAATCCTCGATTATAGAACAAACGTGGATCTTTATCCTGAATTTCAGGCTTATTTCCGCAATTATCAACCTCCTCTTCTAGCTGTATGGGGTAAAAATGATCCTGCTTTTCTTCCTGCTGGAGCTTTAGCTTATAAGCGTGATATCCCATCTGCAGAAGTGCATTTACTTGATACTGGGCATTTTGCTCTCGAAACACATGTGACAGAGATCCATGAGCTCATTCACCACTTCTTAAAGAAAATATTTTAAACCCATCATACATTGGCTCAATCTCAACCTTGAACTAAATAGAAAAAGCCCGTAGAAAGCAGGTCCAATAATGGCCTGTTCTACGGGCTTTTTGCATCTGTCATCATTCTTCAAGGTACTTGCAACGCCACTATGATCTAATGTTCTATCCCGTCCAGTT
This sequence comes from Paenibacillus sp. 10L310, assembly GCF_056395745.1. Taxonomy (NCBI): domain Bacteria; kingdom Bacillati; phylum Bacillota; class Bacilli; order Caryophanales; family Paenibacillaceae; genus Paenibacillus; species Paenibacillus sp. 10L310. The sequence goes on along the minus strand of NZ_JBFTKC010000013.1, from coordinate 104,532 downwards.
CACAACGGCAGTAGCGCAACCGACTTGCGAGCAGTCAATTGCTCTACCATGGCAAGCCATTCTTGTGGTTTGTTAGGAAGCACTGCATAATATCGATTCAGGAAATCAGCCACCAGACTGGCTGGCAGTTCATCAAGCGACTCATCGCCTGGCATGAAACACAGATCCAATCCGCCAACTGCTTCACCGTCACCTTGCCAGGATGGATGAACATACGGGAAGTCCAGACGCTGATATCCTAGATGGGACAGCACTTCGCGACGCACATACGGGTCCATCGGCTTGATGCCGCCAAACTCATGATCCTGACTCAGATAAGGGTTATAGATTTCGGCAAACATACCGAACAATTCTTTCCCGTTTGCTGCAGCCAGCTTTTGCAGATCACGCTTGCGGTTATTCGCCAGGAAACTGCCGATCCCCAGACCTTCACGCCCAATAATCGTAAAGTCCGTCATGGCTACGTTCCAATCCTCGTAATAACGGTACTCTGTCGCTCCAACAACCTGTCCCTCATGCACAGCCACGAACACCCGAATACCCGGATCTTCCAGTGGTTCTTCCCACAGGGGGAAGTCAAGCACTTCTTCCCGCGGGAAAATCTCCTGCATCAACTTGTGCATTTGGGCAAACAATGGATCTTTAATGGATGTAATCCGCGTGAATTCCATGAATAAATACCCCCTCGATTGATAATGTATTTCATTTAACATTTCTTTATCTGAACGGATTCTGCCACTCCATCAGGGCTGCATAGTTGCAGGATTCCTCATCGTCCAGATAGTCTGCGGTCACACCAACAGGCATGCGGCCACAGCGAAGCAGGAACGATATCACCGGGTCACGCCTCTCTCCCGCTGCTACCTGATCCAGATATTCCTGCGCAGACAGTTGGTCTGCAACCAAATGATAACCGGGCATTCTACCAGCACCCAGTAACCGATCCATCCCCTGAGCGATGACAAGGTGGTACATCGCCTGCATCATAAGCTGAGCCAGTCCCCATTTGCGGTACTTTGGACGAACACAGAGATCAACAATATACAGCGTGTTGCCATCCGGCTGGTGGTTACGAATATAACCGTCATCCGTTACTTGGGCCCAGGTATGACTTGCTGGATGTGCAGGGTCCCACTGCATCCGTAGCGAGGTCATTGATCCGGCCAACTCTCCATCGACTTCAATACAGATGGCACCCTCCGGGTAATGCTGTACATGACTGGTGAGCTGCTCGTGACTCCAGAGCAGTTCTTCCGGATAAGGAGGAGGGAAACTCTCCGCCTGAATGCCAATGAGTTCCTCAAAGTCGGCAGTAACATAATTGCGAACGACTGCCTTTACCCTTTTACCACTTCGCTCCGGATCGGTGATCAGCATTTCTTTGGTATACATGTTGCCTGTTCACCCCTTTCCACTGACAAAATGAATTCCCTACTCTGTTTCGCTTAGGTTTTAATTATGTGTTCAAAGAGGTCGGTTTTCAGTACCGAGAAGATGGGATGAAGCTAGAAATGGAGTAGCGGAGCGTAGGGAAGACTACGTGAGCAACGGACATTTCGGCTGAATTCCATATTCGATGCTGATGATGCCACTAGGCATCCTTCGTAATCAAAAGCGGGCTTTTTGAACAACCTCTATAAGGTTGCCTACTCCCAATCGGTATATAGATCAGTACGGCGGTCACGCCAGGTCGTTACCGATCCACGTTCACGTACCTCATACAACAAGTCCAGATCCAGATCGGCGGTCACGATCATATCGTTGTTAATCTCACCCTCGGCCAGAATGCCACGTGGCGGGAACGGAATATCATTTGGCGTAATGATCGCAGCCTGTCCATAGTTGGCCCGCATGAAATCAACGGTCGGCAGATTACCCACTGTTCCGGTTAACACAACATACACCTGATTCTCTACCGCGCGGGCATGACTCGTATAACGCACACGGTAGAATCCATGACGATCGTCCGTGCAGGAAGGACAGAAAATTACGTCTGCGCCTTTGGCTTTGGCCATCCGTACAATTTCCGGGAATTCAATATCGTAACAGGTCAGCATCGCAATACGGCCTTTGTCCGTGTCGAACACCTCAAGTCCCTCTCCGGGAGCCATGTTCCATTCCTGGACTTCGGTTGGTGTAATGTGAATCTTGTCCTGCCGCGCGATGCGACCATCCGGGTAGAACATGTGGGCTGTATTATACAGCTTCCCTTCACGTCGAATGACGTGGGTTCCCCCGATGACGTGCATGCCGTACTTGGTAGCGAGTGACGTGAACAGTTGTTCATATTGCTCCGTAAAGTTTGGCAGATCCTCAATTGTCAGTGCATTGCCTTGTTTGTCCCCAATGGACATTAACTGCGTTGTGAAAAATTCCGGGAACAGCACAAATTCGGTTCCGTATTCACTCGCTGTCCGTATGTAATGCTCAGCCTGAGCGGCGAACTGCTCAAACGAGCTGATTGTTTGTAGCTGGTATTGTACAGCGGATACCCGCAATTTCATGTTCGTACACCTCCATCATGATTATGCTTCCATTGTAACAACGATCCGGGGTCAACAAAAGAGTATTTACACTGGGCACTAGAATGGAACAACCTTCCGATCGCTTCCCTTACTCACCCAGGATCGACTGAGTGAATCCAATCCACTCTCTCGTGGCAAATGAAAGATAACGATCCTTCCGCCAGATCATGCCGAGCTGCCATGGAATCACCGGTTCCACCACGGGTATAATGCGCACGCGCATATGGTCTACCTCACGACAGATCGTCTCCGGCAGTAAGGCTACCCCCAAATTGGCAGCAACCATCGCGCTGAGCAGATCCCACTGGGAGCTCTCATATACCACACGGGGCTGGAAGCCAGCATGCTGACAGGCCACAATAATCCGGTCATGCAATGCAAAATCCTCCCGAAACAGCACAAAGGCGTCGTTTTCCAGTTCATGCAGCGCGACCGATTCTTTTCCAGCAAGTGGATGTGAAGGGTGTACGAGCAGGTTCAGCTTCTCTTTCACAAACACAAAATGATCCAACAGCTCATCCACGGTTGGCAGTACGGCAACGCCAATATCCAGTGCACCACTGATCACATCGGCCTCCACTTTTTTGGCGCCATCCTCAAACAGCTGAATGGTCACCTGCGGGTAGGCTTTGTGAAATTCACCAATGATCATGGGGAAAAAGCTTGATCCTACCATCGGCGGCAAACCAATCCGCAGATGGCCTTTCTTCAAATTCATCAGATCGTCCAATTCGGACGACAGACTGCGGAATGATTTTTCAATCTCAAGTGCCTGCCGAAAAAACACATGGCCTGCATCGGTTAGTTCAACTTTCTTCCCATAACGGTCCAGTAAAGTGATACCCAATTCCTCTTCAAGACTCTTGACCGTCTTGCTGATCGTGGGCTGGGTGATATACAGGACTTCGGCGGCTTTAGTGAAGCTCTGCTGCCGGGCAACTTCCAGAAAATATTGCAAATGGCGGATATCCATCGGTTGATACTCACCTCTCATAGACAAATGGAATAGTAAACATTCTTAATATGCATTTTACTCATGAAAGGAAGCCATGTAAAATTTGTGATATCAAATGAATCATTTTCATTTTCATAATAACTTAAACGATTACGTTGATTATACAAGGAGGGATTGAAGTGAAAAAATGGGGCCTTGGTATTGCACAAGTTGCGCTCTTAATGGTTTTTTCACTGCTGATGGACCTGCTGGCCCGTACTCTCCATCTTCCTGTACCAGGTTCAATACTCGGTATGGTCGTGTTATTCATTCTGCTTCAGACTCGTGTCGTGAAGCTGCGCTGGATTGAAGTTGGAGCTGCCTGGCTGCTCGGTGAACTATTGTTATTTTTTATCCCGTCAGCCGTTGGCATTATGAACTATATGCCCATGTTGGAACATGACGGATTGCAAATTTTATTTATCGTACTACTTAGTACTTTCCTGGTCATGTCCTGCACAGGCCTAGTGGCTACACGAATTGCCAAACGAAAGGAGCGTCACACCGGATGATTGGATTCCTCTGCCTGTTGTTAACCGTCGGTATCTATTGGGTTACCAAACGAATGTATCGCAATCTGCCTAAAGTATATCTGTCTCCGTTGCTCATTACACCGCTTCTTGTTGTTGGCATATTGCTTGCAACCGGAACGGATTATGCCACGTATAGCAGTGGCGGCAAATGGCTGAGTCTGCTTCTTCAACCGGCCACGGTGGCTTTTGCCGTACCGCTCTATACCTTTTTCCATGTACTCAAAAAACATATTTCCGAGATTGTCTTCAGTGTCATGACCGGCTCGGTCGTTGCCGTACTTTCTTCTGCCCTGCTCGCCAAATGGTTGCGCCTGGATTCAGGTCTAATCCACAGCTTGATCCCGCGCTCCATTACAACACCCATTGCCATGAACGTATCCGCCACAATCGGTGGCATACCCGCAGTGACAGCTGTTTTTGTTATTATGACTGGTCTGCTCGGAGTAATTATGGGCCCTTCCATCGTCAAAATGCTGCGCATCGATGGGGAGATTGCACGAGGCACACTGTTTGGAACCGGTGCCCATGGCACAGGGACATCCAAGGCGTTTGAACTGAGTTCCCTGACCGGTACCATCTCCAGCATCTCCATGGTGCTCGCTGCATTGTTCACTTTAGCGGTTGCACCCGTGCTTTCTAAACTTATTTTCCCATAATGGATGGAATTATCCACTTTTTTGAAATATTATTGTTGTATTAAAGCCCTTTCTTCCTTACAATAAGGACAGGTTTTTAATTGTGAATATTGCGGGGGAGATGCGATGAAAAGAACCGGAATGAAGAGATCTCTGGACCGTCTTGGACGAATTGTCCTTCCCAAAGAAATGCGGGATACGATGGAAATCCATATCGGCGATCCGCTTGAGTTTTTCATTGAAGGAAAAGAGTTGATTTTAAGAAAGTACAAATCAACATTATGTATTTTTTGCGGTGATGTAGATACGGAAATGTATTTCAAAGAACAATTCATCTGCCGGACTTGTGCAATTCAATTAAAACACCCGGATGACTCTCCCGACTGGTTCGTACCTCAGAACAAACAGGCTCCTGCACCCGTGGAGCGTCCTGCTTCCAAATCCGCCCCAGTCTCATCTCCCGCTAGGGAAGAAGGGACCACAGCTGACAACCAAGAATACCCGGACCTGCGGCCAAAGACGGCACGTATGCTGCAACAGATGAAAGAAATTGTTGAACAGAATCCCGGTTTGGCTCAACAGCAAATTGCGGAAAAGCTTGGCATCAGCCAAGGACGCGTCTCTCAATTAAAAAAGTTACTATAATCAAAATGGCATTTGATCATTTATAGTCAGAAGACCTTCCGATCAGGAAGTCCCGCTGCAAGAGAACCCGTTGTTTTTCGTGGGTTCTTCTTTTTTTTTATATTCATATTGTAATGGAAAGGAGTTCTATGGATAAAATTCTGTATTTATCACAATTCGACCTCATGTCCTCCTTATCCGAGGCAGACCTGATTGAAATGGATGGGATGACTTCTATTACGACCATACCTAAAAACAAACAGATCCAGACACCCGATACGTTTACAGAAGGTTTCTATTTTGTAAAACGGGGAAAGGTTCGTTTATATACATTAAATCCGGAGGGCAAGCAGTTCACTCTCGATATTTTGACGGAAGGTAACGTGTTTGGAGAAATGAACGGAATCTCACTCGGAACACGCGCCGTTTATATCGAAACGATGGAGGAGTGTGATATTTGCCTGATGAACAAACAACGTTTTGAACAGTTTCTGATTGAACATCCGGAATTTATGATGAGACTGATGAACGTACTGAGCGAGCGGATCAAACGTATGAGCGAGTTGACACAGACGCTTGCACTCGGAAACCTGCATGAAAAGGTGTTACATAATCTCTTCCGGCTGGCTGAACAGATGGGATGGATCGAAGAAGATGAATACTGCCGGATTCAACTCGGGCTTACCCATCAGGAGATTGCCTGGATGGCGGGAGCCACACGGGAATCGGTTACGATTGTCATGCAAGACTTGGTAAAATCTGGCCGTATTCGTACCGGATTCAAATCAGTCTCCCTTCATCGTGACGAAATCGCTAACCTCCGGAAAATCACTGACCACTTGTAAGATGCCTTACATCCCTGTTCTCCAGCAAGTTGTACTGTATAACTCATGATGTTATACAACCAAGGAGGAGTATACCGTTGGATGCTAAGCCAGATCTATTTATCCCTGAAGACATTTTTCTTCGCAAAGGTGCCCGTAAAGCAACGGAAATTCCTGAGCATATCCGCAATTGGCTACAAGCAGGACATATCGAATCGGTCAATCTGACCGAATGGCTGGCTGTAGATCATGTTTCTCTTTTTCAGAAGGTTACCCATGAATGGGGAATGGATGCCGAAACCAGAGCAATTACAGAGCAGTTAACACAGATGGATGAGCAGCGGATCATGAAAATCATCCCGGCCATAGCCATGCAATGGCTTGATCTGTTGAAACGTCCATCAGTCAATGAAAAAACGAATCTCTTTTGTTCCATTGCAGAGCATCGTTCAGACAGTGTTCGCTGCTGGGCGGCTTATATCATTGGGCTGGATTCCGGTCTGAACCTGACTGAAAAGTTGGAGCATATTCGGCCCTTTGCAGCAGATCATCACTTTGGTGTAAGAGAAATCGCCTGGATGGCTGTACGGGAGTCCATCTCTGCCGAATTATCCTTAGCCTTGCAGCAGTTAATCCCATGGAGCGTTGACCCTGATCCACTGATCCGTCGATTTGCCATAGAATCAATCAGACCTCGTGGCGTCTGGGCCAAGCATATTCAGGAGTTAAAAGAAAATCCGGCCATGGCCCTTCCCTTGCTTGACGCGGTGAAATCCGATGCCCATAAGTATGTGCAGGATTCGGTAAGTAACTGGCTGAACGACGCCAGCAAGACCAATCCAGAGTGGGTGCGGCAGGTCTGTGCCACTTGGACTCAGCAGTCGGATACCAAACATACGCGGCGAATCGTTACACGTGCCACGCGAAGTCTTACATAAAAAAAGATGACCACCGCTTACTGGCAGTGGTCATCTTCTGCATAGGCATCCGCGTTTACATTCCTTTTGACAGGAATACCTTTTCCTCAGTAAATAGCCCAATAACGTTCCCTCTTATCTTTAACTTACGCCTGAATCGCGTCCATCTGGCCTTCTTCTTCCGCTTCCAATCTGCGCATGCCCACAACCAGGACAATGATGTTAGCTACCAACAACACAGCCGGGAACGGAACAGCAGCGTATTGTGCATAGATCAGATGACTTCCCACGGCCCCAATCAGAATGAAGGTCAGTATGCCAGAAGCCAGGATGCGAGTCCGTGGAATCAGCAGTCCTACAGCACTAAGCAACTCCGCAGCGCCCAGCAGATACATCGTCCATGTCGGATAAGAGAAACTTTCGAATGTCTGAATCATCATATCTGCCCCACTAATCTTGTTAAACCCCGTCATGACGAAGACACCTGCTAACACAACCAGAAAAACGTAACCCAAAATCTTGTTCATATGTAGATCCTCCTGTAACAAATTATATGTTCCTACTATGTAATGATTATTTTTGCTGCACATTGTAAAAAAAGAATCTATGTAAAAGTTCCCAAAGGTCACTCTGTTTTCAACCGTTCAGCCCAGTTCAATTTTCAGAATAGTACGCGTTCATATTATACGTATTATTTATCACCAACTTACTTTTGTGAAGTTAGTATATAATAATAATATAATTTCTTCAAGTAATTTTTCACTGTATGATGTATAATACATACAAAAGGTATGTTACAGTATATTTTGTAGTAACCCTCATTTACTTGGATGTCCTATATTCTTAAAGCGGCAGAAATCATATCCTTTCATATACAACTTTGAAGAAAATCATTATGAATCGAGGTGAACACGTTGAAGCTGAAAAAAGTAAAATCACCAAGTCCCTGTATGATCACTCAAGCCATAGACATCATAGGCAAGAAGTGGGTACTGTTAATCATGTACCAACTGTTGTCCGGACCCAAGCGGTTTACGGAACTTGAAGCAGAGATGGCGATCAGTGGACGACTTTTATCGGAGAGATTGAAGGAAATGGAGACGGAAGGTATCGTAACCCGACACATGTTTCCCGAGATACCTCCCCGTGTAGAGTATGAATTGACACCGAAAGGCAGAGCCATTGAACCTGTCATTGATCAGATCTACAGTTGGTCATCCGACTGGTTGAAACAGCAGAAATCCGAGTAGTTGAATTGCTACTTAATAATCTCTACTCAACATAAATACGCCTGAATCAGGCTGATCTGCGGATCATTCCCTGATTCAGGCGTATTTATATTACCTTCAACCTTTTAATGAGAGAGATGTTTTGAAGGCTGAAGCTGTACCGGCAGACCGGAATCTGCCGATGCCAGCGCCGCCGTCGTAATCTCCTGTGTACGGCAGGCATCTGCATAATCGGACAGAATTCGTGAACGGTCTCCCGTACGCAGGGCGTGAATGAACGCTTCATTCTCACGCTCGTATGGGTTATGTCCTGCCGGAATCTCCAGACCTGCCATCGCATGTTTTGCGGCACTTGGTAGAAGCAAACGTTCTGGCGTCCAATCCCACACACCTGCATCCGTGTAGAACTGGAGTCCTGCGCCGCCCTCTCCGTCTGGCAACAGACATGTATTGGCGATACTGGCAATCGCTCCACTTTCCAGCTTGAGCGTCACATTTGCCACATCGGCTACGGTCACATGCTCATGCTTCTCATGCATGCTTCGCTGAGCTGCTACAGCATATACCTCCGTAACTTCTCCTGCACAATACCGAAGCAAGTCTACAATATGTGTAGTCTGCTCTACGAATTGTCCTCCTGAACCGTCCTGACGCCGCCACCAGGCGACCCCTGGCATTCCGCCCATCCAGCGGCCAAGAGCCATGCCGACCGTCTGTTCTTTCATCGCTTGCTGCAGAACCTGCGCAGCCTCCTGATAACGGAAATGGTATCCTACAGAGGTTAACAATCCACTCTTTTGCAACTGATCCAACACCTGACGCGGAACATCCATTCCGGTGCTCAACGGTTTCTCCACCAGGAATGGAATACCGCGGCGGATTAATTCGGATTCAATCGATCCGTGAGACATCGGAGGCACACAGATATACACCGCATCCAGCTTCTCACCATCCAGCATATGTTCAAGTTCCCCGTAACCAACAGCATCATAAACGGAGGCCATAGCCTCTGCCTTTTCGAGCGATGTTCCACAGACACTCGCAACACGAACACCTTCCATCCGTGCGAGAATATCCGCGTGTACCTTACTGAACCAGCCTGTTCCAATGATTCCGATCTGTAATGTCATGGATGTAATCCCCTCTCTATGTTACACGCTTACATGTTCCATTCGACTCTCGATCTTGAAATCCTGCCTCAGATTTTGCCGGATGCTTCCAGCAACAGCTGATCCAGTTCCTGTGTATGTTTAACCTCTTCCTCTTCAGACCAGTCCAAACGACCTGCCATATACGAGATAACCGCTGCTTTATAGCGACGAACTTCATCAATACGGAAGAATAAATCACCTGTTCTTCGTACCAAAAAGTCAGATGGGGTTACAGCCATCTCTTCATCAATCGCGTAATGTAGCATAAGCAATAGCTCCTGTGGCATGCCATGAAGCTCGGACTTGGTGCGTGGATCGGGCATTCGCTCATACAGTGCCTCCACATTGGAACCATACGTGCGAACCAGCCGCTCCGCAGCCGGTCGGGCAAGCCCCAAGGCAACACCATCCTTGATCTTGCGCTCCGCATACGATACAAATCCAGCCGCTCCCCCTACATCACCGCCGGAGATGGGCATCTTCTTCGTTACACAAGGGCCTATGGAATGCCCACTCTCCTGCTCCATCTGGCGTGCGACCAGATCAACAACCATCTCGGCCATTTTACGGTATCCGGTTAACTTGCCCCCGGCAATCGTAATCAGATTGGATTCGGATACCCAGACTTCATCTTTACGTGATATTTCGGAAGGATTCTTGCCTTCCTCATGAATTAGTGGACGTACACCCGCCCATCCGGATTCCACGTCCTCGGTACCAATGTGTACATCTGGAAACATGCCATTAACTGCATCAATCACATAATCGCGATCCGAGTCGGAAATTTGCGGTTGTGCAGGATCATCCTGATATACAGTGTCGGTTGTACCTACATAGGTTTTTCCATCACGTGGGACAGCAAAGACCATTCGACCATCTGGTGTATCAAAATAGACGGCCTGTCTTAATGGGAATCGTTCACCATCAAAGACCAAATGAATGCCTTTGGTCATCTGCAGCGTTTTCCCCTGGCGTGAACCGTCCAATTCCCGCAGACCGTCCACCCATGGACCGGAAGCGTTGATCACCTTGCTTGCTTTCAGCGTATAAGTCTGCCCATCGATCTGATCCATGGCTTCAATACCTGTAATCTTGCCATTCTCCTTCAGGAAACCTTTCGCCTTAACGTAGTTCACTGCCTGTGCCCCACGTTTAACGGCTTCTTTCATAACTTCTATGGTGAGCCTGGCATCGTCAGTCCGGTACTCCACATAGAGTCCACCACCCAACAACCCCTGTTTGCGTAACAGAGGTTCACTATCTGACACTGCTCCAGCATTCAACATTTGGCGCCGTTCACTGCGCTTCACCCCGGCGAGCCGGTCATACACCATCAGTCCAATGGATGTGCTGAAGCGGCCGAACGTGCCAGCCGTATAGATCGGTAACAACATCGGTTCCGGTGTTGTCACATGTGGCCCATTTTCATAAACTACAGCCCGCTCCCGTCCTACCTCAGCAACCATCTTCACTTCATATTGCTTCAAATAACGTAATCCGCCATGGACAAGCTTGGTCGAACGACTGGATGTACCTGCTGCAAAATCCTGCATTTCTACAAGCGCCGTCTTCAACCCACGCGAAGCCGCATCCAATGCAATCCCTGCGCCTGTAATCCCGCCGCCAATAATCAATACGTCAAAATGTGCATTCGCCATATTTTGCAAATATTCGGTCCGTTGTGCTGACGAGAACGTTTCTGTCATTCTTGAACCTCCCATTGATTTCCTTAATATTTCCGTAAAAAAACAAAAAAAGGACCACGTCATTCGCTCAGCAATTGCTGAGCGGCACGTGGTCCCTCCCGATCTCCAGACATCATTTTTTTAACTTGTGCCTTTATCCTATCACAGATTTTTGACGGCGTGAAGTCCTGAAATGACACATTATTCAAAAAAAATTCAAAAAGTTGTTCTGACAAAGGATGGAATTTCAAATGAATCCACTAACCTTATTTTTTTCCTTATAGTGGGTATATATTTTGCCTCCTCCAGGAAGAATAACCCTGTAAATCATGCATCATTTTCCACCAGTAAATATCATTTATAACATATGTTTAGTTAAAAAGTACAAATACCCACACCAAGAAATATTCATTTCATTTCTTTTATTTAAAAGCCATTGCTGCATTCACTGCACGCTTCCAGCCTGTATACAGTTCTGTTCGTTGTTGCTCAGCCATAACAGGCTGGAAGACACGCTCCGTATTTTCATGATCCGTCAATTCATCCGCACTCGTCCAATATCCTACCGCCAATCCTGCCAGATAAGCCGCACCCAATGCAGTCGTTTCATTCACCGTTGGGCGTTCGACAGGAATGCCCAGAATATCACTCTGGAACTGCATGAGGAAATCATTGGCCGCCGCTCCTCCATCCACACGCAGAGCATGCACGGGAATACCCGAGTCGGATTCCATTGCCTCCAGTACATCTTTGGTCTGATACGCCAATGCCTCAAGCGTAGCACGGATAAAGTGTTCCTTTGTCGTGCCTCGTGTCAGGCCAAACACCGCACCCTTAACCTCACTATCCCAATACGGACTGCCCAGTCCCACAAATGCAGGTACCATATAAACGCCGTCTGTCGAAGGCACACGTGAGGCGTAATCCTCACTATCTTTTGAAGAGCGAAGCATTCTTAATCCATCACGCAGCCACTGAACCGCTGAACCTGCAACAAAAATGCTACCTTCGAGCGCATATTCAACCTTGCCATTCATCCCCCAGGCAATCGTTGTAATCAGTCCGTGATTGGATTGTACCGGGTTCTCTCCCGTGTTCATAAGCATGAAACAACCGGTACCATATGTATTTTTCATACTACCCTTGGTGTAACAGCCCTGACCAAACATCGCTGCCTGTTGATCTCCTGCCGCTCCCGCAATCGGAATCCGATGACCGAAGAAATGATAGTCTGTTGTGTGTGCATACACCTCGGATGAACCTCGCACTTCTGGTAGCATAGCCTTGGGAATGTCGAGGATATCCAACAATTCGTCATCCCATTGCAGATCATAGATGTTATAGATCAGAGTACGTGAGGCATTGGATATATCCGTGACATGTGTACCCCCGCTCAGTTTCCAGATCAGCCAGCTATCAATCGTGCCAAACAGCAGTTCACCCTTCTCTGCCCGCTCCCGGGCACCAGGGACATGATCCAGAATCCACTTCACCTTTGTTCCCGAGAAGTAGGGATCGATCAGTAATCCTGTTTTACGGCGGAAAAGGTCCCCGAGACCCTGCGTCTTCAATTCTTCACAGATATCTGCGGTCTGTCTGGATTGCCATACCACTGCATTATAGATGGGTCTGCCTGTTTCTTTGTCCCATACCACAACGGTCTCACGTTGATTCGTAATTCCAATTCCGGCAATCTGGACAGGTTTGATTCCGCTCTCTGCCAGACATGAAGCCATCACGGCAAGAATGGAACTCCAGATTTCGTTGGCATTCTGCTCTACCCAGCCCGGTTTGGGGAAATATTGAGGGAATTCCTGCTGTGCAATGTGCACAATCTCCCCGCCACGGTTAAATAGAATAGCTCGGGAGCTTGTTGTTCCCTGATCCAGAGCCAATATATATTTTTCCATACAGCCAACCTCCCGTTGTGGGTTCTTTTTAAGGTGTAAGCGATTTCTCGAAGTGTCGGATCAGATCTGCGTTGGATGTGGTCACTGCCGTAGCCCCGACGCCAAGCGCAAGTTCAACCTCTTCCGGTGAACGGATCAATCCCCCTGCAATAATGGGTATCCCTGTACGCACAGATACTTCCGCAATAATATGCGGAATAACGCCAGGTAATACTTCAATATAATCCGGTTGGGTTTTGGCCAGCAGCAGATAACTTTTCTCCAGTGCATGGGTATCGAGCAGAAAAATACGTTGAATCGCTGTAATGCCTTTCTGCTTTGCCTTCTGAATGACACTCGCTCGCGTAGAGATCAGTCCTGCCGGGCGAATGTGCTGACACAGATACTCTGCCGCATACTCATCATTCTTCAATCCTTGGACCAGATCTGCATGCAAAAGTATCTTTTTGTCGTACCGCCGAGCCTCGTCCATTACACTCTGAAGCTGTGCAATATGCGTTTCCAGCATCACCCCATAGGTATAAGGGCCTTCAATCATCGCTTCAAACTGCTTCATGCTCTTTGCAGCCGGCAATATACGTTGTCCCTCAAATGGCACCTTGGTTCCTCCCGCATTCATCAGATGACTATATTGTATAATCCGCACTGCGGGAACGGCAAGCCATTCCGTGAATCAGGAAAACCTGATCGCTACCCTATCATCCATAGCAAAAAGCCGCTGTTGTACTTCTCCATAACAGAGAGTACATCAACGGCTAGCCATCTATTCGTATACGTCTATAAATAATGATTAAGCCTGCGCATGCGGAAGCAGCGTCTCTGCCCCAGCCCAACCATCACTTTCTGCCAAATGACCGGAACGGTTCACTTTCGTTTGCAGATATTTCTCGTTGAAAGCAGAGCGATCTCCCCATAGTGGCACACGTCCGCCCACATTCAATCCCGCTTCCTGCAAAGCAGCCAGCTTCCGTGGATTGTTGGTGATCAATGTAACCGGTGCGGAGCGAAGCGCACGCAATACGGCAATCGCATCGTCATAATTGCGGGCATCGTCTGTGAATCCGAGTTGCAAGTTTGCATCTACCGTATCCAGACCTTCTTCTTGCAAAATGTACGCCATGGCTTTGCTGAACAGACCAATGCCACGTCCCTCATGGTTCGCAAGATAGAACAGTGCACCCGCTCCATGAGCGGCGATCATTTTCATGGATTGCTCCAATTGGAAGCCGCAATCACAGCGTTTGCTGCCAAAGATGTCGCCTGTATGACAGATGCTATGCATCCGGATCAGCGCTTCTTGTGCTTCAGCAAAGTCACCATACACCAGAACACTGGATTGTTGACGCTCTGCCAGTTCAGCCTCAGCAAGGGATTCGATTAACTCGCCGCTCTCCATCGCTTTGTCTGACTTCATCCAGCTATACCACTGGAATGTCTTGGTCTCCCCATCAAGGTTTACCGGGAGCTTAATCGGTCCCACGAGGTATATGAACTCTTTTCCACTCGGAAAAGTCTGAATTTTGGGGGCAAGCAGTTGAATAATATGTGAATTGATCATTGTCGTTCCTCCTGTTTAGGCCAACTTGTCTGTTGATTGATTCGCATCCAAAGCGAAAATGGATCACTTGGACGTTATATAGTACGTATCTATATTATTCTCATCATCATTAGTTACTTTATGTAAGTTAGTTTAGAATAAAAATTATAATGTGTCAAGTAACTTTTATTTTTAAAGTAACTACCCAATTTATGTTACGCAATTGACACAAATATGTGTTTCATTTTAGGAATATTGGGTATGAGTTTATAAACTGCTCATACACTAATGTTGTAGTCCAAAGCACTTCATGCCTCGAACTTAATGATGAGGGGGTAATACACATGATCCGCCGGAAAAGAACATGCTGGACAGCCATACTGATGGTCTGCGTCCTGCTCATAAGCGGATGCTCCATCTGGCCCGGACAGGACGATTCAGCGAACAACAAAAAGGTAGCGCTTACATTATGGTACTGGAATCGTTCCATCGATGATAAGTTGATTGCCAGGGCTAAGGAAAAGTTCCCCAATATCGAACTGACAGCTCAGAAAATCGGCGGTGATTTCAAAGCAAAACTCAAAACAACACTCGCTGCACGCTCAGGTGAACCAGACATTGTAGCATTGAACGACTGGATCATGGAGCTATTCCCCAGTGAGGACCGTTTCTATAATCTGTATGATCTCGGTGCAGGAGATATTGAAGACCAATATCTGCCGTGGAAATGGAAGCAAGGCGTTACGCCAAGCGGACAGATGATTGGTTTCCCGATGGATACGGGCCCAACAGCCCTCTTCTACCGAGAAGATCTGTTCAAGGAGGCCGGATTGCCATCTGATCCCGAGGACGTTACACGCCAGATCAACAGTTGGGATGCATATGTTGCTGCCGGAGAACAGCTCAAGGAAAAATTCGGAGGCAAGGTTTTTCTAACCGACAATATTGCAACCGTTTACAATCAAGTCATATCGCAGTCTGCGGAGCGTTATTTCCGGCCGGACGGGTCCTTTATCGGCATGGATTCCCCTATTGTGGGCAAGAGCTGGGATACGGCCGTTGCTTTCAAAGAGAAGGGACTGCTAGCCAATGCAGATGGCTGGACTCCAAGCTGGAACGCCGCGATGAATAATGGCGAAATCGCCTCTTTCGTGGGCGCTGTCTGGATGAAACAAGTTCTTCAGGAAGCCGCTCCGGATACATCCGGGAAGTGGCGGGTCGCTCGAGCACCAGAGGGAGATGGCAACAACGGAGGATCATTCCTGTCCATCCTGAAGTCGAGTGAACATCCTCAGGAAGCCTTTGAACTGGTTCGCTGGCTGCAAAGTCCCGAAAATCAACTGGAGCAATATCAGACACTGAACCTGTTCCCTTCTGCACCAGGTGTGTTTGATGATCCTGCCATGAAAGAAAAAGAACCTTTCTTCGGTGGACAGGCGACAGGGCCTGTATTTGCCGAATCGGCACAGGATGTGCCGGATGCTTTCTTTGGCGAAAGATACCCATCCGTACACAACATTATCACTCGACGGCTGAATGATGTCGCGAAGCAAAATGCCGATCCACAGCAGGTCTGGACGGATACGGTACACCGCGTCGAGCGGGAATTGCAGCGTTAACCTGAAAAACGTGTGGTTTCGTTATCCGCAAAGGAGGAATTCATATGGCTGTAACTGAACCTCGTCTTACTCCCGATCCCGGAAATGCAAGACCTGATCTGGATCGGCAGAAGTCACTGTGGGCCAGAATGTGGGAGCATCGTGCACTTTATGTTGCGATATCGCCGTTTTATATTCTGTTTGCGGTATTTGGGCTGTTCCCGATTGGGTTCTCACTCTATCTGGCTTTTCATAAATGGGATGGCATCGGTGTCATGACGTTTAACGGACTCAACAATTTCAAATACATGCTGACCGATGCCGAGTTCTGGCAAGCCGTGGGCAACACGTTCATGATCTGGATCTATTCGACGATTCCGATGCTCTTTTTCGCCCTGATTATTGCCTTTTTGCTACATGCACCATTTGTGAAGTTTCGTACCCTGTTTCGGGTCGGTTATTTTCTGCCAAACGTCACATCCATCGTGGCGGTAGCCATTATCTTCGGTGCTTTATTTGCCAACAATTATGGCTTTCTCAATTATCTGTTGCAGTCGGTCGGGTTACCGGTTGTGGAGTGGCTTAATGCACCATGGGGCATTAAAGTCGCAATCTCCTCCATGGTGGTCTGGCGCTGGACCGGATATAACGCCGTCATCTATCTGGCCGGACTTCAGAGTATTCCGCAGACATTATACGAAGCGGCCAAGATTGATGGCGCATCAGCGATACAGTCCTTTTTCCGAATTACAATTCCGATGTTGCGTCCTGTGATTCTGTTTACGGTCATTACATCAACGATTGGCGGTATGCAACTGTTCACCGAGCCACAAGTATTGGTAGGCAATGACGGTGGCGCAGGTGCAGCAGGCATGACGATTGTACTGTACCTCTACCGTGAATCCTTCATTAACAATTATTTCGGATATGGCGCTGCCGTTGGTTGGGGCATGTTCCTCATTATCGCCCTGTTCTCGATTGTGAACTGGAAGCTTGTTCAAGGCAAATCATCCTGATGTGATAAGGGGGAGCGCACATGGCGACCAAACACCTCAAATCGCTGGTGTTGTATACCGGTCTTATCGGGGGCATGCTCATATCCATGTTCCCGTTCTATTGGCTGATTGTAATGTCTACCCGGACAACGTCCGATATCTACAAGTTTCCACCCCAGCTCTGGTTCGGGGGCGAACTGTGGAATAATATCACGCGGGTGTTGCAGCAGATTGATTTCTGGGGCGCCTTTCTGAATACGTTGTTTGTGTCAGGCCTCGTGACCATTCTGGTGCTGTTTTTTGACTCACTGGCGGGGTTTGCGTTTGCGAAGTTTGAATTTCCCGGCAAAAAGTGGCTCTTCATCTTGCTGCTCGCAACCATGATGGTACCTTCCCAGCTGTCGCTGGTGCCTTCCTTCGTACTCATGGCTACGTTCGGTTGGGTCGGTTCCTTCAAAGCTCTCATTATTCCGGGCATGGTGAACGCCTTCGGCATCTTCTGGATTCGCCAGTATGCCACAGAGTCCATTCCCAACGATCTGCTGGATGCGGGCCGCATCGACGGCTGTAATTTCTTCCGACTCTATTGGAACGTGGCGCTGCCAATTCTGCGACCTGCCTTTGCTTTCCTCGGGGCGTTCACCTTTATCGGCGTATGGAATGATTATCTGTGGCCTTTGATCGTCCTGACGGATGAACGCAAATACACGTTGCAGATTGCGTTGTCTCAATTAAACGGGTTGTATAACACAGACTATGCCATGGTTATCGCTGGTACGTTGCTTGCCGTCATTCCGCTCATCGTTATGTTCCTGTTTATCAGCCGCCAGTTTATTTCGGATATTGCCGCAGGGGCGGTGAAGGACTAAGATTGTGGCATTTTGATCCATCCCTCAAGTCTGATATTCTTATCTATAGATGAAATAACAGATGCCATATAAGTTGGATGAATAGCACCACCTTATATATTTAAGAAAGAGGGATGACAAAATGGCTTCTTCACCCTATATGATCGGCGTAGATATCGGCACGACCTCCACCAAGGCCGTCTTGTTCGAACAGAACGGAACCATTGTGGCTCAAGGCAGTGCCGATTATCCGCTGCACACCCCCACACCTGCGATTGCGGAGCAGGATGCGGAAGATATTTTCAAAGCAGTCATCGAGTCCGTTAAACAGGCCACTTCCAAAGCGGGGGTTAAACCAGAGGACATCCTGTTTGTATCCTTCAGTTCGGCCATGCACAGCATTCTGCCAGTCGATCAACAGGGCACACCGCTGATGCGGGCCATGACTTGGGCAGATAATCGCAGTGCAGAGTGGACGGAAGTACTCAAATCGGAGATGAATGGTCACGAAATCTATCTGAGAACAGGTACGCCGATTCATCCGATGTCCCCACTCACCAAGATCATGTGGCTCACTCGGGATCAGCCTGAAATGTTCAGACAGACGCACAAATTCATATCCATGAAAGAATATGTCTTCTATAAATTATTTTCTGAATACGTCATTGATCACTCCATGGCCTCCGCAACCGGACTCATGAATCTGGAGAAACTCGACTGGGATGCTGAAGCGCTGCATGTAGCGGGCATTACGCCGGAACACTTGTCCCGATTGGTCCCAACCACACATGTGCTGAAACATGGGTTGCACCCGGAGTATGCCAAGGAGATGGGCATTGCGGTCACCACACCATTTGTCATCGGTGCAAGTGATGGTGTGCTCTCCAATCTGGGCGTGAACGCCATTGATCCGGGCGTCGTGGCCGTGACCATTGGTACCAGTGGAGCGATTCGTACAGTCGTAGATAAACCAGTGACCGATCCCAAAGGACGCTTCTTCTGTTATGCGCTCACGGAGGATGCCTGGGTCATTGGCGGACCGGTGAACAATGGCGGTGTTATTTTCCGCTGGATTCGGGACGAGTTTGCAGCTTCCGAGGTGGAGACTGCGAAACGACTTGGCATCGATCCATATGAAGTGCTTACTCGTGTCGCAGAAAACGTACCTCCGGGTTCGGAAGGTCTCTTGTTCCATCCGTATATGACGGGTGAGCGGGCTCCACTCTGGAATCCGAACGCACGCGGCTCATTTTTCGGTCTGACGCTGCATCATAAGAAAGAACATATGATTCGCGCTGCGCTCGAAGGTGTGTTGTTTAACCTGTACACGGTCATGCTGGCGATCGAAGAAAAGATTGGCCGTCCGAAAAAAATTCAGGCGACAGGCGGCTTCGCCCGCTCTGAGTTGTGGCGCCAGATGATGGCCGATATTTTCGATCAGGATGTCATCATCCCCGAAAGTATTGAAAGCTCCTGTCTCGGCGCTGCTGTACTGGGCTTGTACGCTCTTGGCCGCATCGATTCCCTGAGTGCCGTCTCCGGCATGATCGGATCAACACATCGGCACCAACCAGACCCGGACAGTGTCCGCGTGTACCGTGAACTGCTGCCGATCTTCATCCGCATCTCCCGTAAGTTTGAAGAAGAGTATGCGGATATCGCTGCTTTTCAGAATAAGACGATGCAGGGATAAGGGCGGCAGTAGATTGCATGTAGGATGACCGGAGAACGGGACGGTGTGAGGGCTAGAAGGTTAAAAGCCTAGGATGTTGCAACACGTTGGACAGTCAAAAGTTGAGATGGAATAGCTAACGAATCGTAGACATCTTATATGAGGTTTATAGCATGTTTTCAAAATCTAACGAACCTGAGCCACCTTATATCGGCTTACATGGGCACAAAACTGCTCTAGAACCTAATATGTAGCCAATTAACTTGTCTGTGGTTCGTTAGAAAATCACTTTTGCCAAATACCCTCCAATAGCGCGTCACAGGTTCGTTAGAATTAATACGAGATATCGTAAGTTAAAGAGACCCACCCCGCCATGGTTATGTCCATATGGGAATGGGCTTTTTTTCATGCACAGACTATATAAATTCTATTTAGATTGGATCAAATTTATCTCTCATCATACTTGGAGCTTCCCTTTATGTTCTATTAAAGTATCCAGGGGCCGCCACAGCAACCGTCCTAAAATAGAAAAATCTCTTTTCCAGTTCCTGATTCTCTGGCGTAAACTCGGTCAGAAACTCAACTGAATTCATCATTTCTTCGGTCATCACGCTAGGTCTCCACAAAGCCAATTGGATGTCTTTGAAAATAAAAGAAAATCCCAACTCCGCATCGATGTCTCGAGTATATGGTGTCTTACTATCTATTAGCTTAACGAGATCATCAGCCTTTGTTCGAAAAACATCAATATTATCATATGTAAGGACAACATCAGATTCATCAGGTGGATAATCGTGTGGATTAGTTACTTCAATGAAATAGAGTTTATGTTCCGAATCATACTCCATTTGGTTGTAGAGCTGACTAATCTCCGGGGTGATGCACTCAATGATCTCTTCTACCTCTGATTTACTCATTCCCAACTTAAATGGTCCAATACCGACCATCGGTATGACCTCTAAAGGTTCCATGGCGTTTCGGTTCCCAACTTCGTTCATGTAGTTCACTCCTCTGTATTCCAACAAATAAGAATTATAACGTTCATCCCTTTATTCTAATCCTACCCTAAAAAGAATGATTGAGCATGTTGGGTATAACAAAACCCCACAGCATGAAAAAGCGGTGGAGTTAAGGTTTCCTATCTTTTATTGATTCAGATTTCTAACAACTATAGAACTGAAATCCTAGATTTTAATTACTGATTATACTTGCTGAACGCATTCTGGTCGGCCTGTACATTCTCCAGATATACAATCTGTCCCGCATCATTTACACGTGCGATATCAATGCCTGCTTTGGCATATACCGTTCCGTCTGACGCTTGTCCGCATACCGCCCAGTTCGTTTGGTAACTGCCGTCGGGCTGTTGCACCCACGCATCCCACATATGTTTTACATCCTTATTGTATTCGTAGAAAGCTTTCATAAAACCGTCGAATCCCGTTCGGCTGGTGCCGTTAAGCACAATCTCTGCGTCCGGTGTAAACAGGGACAATAAATCCTGCATGGCGCGCTCGTCTGTGCGTGAAGCATCAAATAAACGGAAATAGTTGTTCAACAGTGTAGTGGTACTCATTTATATTCCTCCTAGAATAAAAAGCCATTTTCCAATCTTTCAGTTCGAATATTTTCGAACTAATTGAAAAGAAATGTATCATACTTCTTATACTGCCCGCAAGAAATATATAAGTTGAGACCGACTTTTACACTAACACGGAGAGTGCAGAACCAATCTGAAGAAGCGAAGCGTTCGCCTTTATCACCGGATTTTTCCCTTGGACCAAGGGAATAAAGAAAATCTGGGGATAAGAGCGATCGAAAGATGGTACCGCAATCGGAGTAAACAAGTGTAATAGTTACAGTTCAACTTCTATAGTTCGATATTTTTCAAACATTGAAAGAGAAAGCCGAATATGCTAACGTCATAGATATGAGAACTCCAACGATACCTGTGGCTTCGGAACTGAAGCTGACCACGGTCTGCAATGCATTGGGTGATCCGATCCGCATGAAAATTGCACACTGTTTGGCCAGTTCTGGCGAGAAAAACTGTTCCGCTTTCGAAGTAGACCATATTTCCAAATCCACGTTGTCCCATCACATCAAAATTTTACGTGGAGCTGGCGTAATCCAGCCACGCATTGAAGGTAAACAGCACTTTTATTCCCTACGAAAGGAAGAATTAAACGTACGTTTTCCAGGCCTCGTCGACATGATTCTGAATACAAACGAGGAATACGTAACATAGGCCCTAGATAAATTGAATTAACCCTTTAGACAAGAACGTAGAGGGCAGAAATAACCTGAAGAAGCGGAGCTAAAAGCTTTCTGCAAGAAAGCTGCATCGTAAGCATACGCTATTACCAGAATTTCACCTTTTAAAAGTAAATCGAAAATTCGGGCGATAACAGCGATCGGAAGGTTGTTCTGTCATCGAAGTGGCAAGGATAAAAACTCTTTAGTTCAATCTTATAGATCAAAGCATCACATTCATCATAATTGCAATTCCCATAAAGGAGGCTAACCATATGGACAAAAAGGCAGCAAAGATACTGCTGAGCACCTTCTGGGGAGGTGGTGGCTGGAAAACAACCTCTCCACCCTTCTCTGGAGATGAATTTGAATATGCCAAAAGCAAAGGTGTTATGTTCGATCCACTCACGATCACGCATGACGAGATTGTTCAGCGTCTGTACGACATGCATCAGGATGACTCGTTTAAAGAACGGGTGATTTCGGCCTTTCTACACAGTCTGTCCACCAAAAAAGCCTATCTACGCAGCGCATTATCCAGCTGGGCTTTAACATCGAACATGCCTTTACACACCTATGCAGAGCGCCCTGCCCTTCACCCTAACACCAGTTCCTGTGGAGATTGTAACTTCCTGCGTTTGCAGTCAGACAAGGAATATTCCAATGTCGACTTAAACGTCCTTAATTTTGAACGGATCAAGTGGGGCGGCGTGCGTCACGGCTGGCTTATCTATTGCCTGATGGATCTGGAATTACTGCTTCAGGACAACGATGCGAACTATGAAGTAACTCCTGAAGACCAAGCCATCCTGGTCAACCTGCTTGAAGCAGCTCAGACGGAAGACCCCAAAGACAGTGCTCGCTCACTTGAGAAGAAGTGGAAGGATCTCTTCCCTTCCAGCAAACAGGAGCGGGATGCCCTGCTGGAAATCTGGGCGGCAGCCGGCATACTGGCTCCTGGAGATAAACCGAGAAAACGCAAAGGTGGTTCCAGCGATTTTGTCTTTGCAGCAACCTGGCAAGGTGATGATGGATATCATACAGAAGCCGTAAAACATTATTTCGGCTCCTATCTTCCTCACATGCAATAAAACCTGAACTTTTGCTCACCTTTGCATACGTCTGGTTACAATAATGACATCGACAGATTTCCTGTTTAACTCGTATAATAAGGGGAAATTGGTAGATGGGAGTGAAACAAGCGAGTTTATGGTATACATACTGGCTTTTATAGTGTCTTTTGCTGTCGTGGTTCTGCTTATTCCACCGCTTGGTCGATTGGCTCACCGGCTCGATTTTGTGGACAAGCCTCGGGAAGATGTGGAGCGTAAGCTACACAGGCAACCTATCCCGCTCACGGCGAGTTACGCGATATTTACTGGATTTTTCCTGACATACATTGCTCTGACGAAAGAAATCACATGGGAAACAGCGGCTCTTGTCGCTGGTGGTATGCTTCTGCTAACGATTGGTACCGTCGACGACTGGTACAAAACAAAAGGCAAAGATTTTCCTGCCCTGCCCAAAATGCTCGTACAAGTCTCTGCGGCAGTGCTCGTATTCGCTTCTGGCATTGCGTTCACCGGATTTGTGAATCCCTTCAACGCGGAATATGTCATGCTTCCGATCTGGCTGCAATTCATTCTCACGATCCTGTGGATCTTCGGGGTGACAACAGTCATCAACTTCTCGGACGGCATGGACGGACTGGCTGGCGGGTTATCGGCCATCTCGGCAATTACCCTGTTCATCGTGGCGCTTGCCAAAGGTCAAAGTGATTCCGCACTCATGTCGATCATTCTGGTCGGTGTAACGATTGGTTATCTGAAGTACAACAAAGCTCCTGCCAAAGTGTTCATGGGTGATGCAGGCGCTACGTTCCTTGGCTTCATTCTGGCGGTTATCGCTCTGGATGGTGCATTCAAACAAGCAACCATGTTGTCCATCTTCATTCCGATTCTGGCGCTGGGTGTACCGATCTTCGACAACATCTTTGTCGTTATCAAACGTTTCATTCAAGGTAAAGCGATCTATCAGGCCGATGCAAGTCAAGCCCATTATCGGTTGCTGCGTGCCGGATTGAATCAAAATCAGGTGGTGGGTGTGCTGTATCTAGTCAGCACATGTCTGTGTCTATCCTCCATTATTCTGATGTTAGTGGAGTTATAAAACCAAAATAACGATGAAAATAATAGAAGCCTCCTTCATTGCGTTGAGGGTGGCTTTCTTATGATGTTTTTTTGGGTCGCTTGCCTTTTTTCTTTTCAGTTAAAGCGGAGTGATTCTAACTTACGATTTAACAGCCCCTGCCATAGCACCTCCAACAATGAAACGTTGCAAAGCAACGTACAGGACAACCAGTGGCAAGGTAACAATCAGAATGCCGCACGCGAGCAGCGGCCAGTTGTTCATGTACTGTCCATAAAATGTAAAGAGTCCTTTGGTTACCGGCTGATAATTCGGATCAGATAAATAAATGGTCGGACCGATAATATCGTTCCATACACCAATCGCGGTAAGAATAATACCTGTTGCCAGGATTGGTTTCATTAACGGAACAAGGATGGTGAACAGATACCTTGTATACCCGCACCCGTCCATGGCAGAGGCCTCATCCAGTTCACGCGATATTGATTTGATATAACCCACAAACATGAGAAAGGCAATGCCCGTACCTGTCGTCTTCAATAAGATGTACCCGATTTGGGTGTTGTAAAGACCCAGATTATTGATCAGGGAAAACTGCGGAATGAGCGGGTTGGGAAGGTACATGGAAATCAGAAAGAAAATATAAATGAGTGTGCTGAATTTAACATATCTGCGTGCGAGCGGGAATGCAGCAAATATAGATAAAATCAACGTCAGCAGGGTGGACATCCCTGTATAGAGCACACTGTTCCACATATACTGAGAGAAGTTCCCTTTGTTCCATGCTTCGGAAAAGTTCTCAAGCCGGATCCCTTCAGTAAGAGCTACAGGATCGAGCAGATACTCTGTCTGTGTCTTCATGGATACATTGAACAGATAGAATAGAGGGAAAACGTACAACGCAAGCATGAGCAGAACGATAATGTAGCTGACCATTCTGGACGTTTGGCTCTGTTTCATTACGCTTCCACCTCTCTTCTGCGAAGGTAAAATAAGGCGACCATCGATATGGTAAATACAAAGAGGAACTGAATCATCGCGACAGCAGAAGCCAAACCGTAATCAGCCGTTCCTGTGCCAAATGCCGTAGCATAAACATCAAATGCAAGCGTCGTTGTATTGAACTTGCCGCCTGTAAGTACATAGATAATATCAAAGGTTTGCAATGCCCCTATGATAGACAAGAGCATGTTAACGGTGAATGCAGGAGCAATCATGGGGAATGTAATGTTCGTAAATGCTTTCCACCCCGAAGCACCATCCATGTAACCCGCCTCATACAGATCGCTAGGAATGGACTGCAGACCTGCAAGAAAAATCGTCATGGAGTAACCCATGTACATCCAGATCTGAACAAAAATAATCAGTTCGAAGGCGATATTATAATCACCAAAAAAGTTGGAACTGGTACCCAAGAAATTCAGAAAGGACTGGGCTGGTCCGCCCAGCGGATTTGCAACGAGTTGCCAAATGAGCCCAGACACAGTAACCCCCAGCACCACTGGCAAAAAGAATACCGCGCGATATAATTTATCGCCTCTAAGCTTTTTATTGATCAAAATCGCTATAAACAAACCCACTGCATTTTGTATGATCACAACAGCAAACGCAAAGTATAAGGATCGCCCAATAGCATCCATTCGGTCTCCAGCATTGGATGCACCAAAAAATGTTTTATAGTTTTCAAAGCCGATAAAGCTCCATTCCTGGCCCCGAACACCAGTAGCATCTGTAAACGAAAACAGTATCGTCACAAGTGATGGACCGAAGCCAAACACGACATAAAGTAACAACGGAATGCTCAAATACAGATAAGGAATAAGTCTTGCCTTACCTTTCCCAAACGGATACATCGTCCTCACACCTTTCATGGGGTAAAACTAAGACATAAGAAAACCGGAATAACAGCCTTGTCTGGCCTGAAGGCTCAGACCCGAGCGCTATTCCGGCGCATGCGGCCAACTTGTGCCATGAATATGAATGATTATGAATTACTTTGGAGCAGCAGCATCCCAGTCCGCTTGGGATTTACCTGCAAGCTCTTCCGGTGTTGCAATCGGTCCGGCTGGCTTGAGCATCTCTGCGTGAACGCTGGCCTCCGAAATGTACTGTCCTACATTCTGACGGTTAATGAACAACTGATCCCAAGATAGTTTAAAGTCCTCCAGGTAAGGCTGAATGCCTTGGATAAACTCACTTGTCATCTCCACATCAGGCTGTGTAGGCAGGAAGCCGGCTGCATTCACAAATTCCGTGTAGTTCTCTTTCTCCGATAACATATCAAGCCATTTCATTGCGTAATCCTTGTTCGGTGAGTTATCCACCACCATCCAGGTCATATCGTATTTACCCGCCAGATTTTTGTTCTTGGCTGCATCATTGCTACCTGGAATTGGGAAATATCCAAACTTCAGATCAGGGTTGGCCGTTTGAATTGTTGTTGCATCCCAAGTACCGTCAGCAATCATAGCCACCTTGCCTGTAGCGAACAAACTGGGCAATGTTCCGTAGTCAATACCCATGAAACCAGGCATTGCATTGTTCATCAGATCCTGAGATTTCTGCAAGACTTCAAGTTGAACCGGATCAGTCAGCTTGGTTTCACCAGTCCATAGACCTTTGATATAAGCAAGCTGATCTTCATGAATAGAGGCCTGAAGCCCTTGCACCGCAAGACCTATTGGCCATACATCTTTACCCGCCAGACCCAGCGCTTCGACACCATTGTCTTTGAACACTTTGATAACATGTTGCAATTCATCCCAGGTTGTAGGGATTTCCAGATTATATTTTGCGAAGAGTTCCTTATTGTAGAACAGTCCTGTGAATGCCACCTTGCCCATGTTTACACCGTACACCTTATCGTTATACGTCATTGCGTTCTGTACATCCGCTTCATTGTAGTTTTTGATAAAAGATTGATCAGACAGATCACTGATTAACCCGGCATCGATCCATTGCTTCCACATCGGATCAGCAGCACCACTTGACCATTCCTGCGGAGCGCCTACAAAGCTTGATTTGAGTGGAATGATATCCACATCCCCATTACTTCCGGCGTTCATCCGTGTTTGCATCAACTGATCGTAAGTCGCGTCTGCCGGAACGGTAGTATACTCCACCTTTACGTCCGGATATTTCGCTTCAAATTTCGTATTAAACTCTTTGATGTAGTTGTTAATATTCTCTTGCTGCCAGTGAATGATCTTCAAGGTAACTTTTTTGCTGCTGTCTGTAGCCTGAGTTCCTTCTGATTCCGAAGAGCTACTACTACAAGCGGCGAGCACACATAATAAAGCGGTTACAAGTACAATGGCTAAAGTCATTTTCTTCATTTTCGTTGTCCCCCAAATTTTTGAATTAAATCTACGAAATTAGTTTCGTTAATTTCACCCTTATTATGACTTCAGATCTTTATTTTGTAAATAGTCATTTTGTTTTTTTGATTCCCATGCTCCAACCCGCTTGATAAAAGCTTTATTTATTGCTGTATACGTTGAAATCAAGGTAGCCTTTACGATAGTCACGAAAGTTACGAAACACAGCACATTACATAATTTCATTTACAGCCCCAGATAACCCGGTATTCCTTTAAATGGACTCAAAATCTGTAAAACAATTAAGATTACGAGCTAAAATTAGTCTTTATTTTCCCAACAAACATCCTTGATTACTTCAAACCTATGGATGCATATCATTTCAAGTGTGAAACCCTCTCTCTGCTGTTGACTCTCCGGTCTATGTAGCATAGAATACTTGCAAGAAAGAGAAAAAACCGATACAGCCCCAGTTTACGAAACCAGTTTAGGAATCCGAGGGATGTTTATGAATATCAAAACGATAGCGAGTTTAGCCGGCGTATCTGTAGCCACGGTGTCCAAGATTATCAATAACTATCCAGATATTAGCGAGGAAACGCGCCAGCGTGTGCTTAAAATTATGGAAGAGACAGGCTATCGTCCATCTTCTTCAGCCAAAACACTGGCAACCAAAAAATCCAGCCTCGTTGGCGTTGTGTTTGCAGGGAAGCTGAACGTGGATTTCAGCCACCCTTTCTTCGTACAGGTTATCAATGCGTTTAAGAAACAAATTGGCTTGCTTGGATACGATCTACTCTTCTTCTCGAATGAGAAGTTTCTGGATCAGGGTGAGGACTACTTGGCGAGATCCAAGTATTTTCAAGTGGATGGCTGTATTATTATTGCGGGGGATGAGGTCGAGAGCAGCATATTCGACCTGGATGCCAGCCCGATTCCTTGTATCGGAATAGATATCGAGCTAACAGGACAAAGCTCCTGTTACATCATGTCCGATAACGATAAGATCTCAACCAAAGTTGTAGAACAATTTTATATGAACGGTTATCGAGATGTTGGTTTTATCGGGCTGGAGCGCGCCTCTCTTGTGATGCAACAGAGAGAGATGGCTTTCAAACGTTCACTAAATCAGTTTAGTCTTGATGAAAAGTCCGAGTGGGTTGTATACAGCAAAGATTATGCCGCAGCGGATGGATACGAAGCGGCCAAGAAAATGCTCGCCTGCAAAACTCTTCCACGTGCCGTGTTTGCAGCCACAGATCTACTTGCCTTTGGAGCTATTCGCGCCTTTAAGGAAGTGGGGTTGCGCATTCCAGAAGATATAGCTGTGGCAGGTTGTGATGACATCGAAGCCTGCCGTTATACCGATCCACCGCTAACAACCGTCAAGCAGGATACGGACAAAATTGGACGCCTTGCTGCCATGATTCTGTTTGATCTGATGAACAAACAAATGGATAATCGTTGCATTAAAGTAGAGCCGGAACTGGTTGTGCGTCAATCCTGTGGCACAGCCATGCTACTGGCACAGGAAATCTGAGCGTTAAGTCTTTGGGACTGGCTGCTGCAGATCAATTCACATCATAGACGTAGCGATTTTTAATACTATATAAATTGAACTAAACATTTACACGAGAACGTAGAGGACAGAAATAACCTGAAGAAGCGGAGCGTTCGCCTTTATCACCAGATTTTCTCCTTTGTAAAGCCGAATATAAAAAATCTGGGGATAACAGCGATCAGAAGGTTGTTCTGTCATCGGAGTGGCAAGTGTAAATATTCTTTAGTTCAATTTATATAGTCCACACCAAGAAGCAAAAAGGGGATGTCCCGTAAGTCATGAATATGACAGGGGACATCCCTTATTTGTGTTATTTTGTTTTAATGAACCTGAGACACGCTATTCGCTTCCATTTGCCGAGAAAGTTCCTGCTATCTGGAAGCGGCAGTAGGCAGCTTGCCCTCTACTGTCTGCAAGTCAGACCATCCGGGTCGATCAAGTTCAATGAGACGGCGGTATCGCTCTTCCCCAGCCAGCAATTGTTCGTGAGAACCTTGCATGGCAATCTTTCCATTTTCCATAAAAATAAGTTCGTCCATCTGTTCCGCACCAATCAGGTGATGGGTGACCCAGATCATCGTTTTGCCTTGCAAGTTGTCCAGGATGGTGCGCATCAACTCTCGTTCCGTCACCGGATCAAGCCCTACGGTTGGTTCATCCAATATAATAACAGGTGTCTCCCGAAGCAATACCCGGGCCAGAGCGATCCGTTGCCTTTCCCCACCGGAGAAACGCAGGCCCGTCTCCAGCATTGGCGTATCATATCCCTGCGGCAAAGATTCGATTAGACCGGATAACCCTACTTGGGCGGCCACCTGACGAATCTCCTCATCCGATGCATGCGGACGACCAATCCGCAAATTATTGGCTACCGTGGTGTCGAACAGGTGAGGACTCTGATTCAGCACTGCGATGACATCAGTGACACTCTCACCCAAGGTCTGCACAGGCATATTATTGATCAGAACTTTCCCCGCAGATGGAAGCAATGCCCCCTGAATCAGCTTCAACAAGGTTGATTTTCCGCCGCCGCTTCGTCCAAGAATAGCTAATCGTTTGCCTTGTGGCAGATGAAGGGATACGTCCTGTACGGCGTAGGAATCATCCGCTGCATAACGATAACTTACGAGATTAATCTCGATGTCTGCTCTGAGTTTGGGTGGAATGCGAAGACGAATTCGTCTGTCTGGGATAACATTCGCAGCTGGCAAGGACTCCGATGTCTGTCCAGCCATCACGTTACCGTTTTTTACTACAGAGATCGATTCGCCCGTTCCATCCGCATCACCAACTCCATTCTGCAACGGAAGATACCCTTTTCCTTCGAGCTGTTTCAAGCGATCCAGCGATTCTCGATACTGGGGAAGATGCTCCACCGCATCCCCTACAGGCAGAATTGATTCCGTGAGCGGAAATAATACCAATACAAAAGCAGCAATCATCACGGCAGGCAATTGCCCGATAGAAGCGGCATTTCCGGCCCATAACGTAACCGATACCACCAGCAGGCCAATGACAGACTGAGCCATCAGATCACGCCAGCGTGTCCAGCGCCGCAACTTGCGACGAATCGCGTCGACCTGTTCCTCCGCTTCTTCCTGCTGCTGAACAAATTCGGCCGCTCGTCCACTTGCAAGCCAATCTCCCAGTCCAAGTACACCGTCGGTCAGACGGGTATACAACCTGCTGTTTTCCTTTTTCAGCCGTACACGCCATTTCCACGTCACTTTCAGGGAGATCGCAGGTAACACGGCAACGAGAAATAACATATACAAGCCCATCCACACCGCAAATCCCAGATCAACACTGCCAAAGGCAATCACAGCCCCACCGTACATCACAAGTGCGGTAACGGCGGGAAAAACAGTACGCAGATAAATATCCTGTAGCCGCTCCACATCATCGGCGAGTGCTCCAAGTACATCCCCGGTCTGCATACGAGAATGCAGGAACCGGGCCTGTGGCTCCAGAATGCGATATAATTTCACCCGTTGGTCGGCCAACACCCGCAGTACGGCATCATGTCCTGCCAATCGCTCGATATATCGAAACACGGCGCGGAATATCCCAAATGCACGTACACCAACAATGGGTACATACACCATCAAAATATTTTCAGGACGCAGCGCAGACTTGGAGATCAGAAATCCGGAGGTAAACAGCAACAGTACCGCACACAGCGCAGCACAAGTGCCTAGCGCAATGACTGCGATGAATCTCCATCGGTACTGTGCCACATACGGAGCAATCCAGCTATTTTTTTCTTTTTCGTTACGGACGGTCTCCATATGCTCATATCCGGACTTCATTTTATATCGCCTCCATCTGGGCCTGAATCATCTGATAATATACGCCTTGTCGTGCCAGTAACTCCTGATGTGTTCCCGTCTCTGCCACTGTGCCGCCATCCATGACAATAATCCGATCCATGTGCGGCATCCAATGCAGACGATGGGTAGCCAAAAATACAAGTTTTCCTTCAAACAGCGGCAACATCGTCTGCTTCAGTTCATACTCTGTTTCCACATCCAGATGTGCTGTCGGTTCATCAAGCAACAGAATGTTGCGTTTACTAAGCAAGGCTCTTGCCAGCGCTACCCGTTGCTCCTGCCCACCACTGAGTTGTCTGCCGCCAGCCCCAATGAGCTCATGCAGCCCACCGGATAATGAGGTCAGAAGCTTGGTTAATCCAGCTGCGCTAATGGCCTTGGCCACTTCCGCATCCGAAGCCTCCGGCATATAGAAACGAACGTTATCCGCCAGGCTTCCACTGAAAATATACGGATGCTGTGGGATAGCTGCCGTCTGTCTTTGCCAAGATTCGAGCATATCTGGTGTAACCGGCTGGCCGTTAGCAAGTACTTGACCCGAAGTAGGCAGCTGAAATCCAGCCAATACGTCAATCAACGTGGACTTGCCTGCTCCGCTGGCACCAATAATACCGATTTTGCCAAGACCCGTGATCTGAAATGTGACATCCTTTAGCGAATAAGGACCTTCATCATCATGCCGTACCTGTACATCCGTTAGTGCTAGTCTGCTACTCTCATTCCAAGAGAACACTGAGGAAGAGGAAGAAACAAGCTCAGGAGTAGTAGAAACAGAAGCAGAAGCAGGAGCAAGATGCCCCGCAGCCATTTTATTATTCAACACGACACGTATGGTCGAAGTAGCGGCTTTCCTTTTACCCAAAGACAATGATGCATATCCCGTCCCATCCTCTGCCATGTCCGCATGCGCAACAACATTTGCATAGGCTTCTTTTTGTTTCTGTTCAGCAGCTTTCCCCCGTTCAATCACTTGGTTGATAGCCGCTCCAGCTTCCTTACCGTCCAATGTGGCATGATAATCAGCGCCGAGCATACGTACAGGCAGGAAATATTCGGGTGCCAAGATCAGTACCGTCAGCGCAGGGCCAAGTAGCATATGCCCTTCTGTCAGACGTAATCCCAGACCAACTGCTACGGAAGCAACGGACAACATCGTAAAGAAATCGAGTGCAAACGAAGAAAGAAAAGCCATGCGCAGCGTAGACATCGTTGCTTTCCGATACCGCTGACTGACCCGCAAAATGGACCCTTCATGTGTTTTGCTCTGTCCCAATGTTTTTAGCGTTTCTAGTCCACGCAAGGTATCAACAAAATGGTTAGCGAGTGCTTTGTAAGATCTGAATTGTCCGTCTATCTTACGCTGAGCTGCGAGGCCAATCAGAATCATGAATACGATCAGGATTGGGAGTGTCAGCATCAGAATAACCCCGGACATCAGATCCAGCTTGAACACATACAGCAGAATGACGATAGGTGTGAATCCTATGCCTAGCATGCGAGGAATGAATAGTTCAAGATACGTCTTGTATTGAGCTGTTCCCTCACGTGCCAGTGTAACCAGATGTCCTGTGCCCTCCGTCTTGGCATAACGCGGCCCAAGTCTGAACCACTGCTCCACCATCTGTCTACGCAGATCAGTCCCTGTCTTCTCCGCATATCGTGAAGTCACGAGTTGTAACCAGAAGGATAGGGCGTAGCGGGCGGCAAAAGCAGCCAGGAACAGCAGCAGTATCGGGTACTGCTCCGTTACGGATGAACCTTCAAACAATGCCGTGATGGCCTGTGCCAGCCATTTGGCTTGCATAATGATCGTCATCGCCTGCAACAGTACCAGCGCTGATGCCAGCGCAAGTACCGGCCGGATGCCCGGCAGCTTCATCAGCCCCCGTCCCATATCAGTACTCCAGGTGGTGCTGCTCGTTCAGACGTTTGCGGAAGATATAATAACTCCAGATCTGATAGCCAAGAACAAACGGCAGCAGTGTGCAAGCTACTATGGTCATTACTTTCAATGAATAAGCACCCGATGCGGCATTGTATACAGTCAGGTCATACGCCGCCCCAAAGGAACTCACCATCACTCTTGGGAAAAGTCCGATAAATACCGAGGCAAAGGCAATTGCAATAACTGCTCCAGTCATACCAAAAGCCCAGCCTTCACGCTTCTGACGAACAAAGTATGCCGCAAGTGCAAGCGAAACTGCGCCAAGTACAACCATGATCCAAAGAGCCCAGCCACGTACGGCGAACACATCCGTCATGAAATACGTCATTAACGCGTAAACGGCGAGCAGTGCAGCCAGCGGCAACATCAATTTTTGCGCTGTCTTCAAGGCACGCTCTCTGAGATCACCTACTGTTCGTAGTGATGCAAACAGCAATCCATGAACCAGACACAGCAGCGTTACGCTCAAGCCACCAATCACGGTGTACGGATTAACAATATCGAGGAATCCTGCACGCAACTGCATCTCCCCATCAATGGGCAGACCTTTCATCAATGTGGCAAAGACCACGCCGAACAGGAAAGGCAAGAGCGCGCTGGAGACCACAATGATGATGTCCCATGTTTTGCGCCAGCGCTGCTGTTTCATTTTACTGCGGAATTCGAAAGCAACTCCGCGGCCAATCAAGGCGAGTAACACCACCACAAGTGGCAGGTAAAAACCACTGAACAACGTGGCATACCAGTGCGGGAAGGCAGCAAACATCGCGCCCCCTGCCGTAATCAGCCATACCTCATTACCATCCCAGAACGGACCGATCGAGTTGATCAGAGTCCGACGTTCACGGTCTGTTTTGGCAATAATGCCTGTAGACATCCCCACACCAAAATCAAAACCTTCCAAAAAGAAGAAACCAACAAACAATACGGCAATCAGCAAAAACCACAACTCACTTAGTGACAACGGAATAACCTCCATCCACGCCGAACGGATCGGCCGATTCATCGTGATCTTCTGGCTTCTCGACCGCAAACGGTCCTGCCTTGATCTCACGTACGAACAGGTATACCATCACGATTCCGAGAACCGTATACGCAGCGGTAAAAGCGATGGTCGAGAACAGGATCATTCCTGCGGATACGTTCGGCGAGACCCCGGCTTCGGTTGTCATATAGCCAAATACTGTCCATGGCTGTCTTCCAACCTCGGTCATAATCCAACCTGACGTATTGGCGATAAACGGCAGGGAGATGGCGAACACCATCAGACGCATAAACCACTTTCCAGCGACCTCTAGCTTCTTACGCATGGCTAGGAATGTACCGTATAGCGCCAATGCAATCATTAAACCACCCGCTGCGATCATAATGCGGAAACTCCAGAATGTTGTCCGTACCGGCGGGATGTAGTCCCCCGGTCCATACGTCTGTTCATACTCAGCTTGAAGCTCCTTCATACCTTTGACACTACCGGAGAACTTGCTGTAGGACAGATAACTGAGCAATCCAGGGATTTTGATCTCACCCGTACTCTCCTGTTTATCCGGGTCAATAAAAGCGACCACCGTCCATGGCGCCGGATCTTCTGTCGTTGTCCATGTGCCCTCACTTGCTGCCATCTTCATCGGCTGTGTCTCCACCAGATATTGCGCCTGGAAGTGACCCGAGAATGCAACGCCGAATGAAGAAACAAGAGCGATAATGATCGCAATATTAAACGATTTGCGGAAGATCTCCACATCCTGCTTTTTCATCAATTTGTAGGCACTGATCCCGGTTACGACGAAGGCCCCTGTCATCAATGCCCCAAAGACTGTATGTGGGAACTCAACGAGAAGCTGACCATTTGTGATGAGTGCAAAAAAATCATTCATCTCGGCTCGGCCGTTGTTAATCTCAAACCCAACAGGATGTTGCATAAATGAATTGGCTGCCAGAATCCACAGCGCGGACAGGAATGTGCCGACAAACACCAGCCAGATGCAGGCCAGATGCACTTTTTTGGACAAACGATCCCATCCAAATATCCACAATCCAATAAATGTAGACTCCATAAAAAACGCCAGTAGCGCTTCAATAGCCAGTGGCGCACCGAATACGTCCCCGACAAATCGGGAGTACTCGGACCAGTTCATACCAAACTGGAACTCTTGCAAAATACCTGTGACTACCCCGACGGCGAAGTTAATCAGGAACAGCTTGCCCCAGAACTTGGCCATCGTTTTGTAAATCTCCTTACCCTTAACAACGTACAACGTCTCCATGATTGCAACCAACAGTACAAGACCGATGGATAGCGGGACAAAAAAGAAATGGAAAATCGTTGTAAGTGCATATTGGATACGCGATAACATAATCGGATCCATACCGTTACCCCTTCTTTCTGTTCACTTCGCAGTATGCG
This sequence comes from Paenibacillus sp. 10L310, assembly GCF_056395745.1. Taxonomy (NCBI): domain Bacteria; kingdom Bacillati; phylum Bacillota; class Bacilli; order Caryophanales; family Paenibacillaceae; genus Paenibacillus; species Paenibacillus sp. 10L310. The sequence continues at coordinate 68,897 of NZ_JBFTKC010000013.1, read as the reverse complement.
TATTTGGCATTGAAGCTGCACCTTCGCTGTCTGTCCGCCAAATACGTTGATGAACGTATTGTGCCAGATTACCTATTTTATACATGTGAGAATTATCACAATCTTCGTCTCTAGAGCAAAAAAAAGTGATCCTGGTCACACAAAAGATAAAATTCAGCCTATTATCACAGCATGCCAACTGCATCTATTCATGGAAGATACTCATGTTTGGGACGGAATGCCCATATGTTAGTCTCAGGCATATCATGCGAAGTACCGTGAGGGCTTTACATATGAAGTGAAAGCATGAAGCACATGCAGAGTGAAGACGCTCCATATTACAGTCAAGGTGAGGTGAACTATTCATGGAAAAACCTGCACCACTACCAGGTGAAGACGCCGAAGCCAGCCTGGATAAGGCCAGTACAACACAGCCCCCTGTCCGGTATGTTCTCTTCCCTCGCAAAGGAGGCTGGTCATCCTTTCCCTATCCCGATATTGCTGCACTGCTGTCGATCGAGGGAGAGGTCTACTATGTCAGCAGCCTGACGCAAACAGAAGATGTACCTCCGGTCATTACCGCCATCTCCCTCCCTGAGGCTGAGCAGCTATTGCTGGAACCTCGCACCGTAGCCGTGGTCGCCCATCCCTACTGGCTAATAGCTACGGCTTCGCTGGAGCCTGAGCTATGTATTGCCCTGCTCCCTGAGCCTGCTGGAAACGAAGCAGAATCTCCGCTATGGGAGAGCAGTATTTCCAAACTGGTCGGCATCGCCGATCTGGTAGGCACATCCTCCGAAACACGTTATATGAAGCTGTTATTCCAAGGCGTACGTGCTATCTGGCTGGGCGGAGAAGACCCTGCACCTGCGGGTACGATGCAAAAGGATGATCTCGAAGTCCCTCTCCGGGACTACGAACTGCTCTTCTTGCATGCGCTACGGCAGATCCTGTCAGGCACTCCAGATAGCGTCACCCTGCTTCAATGCAGTGTACGTGCCGACTTCTACCGTCAGCTCCGTGCCAAAGCAGGTGCACATGAGACGATATCCTTTTTGCTGGCAGCCTATGAGTACTTGCTTGAAGATCCGCGGGCCGTCCATTCGTTGCAAGAGGCCTTCACCCATGCGGTCATGAATGGTCGCAGTGATTGTGTGGTCTCCCATTATCGATTCCTGTCTGCCATCCATGCCCGGGCTGGACAGTTGGAGGACGCCCTGCGGGTGTATGGAATTAGTGCAGCAGATGAACAAGAACGGCATCATTATGAACAGTTATGTCGCTGGCTTGAGGCAGGAGAAGATCAACTTGTACGAGCGGAACTACTCCGTATGAACGATGATTACGGAAACGCCCTGCGTATCCTGGACGAACTTGGCGGAGAAACGGCGAGACATTGGAAATTCCGCATCTACCAGGAGACTGGACGTGTGGAAGAAGCACTGGCTCTGGTGCATGCAGTCGATATTCAGGATGATGCCAGTCGCCGGGATTACCAGCAATTATCCGGCAGTGCGCTGGCACTGCGAGGGGAACGACACGGGGCAGTCCGACATTTCCTTGAGACAGCACTGGAGGATGAAGATGCGCTGGTCCGGATTGTCGAGCTGGAGCTGTTGGATCATGCTGTACAGCAATTGCTTGGGGAGGTGCCATGATGCTGGACCCAAAGAAGCGTAGACAACAGTTGAATGGACCAATGGTGCACAGGGATATCCGAACCGAAACCACTTACACGCCAACCGAAACAGTCGATCGAACACATACAGACGCATTGGAAAATGGAGATCACACCCCGGATCATGCACAACCAACGCAGGACATCCGAAGCCAAGTGCATCACTGGAATGATTCACAAGGTCAGGCAGAACAGAATGCTGCTGTAACACAAGAGGAAACAAGTGTATTCAAAGAGCCTTTCTCCATTCGTCGGGTTCGCAAAAGCAAAGGCAACAAGCTGACCGCCATGCTCCAGGTTCGCAATGAACGTGGCCGATACCTTGAAGAAGTATTGCATGATCTGAGTGAGTTCGTGGATGAAATCGTCATTGTGGACGATGCCAGCACAGACGGAACACCGGACATATGCAAAGCCTATTCAAAGGTGGTCCGTCTGGAGGTATTGGAGAAACCACTGTTCGCCGAGGAATGGCGACTTCGCAACACCTTGTGGCAAGCGGCTGCGGGAACATGTCCCGACTGGTTGATCTCGGTTGATGCGGATGAGCTATACAGCTCAGAGGCCAAGAAAGCCATACGCACTCTGATTAATCAGGAGTATGCGGACTGGTTTGCATTTCGATTCTACGATATGTGGGGTGGCCGGACCCACTACCGGGAAGATGATCTCTGGTCTCTTCACAAGCGGCATACGGCTTCACTTGTACGGTATATGCCTGGATATCCTTATTTTTATCCACAACAGAATCATCATGTTCCCCGCCTCCCCTTGTCCTGCACGGTATTGCCTGGGGTCAGCACGGAATTGAAGGTTCAGCATCTCGGATGGGCAGGCAGTCTCGAGGACCGGGTTCGTAAATATTTGCGTTACAAGCGCATTGATCCTGGCGGTGAGTGGGGCAATCTTGCACATTACGAGTCTATTCTCGATCCGGAACCTCGGCTGATTCCCTGGAAGGAGGGACCGTGAGATGGGCGTGGTGAGTATTCTGACGCATAGTTTCACCGACGGGTACAACCGGGAATTCGGTCGTGTATTTGGTGGTGGACTGGAGCGATATATTCTGGATCTGTGCAGTGTCATCCGAGGACTCGGGCATATTCCCGAGGTTCATCAGCTCTCTTATTTTGAAGCATTCCAGACTCGGACGGAGCAGATTGACGTATTTGGTTATTCGTACGACATGGATAATGTACCGGAAGCCTTTGACCGGATGGCAGCCGCAGCGCGCGGCCCCGTGATCTATGCCAGCTGTCTGTGGCAACCCATCACCTACAAACCCGGCAGTCTTGGCATCTGTCACGGCATTAACTGGGATCGTCCCGGACTGCCACTGGAGACCAAACAACAAGTCGCGGAACATATTCAACTGGCTCTGGATGGACTCGTGCGCATTGTATCCGTGGATTCCCATTTCCAGACCTTTTGCCGGGCTGCGTGCACCTATACCGATCCAAGGCAGGTTGTCCTGATTCCCAATGCGGTGGATACGTCCTATTTCACACCAGCCCCGCCAACGCGGACCTTCGAGCAGAAACAGGAAGACGAATGGCTTGTCGCATGGAAGAATGATCTGGCGAGTCATGAAGAAAATGTTGGTGCAGTTATATCAGGAGTGCAAGCTGTAGAAGGCAAGGATGGAACAAGTGGTGCTGGAGCGAACAGTGGTAAGGCTAACAGAGATGGAGGTGGAGATACAGATAGCGATCAAGAACGAGAGGGGAAAGAAACGGTAGATTTCCATTTACAGTTATCGAAACTGGAAGAAGTCGAAGCAGATGGCGTAACGTATAGGTTTGCTCATAATCACCGGAATTCAAAGGATTGGGCTACGGAGATTCTAGTAGAAGCAGATGCTGAGTATCAGGTTAATGGTCGGATTCAGGGACAGGTTGAAAAGAAAACTGTGGATGCCCGTATAACCTCTCCCCGCCCAATTCGCATTATCTATCCACGCCGCATCAGCATGGAGCGGGGTATTATTCCAATGATGTTGGCGGCGGATAAACTACTTGGAGCCTTTCCAGATCTGGAGATTGAATTTGCCGGGGAACTGGTCGAAGGCAGCACGGTCGGGAGAGTCTTTCGTTACTGGCATCGTACTCATCCACATGCGGAGCGAATTAACCAGCGCACGTATGATTTCCGGGATATTCGGGAGGCCTACCATCAGGCAGATATCGCTGTGATTCCAACTGTGTTCTCGGAAGGCACCTCCTATGCCTGTCTGGAAGCGATGAGCTGTGGACTTCCGGTAATTGCCTCCAATGTTGGCGGATTGAATGATCTGATTCAGGATGGTTTTAATGGACTGCTGGTACCTCCTGGTGAGCAGGAACTAACCGCTGCACTGGTACGCCTTGTACAGGATCGGGCCGAGCGAGAACGACTGGGAATCTATGCGCGCGAGACTGCACTGTCCTATGATCTTGCCAGGTGGCGGAGCCGGTGGAGCACGGTGTTGGAATCTTTTTTGGCAGAGACAGGATTGAAGGAGGGAATTCGGGGATGATGGATACGCCCAAGGCAACGGAATTCATGGAATCAAGATACATTCGGCAAAGTGACCCTAAAACGGACATATTGGTCTTCCCGCTGCATCCGGCATGGTGGAGCCGTCCCTACGAATATGAATGGGCCCGGCGGTTTGCACGTCCAGATGATGTCGTCCTTGATGCAGCCTGCGGCATCTCCCATCCGTTCAAATTCTGGCTTGCAGAACACTGCCGCGAGGTTCACGCCTGTGACTGGGATGAACGCATTTTGTCTGAAGAGGCGATAAGACTGGATATTGTTTCTGATTTTGGCGAGCAAGCCGCTCAGGATCTGCCGGAATCAACTCTCGTCCGATTGCACCGTGCACAGGCTAATCTGGCCCAGCTTCCGTACGAGTCGGGTAAGTTTGATCGGGTGTTCTGTATCTCTGTATTGGAGCATCTGGATACGGGCACGATGCTGCGAGCTTTTCGTGAATTCGCTCGGGTGCTGAAACCAAACGGACAGTTGATCGCCACCTTCGATGTACCCGAGATGCGGCCGGATCTGCTGGAGACAATCATGGCTTTCACCGGATTAACCATTGAAGATAAGCTGAACGTGAACGAGCCGGAAGATGCCATCTGGTCTGACATGTATGGCACGCCGATCCGCTGTTTTCGAGCTGTGATATGCAAAGGTTGAGACGAATTGGGTTACGTCGAGTTAAATGCAGAGGGGGAAAATTGAGGGCTTAAGGGCTCGACCCATTAGCAACGGAACAATACACGGTTCGGGCAATGCTCCGATTACCGGTAGCTCCGTTGCTTTTGCAATTTCGATCGGATGGGCTAGTGCGGGAATATGTGGGGATGGAGGTTGGGGACTAGAGACTAGCAATCAGAGATTAGTGATTAGTGATTAAAGATTAAAGATTAAGGATTAAGGATTAAGGATTAAGGATTAAAGATTAAAGATTAAAGATTAAAGATTAAAGATTAAAGATTAAAGATTAAAGATTAAAGATTAAAGATTAAAGATTAAAGGAAATTATAGGTGTACCAGTAACATGTTGCACTGGTTGGTGTACTCTTTGGCATAGGCTGCGCCGGGTGCTGTCAGGCACAGCAGGGTGTGCAGGCCCGGCGGGATTGTCGTCGCCGGGCGACCTGTGGCGGCAGGTTTCCGCGCAGTGAGTTGGGCCGAATCGGCCCATTCACGCGCCAGGTTCTGCCGCCCGGCGAGCAGCGCGAGCGTGCCCGCGAGGAGCGCGTGAGCGGTGCGCTCCGAGGCGGGCACTTCGTCCGCGTGGGGCTGCTGCGCGCCGTCAGGCGTGCCGCATAGCGCAAGCAGCCCTTCGCGGACGCTCGCGGGTGCGCGCAGCAACCCGCAGCGTGCCGCAGGCGGAAGCGCTGCAAGCAACGCCAGCGCGCCGCAAGGCGGCAGGGCTTGCAGCAGGCGCAGCCATGCGGCCCAGGCGCCTACGCCGGTGAGCGCTTGCGCAGCCGCGAGCATGCCGCTAGGCGCGGGCGCGGCTGGGCCTGCTGGCGTTGCGCCGCGGGACGGGCCGCCTGGCGCTGCGCCGCGGGGCGGGCTGCACGCCAGGCCGCTGCTGCCGGCCAAGGCCCCGCGCAGCAGCAGCGCCTCGGCGGCGTGGGCCGCGGCGGGCATCGCTGCCTGCTGGCGAGCCGCCGCTCGGGCGTTGCGCCCGCCGGGCTGCTTGTGGCCCAGCGCCCACAGCGCCAGGGTCACCTCTGGCCCGTGCTGCGCATGCGCCGCCCAGGGCTGCAAAGCCGCCCGAGCCGAGGCGTCCTCGCCCAGCTGGGCCAGCGCAAGCCCGGCGGCCAGCGGCTGTGCCCGCAGCGGGCCAGCAAGCGCCGCCGTATGGCGCAGCAGCCACTCCGGCCGATGCGCGGCAAGCGCGGCCGGGATCAACGCTTGCCATGCCGCAGACGGCAAGCTTACCCGGGCTGCGACGCTGGCGATGGCATGCGGCCACCCTGTGGCTGCGGCCAGTAACAACAGCCGCTGCCATGCAGCCATGCTGCCGGGTTGCATGCTCAGCGCCGCCGTGTATGCGGCTTCTGCCTCTGCCCAGCGGCTAGCCCGCTCATATGCCATGCCTTCCAGTGTCAGGCTACGATAGGTCCCAGCACCAGAGACTGATGTATACCTGCTGGCTGTAGAAGCAGCTGATTTAGCCTGTTTTAACCAGTTCAAGGCCACATCCTCTCTCCCTTGATCCAGTTCTAGTACAGCACCAAGCTCCAACAAATCCGGGAAATCCTCATACACGGGCGCCCATGCTTCCACCACAGCAAGCGCCCGTTCTGGACTGCCAATCTCTCGCCAGGCGTAAGCCGTTTTCAGCACCAGATCCGAGTGATATCCACACTCCGGCTTAAGCTGTGCCAATAATGGCTGTAACAAACGGAGTGCTTCATCATACTTCGCTTGCTGAAACCATTCTGCGGCCAGAGCATATAACAACTCCGGTTGATCGCCCTCCTGATTCAACGCGAAACGAATCAACTGCATATTCCGTGCGCCTTTATTTTTGTCGGTAATCACCTGCTCCAGATATCCGTAATGAATGACTTCAAGTCCAGAATGAAGCACACCTTGCGGAGCCAGTGCCATGATGGAAGAAGCAATCTCTTCATGAATTCTGCCCTGAAAGGCAATTCGGGGATCATTTCGGAACAAACGACACACCGCATCCGTCACATGCTCTTCACCGGACATACCCAGCAGACTTGTGACCTGTATCCAGTATCCCCACACGTCATCCCTACTTGCCGCTAACAACCGCATGAGTTCTGTCTTCATCTGAGGGGTCTGTATCCATACCTCATCCGCATCAAGCACCAGAATCCACGGTTTCGTAGCAGCGGCCAGTGACAGATTACGGGCTTCACTGAAATCTCCGTTCCATTCCGTACGAATTACAACGGCACCATGGAGACGCGCAATTTCAGTTGTATCATCTATCGAACCTGTGTCCACAACGATGATCTCATCCACAACATCCTTGACTGCATTCAAGCACCGCTGGAGTGACACCGCTTCATCCTTCACGATCATACACAAGCTAATCCCTATGCCCATATTCAACACCACCCCTCACCAAAGGAGTTCAGCCGTACCAATTAGCCCGCTGAATTAAGTTGAACTCCCGCTGCCTGATCCCTCTCAGCTCTCAAACCCGTCCGCTCCCGGCATCTCCAGCCGAATATGCTGAACGACAGGCCAACAACGGTGCCGCTGTCCATCTGCATGCTGAGCGAACACCTCCAGATGATGGTCCGCAGCACTGACCAATCCTTTCACCAGCCAGCTTGTTCCCGTCAGGGTATCCGAAGCCCCAGGGAACGAATCAATGTCACTCACCTTCCCGTTTTCCTTTTTCCCTTCCATCTCTTCCTCCTTCTCTCCCACTCGAACGCTCTGTTCCACCGATAACCCTTCTCCAGCCAATTGCTGTCGACACATCTGAATCAGGCTATGCAGCTCTTTCCATCTCCCTGACTGTACACATCCTTCCATCATCAGTCCAAGCGCCTGCCAGCCATCATACTCTGCTCCTGCAACCGTTCCGTCCATACCTGAGTCCGTGTCCTTCTTCTTTGTCGCTCTCAGACCAGCAATTCGTCCTGTCTTCACATCAGGTTCTTCATTCGTTCCTTCACCCACCTGCGAACTAAGCTTCAACCACAAGGTTAATGGATCATCTCCGTTGACTTCCTTGCCTTCTATCCACTCCAAACGTTCGAGCCATCGTGCAGACGAGATCGCGAGCATCCCTTTTTTCCGTTGCACAGGTTCCAATTTCAGACGTGCCTTGTTCCATCTCCCCTGTTGGATTTGGAGCATCGCCTCCGCCACAGATAAACGCTCCCTCATCTCTGCGGAAGGTTGTGAGGATATACCCGGTAACAATTGCAAAGCCGCATCATAACAACGGGATTGCTCCAGAATGCCCAATACTTTGTGTGTAGCCTCTTCCGAACTGAGTGCAAAACGCTCCCTCACCAGCTCTGGAATCTGATGTTCCTGCCCGGAGACTCGCATAATTCGGAATATCCGATAGAGCGGCGGTAACAGACTCGATTTGGCACGTACCGCTTCCACGTAAGCATCTACCGCACCCTCCAGATCGGCCCTTCCTTCCAGTAATCGCCCTAACGTATACCACGTCTGATAGGTGCCGATGCCTTCTTCCGTATGATATATGGGTGGAGGTGGCCCCATGCGAACAGCTTCACGCAGCGAATATTCTGCCCGATCTGCATCACCCAATGCGTCTGCACATACCCCGCGATGGTGCATCAGATCCGTGTACTCTGGAAAGAGTTCAAGCGCAGCATCGATGCGATCTAATGCCTCCTGCCAGCGATTCAGATGCTGGAGACAACGAATTTCATATTTGAACAGCAAATGCGCGTAACTGCTCACCGCAGGATCAATCCCCATCCGAGCCACACCAAACGTCTCCAACGCCCGCTCTGCTTCCCCCACACGCAGATACTCAACACCCAGATTATAGTGATGGAACGGCTGATCCGGTTCTTCCTCCACTGCCTGTTGCAGCAGGCGGACATTGCGGTTCACCTTATCTTTGCGCTCTACAATCGCCGTCTGATACCCATAATGATGGATGACCATGTCCGTCACATGAAAAGCAGCCTCTGGGTTCCTACGGCAAATCGCCGCGGCAATCTGCTCATGAATCCGACCTTCGAACCGATGCTCCGGGGCATTACGGAAGAGACGCAAAACCGGATTCACGGTGACCCCCTGCTGACCCGTACCTGTATAGTTATGAATGTTTAAAAACAATCCGTCACATCCGCTGACCGACGTCCAGCTCCTGATCTGCTCCCGCGCAGCCCTATCGAGCGCCTCGTCCGCATCAAGAAAGAGAATCCAGTCGCCGGAAGCGCGCTCCAGGCCAGCATTCCGTGCTGCGGCAAAATCTTCGCACCACTCAAACCCCACAACCAACGCGCCATATTGCTGCGCAATCTCTGCGCTTCGGTCCGATGAACCGGTGTCCACCACAATAATTTCGTCCACCGCCCCCTGGACACTGGCAAGACAATGAGGCAGCAACTCTTCCTCATCCTTCACGATCATGCATAGGGAAATTCGTTCCGCTCGCAAGCTGATTCCTCCTTTCCTTTGCATGGAAAAGCGTACGCCACGGCATACCCTCGGTCGTTCGCAGCCTTTGTTCCAGTGCATTATGTTGTGCAGCGAGTACACCTGAAGAAGGAGATCGAACCAATTCCTGCCGAATCGCCTCCATTGCCAATCGCATGTAACATACAGCTGATCCAACTCGGGCCTGCCACATATCAGGCTCCCGCTCCAGAGCCTGCTCGAACAGAGACAGCGCTTGATCGTTGTGGCCTTTTGCATACAGCGTTTCACCCAACCAGAATAACCCTTCGGCATCCAGTTCACTCTCGGTCATGCACTGAATCAGGATGTTCGCGGCTACCATGGTATACCCGTGACGATACAGCAGACTTGCAAACTTTCGCCTTCGAGTTAAAGTCGTTCCCCAATGATCACACATCATCATGGCCCGCAACTCATGCAGTTGCTCAGCAAGTGTGAGCTGTCCTGTCTTTACGGCTTGCTGCACAACCTTCTCTGCTACCATTTCTGCCTGCGGACCCCATTGAATAAGCTTCTGTTCTTGTGACGCAGGTTCCATGCTTCGCGGCTCTTTCGATAGCTGATCCAGCAGTCGATCCATGACCTTCCAAACGTTCTTTTCTTGTGGAAGCGTAGTTGCGAGGAACGCCTCGGATAATCTTAATCCGTTGGCCCAACAAGCCAGTGCCCAATCCATTCTGTGCTCAGCCAGCAGATTGACTTCATGCACACACCCCACGTTCCAGTGTTCTTCTGCCAGTTGCAGTGCTTCGGAAACCCTATTCGCACACAACATCCAATGTATTTGATCCGCTACATGGATACGAGCAGTACACGAATCTGCATCCAGCATTTTCAATGCCTGTTCATATGCTCCACAGCCTGTTAGAACATGAATCATTTGCACCAGATGATCCTCATTTGTCACTGCATATGAATGGGGCATTTCACCACGAATCAAATCACCGTGATCTGACTCTCCGATTCCTCTGCTTCTGGTAAGTAATGTTTCTGCTATGTTCTCATCCGTTTCACCGGATTGTTGCAGCACGTCTGCCAACCCCGCCCATGCTGGAGCATATGTGAACATGCTGTCCAGAGCCAGCCCGTACAGATGTGCAGACTCTTTATAGAATCCCCGTTTCTGTGCAAGTCTTGCCATCGCAGTATAGGCTCTGTAACTGTTAGAACCCGCTTCCGTTACATATGACGCGTCTAACGTGCTACCGCCATCACTGTGTCCAACACGGTCTATTCCCTCCCGACAGTCCGTTGCTCGAGCATACGATTGATATGCACGCTCCTCCAAACCTTGCAGCTCCAACGTCTCCCCATACAACAGGTGCAGATCAGCATAAGATGGATAACGTTGTCTTTCCACAGCCAGAATTGCATGCGCCTCGTCGTAACGTTCCGATCCCACAAGGGTCTTTGCATAATCTCTAACCAGTGTAGGTCGATATGGTGCGAGCAACTCTGTCAGGTGTAATGATTCACTGAACGCTTTAATTGCCTTTTCAACCTCACCAAGCTGGCAATACGTTACTCCCAGATTGTACAGGTGAAAAGGCTGTGCAGGCTCATCCTGTAACTCACGCTCAATCAGTTTCAAATTACGTCTTGGCTTATGCTCTTGCGCAATCGTTGAAGCCAGATATCCATCATGAATTAGACATAATGGAGCAAGCGGTTCAGTCTCGATCAATTGGTTTTGTTCATCTGTATAGGTCTCGCTCTTATTCATATCAATAGCCTCATCCTGGCCAAGCCTGCTTGGGCTACTACGAACCAATTGCTCATGAATACGCCCCTTGTACCGATATCCCTGATGAGCACGGAATAATCTCACTGGCTGAGAGATAACGTTCTCTTCTATCCCTTCACCATATCGATTCTCTATGGTAATACGTAATCTTGAAATGCTTTTATGGACTTTAGGTAAATAATTCAGCAGTTCTTCCAATCCCTGCGTAACGTACTCATCCGCATCCAAACACAGGACCCATTCCGTGCTCGCCAGAGGCAGACTGATATTTCGTGCATGGGCAAAGTCATCTTCCCAACAGGCGTGCAACACCGTTGCTCCGTATAATCTAGCGATCTCGGGTGTACGGTCAGATGAGCCAGTATCGGTGATAAAACATTCCATGCTGATATGCTTCAAGCTGTCGAGACAGCGGGGCAGGTGATGTTCTTCATTTTGCACAATCATATGAATTCCAAGTAAACGGTTCTTCAAATACAACCACCTCCAATACAAAAAAGTACATGAAGTCCACCAAAGGAACTCCATGTACCTATATGACAAATAAATGGGTTATGTGCCTTGTCCATTGAAGAACACATCAATCGTGCTTGGTGCACCGATTAGGCTGGAGCGGTAGGAAAGACGCGTGTATTTGAGAAAACGCTGCGGTACCAATACATCGACTGACCCGGACAAAATGCCCGTTACCGTCGTCACATCCGTGTACCAGTTCGTTCCGTTGGCGCTGATCTCAACAAGAGCATCTACCCGGTTTACACCCGGCCCCCGGTTATATACAAAGAAAGAATACGTGCCAAATACACTGGTCGTAACCGCCGGGAGCGCTGTGAAGGTGTTGGCGGTCGGGGTGCTTATGAGTTGGGACTCCTGAAAACTCTTCTGTGAAATCGACGTCACACTGCTAAGTGTTCCCGCGGTAATTGTAGCACCAAGCACGCTGGTGATTGTACCATTTAGCAGGTTTGTCAACGTACCCGCTGTTACCGTTGCGCCAAGTACGCTTGTAATGGTTCCGTTCAATAAGTTTGTCAGTGTTCCGGCGGTAATCGTTGCTCCCAATACACTCGTGATCGTACCATTCAGCAAGTTCGTCAACGTTCCTGCGGTCACCGTGGCCCCGAGCACACTGGTAATGGTTCCGTTCAACAGGTTCGTCAGTGTTCCTGCTGTAATTGTCGCTCCGAGTATACCTGTGATGGTACCTGCTGTAATCGTGGCTCCAAGCACACTTGTGATCGTTCCGGCGGTAATCGTCGCTCCCAATACACTTGTAATCGTACCATTCAGCAAGTTTGTCAATGTTCCTGCGGTCACCGTGGCTCCGAGCACACTCGTGATCGTTCCGGCGGTAATCGTTGCTCCCAATACACTTGTAATCGTACCATTCAGCAAGTTTGTCAATGTTCCTGCGGTCACCGTGGCTCCGAGCACACTCGTGATTGTACCGTTCAACAAGTTTGTCAGCGTTCCTGCTGTTACGGTTGCCCCGAGTACACTTGTAATCGTTCCCGCCGTGATCGTTGCTCCCAATACACTCGTGATTGTACCATTCAGCAAATTCGTCAATGTACCTGCTGTTACTGTGGCTCCAAGCACACTGTTGATCGTACCTGCCGTGATCGTCGCTCCAAGTACACTCGTGATCGTTCCGTTCAGAATGTTGGTAATGGTTCCGGCGTTAATTGTAACCGTGGTCAGACCTGAGATGTTACTGATGGTTCCGTCCAAAATAATGCCAACCACGTTCCCGCTTGTATCCGTTCTGACAGGCTGGGCTGTGCCTGTACTATCCTGGCCAAAAATCAACGTTCTCAGATTATCCGGATTCGTATTAAACGTTGTAAAGTTAGGCATGTGCCTCGTCCTCCTCCCTGGTCAAATCTGTGAGATCTTACTCCCTTATGGCATACGCTGCGCCTGAAAGTAAACATCGAGCCGGGTCGGCTGATCCGGTTCAACGGATCGAATTGCAAGCCGGGTATAGTGCAAAAATCGCAATGGTACCAGCGCTTTGGTCTGGCCTCCCGCGACCACCTCCTGGCTGTCCACAGCATAATCCACGGCATTTGGGCTGATCTGGATCTGTACAAGAGCCGGATGTTTTCCCCGATTCACAACGCCATAGGTATACATGCTGAGTGATGAGGTGTCTTGTGCCGGGAGTGAATCCATGCTGCTACTGGTTTCGGCTCCAACATACGTATGCTCTGTAAAACAATGAATAGCACCAGGGAGTTTCGTACGTGAGGAAGCACCCTGCTTGAACCGGGGACGAGTAATCCGGGAACAAGGGGGTTTCAGCAATTTAGCGCGGCAGGAATGACGGGAGCGACGGCGACTGACATATTTAGTTGGTTGCTTCGTTCTCTTCTTGCTTTGCTTTGCTGTTCGACTCATCTCGATTTCCCCTTAAAAAATGTGCTTACGCATCGTATGCCCGGATTGGATATACGGGCACGGCAACCGCCGTTATTTCCAGATATACGGCTCAGTCCCCAATCCATTTTGCTTCTTTTCACATACACTGCAAGTACAATGAAATGCGAATCAACCGGAATGTTGCTCAAATGAACTGGTCTATGGGAGGTGGATGAGATGACCAACTATAATGTATTCAACCAATCCAATCGTCCCCTGTTTACTCAACTGACCAATACCTTCTCAGCCCCGGGCATTGAAGCGTCACCAGACAGCGGTGCAGCTACTGCAGGCAGTTTTTTTGCCCTGACGACCAACAATACCTTAATTCCTTCCAACCAGAGTCTTCTTCTACAGATCCTGAATGCGGCCGGTAGCGGCCGAACAATACGTATATCCAGCCTCACAGGAGGCACAACAGCGGCAGCTACTCTTGTTATCTATTCAGGAGGAACCGTGACTGCTGGTAGCACACCCGTGCCCGTCAATACGTTACTTGGAAATACCAACGCCAGTGTAGTTACCACAAGACAAAATACAGGTACCCTGGGGGGAACCTTCACGAGCATTGCAAGTATTCCGCTCACTGCAGGAATGTATTCACTGGGTCTGAATGGCTCCATTATTGTTCCACCGGGACAAACATTATCCATTAGCGTAGGCACGGGGAATCAGACCGCAGCCATTAATCTGTTCTGGTGGGAATTCTGAGTTTGACCCTGATAAAAGGAGGTGCACACTGTGCCGAACAATAATGTATTCAACCCGTTAAGCCAGCCCGTCTATACGTCCAACACCAACACGTATATTTCTCCCGGCATTGTTGCACCTCCAGAGAATAATGCTGGCAGTACAGGCAATCTGTACAACGCAGGTTCCACCAACTCCACAACACTGGGGTTGCTGGGAGGAACGGTGATCGCCACCGTACAATTGGCCAATCCAGCGGGGAGTGGGAAAACCCTATACGTATCACGACTCTCCGGCGGAATCACGGTATCACTCAATCTGTTATCTTCCTTCAGTGGTTCCATGAGTCTGAGCGCTAATGGAACACTGACATCGCCCACCACACTCACATCGGTAAACAGCAATCTTTCCAGCAGCAATACCAGCGTAGCCACGGTACGGTTCTCTGCTGCTACACCTGCAGGAGCGACGCCATTGATGGCTATGCCCCTTCAAGCAGGGCCGTTTCTATCCAATGAATTTGGCCGTTATGTGGTTCCTCCAGGTCAGGCCATTAACCTCTCTTTCAGCGGATCACTTTCGGTTGGCGGACTGCTGGCCTCCACTGCTTATTTCGCTTGGTGGGAAGTGTGATTTGTTCAACGATGTATAACAAAGGCAACGTGCAAACAGCCGCCTTCGGATGAGTACCGAAAGCGGCTGTTCTTTATATTGTAGATGTAATGATGATAAAAAATGTTGTCCAGACGAGGCTGTCAGGCCGATTCCTGCGGAATGTTCTCTTTGGCTTCCGTTATGAGAGGCTGTTTCCTCTCCCATAAGATACGTTGTAGCAGTATGCCGGCAAGACCAATTACCAGCGTAGCGAGACCGATATATTGAAAGGTGGGGCTCGGCCCTGCAACTCGAATGAGCGCTCCACCTGCAAGTGGCGCTACAACCAGTACAACACTAGATAGTGAATTTTGAATGCCAAAGACGCGCCCTACATAGGCAGGAGGGGTCTCTTTTTGCAACAAATAATTCAGAGTTACCATAAATAGCCCATTACCCAGCCCAATACAGAGGCCCCAGATAATGACCCAAATTTCAGGTGTTTGTGGGCCGATCCACCCCAGCGCAGCGATTCCGGCACCCACGAACAGATATCCTCCACCCAGTCCCCACCCATACCCAATTCTCGGCAAGCGATTTAACAACAAAATGGTGACGACTGCCCCGGCTCCTGCCGAAGACCCCAACCATCCGAGCAGTGATTCATTACCTGGCTTGATCTCCCGAAACAGGGTCGTAAACTGATAATCAATCATCAGAATGGCCATGAGTCCAAAACAGCAGAACAAAATCGTACTCATCACGGTGCGACTGCTCTGTATAAAACGCCAGCCTTGCTTCCACTGGGAGAACAAAGATTCCGATCCATCCTTTTTACTTGCAGCACTTCCGTCTGATTCAACGAACTCCGACTTCTCCACCAAACGCCGCAAGGGCCATAATACCGCACCCGACAAAAGGCGGGTACAGGCATTAATGACAATACAGATTTGTGGTGAAAAGAAGGCCAAAATGACTGCACCCAGAAGTGGTCCCGCCACTTTCGAACACTGGCTCACAAAACCGTTTAGGGATGATGCCTGAAACAGATGCTCCTCTGCCACCACCTGGCGGGTTAACGCCTGCTGAGCTGGAACGTGAAAAACTCCCATCGTGGCCCGCAGGGCAAGAAGTGGAAGCAACCATGCCGGGCTTGGCGCGAATAAAATAGCAATGGTTAATCCCACGGTGATCACGTCACACAAAATCATGATTTTCACTTTGTGCAGTCGATCAGCCAGAGCACCTGCAAAGGAGCCCAGCAGTATGCCTGGGACAGCCATACATACAGGAATAAGTGCAATGATCAGTGGGTCAGCACCCCAGCGGTAGGCCACCATCACCTGGATCGCAAGTGCATCGAACCAATCTCCAAACGTAGCCAGTGAGTATGCGATAAACATGCGGACAAACTGGAGATTAGTCCATAAGCTTTTGGAAGATTGCGCAGATGAGGCGGGTGATTCGGTGGATTCATTGGATGTGGGTTCATTTGAAATGACGGTCATACATGTACTTCCTCCCTTGATTACAGCCGTTAGCGGTCTGTATGTTCCTTGGCTGTAATCATAAGGGCGTTATATCAGAGGAAGATCAGAGGATGGGAGGATAGGGGATAAAAAGTTACGTATTTCATCTACAATTTGTTGTCCATATGCGGGTACACCGTAACTTTTGCCGATCTCCGCATACACTTGACGATACTTACTGCGAATTCTGCCTTCGATTCGATGATGACCCAGGAATAGGAGAATCTGATGTGCAGCATTCAGATATAGCGGTGCGTTCAGCGACATTTTCAATACATCCAGACCGTCATCCATTCTTAACTCTGCCTCACGAATCCGTCCCTGCCGAAGTAACCATAATCCTTCCATCATCTGAAAACGCCCGATCTCTCGCAGATACGGGGCATCCTTCAATCCTGATTGCAGGACTGCCATCTGAGCCTCAACAGCTTCACCGCTGCCACCCCACAGTTCCACGTACAACGCTGCAAGTGCTACAGGCAGTCTGAAATTCTTGAGTTCGTCAGTCTCTATTACACGATACGTTTCTTCCAGCTGCTCTTTGGCACGTTGATATTGGCCCACCTCTACATAGACTTCAACGATGTTGAGAATGCGGAGTTCGCGAAGCTGATCGGCAGACAATGCAGCTGAATTCAGCGCCTGTTCATACAACTGAATACTATCCGCTGGCTCGATCAGGGGGTGCACGAAAATCAGTAGCCAATATAGTCGCTCCTCAAAGGGAATTTCCTTTGTTGTAATCAGCCATTCCAGATCTCCCTGTATAAAACGGATATACAACTGATAATAAGGGGCAATCTGAATGCCAAGTGCTTCCTGTTGTTGAACCAGGGTCTGTATGGCGTTTCCCTGCCCAAACACGTGATATTTACGAAGTAATCCGTGAATGACCTCCTGCATTTCTGGGTCCTGAGCAGAGGGGCTAGCGGGTAGAGCGGACTTATTCTCATGCACAGCAAGTCGATATCCGTAGCCCCGTACTGTATCCAGACGGATCTCGTCCCAGCGTTTCAGCTTCTTACGCAGGCGATAGATATGATCGTCCACGGTGCGTTCAACCGGATATTCCAAAGGCCATACCCGATCCAGCAGTTGACTACGGGTGAAGGCTTTTTCCTTGTTTTCATACAGAAAATGCAGCAGTGCAAATTCCTTGGCGAGTAGACGAATGGATTCCGTTCGCCGTGTTACCGTATATGTCCCTTCATCCAATTGCAAAGACATGCCTGGTTCCTCCTACTATGAATAATTCGCTGATCCGAAATCGTATAGATTCATTCCATTTTTTCAACGTGTTCAACATACCATAAAAACCCTTTGCGAGAACGCAAAAGGTTTTTATGGTCTAACTTATAGATGGCTTAGATTGTGGATTACGGTACGTATATCTGTTCTTACAACAAGTGTTCCCTTGTCTTAACCCAGCACGACACGATCATCTGCCATTTTTTTGCCGCTAATTCGTTCGAATTCACCAAGCAACTCAGGGACAGTCAACGTACGCTTGCGCTCTTCGCTGACATCCAGAATAATTCGGCCTTTGTCCATCATGATCAGACGGTTACCCAGACGAATGGCCTGCTCCATATTGTGCGTCACCATCAATGTAGTCAGTCTCATCTCACGCACAAGTGTCTCCGTTAGTTCCGTGATCAGTTCGGCACGTGATGGGTCAAGGGCTGCCGTATGCTCATCCAATAGCAAAATTTGCGGCTGGGTAAACGTAGCCATTAACAGGCTAAGTGCCTGCCGCTCCCCACCAGACAAGAGACCCACTTTTGCATTCGGCCGCTTCTCCAGTCCAATTCCCAACTTCTCCAGTTGCGTGTTAAAAATCTCCCGTCTGGCACGGGTAACTCCGAAGCCTAGTCCGCGTCCTTTGCCACGTTTGTATGCCATCGCCATGTTCTCTTCAATGGACATATGTGGTGCTGTTCCTGCCATCGGGTCCTGAAACACCCGGCCAATCCAGCTGCTGCGTTTATGCTCCGGCAGGTTTTTGATGGAGCGGTCATTGATCAGTACATCGCCCATATCCGGCTTCATCACACCCGAAATGATGTTCATCAGCGTAGATTTACCGGCCCCGTTACTACCAATCACCGTCACAAAGTCTCCCGGATTCATCGTCAGATTCACACCGACCAGCGCGGTCTTCTCATCCGTTGTACCTGGGTTGAACAGCTTGGTTACTTGCGTAATCTCCAGCATGATCACATACCTCCCTTCGCCTGATGACCCCCGGATCGCATCAACTCTTCCGTTCGTTTGCGAGCCAGACTACGCTGCTTCATGGAGCGCTGCATCGTTGGGAATACAAGAGCAATAATAACGATCACCGCTGTGATCAACTTCAGATCAGATGTATCAAACCATTCGACTTGAAGGGCAAGCGCGACCACAATCCGATAAATGATTGAACCAACGATCGCCGCAAGTGTAGCCCAGAATACCGTTCTTGCTCCAAGAATGGCCTCACCGATAATCACGGAAGCCAGTCCGATAACGATCATACCGATGCCCATCGTGATGTCTGCAAAACCTGATTGCTGTGCAATAAATGCACCGGACAGGGCAACCAATCCATTGGATAAGCTGACCCCTACAATCGTAGTCACATCCGTATTTGCACCAAAGCTGCGAATCATACGTTTGTTATCACCTGTCGCGCGGAGTGCCAGTCCAACATCTGTTTTCATGAACAGATCGAGCATAATTTTAAACACCAGCACGACGATGATAATTAACACCATGACATGCTCACCTGAGAATGGATTATCCATACCCATAATGGATTTATTCGGTGCGCCAAGAATACGCATATTAATGGAGTAGAGCGCGATCATCATCAAAATCCCGGATAATAATCCGTTGATTTTGCCTTTGGTATGAAGCAGACCTGTACAAGCCCCAGCCACCATGCCGCCAGCCATTGCCGCCAAACAGGCAAGCCAAGGAGAGAAGTCATTGGAGATCATAACCGCCGCGATTGCGCCTCCTGTTGTAAAACTTCCGTCTACGGTAAGGTCAGGAAAATCGAGTATGCGGAACGTAATATAAACACCAAGTGCCATCAGTGCGTATAGAAGCCCCAGCTCGATCGCCCCTTCAATTGAATTCCAGCTTATACTCACACTACTTCCTCCCTGTCTATCGAAAAGAATGAGGCGAACCCGTTGCATGTTCGCCTCGCATCCATACTGCCGGATTACACTCCGGTCAGATTATTGAATCAATCTCATAACTCATTAAATTTATGAATTGATTCTATTGAATAATGTTGTTTTCCTGGTCTTTTACTTCCGCTTTCATCTCATCCGTAACCGTGATACCTTGGGCTTCAGCCGCTTTCAGGTTCAGGATCAGATCCAGTTTGTCCGGAACGGTGACTTTCATATCACCAGGTTTTGTACCATTTTTCAGAATGTCCGCGGCCATCTCACCCACCTGATATCCATGGTCATAATATTTGAAGCCAACGGTTGCGAAAGCTCCTTTTTCAACGGTATCCCGATCACTGGAGAAGAACGGAATTTTATTACTGTTGGCCGTTTGGATGATCGTATCAACCGCACTCACGACAGAGTTATCAAGCGTGATGTAGAAAGCGTCTACTTTGCCAACCAGAGAATCCGTAGCCTGTTTTACTTCTGATGTATTCGTAACTGGTGCTTTCACCAGCTTGATATTATGTGTTGCCAGCGCTTTTTCAGCGTTATCTGCCATAACCACCGCATTTGGTTCACCTTCGTTAATGACCAAGCCCACCGTTTTCACATCCGGCAGATTTTTGGCGATAAAGTCAGCCAATTGTACAATAGCCTCCGGATTCGTATCGGATGCACCTGTAACATTGCCGCCCGGCTTATCCATATCGGTCACCAGTTTGGCACCCAGTGGGTCTGTCACTGCTGCAAACAACAATGGCTTGTCCTTCACTTGTTGAGCCAGCGCCAGCGCAGATGGTGTTGCGATGCCGAGTACGAGATCATTTTTGGAATCACCCGAGATTTTCTGTGCAATGGACAGGTTGTTCGTCGAATCACCTTGCGCATTATTGTAATCAATTTTGAGGTTCTTGTTCTCTTCAATGCCCGCTTCCTTCAGGGCTGCGATGAATCCTTCACGTGTAGCATCCAGAGATGGATGTTCAACAATCTGCGAGATGGCAATCTGGTATGATTTTTCCTCGCTGCCTCCACCTGTTGTAGTCCCTGATCCTTCGGATTCCGAGCCTGTACCGCTGTTATTTCCGCAACCTGCTGCAACGATCATTGAAGCAACCATCATCAGTGACATCCAAAATTTCTTTTTCATGTGTGAGAACCCCTCTCCATCTTATAAAATGTGGTTACCCTTATCGAGATTCCATTGACACGATAGGGCGGGACAAAACAAACGCTTCAACGCATTGTTGCTTTGATCGACAAAAGCAGACAAATATAGACTTTTCTCATGCGACTGAAGTCCATGACCCGTGTTGGTGTTGTATTGTTCCCCTAATATTAAGGGGCGTCCCGATATCCGTCAATGGTTGAACCGCTTCCAATTTAGTTTCATCGTATGGTTGTGATAGAAAACATTACATAAAGAAAAAAAAAGCAACCCGCAAGTTATGCGAATGGCTCGTCAAGAAGCTGTAATGTGCTTAGCGCTTCACGTTGACCAGCTGTACCAAGCCAACGTGTTAGCGCCAAACAATAAAATTGCCCTTATTCCAATGCTAACGAACCCGAGACATCTTATTGGGGGAATAATCACGATATGCAAATCCTAACGAACCTCACACTCGTTATTCATTCTAATATTAGAATTCGATACCGAGAATCGGCCAAATTAAGCAAAATAGCGCCTTTACGATTCGTTAAATTTTGAAAAGATCTTTGGAGAGGAAAATAGCGTCTACAGGGTTCGTTAGAGAAATTTCTTTCATACAGTTTCACGTAACGCAGGATATAAAAAAAGAGATGGCCTCGACGAAACTCGATACCATCTCTTCTTCTTTACACTTTGAATATCTTTTATTATCTTTTTTTTCAAACTCTCACCCAGTTAATTCCCCGACGCTTCGCGAATCTCATACTTGCACCTTTTGCCGCCATCGGCGTAACATTCAGTACGCTCCACCTCAGCTTGAAGTAGCGAGCGAAACAGTTCCAGTTCACAGCGGCAAGCCTGCTTGTAGACACTCGCGACTTGCACAATCGGGCAGTTCATTTCCGTAATGACGTAGGTTCCATCTGCATCTCTAGACGCATCCGCCATATATCCGTTGGCATTCTGGATTCGAGCGAGTTCCTCCACCCGTCCAGCCAGATCCTGGCCCTCCATCTGTGGCAATCCGCTGCGAAGCAACTTGTCCCGGCGACTCTCGAACAATGCATCTACCACACCGCTCCCGGCTGAGTCAGACAATTCTTCAAGCAGTTCCAGCGTAAGGGAGGAATATGATTTTGGAAAAAAGCTGTCCCCGCGTACCGTCAATTGGTACACCGAGGACGGACGTCCGGCCGTTGCCCGGGCCTCCCGAACCTCAATCCAGCCGTCCTGCTCCAGTGCCGTCAGATGACGGCGAATGGCCATGCCGGTCAGACCCAGATCAGCTGTCATTTCCCTCGCGGTCAATGTACCTTGCTGCTTCAGCATGAACAAAATCCGTTCACGCGTCGTTCGTTCCTCTTCGCGCTTCACGATCAGCACCTGCTCTCCTGCTTATGCGTGTACCGGTGCTGCCTCCCGGCAGGCATCCGAGCAAAAGCGGTTATGCGTCTCTTCGCAATCCTCACAGCTTACATGCTGTAGGTTGCAGGTTGGACAATTAATATATCGGTCATGTGTCGTTCCACAGTGATAACAGCTGGCAATGACAATATCCTCTTCTGTCCGGTTAATCGGTACAGAGATCCGCTCGTCAAACACGTAACACTTACCATCGAACAGATGGCCTTGTACTTCCGGATCTTTACCGTACGTGACAATACCGCCGTCCAATTGAGCCACATCCTGGAATCCTTCATTGATCATGAACCCGGTCAGCTTCTCGCAGCGAATGCCGCCAGTGCAGTAGGTAATAATCGTTTTGTCCTTCATGTCACCCAGGTTCTCGCGGATCCACTCCGGAAACTCACGGAACGACTCCACATCTGGACGGATGGCCCCGCGGAAATGACCAATTTCGTATTCATAATCATTGCGACCATCGATAACGATAACGTCATCACGTTGTAGATGTTCATGGAACTCTTTCGGCGAAAGGCGTTTGCCGCTAGTCACATTTGGGTCAAGTTCATCTTCCACACGGAAGGTTACCAGCTCTGCTTTGTGACGAACAAAGATTTTTTTGAACGCATGCTCCTCGACATCATCAATCTTGAACACCATGTCGCTGAACAGCGGATTAGCCAGCATATCTTTCATGTACTGTTCCGTCTGTTCTGGCGTTCCGGATACCGTACCGTTAATGCCTTCGGATGCGATCAGAATACGGCCTTTCACACCCAGGTCCTTACAGTATTGCAGATGCTCTTGTGTAAACGTCTCGGGGTCTTCAATCTTCACGAACTTATAATATAAAAGCACGCGGTACGCGCTGTTACACATGTATATCACCTGTTCCTATTCCATGTTGTTATTGGCCGGATCATCCGACAAGACGACTACGTTGCAACCTTACTTCTAAAAAAGAAAATAAACAGCCGCCCGAAACATCGTCTCGAACTGCTGCCTGACATTCGACTTTTATTCCTGCATTCTAGTTTATCGGAAGCGGAACAGCTTAGTCAATATAAATGTATAGAAAGGCATGAAAGATATGGAACATATCTTTCTGCACCATTCACCCTATTCCGAGATCGTAATGACCGAGGTTACAAAGTGATACGATTCATTCTCCAATACCGCCTGTGATAACAGGATTTTATTTCCTTTCGGGCTCCAGGCGAGTGGGTCAGAAGCGTTGTCCATATCGGCCGAGATCTGGAACTGTTCTGCCGACTCCGTGTTGGAGACAAATAGCCCTTTCTCATTATCATTCTCAGAATTGATGGTGTATGCAATCTTGGAATCATCACCCGACCAGCTTGTGCCGAAAACCTGTGTACCTCTGGCGAGAGTGGCCTTCTCATTGCCTTCCAGATCGGTGAGCACCAGCGCCCGTTTGGTATCCGCTGTTCTTTTCACAATCGCAAGCCTTGTTCCATCATTAGAAGGGATGACCCACTCCACACTTTTCAGCACCTGTTTCACGTCACCCGTCTTCGCATCGTATGCATTCAACTGGCCATCTTCGCCCGTAATATAATAGAGCATATTGCCTGACATCTTGATACTCCGTACATTGAAATTACCTGTTTCCACCAGTACCTTTGTTGTACCATCCACACTTGCCGAGATCAGATCACCCTTCATATTAGGGAAAACGACATGTTCATTATCCAGCCACGCGCCCTCTTGAATAAATCCATCCTCCTTGCCAGCAGGGGTTGTCTCCCCGTTATGCAGGTTCAGGAAGTAGCCTTTGCCCGTATTTTCCTCCGGCTCGCGGTAGAACAGGTACTGACCATCCGGTGATACCAGCGGTGCACCCAGACTGGCTTCACTTTCTTTGAGCGGCGTGTCTGTACCTTTCGTCAGATCATACATATATAAGTTATGCGGGTATCTTTCCTGACCTTCAACCGTGACGGGTATCAAGGACTTGTTCTCTTTGTCAGATACAATCCAATCATCACTTAGCCATGCGATCCCGCGCATATTCGGCAATTTATCAATTTTCTCCAGCTTGAAGCTCTGGTACACGGACGTGTTGGTATTATCTTTTACCGTAATATCCGTGCCCGTTTTCCCGCCTTGTGCGTTGCCCCCCGGCTCCGTTGTTCCCCCGCATGCCGCTGTCGTTAACAGGGCAATGGCTCCGAACGTGCCCATAGCTGCTTGTTTCCAATTCATGATGGTCCCCCCTGGTTTCTCTTGCTATAGACCAAGCATATACATCGCATACTTCCAAAGTTATTCAGACTTGTTTCGAACTTGTAAACTTGAATCAGCCAAAGGGAACATGAGCTGGAACGTCACACCTTCCCCATCTTCTGGATCACTCGACAGCAGGGTGATTGTACCGCCCTGTTTTTCAACAAACTGCTTCACGAGAGATAGCCCCAGTCCGGTTCCGCCGGTTTTTCTGGCTCTGTCTTTGTTCACGGTGTAAAAGGGTTCAAAAATCTTCTCCTGCGCCTCTGCCGGAATCGGCATACCCGAGTTATAGATCCGAATGACCGCTTGACGCTCCTGCCTCCACAGTTCATTCTTCACCCGGATCACACCATCCGGAACGTTATATTTAATGGCATTATCCAGCATGTTGATGAAAATATGCATAAGACTCTCCCGATCGCTGCGGATCACCGCCGGTTCAAGATCCAGTTCCATTTTCAGCGCAAACTTCTCCGCTTTCCCACGCATCCGGCCACAGGCATCCCTCAGCAGAGCGCTGACCTCTACATCTTCGGCCTGGTTCTCAAAGTCATACTTCTCCAAGGCAGATAAATGTAAGACTTTCTCTACCATCTCGTACAGCCGCTCCGTTTCTTTGCCAATGTTACTTGTGGCATCATCAAGCAGTTGCGGATCATCCTTATACATGTCGAGCAGCTCCACATAAGCTTTGATCGATGTCAGTGGTGTCTTGAATTCATGGCTGATGTTACCGATATATTGTTTCTGTTGCTGTTCCAGCGCCTGAAGTTTCTCAATCGCCAGTTGCAGCTTCTGCTGCTCCGCATGCATGGCTGTGATATTTTGCTGAATGGATGTACTCATATAATAAATGCCCTGCCCCAGCTCCCCCAACTCATCCTTGCGCTTTAAAGGAGACTCCGTAATGTAATTCCCTTCGCGAATGGAATCTGCGGACTTCTTCAGCCGAGTAATCGCAACGGCAAACCGATTGTAGAACAGATAACCTAATATGAAGCTCAGCGCAACAACGACAATGCCCGCCCATATGAACAATTGAAGGATACGAGTATAGAATTCATGGTAGCTCTGGACCGGATATTGCATCCATACGGCACCCATCTGCCCATCCGGACCGTCCAACGGTGCCGCATAGAGCAAGGTATCCCCTTGTTCATGATAGGCAATTTTATTTTGCAGTGCATAGTTGAGCGTATCCTGAACAATCGCACTCTCCCCGGAACTGATCGATGAGCCAACTTGCTGGCCCTTCATATTATAGAGAGCAATTGGCAATCCGGTAGAGTTGGCCAGTTCCTGTGCAAGCCTGCGGCCGTTTTGTTGTAAAAAAACGTCCTGTTCCAGATGAACGGACTCCGTGTAGTAGGACTGTCGCACATTCAGATTCACCAGCCGTGTCTGCTGTGATAAAATACCTTCAATCTGTGACTGCTGATTGCGTTCAATACCGCGCAGAACTAGTGAACTAAGCACAACCACCGTCAGGATAAGCAATGCTGCCAGAAAAACACTGAACTTCAGCTTGATGCTGACTCTCATATGGCCCCGCCTGTTTCAGGTGCAGATGCTTTGTAGCCAATCCCGTATACGGTCTGTAATTTTTGCTGATCCGTATCTCCGATTTTTTTACGCAAACGCTGGATGTGAATGTCTACGGTTCGTGTACCACCCGCATACTCCATGCCCCACACTCGATCCAGCAGATCGTCTCGTGTGTACACACGCTCGGGATTGGACATGAGAATGGTCAGCAGGTCGAACTCTTTTGGTGTCAGATCCAGCTTCTCCTCATTCACGGTCACTGTGCGGTGAGCAACATGAATACGCAGTGTGCCATTCACGATGGCCTGATTCTTCGAATCGTCAGGTGGTGGACTGCTTTTCTCGACACGGCGCATGAGCGCTTTCACCCTTGCAAGCAGTTCACGGATCTCGAACGGTTTGGTCATGTAATCATCGGCGCCCATTTCCAGGCCAACGATTTTGTCCACGATATCATTTTTGACGGTCAGCAAAATAATGCCGATATCCTCGCGGTCCTCCAGCCTGCGGCATACGCCATATCCATCAAGCCTTGGCATCATGACGTCCAAAATCATGACCTGCGGATGAAACGATGCGACCTTGACCAAGGCCTCTTCGCCGTCACTCGCAGTATCTACTTCATATCCTTCGCGCCGCAGCGCGTAAGCAATGGCACTGACAATACTTGATTCGTCATCTACCACGAGCACTTTTTTATTCATGGGATTCATCCTCTTTATCTATGTCATGAGTTAGTTTATGGGTCTATGTTAGCAAGGTCTTTGCGATTTAGCTATGGATGAGTTTGCAATTTGTATGAGAAGCTTTCATTCTCTCAGCTTGGACTTGGCTCTACTTTCTTTATACCCCAATGACGACAAAAAGAGCCAACCCGTAATTGGATCAGCCCTTAATCTATAGATTCCCGTTTCATGTTACTGTTTAGGCAATAACTTCTTAATTTCATCTTCGGAGAGTCCTGATGCTTTAACTATAGCAGAAAGATCTACACCAAGTGTAAGTAATTCACGGGCCATTTCTCTCTTGCCTTCCAACTTACCCTTGGCTGCACCTTCAGCTCGTGCGCCTTCAATCATTGATTTTTCGTCACTCAATGCTTTCATCCGAGCATCGTAGGCCATTCTGGTGGACGCATCCTGACTCAGAAATTCCAGCGTATCCA
The DNA here is from genome assembly GCF_056395745.1 of Paenibacillus sp. 10L310. Lineage (NCBI taxonomy): Bacteria > Bacillati > Bacillota > Bacilli > Caryophanales > Paenibacillaceae > Paenibacillus > Paenibacillus sp. 10L310. The sequence continues at coordinate 41,916 of NZ_JBFTKC010000013.1, read as the reverse complement.
TCGCCTTTTTCAACATCGGTTCATTCATGGCCAGCACCTCCCAGTTTGATGTATCTATCCCCTTCAGGAATAATAACCAATTCACGAGTCCGCCTTTTTCCATCGGAACAGAATACTCATCCAATTTGGTTAGTTCCATCACATGTATTTCGATATCATCCGTCAAACCAATACCTGTATGATCTTCTCGTAAATGAAAAACATTGTGATATCGCTCATTATCCAGACAGGAGTAGTTGAGTATATTAATAGTCACGCATTTTTTGAGTAGACTATAGTTTTCACCCTTTTTTATCTGATGAAAGTACATCTCACTCCAATAAAACAACGTCCTTTTCTCCATGTTATACGGGTTAAACAGCTGCATTTCAATGTTAATTAGTTTGCCTTCTAACGTCTTTGCTTTAATATCCAGAATGGATTGTTTATCCTCTGGACTATCCTTATCTGTATACGTGTTAACCACAGTGATCTCCGTAAGAGGAGATTCGCCGGTCTCTATAAACGTGCTGTTCAGAAAAGCTAACAAAACATCTTTGTTTTGCTCACTTCCAAAAATGCGTTTGAACACAAAATCTACTCGTGGATCGAGTAATTCCGTCACTCAGCATCAGCTCCATTCTCACCAGCATTATATCATAATTCCCATATAGCCTCAGCTTGATAATGGATCTGCACTTAAATTGCATTTACTCCTCAAATGACAGATTCAGCGGCTCGTCCGACATCTCGTACTCTGTCTCCATATGTGTCAGTGGTGTGTTCAGATCAACCTCCTCGAAGCGGAAGCTGTCGACCCACACTTTTCCTTTGCCGTTCAAAATAACCCCGAATGAAATGACCGCGCTGCCCTCCGGCACATCAAGCACAATACTGTACTGATTCCATGGCTGCGTACCCGTGATTGGCCGATCATGCATGTTATCAAATTGAAGTACATCATGCACGTTATTATCCACACGCATCCATAATCCGCAGAACGCATCCACATGCTCGGTCTTCACGAATCCCGATAACTTCATCCGCTTACCCACATACTTGTCCGCTCTGAACTGTTGCATCATTGTTGCGAACTCGTTAGGCTCCATCGGCGTAACGGCCTTCAAATATCCTGAAGCTTTCCCCTGATGCACTTCAGCAGGATCAATACCCATCTCATAATTCTGCGGGTGACTTCCGGTTAACATCCAACCTGTAATTGTTGACGTCTGATTCATCTGTAATTCTCCTCCTCTGGTTCTTCCTTCGAATAATTTCAGATCAAACAATTTGCGAAAACGTCCTGGTGGCATGCCATATAATTTGCGGAATGCACGGGTGAAGGCTTCCTGACTCTCAAAACCACATGCCAGGGCGATGTCCAAAATGCCCGCATCCGTCGATCGGAGGGTGGTGGACGCCAGACTCATCCGACGGTTTCGGATATAATCCACCACGGTCATGCCCACCTCATTACGGAAAATTCGATGGTAGTGATATGACGACAATAACGCCTCAGATGCCACTTCTTCCAGCCCGATCTGCTCATGCAGATGAGTCTCAATATAGAACAAACTTTGCTGAATCATTGCACGGTAACGGCTCAACTGAGGTAAAGCCCCCTTCCATATCCTTACTATACGTGAAGGATGTCATCGCCGTTTTGATCATTTTTGCTATCTTTATTTCTGTTTACCTCTGCCGGAGATGCAAAAAGAGCCAATCACGGATGGAATCCTTTCCGTAATTGACTCTTCTGGGAAACTGCTGCCCTGTGGCTACTGTAGAGCCACTTCATTGATCTACAGCAGGTTCATTTAACTATTTGCTTTGTTTATCCGTACAACACTTCGTCAGACAGCCGGTACCGGCTGTGCACCAACCTCTTCATCATCATGTTCCACCAGTTCATGTTTCTCCCAAGCTCTGCTCTTCCAGCGGAAGTACATAATGACCGCGCGGGTCCACTCATCCGCCGCAATGGCAAGCCACACACCAGCGAGCCCCAGATGAAGCTTGAATATGAGCAGGTATCCCAGAGGCAGACTCATGCAGACCATAGAGATCAGACCCATGTATACCGGGAACTTTGCATCCCCTGCCGCACGCAGGGAACCAATGATCACAATATTGCAGGTACGACCGGTTTCGAGCAACAGACTGAGTAGAATCACTTGAGCCCCCAGCTTGATAATTTCCGGATTATCCGTAAATATGCTCATCAGCGGCACACGGAAAAAAATGATGATTACATCAATGATAACCGTGGCAAGAAGGGCCCATTTTACACTGTCAAAAACACGTTTGTACGCATCGTCTTTGCGCCGCGCACCCACAAGCCGACCTACAATGATCGATGTCCCCATACCAATCGCCATGCTGAACAAGTAGATATAGCTGGAGATATTACCCGCATACTGCTTGGTTGCCATAGCTTCTGCGCCCAGATAGGTCACATACAGCGTGAACACGAGCTGGCAGGAATGATATACCATGGATTCCATCGCAGACGGAATACCAATCCGCAGAATTTTACCAATGAATTTCTTAGACAACTTAATGTAGTATTCAAAATCCACCCGTACCTCGCTCACACGATACAACAACCAGAAGAAGATCAGAAGGCAGATAAAACGGCTTCCCACCGTGGAGATCGCTGCCCCTTCCACCCCAAGCTTCGGCAGGCCGAAGTGTCCAAAAATCAATGCATAGTTACCAACAACGTGAATCACGTTCATGAATACAGCAACATACATCGTTTCTTTGGTGTAACCATGTGTACGAATCGTCGCAGCCAGCGCATTAATGAGCGCCTGAAGGAAGATACCGCCACCGACGATATTTATATACGAACGGGCAAAATCATAAATTTCGCCTTGAATGTTCAGGAGTGATAACAAATGTCCTCCGAACAGAAGGAAGATTCCGCTCAGGACCAGACCTACGATAAGATTCAGTGTGATCGCATTACCCGTAACTTGTGCTGCTTCACTTAACTTTTTGGATCCGATATATTGTGCGACTACAATCGCAGCACCATGTCCAATGACTTCCAATACAAGGATAGCGATAGAAATAATCTGATTGGCTGCTCCAACGCCGGAGACCGCATTATCGGACACCGAGCTGAGCATGAGCGTATCCACGCTCCCCATCAACATAAATAAGAAGAGTTCCAGGAAAATAGGCCATGTCAGTCGAATCAGATTCAGATCCTTGGCATCAGAACGAAGGGACTCTTTGGTTGAGGATATTGCTGTCATTTTCTCACCTTTCCCATGTGGGCTTTAATTCTTAGGGTATGTTAGCACAGGTGGTTTGAAAATGCAGTAGTTTTGCGAAAATAGTTGAAAGTTTTTTGTAATTCCATAAATAGGTATTTTCACTACTTTCATAAAGCCCCATTTCCGTAAGCTTATCAGAGGTTTCAGAAGACAAAAAAGGCCCCTCCCAACTCGCTTTTAAGCAAGTAATGGAAGGACCTTGGACCCTCAACCTTTTAACCTTTAACAGAACCCGCAGCAATGCCCTCCACAATTCGATTACTCAAGATGAGAAAAGCAATCAGGATTGGCATAATGCTAATCATCAGCGTTGCACCAATGGCTCCCCAATCCGTTGTGTATTGACCAATAAAGTTCTGTACCCCAACAGTCAGGGTTTTGTACGAATCTGTACTGATGAACGTATTAACAAAGATGAATTCATTCCAGTTATAGATCATGTTAATGATCGCCGTTGTGGAAATGACCGAAGACGTCATCGGCAGCACAATCCGAAAGAAAATCCGATGCACGGAGCAACCATCCATCACTGCGGCTTCTTCCACTTCCCGGGGGAGAGCGTAGTAGAATCCAAGTAGAATCATAATGGTAATTGGCATATTAAAGGCAATATAAGACAGGATGACTGACAAAGGATGATCTGTGAGATGAAGCTTCAGGAACAAGCTGAACAGCGGGATCAACGTGGAGTGTACAGGGATCATCAGACCCACCATGAACAGCCCCAGCACCAGCGAACGACCTTTCCAGCGCATACGTGTAATGGCAAAGGTCACCAGACTGGCGAACAGCACGGTGATCACCACCGAGACCACCGTAATCCATACACTGTTGAAGAAGTACAAGCTGATATTTCCCTCTGTCCATACCTTGACATAGTTTTCCCAACGCGGAGTAGCAGGAAGGGAAAAAGGCGCCATGTCGAATACTTCCTGATTATTTTTAAGCGAGAACAACAGTAGCCATACCAAAGGTAAAATTTGCAGCAAAGCTACCAGGGACAAGAGGAAATACAGCAGAATATAGCCAAATCTCCTTAACCATGCCGAACCTCGGCTTGTCCCCGGGTAAGTTGGCAATCTAACGGCCGTATCCGTCTTCACCGGGATGGACCTCCTTTCATTTCACTAGGGCGTGTCTGGAAACTCCGAAGGTGGCAGATTTTGCCGAATTTTCGTTCCAAGCAAGGAAATTTTCCGCAGGCGTGCCGGGGCACGTCAAGGGAAAGTGACGCAGCAGGGGGCGAAAAGGCGGTAAAAGATGCACTTCAGCGAGTTTTCAGACACGAACTAGCGTCAGGAATACTGGATCGTATCTTTGGATGCTGTCGCTTTACGAAGCAGCCAGGTAACAAGCAGACAGATCAAGAGCAGGAAGAACCCTACAGCACTGCCGTAACCAAAGTCGAAGCTACGGAACGCCTGACGATACATATAGGAGGCCATCACTTCGCTGGAACCATTCGGTCCGCCATCGGTCATCACGTAGATGAGATCAAAATACTTGAGTGAGCCTACCACAGCCAGTACCACAGTCACCTTGATGACTTCTGTAATAAGGGGCAGCTTGATTCGAAAAGCGATCTGCCAAGGGCTTGCTCCATCAATCCGGGCTGCTTCCACCAGAGATTCCGGAATATTTTTGAGGGCCGCATAATAGATCAAAATATAGAAGCCTGCATACTGCCATAGAATCGGCACGAACAGTGCATACAACACCAGGGATGGCTCCGCCAGCCAGGCTGGCGGATTGCTGAAGCCGATCGCTTCCAGAAAGGTGTTTAGCACACCATTGCTGGGATGATAGATCTTCAGCCATAACTGGGCGATCGCGACCGAAGACAGCAGCATCGGGATCAAATATATTTTACGGAACAGATTGGCCCCCTTGATCTTGCCTGACAGCACCAAAGCGATCATCAGATAACCGATCAGACTCAGCGCAGAGAACAAAGCAAGCAAAAAGGTATGATTCGCACTCTGCCAGAATGTTCCGTCTTGAAGAAGTCTGGCGTAATTATCCAATCCAATAAAGGTCATTGCACCGATCCCGTCCCATTGCATCAACCCATAATACCCGGTGAGCACGATCGGGATGTACACCAAGACCAGCAGCAGAAGCAGTGCAGGAAGCACGTACAACGCAGCAACGAGACGGTTGGACATGACTTTGTCCATCACATTATCCTCCCTTCAAGCGTTCAAACGTGTGTACGTCAATTGCCTTTATCAATTGCAGCCTGATGATTCTTCACAAAGTCCTCCGGTGTTACCGCTTTGCCAAACAATGCCTGAATCATGTCAAGATGGGCCTGAGCGGCTGCCGGTTTCATCTGTACGTCTGCAAAGAGCGTAAGGCTGCTGGCCTGATTCAATTCGTTCAGCAGGTCAATATAGAGCTGTGGCAACTGTACTGCAGCCGTATCCACTTTGGTAGCCGGGATGACGCCTGCTTCAGTTACCGAACTTTCCCCCCATTTTTCCACAAAGTATTGCACAAACTTCTGCGCTTCTTCCTTCACTTTGGAGTTCTGGGCCACGAACAACCCTACGCCTGGACCACCTACCCAGCTATTAATATCGCTCTTGCCATCTTCCATTGTTGGGAATTTGAAAAATCCGATCTTGTCTTTGAATTCCTGCGGGATGTCCGGGTTAGTCGTGAAGTTTGGCAGTTCCCAGGTACCCATCAGATACATGGCAGCTTTTTCGTTCATGAATTCGGATTTGCCCTCATCGTTAGACAACCCGTTGAAGCCTTTGTTGAAGGCATTCATATCCACCAGTTTTTGTACCTCGGCAGCAGCTTGAGTCAGCGCAGGATCGTCAAACTTGCCAGAGCCATTGATGGCCTTTTCCAATGCATCTCCACCTAACCGATTCGCTAGATACATATACCAGAGCGAGCCAGTCCAGCGGTCTTTATTGCCCAGTGCGATCGGAACCTCACCGTTCTCTGTCAGTGTCTTCAGCACACTCAGGAATTCATCGTACGTTGCTGGCGGCTGCAAGCTATATTTTGCAAAAATGGCTTTGTTATAATAAATGGGGGAGATATTCAACTCGATTGGTAGCGCATATGTTTTGCCGTCTATGGCATAAGCTTCTGTTGTACCGGCTATGAATTTCTCGCCCAGCGAGTCGCTCAGCAGATCATCGACCGGTGCGAACAGGTTCCCCTTTACATAAGGCTCCAGAAATCCAGCAGCCCAAGTTACACCCACATCGGGAAGTTCATTGGATGCCGACAGAATTTTCAATTTGTTCTTATATTGTTCATTCTCCAGCACTTCCTGCTTAATGGTTACATTCGGATGATCCGTTTGATACTGCTTGATGATATCGTTGACCAGTTTGTTTTGCTGTGCGGAACTGCCTGCTGGCCAGAGGTGCATAAATTTGAGGGTTACTTTCCCATCTGTGCCGTTGCTGCCTGTTTCACCCTCTTCATCCGAACTTGAACTGTTACATCCGGATAAAATTACGGCGAGAACCAGCGTCCATGACAGAAGAATGGCCATCGTCTTTTTGCTCATTATTCCAACCCCCTTGGTTTTATCGGTTAATGTAACCGCTTTAACCAAATTGTAGCACGCGCCTATCACACCTATAAGACCAGAACAATTTGGAAAAACTCCACTTTTTTGAGGTTATTTGTTATTTCGTTCAGATAGGGAATGCCGATATTTGCTTGGACTTAGCCCCTCAAGGCTTTTAAATACTGTGATAAAATACTTATCCGTCTGATAACCCACCTGTTCCGCAATCTCCGAGATTGGCATCGTTGTCTGCACAAGCAACTCCTTCGCGCGCTGAATGCGTTTGCGGGTAAGGTATTCACTAAAATTGATGCCGATCTGTTCCTTAAACAATACGCTGAAGTAACTGGAGTTTAGATGGAGTAGATCAGCGATTTCACGCATGGTCACATGTTCACCCAGATGAGCATCCACATAGGTCAAAGCTTCACTGATCTGGCTATTGAGCCTCTGTTCTCCGCGCTCCTTAACATCCAGCAGCTTCGGGTCAACCATTTCTTGCATCGTTTGAATACGTCGCTGTTGTTCGCTGAACTTTAGGGCTTTTTCGACGGTCTGCAGCAATTGTTCCTTATCAATCGGTTTCAACATATACTCCACAACACCCAACTTAATGGCCTGCTGGGCGTATTGAAAATCGGCATGTCCCGACATAATCAGGACAACAGGCTTGTTCGAAAAATGTTGAATGGCTTCAATCAGAGACAAGCCAGAGAATTCCGGCATGCGAACATCCGTTATTAACAGATCTGCCGGCTTTTTCTTGAGCCATTCCACAGCCTCGACGCCACTTTCTGCAGTCTGAATGTGATTTCGTCCTGCCGACCATCCCTCCAGTGTTTTGCGAATACCCTCTCTTGTACGCGGCTCATCATCCACGATAAGAATTGTTTTGTCATGAATCATATGCACCCTCCGTTCCCATGGGAATCTCAAAGCAAATGACAGTCCCTTCCCCAACCTTACTTGTTATGGAAAGCTTGCAACGTTCGCCAAGTTGGCTGCCAAAGTAAAGCATCAGTCGCCGATGTACGTTGATTAGACCTACACCTGTACCCTTGTTAGATACAGGGGGGCCACCATGTAAAGCTTGAATGACAGCTTGAAGCCGTAATTCATCCATACCGGGACCATCATCCCGAACCTTAATGCAAACCAGATTTTTCTCGGTCAAAGCATCCACATGGATGCTTATCTTTCCCGGTCCCAGTTTACTTTCAATCCCATGGAGAATCGCATTTTCCACTAAGGGCTGTATGAGCAGTTTCGGTATTGCGACCTTACGCACCGTATCACTCAGCTGAATCTCCCATTGCATTCTCTCTCCCAACCGCATCTGCATAATTTGAAGATAACGCTCGGCGTGTTCCAGCTCGTTGGCAATCGTAACCCATTCATCCTGCTGCGAACTGGAGATGATATAACGAAATAATCGGGACATCGCCACAACCATACGTGCCATCTCCTCGTCTCCCTTCTCCTCAAGGGACCAATAGAATGCCTCCAGTGTGTTGAATAAAAAATGGGGATTAATCTGAGACTGCAACGCCTTCAGCTCAGCCCGGGACTGCATGACTTCCTTCTCATGAACCACACGGGTCAATTCATTCTGCCTGTAGACCATCTGGTTATATACGTTGTTAAGTTCATTGATCTCCATCGTAGAGCTAACCATTAGATTAGGTCTCATTGCTCCCGGCTCTGCACTGCGCATGGCCCGCATCAGCCGTATGAGTGGACGTGTAATCATTGTGGACAGGAAGAAGGACATGATAAGGAACAGAACAACACCAATCATTCCCGAGACGAGCAACGCTGTTCTCAGGATGGATACACCTTCCGTTGTCTCCCGCAACGGGGTCAGGACAGCAAGTGTCCATCCCGTTAACTCCGATTTTTGCCTGACGACGATATAGGATTCCTCCCCGTTCTGCACGACTGATCCGCTGTCCAATATGGCCTTTGGATCGAGATTAATTTCCAGATCGGAACTCACCACTTCGCCTGCACCATCCAAGAGCATGATAGAGTCCTGCGAACCATCTGTCCCATTCGAATCATTGAGTTGAAAAAAACTACGCTGCATCCGCACCACCACATAACCTCCGTGTTCGAAAGAATGATCCAGCAGGTTAATCCGCCGAATAGCCAGGAGCACACCCGGATCTTCAGGGTCAGCGCCTGCCCATACCAGTCTGCCTTTTCCTTCATCCGCTAAGCTGATCCAGTTGCGCTCCACTCTGAGATCGAGGGATCGGTCATCCATCGGAAAGATCCGGTTATAACCCGTAGTGTATATCTCCATACTTTGTGCGCCGTTGATGAAAGACTGATAACTGCCTGCAATCTGCAAGAGAGCTTGGCGCTGATTAAAGGTCGCCGGGTTGCCTTGTTTCTCATCGCTAAGCAGACGCTGCACGTATGAATCATCTGCCACCTGGGCAGTCAGCGAATTCACTTGTGCAATGATTGCATCCAATCTTCCACTGGCTTGGACGGCGGTTTGGTGAATATGTTTCTCCGCATTGCTTTTCAGCAGGGCAGCTACCCGATCATAAGCCGTTATGCCTGCGAGCAGCAGAACAACAAGCATCACCATAACAAAACCAATGAAGATCTGATTGCGAAGTGAGTTAAAATGTCCTTTTTTCCCGTGCAACTTCCCCATTCTCCTCTCTTTTTGGCATGTAAAAGAACCCACCACCTTACGCCCGTGCTCTTGAAGACTGGGTACAAACGATGCCGGATTTATCTACGTATTCAGTTCTTCTATATAAAATGAACAAAAGAATATTTACACTAGCCACTACGATGACAGAATAACCTTCCAATCGCTGTTATCCCCAGATTTTTTGATTCCCTTTTTAAAGGGGAAAATCCGGTGATAAAGGCGAAGCATATGCTTCCGATGCAGCTTTCTTTCAGAAAGCTATTAGCTCCGCTTTTTCAGGTTATTTCTGCCCTCTCCGTTCTCGTGTAAATGTTTAGTTCATTTATATAGTTAAAGCGCTTGCAGAAATGAACCTTACTCTTCTTCTCTCTTAGTCTTTGTTTATCGATTAAACTAACGACTAAAAAATAGCATAGTTTTACAGGTTAATCAATCCTCCCGAATAGTTCCCAAACGTTAAATGACAAGGATCAAAAAAAGAGAGGGGACTTTTAAAGTCCACCTCTCTTTGTTCATATCCCTTCACACATATCCTTCTCTGTGACACATCTTCAGTTATTTCACGGACCCTTGGGTAACCCCGTTGATGATCCACTTCTGTGCAAACAGGTAGATGATAATCATCGGCAGCAATGCGAGCAGGTAGGATGCAAACGCAAGGTTAAACTCGGTATTGAACTGTCCTTGGAATACATACTGTACCAGCGGCAGCGTGTACTGTCCCGGATCACTGATAATAATGAGTGGCAGCAAGAAGTCGTTGTACGTGGACAGGCAAGTCAGAATACCAACCGTGGCACTGATTGGCGCCATGAGCGGGAAAATGATTTTCCAGAACGTGCCCCAAGTTGTCGCCCCATCCACAAACGCCGCTTCCTCCAGCGCTACCGGAATGGACCGGATGTATCCAACGTACACAAATACGTTAAATGCCAAACCATATACCGTGTGCAGCAGGATCAGACCTACCAGATTTGTCATCTCCAGCGATGCGGTCAGTTTAACAATCGGCAGCATGATGATTGGGAACGGAATGAACATCGCGCTGACGAAGTAATAATACAGTCCTTTGAAAAACTTGCGTTTCTCCATATTCCGTGCAATCGCATAGGCCACCATCGAGTTACTGAGCAACGTCAAAAGCACGGTGGATGCGGTAACGATTGCACTGTTACGGAACGATTGGAAGAAGTTTGTCATGTCGATGGCCCTCGCGAAATTCTCCCAGTGAAGTGTCGTCGGAATGGCAAAGACCGATTGGGCCATCTGTTCCGGATTTTTCAAAGCAATCGTAACGGTCATATACAATGGGAACAGGATAAACAAGGTACCCAGCACAACGAGCAGCATAACGAGCCAATTGATTCGTGTACGGCTTCTCATTACAGATCCATCTCCCTTCTTTGCAGGAACCGGATTTGCAGGATTGAAATCACCGCAATAACGATGAAGTAAATAACCGAGTTCGCAGATTGATATGCATATTCGCCGCCCTCAAATCCACCGGTATAGATCAAGTGGGAGATGGACTGCGTCGCCCGTCCGGGACCACCGTTGGTCAAGGCTACGATTTGGTCGAAGACCATAAGTGAATTTTTCATCGCCAGCACCATATTAATGGTGAAGAATGGAGCAATGAGCGGGAATGTAATACTCCAGAATTCACGCCATTTGCCTGCGCCGTCGAGGTTGGAAGCCTCGTACAGTGTCGTTGGTATCGTTTGCAGACCAGCCAAATACAGAATTGTATTCAGGGCCACCGATTGCCATACTGCAACAATGACGATACCGATCCAAGCCAGACTCTCGCTGCCGAGAATGTTGGTGGATAGCGCGTTGATGCCCAGATTTTGTCCCCAGATCGGGAATACGTTGGAGAACAGGTAGTTAAATATGTAACCTACGATCAGTACACTCAGAATATTGGGCAGGAAGTAGATGCCGCGGAAAAAGTTACGGAACTTGATCTTGGCATTCAGCCCGAGTGCAATGAGTAGACTCAGAATATTGGTCAGGATCGTCACAACGATCGCGAACTTGAACGTAAACCAGTAGGCGTTGCCTACATTGTCATCCTGGAACAAGTTGAAATAGTTTTTGAAGCCAACAAAATCATACTCTTTCCCGAATCCGTTATAATTCGTAAATGAATAATAGATGCCCTGGAGGGCCGGCAGCGTCATAAATACAAAGAACAATACTACCGCCGGAACCGTCATCCAGTAATAGGGTGCGATACGCTTGTTCATACTCCATCCTCCTTCTGACAAGGCTTAACGCCGATTAGCAACCTTGTCCCATTCTTTGTCGAGTGTATCTAGATAGTTGTCGATGTTTTGGTTCTGCAAAAAGGACTGTACGATGGAATTCAGCTGCACCGCAGCCGGAATATAGTGATCGGGAAAGTCAATAACTTTGCCCTGCTCGATATATGGCATCAATTCCTGTACGGCAGGATCATCCTGCTTCACGCCTTCTACCGCAGAGAACAGCGTCTGTTCGTCAATATATCTTCCGATATTTTCAGGCTCTAATAGAAACGCAATAAACGTCTCTGCCTGTTCGCGATTAGGCGTGTCCGCCGCAATGGTAAACAGGGAGTCGATCCCGTTCACCAGCTTGATCTCGCTTGCATCGTTCCCCGTAGGGAATGGGAAAAAACCAATGTCAACATTTGGGTTCGCTTTGCGAATCTCCGAGATGGCCCAGGTTCCCTGGATGTACATGAAAGCTTCACCGTTAGCGAAGGCACGGTTACCGTCCGAATAAGCTTTACCAAAGTTATCGCCGTGGCCGTATTTCATGAGTTCCAGTTGCTTCTCAGCTACCTCGCGGTACTTCTCCTTGAACGTCACTTTGTTATCGCGCCGCTCTTGGTAGAAATCAATACCGACCAGATTGGAGGCCAGTGCATTGAAGGGCAGACTCGTCTGCCAGTCATCCTTGTATGTGAAATAAAATGGAATCTCACCTGCATCCTTAATCTTTTGGGCGGTCGCAATGAGTTCATCCCACGTCTTGGGCACGTCCAATCCCATTTCCTTAAACAGCGTTTTGTTGTACATGATGCCGTTTGCATTAGTCGCGTAAGGAATACCAGTCACTTCGTCCATGCCTGTGAGATCATTCAGCATTTGTATGTAGTTCGGATCAATCGTCTGGAGTAATGAGCTGTCCGTCAGATCGGTGAAAATATCACTCTGGGCCAGAATGGAATAGGTGTCGGTTGCCCCCATGGCCATAATATCCGGGATATCATTTTTGACGACACGCGTCTTCAGTACTGTCTCCGCATCGGGCGGATTCACCTGTGTCACTTGGATATCGTCATGCTCCGCATTAAACGTTTTAATTAATTCATCAAAGGTTGTTTTGGCTTCAGGCTTGTTCTGGAAAAATTCAATCTGCACTTTGCCATTCGCGCTATCTCCACTGGTACAGGAAGATAAAAGTACAGCCATCATTCCACACAGCAACATTGTCCCGAGAGCCTTGGTAAGCGTTGTTCTCATGTTGTACCTCCCTCAGCTTAATAAATTGAACTAATGTGATTTACACAGTGTCACTCCGATTGCAGTACCATCTTCCGATCGTTGTTATCCCCAGATTTTTTTGATTCCCTTCCTCAAAGGGAAAATCCGGTTTTTAGCGTATGCTTTCGAAGTAGCTTTCTTTCAGAAAGCTTTTAGCTGCGCTTCTTCAGATTGGTTCTGCACTCTCCGTGTTCGTGTATATCTTAGTTTCACTTTATATACGTAAAGATTTACCCATCCAAATGGTGAAATAACCATTTGGTTAATCCTTCCAAACCGACTTCAATCTGAATGGATGATATACGTCTTTATTATTTCTAAAACGGTTTCGATAAAAATGAATCAAGGCAGTTCTTCCCATGACCTGAATCAGGCATAACAAAAAGGACACTGGATGATATCCAATGTCCCTCATTTAATAAGCTTGTATTCAGCCACTGTAACGCTTTTATCCAACCTATTACGAACGTTCTGCTTTCGGCAAAGCATTACGTAAACGCTTGGCCCGATAACTCTGATATGCACGAATCAACATACCGATGATGATCATAACCACACCGATATTAATTGCGACATCAGCGAGATTCAAAATCCCGCGTCCTGACGGAAATACGAGAAAATCCGTTACCCGGGCATAGATAAATCGATCGATCGCATTCCCTAAAGCCCCACCGACCATAAAACCCGCGCCAGCTTGCATCCAGAAACCGCGAATCTCACCTTTACTCCGGTAATACAGCATGCCCGCTATGAACAGAACAGCTATTACACCGAACAGACGCGCATTTCCCTGAAACATGCTTCCAGCCATTCCACTGTTCTCGTAATGCTGTAACTGCATGCCCGAGTTACCCAGTCTCATGACGTCGCCAACTTCCATATACATCCTCACTGCAATCTTGGTTCCCTGGTCCACCAAAGTCACCAGCAGTGCTACAAAATAAAACAGCATCGTGCTTCTCCTCCTGCCTACGTAGCAATAACTTATTTTAACTTTAAGAGTTATGTATATTAGGTTCCCTTCACTTTAACACAGCCGATGTACGGTCTCCAAATGAACGGTCTTTAACCACGCAAATAACGTTCACTAACATCGTTCAGACTGCATCCAGAAGGGACTACACCAATCCATGTCGAATGTAGACATCAATCATATACGTAAAGGGGATGCCTGTAATTTGAACCTGACCACGACAGAGAAATTAAAGGAAATGCAACAGGAAGAAAAGGACTTGGTATTTGACACATTTGATTCTGAAACAGCACTCCAACTTGGCCAGCATCTGGTCGAAGAAGCGAAGCGTCGCTCCCAAGCCGTGACCATCGACATCACCCTGGAGGGGCATCGCCTCTTTTTGCATGCGATGGAAGGCACTCATCCTGACAACGAAGACTGGATTCGCCGCAAGAACAACGTAGTGAATCATTTCTCATCCAGCTCTTGGCACACGGCTCTGCGGTTGAGAAGCGAAAATCAAACACTTGAGCAAGACTTCAATCTGCCTTCATCGGACTATGTCCTGGCTGGTGGCGCTTTCCCGCTTATTCTGGAAAATGAGGGACAAGTCGGCACCCTTACAGTATCGGGTTTGCCTGATGAAGAAGACCATGATCTGGTCACGACAGGAATCCGCTCTTTTTTGTTGCAGCAAGGTTAGATTAAAATGAGCAAAAAAATCCGTACCTGGGATAGGCACGGATTTCCTTCTTTTTCCTGCAGTTAAATTCTTGCGTTTATTGGATCGCCGATAGAACATCCAGAAGCATAGATTTGAATTTGGGCCGATCAATGGCTTCACAGACACGTACATTCGGCTCTTTGCCAAAACGTCCGTTGATATCAACCACACTGTATCCACGTGTCAGTTCTCCTGCCGCTTCCACATCCACATAATATTGACCCGACTTGGTCATGATGGATTCATCTGCCGCTACAGCCATCAACAATGTATCCGGATGAGTGGTGCCATTGAGTTTATGTACCGACTTGTTGAACTCCATAACCACTTTGTTGATTGCAGTGAAGAAATCGGCACCCGATGTACCTAGAGCCGCAATCTCTGCATGATCGTCATCGTCCATCACTGAATATTGCGTGCACATCTCCCAGCCAACCATCGTAATCGGAATACCTGCATGCAGTACAATTTTCGCTGCTTCTGGGTCTACGTAGAAGTTATACTCCGCCGCCGGTGTGATATTACCCAGTGCATTATTCGTTCCGCCCATGATGTACAGGTGAGCAATCTCCGGAATAATGGTTGGGTCCTTCTGGATCGCCATCGCAATATTAGTCAAAGGGGCAATCGCCAGAAGTTCAATTTCACCTGGATGTGCATGCACCTTCTCAATGATAAAATCAACCGCATGCCCGCTCTCGGGACGCTGATCTGCCTTCGGGAAATGCGCGCCGCCCATACCATCATCGCCATGCACATCTTCCACTGTCCGGTGCTGAGCCTTTCCGTAGGCCATTAGCGGACGCTCGCAACCTTTATACACAGGTACCTTGCCTCCATGTCCAGCAACCTGTACCGTGTACAGGGCATTTTCAACCTCTTGGTCGAATTGTACGTTACCACCCGTAATGGTGATGCCTTCCACCTGAAAGTGATGCAATGCCGTCAGGATCGCAATCGTATCGTCTCCTGCTGTATCTGTATCGATGATGACTCTTCTCATGATGCCGCGCTCCTTCTTCCATTTGATAGTAAACTCTATAAAACACTATGTCTTATTTTACATCAAAAACGTACCAATGACGATGGAAACGCCGATGATAATCGAACGCAGCAGTTGTGCTACCGCCATATTGCCTCGTGCGATTTCGTCACACACCCGCATTTTTGGAATCAGGAAATCAAATATAATATAGACCAGGCACAGCACAATAATTCCAAACGCCGACCACAGCAGCATATCCAACCACGAATGCGTCGAGAAAGATACCATGCCCACAATAATACACAGTCCCAGCAATTTGCTACCCATGTACATGCCTGCCGCCTCGTTACCTTTGGCGATTTCCTCACTATCGTTATACCGGGTCAATTTGCTAAAAGCAAAATATCCACATACCAATACCACCAGCAGAATGCCTACACCCACCGCCACATTCACGAGGTTTAATCCCAAGTTTTCCATTCCTTCTCCTCCTCATCATTCATCCGTTCACGAACCGTAGCCGCGCAATAATAGGCCATATCTCCGGTTACTTTCTCCCCGACCCGTGGCAGCAACCCAGCCAAACGCCCACCGATAACAAACACCCCTGTAAGCAGATAACCGCTGTATGCTCCAGCTTCCGTCTCGATCACAACCTGTTCCATTGGAACCAGCTGCTGATAGATTTTGGGCTGATTTTCGTAATACGCTGTAATTTCTTCATCCTCGTCCGTTGCCCCAGATGCAAGATTGGATTCCAGCGCCTCGTTAAGAGGATGCCCTATATCCTGCTTTCCAAAGGCATTGTCCGTTCCTCCATCCAGCAAAAGAGTTCCTCTGCCTTCGCGCCCCCAATAGCTTTTGGCTACGTATGATATGGCGTTCAGCTCGAAAGGCTCTGTCGAAAAATAGGTAGGAAGCAGATATTGGGAAATCACGTCCATCTCTGCTTCATCAAAGAGGGTAAACCCGCAATATTCCGGGGTTTGCTCGTTCCGCTCGTAGAGCGACCAGATTGCCGCCATGAAACCTTTGCTCTGCATCAGTACATGCTGAACGGGATTCATCAGGCCCAGTCGCCCTTCACGTACAAGTTCAAGCAACGCAGCACCAATGTCCACCCCTGTCGTCTCATCCCGATCATCGATCAGATACTCCAGCGGATAAAGGCGATACAACAAGTTAATCTCCCGCCCCCTATGGTAAAGCGCCTCTCCCGGAACAATCTCCAGTTCCTCAAGTGGAGCATAGAAAACTTCGTATCCCGCTTCCTGACAACGTCTCATCAGGTATTCCGTATTTGTACGATCTTCGACATGTTCGCCAAAAGAAGTGAATGTCACCGGACCCTTCAATCCTTGGTTTGCGTAGAATTCGAGCCATATCCTGAAACACTCCCGAATACGTGTATCCATCTCGGCAGATGGTGCAGTCAACGCGGCATCCTTAGCAAGACCGACCAGGATATTTTCCAATGCAGCAGCCTCCGGTATACCAGTAGGAGTGTCCGTATTATTTTCAATACACTTCGGCCCAGCTTCTCCAATAATCCAGTCCTGACGGGTAATGCCTCCAGTTACCATCTCCATGCGTGCCGCCGGAATAAGCCCGGGATGGATACCCAGCTGATGCTCCAAAAAAGAATCCGGCATGTATTGCTGGATAAATCGCATCACTTTACAGTAAATGCCGTTTACCGCCTCGGCTGCGGTATGCAGTTCCAGCACCTCCGAGGGAGAGTAGACCGTTAATGCTGGCACACAATATTGCTTCCCGTACATTCGATGATATGGAATCTGTTGTTCCGTTTCACCCTGAAATACCTCCTCGTGACTTAACGGCAGTTGAACCACTTGCCTCATCCGGTTATCCTCCCGAGCCGCGGAAGAAGCTACCGAAGCCGCTTGATTTGGACTTGGATTTGCTATAGGAGCTGTTACTGTCCTTATTGCTACGATACGACGACCCACCGTAGTAATAGTGCCCACTGCTGGAATCATATTCACATCCGGTATCATACTCCGGGTCACATTCATCATTGTTGCTACCACAACCGGATAACACGGCAGGAACCGCCAGCATCAGGGAGAAAGCAACCAGCTTTGCTTTTGATCCGGGTTTTGATGCTCGCCCCCGCTCTTGGTCACTCATCACAGATCCACCTCTTTCATATAAAACAACACTTTCTTGCGATCCGCATCCAGCACGGAATACAGGAACTCATACGTCTTGCCACCGCGAACCATGTAATGGTCCAGCAGTTGCTCGGCAAGCTCCATCGTATAGGTGGAGGATACTGTGAGTTCCAATTCCTGAAATGAACTTCCATTCCACAACATATACTCTGCACTATACATGGAAGACATTTTGCACATCGCCAGCGCAGCATCCGCAATGGCTGCACCGTACTCGTCCGGCATCTGTTGGTCATACGCCGTCACATATACTGCATGTTCCCGCCCATCCTGGCATTCATTGGACAGATGCGCCCAGAGTTTGTTTTTCACCAAGGTGGCATCCACCAGTTTGCGCATGAACAGTTCATCTCGTGTGACTGAAGCCTGTTCCAGCACTCCCGTCTCCGCCTGTCGATCATCCGACCAACTCCGATACGTCAATGAATAATAGATACCGATAACCTCCCTTTTTGCGAGCTCTTAGGTGAGCCGTTTCAATTCATACAAACGTATTTAACGCATCAGAAGGAAAAAAGTTACACTAGTGAATCAATTTCATAGTACCTTTAGCTGCTTCAAATCAAGGCTAGACATAGATCAAAATGGTTTAATTTGTCTATGTGTAGTTACAAAACTTCATTTTTAGTGATTTATGAAATTGATTCTATTCACCATGACATGTAATAAAGAACATGTTGGCTACCTTCGTTCTCCGATTAACGAAGCAGGAAATAACATACTGTTTTCTACTTTTAGTATGTAATCCAGTTCAAAAAGGCCGGAGAAGACTCTCCGACCTCGTTTGTTCCATCTTATGCTCATGCCATTCGGACTTATAACTCAGCCCACTGTGCCAATACATCATTATATTCAGCGGACAATTGCTCGCGATCATTCCAGATTTGTTCCAGTTCAAGCGGATTGTTCTGCACCATTTCCAACTGTTGATCCAGCACCTGAATCTCTGCCTCAAGACGAGCCAACGTCTGTTCCAGCTTCTCCGCAGATTGTTGGTTGCCACTGCCACTTCTATGTTTCGATGCAGTTGCTGCCGAAGGAGTCAACGCCTTACCTGATTCAGTAGAAGCTTTATGATCATGACTTCCACCGGCAGCTACAACAGTGGATCCGTTCATTGTCGAGGTTGCTCCTGGCTTCTTCCCTGATCTGGCAGTCCCGCCAGGCTCGGACGTTAAACCTGACTTCATCTCTGACTTGGTGTTCCCACGAGAAGAAACGCCCACGCCTGCTGTAGCCTGAGTTGTCGCCGCCGCACGAGCTTGCAAATCAAGCTTCTTCTCACGATACGCCTCATAGTCTCCCAGATAAGCGGTCATCTGACCGTCCTCCAGTTCCCAGACACGGGAAGCGAGGCGATTGACGAAGTACCGATCATGCGAGATGGCAAGTACAGTTCCTTCAAAATCAACCAAGGACTCTTCCAGCGCTTCTCTGGATGCGATATCCAGATGGTTGGTTGGCTCATCGAGCAACAGTACATTGGGTTTACGTTGCACCAGCAGAGCTAGCCGCAGACGCGTCCATTCCCCGCCAGATAATTGCCCGACAGAGCGGAATACATCCGCTCCATAGAACAAATATCGTGCCAGAATTCCGCGAGCCTCTCCCTCTTCCACGCCTGCTTCTAGACGGAAGTATTCGAGTACGTTCAGCTTTGGATTCGTAGGTTCCTCCTGTTGAGCCAGATACCCGACATCCACACGCGCCCCCCACTCCAGCTTGCCCGCATTGGGCTGCTCGTCACCAAGCAACAGCTTGAACAGTGTCGTCTTGCCGGAGCCATTGCGGCCAATGAGTGCAATTTTATCTCCATATTCCAGCAGACCCGAGACCCCGTGCAGGATTTCACGCTCACCATAGCTCTTCTCGACCTGTTCCAATACCGCTACCCGTTTACCCGTTCGATCCGTAGGACGCA
The DNA here is from genome assembly GCF_056395745.1 of Paenibacillus sp. 10L310. Taxonomy (NCBI): domain Bacteria; kingdom Bacillati; phylum Bacillota; class Bacilli; order Caryophanales; family Paenibacillaceae; genus Paenibacillus; species Paenibacillus sp. 10L310. The sequence continues at coordinate 22,131 of NZ_JBFTKC010000013.1, read as the reverse complement.
CATCGAACTCGGCATTTCGGCGCTCCAGTACAGGACGCTTCACCTGTTCCATCCGCTCGATGGCTTTACGCATAGAAGCCGCCCGTCTGAAGAACTTTTCATTCCCACCAACTCGGCCCCACTCCTCTAACTGGCGGATCGTTTCCTTCATTTTCTTGATAACCTTCTGCTGCTCCTTGAACTCCTCGAATTGTTGCAACAGCCGTTGTTCCTTCACTTTCATATATTCCGTATAACCGCCAGCAGATGTTTCCGCTTCTCCATCCTCCAGCTCCAGTGTTCGATTCACGACCCGATCCAAAAAATAGCGATCATGCGAGATCAGGACAATGGTGCCGGGATATTCTCGTAAAAATCCTTCCAGCCACTCAACCCGCTCCAGATCAAGATGGTTTGTCGGCTCATCCAGCAATAACAGGTCGGGTCTTACGATTAGCTGTGAAGCCAGCACCACCCGAGTCTGCTCCCCACCAGACAGGGAACCAAAGCGCCAACCATAGTGTGCCTTGGCGATATCCAAACCGTCCGCCACCTGATCGATCCGGGCATCCATTTCATATCCACCCTCACGCTCGAACTGGTCTTGCAGTGCCGCGTAGCGTTTCAGCAGGCGCTCCAATTGATTAGGGTCTGCTGCACATGCCGGATCGGACATCTGCTGCTCCATTTCCTTCATTTGCGTGCGACATATCATAAGCTCCTTGAATCCAAGACTCAGTACATCCAGTACGGTATGGTCATCCAATCCTTCTGGAACCTGAGCCACATATCCCATTCGTGTATCTTTCTTGATCATCAATTGCCCTTCATCCGGCTTGTTCAGTCTTGCCATCAGGCGCATAAGTGTGGTCTTGCCGCTTCCGTTGCGGCCAATCAGGGCGACCTTGTCACCTTCCATAATTTCAAACGTAATGCCGTCCAGCACCAGATGTGCTCCGTGGTATTGAGTCAGTTGTTGCGCGCTAATCATTATCATAATAAGGTTCCTCCTATGGTATGGAAGATCCTGACCGCAACACAAAAAGAGCCGCAGGAGGTTAGCTCCGCGGCCCTTCAGAATTCAAGCAATATCGCTTATCGTCCGAATGAGGTCAAGGCAGGCATCTTCTCGCAAATGTTAACTTCCGTATATTCAAAATTGGACAGACTTCTCCCGTTGGTCAGAAAAGTATGAACAATGCCAGCCATAGCAATCGGCAGCTGGCTAATACGGTTGTTAAGCATCTCGTGATTCACCTGTCTTCACCTCCCTTGTCATAATTAATGTCAATATATCACAGACGAATGCGTTTCCGCAACCATTCCTTTGCCCAATTCAATCATACTGTACAGTAGTTTCATTCTTACGCTTAATTCCTGCCCCGTCGCCGAAGCATTACATCCCTGATCGCCACCGTAATAAGTGTTAACATTCCCGAGGTACCCAGTGATGCGCCGAGCAGGGCATATCCGATGCCGTTCCACCCGCCAATATCGATGCTGATCATGATTACAACGGCACCGCCGAGCAAGGCCACACATGGCAATATATATTGTACCCACGTCATTCGGCGTCCTTGCAACCGGTAGATAAACCATTCAATCAGCAGTAGCACCGCCCACATTCCCAATGTCCACAAGATCAGTATTTCCATAAGGTTCCCCTCCTGTTGCTGGATGGATTAAGCCCTTTGTTACAGACCTTACGTTACTTCAACCAATCCGAGAAAAAGTTCCGGTACCCTTCTTTCATTTTCGTGCGCGAAAAAGCACCAAACGCATACTCCCGGTTGTCTTCTGACACACTGCGCGGCGCAGCCGCAGCCATATTAACCAGTTCAAACCAGTTATCCTCGTTGCCTGCAAATGCATGCGTGGATCGAATGTGACCGTAGCAAGCATGCTCCGGTTTCACGACCATTTTGCCCATCGCCATCGCTTCCGTCAGCGGCATCGCAAACGTATCAAAGGCCGAACAGTTCCAATATACCTTGGATGAGTTCATCAACGTAAATATCTCATCCTGCGTGAGCGCAAACTTCAGCTTCACGTTGGCAGGAATGTCGTACTTCTTCATGGTTTCCTTATAGCGTACACCGCCAAACACCATATATACTTCCTTGTCCGGATTCTGCCGAGCATATTCCAGAACTAGATCCGGGCGACGGTTCGCCTCATCCCGACCGATCCAGAGCACCCGATTATGCACAACCTGGCTCGGATCATAGTGCCGGTTCGCCAGCTCTTCGCTAAAGCCAATCGGAATAACGTTCACGTCATGTACACCGAAATTGCGACCCAGCTCTGTTTTCAAAAACTCCGTCTGTACAATTGCTTTATCCACCATCGTATAAAATGGCTTCATCATCTCATATCCCGTTAGCGCGGGATCGGGGAAACTGTGCGGGAACAATACGCTTTTCGGTAAGAACATCTTCAAAAATGTAAACCCGGATACGGTGTAGATAACATGCTCTATATTTTGACTATGAATCTGATCCAGCACGATATCGTAGTTCACCAGGTCACCTTTCTCATGCTCATAACCCGGCAACCAGTCGTATCCGCTGACATGACGCTCCGGCGAGATGAACACAATATCCACACCCAGCTCCAGACCAATCTGCTTCAGCCGATCCGCAAATACGCGCGGCCCCTGAGCTTCCGTGAATTGAATTTTACGCATAACAAGTCCGACTTTACGCAAGCTTCTCACCCCTCATTTCTATTCCTCAGCCATGTGCTTCATGCACTGTTCCAGCGTCGCTGCCGTCTCATGCCACTGGTTACGCAACTGTTCCTTCGGCCACACACATTCCTCACTTCTCAGGTCACCATCAATTAAACGCAGCATCCAGAGTGAGAATACAATAGCATAAGCGTCGTACCATTCTGCAAAAGAAACCCGTTCAATCTGCATGCCCAGGCTCCCCAGTTTGTCCAAATAAACATCCATAACCCGCTCTCGCAATGCAGGCGTAACCGTTCTGGGAAACAGCGGATGCGAGAGATCAACTAGGTGATATATATCCCACAGTGGCGTATTCAGATGGGCATGCTCCCAGTCCAAGATGACCAGTCTGCCGTCCACCTCCGCCATGTTACCTGGATGCAGGTCTCCGTGACACAAAACAGTAGGAAGTTCTTCCTCTGCCGTGAGGATCAACCTGGTGATCTTATCCCAATCGGATGCAGATAGTTGCATATCCAATCTGGATAACAGTTCATCGGTAGATTGCCTATGCATTTGCAACTCATCCAACATTGTGCGAATGGACGGTTTCTGGCCCACGCGAGGCAGCTCACTCCAATCCGTAACAGGCAATGCATGCCATGCTGCCATATGTGCCGCTGCACCGAGCATCGTCGCTTCTTGCGAATCATGCACCAGTTGCCCCAGATCCTCGTAGATCATCCAGCTCTGTGCTAGAGCAATGGTAAGATCCGACGCTGCAATGAGTTGCGGATAGATTGGTGGTAAGCCAGACATCACACGCTCGTACATCCATCGTTCCCGTCCATGCTGTACAGGATTCGTCAACGGTTTGAAAATATAACTTTCACCGCTAGGAACAGTGAATCGCTCCACATATCGTCCGTTCATTCCTTTATACAACTGTTCACGGCTTGTTATATATTGATCATTCAGCATTCCTTCGGGCGTCACCCAGCTGTATGCATCCAACTCTTCGTTCACGCTACCCACCATCCATTTCGTTCTCCCTGCTACTCCGATGTTGATTTCTATTCATCATACGTTGCCGCTCACAAGCCTGCAAGCTTTGGTCGTAAGCGCTTATTCAGTGTCTCAATTCAGAGTTTCAAAATTGCTTATTGCATTTTAGTTAGTAATCACTTACTATACAATCATGAAGAACAAATCTCATGTGGATAGCAAAAAGAAAGATATCCTACAAGCGGCGATGCGCTTGTTCGCAACCAAAGGCGTTGACGGCATATCCGTCAAAGAGATCGGTGACGCCGCCGGAGTAACCGATGCGGCGATCTACAAACATTTTAAAAACAAAGATGCCGTTGCCCTGGAAGCCTTCACCCAATACTGTGTCGACTATACTGCACTCATTGATGGGTATGTTCGACAGGAAGGTCCGGTGTTGGAACGCTTCAAGCAACTGGTTACCGAGGTTCTCCATCTGCATGATGAAGATCCCTACGGACTGCTGCTGATTTCACAGAATCATGAAATATTCATTGAAGCCGGAAGCAGCGAGGATTACCGTCAGCCGTTGGATGCGTTAATGGATCTGATCGATCAGGGAATGATGCGAGGTGAACTGCCTCAGCAGGATTCACGGCTTACAGCCGTGCTGGTGATCGGTGCAATTACACGTATGGCGGTCTCCAGTATGCAAGGTGAGCTACCAGAGCTGTTAGTACCTTATACGGGGGAAACGGTTCACAGACTTGCATCGATGTTAGGGCAGGTACCCCAGGAGTAACAATGGAGATGGGATGAAGCTAGAAATGGATTAGCGGAGCGTAGGGAAAACGACGTGAGCAACTACATTATTTCCGAAGGAAACAACCTTCGTAAGTTTCCGCTTATTTCAGCTGAATCCCATCTTCGATGCTGATGATGCCGCTAGGCATGATTTGTAATCAAAAGCGGACTCTTTGAACAACTTCTAAAAGAGAATCGTCAGCATACCATTAGGATATAAGAATGGATTACCGGGTCACACGTGACCTTTTCTTTTTGCACATGAGGTTAGTGTTCATTAACTAAAATAGTCAGGACGTGTCATCTTCTATGAAAAAAATATTAATTATTCAAGGCAATCCCGTCTCCCCCAGTTACAACGGCGCACTAGCCGAAGCTTACCGTAAAGGTGCGGTGCAGGCGGGTGCCGACGTCCGCATGATCACCCTGAACGAGTTGGCGTTCAACATGAATCTGGAGGGAGGATATCGTAATAAACTTCCACTTGAACCAGATTTGCTACAAGCTCAAGAAGCGATTAAGTGGGCTGAGCATCTTGTATGGGTATTCCCAATCTGGTGGGGAGGACCGCCTGCCCTGTTGAAAGGTTTCGTTGACCGAATCTTCATGCCAGGTTACGCCTTCAAGTATCAAAAAGGAAAACCTTTCCCGGATCAACTGCTCAAAGGCCGCACCGCTCGCATGATCACCACGATGGATGGTCCGAGCTGGTACTTCAAATGGTTCCAAGGTGAGCCTGCACATAAAATGATGAAAATCTCCACATTTGCACTGACTGGCATCAAACCTGTGCGGATAACACCTGTAGATCAAGTTGGTAAAAAGTCAGATGAACAGAGAAAGAATTGGCTTGATAAGATTGAGCAGCTTGGGCGGAAGATGGGGTAAAGATTTCTGCAAGAAACCCTCATGGGAAGTATATACTTCTCTCCAGATTTTCACGTTTTAAGTTAAATCAAAAATCTGTGGATACGCGCAATTTGAAGGTAGTCCTGTAATCCGCAGGTGGCGCAATTGTAATTATAGTCTGACTTATAACAGAAAGCAGAAATGTGCCTATTCCCAGTTACAAAAAAAGGGTTGTCCCCTACGTCTTGGACAAGACGTAGGGGACAACCCTTTTAGTATTCATTATGATCTAACGAACCGCAAACACGTTATTAGCGCCATTTCCGATAAGTCTGAGGTTTAACGAATCGTAGACGCGTTATTTCCTCGATCTGTGTATCATTTAATGATTTTAAACTAGTTTGCACTGGAATAACTTCACTGAGGTTCGTTACATTTTGCATTCCACGCTAAATCGCCATTTAACACTGACTCGGTTCGTTAGCGACCTGCACTTAGAGAGACAAATCTGCACTACAGGTCAGCTTGATACGCCAATCGCCCGCCTTTGGAAAGTCGACTTCGCATCAGTAATGCAATGGAAACGACCATGGTTAGCGCCCCAATGAACAGCCATCTACAAATACAAACAACGCATTACCTAAACGAAATACGACCTGATGGATGCTCAGGCAAAATAGCTGTAATCAACTGCTGTACAGCCGGATGATCCGACTGCATCACCGGATCCCCGGCATCACCGCTATATACCAGCTTTCCCTGATCCATCACGGCAATGCGGTCACAGATCGTCATGGCAGCTCGAATGTCATGTGTGATAAAAAGGTAAGACAACCCGTAGGATGCTCTTAACTCTCCCAGTAAGGATAGGATTTGCGTCTGGTGCACCATATCCAGGCTGCTGATTGATTCGTCCAGTACGATTAACTTTGGCTTGAGCGCAATGGCTCGTGCGATGTTAACTCGCTGTAATTGCCCACCGCTGAACTGGTGCGGAAGCTTGCTCCCATCCTCAGGTGTAAGCCCAACCTGCTCAAGCAGTTGTCCGACCACACGAAGTTGTTCTTTTGCCGAAAATCGCTCGTAATTATCCAGTGGCTCACCGATGATCTGCGCGGCAGTCATGAGTGGATTCACAGCCGAATAACAGTCCTGGAACACGACCTGTAGATCACGCCGTAATCCCTTAAGCACGGGTTTGCTGGATCGATAGATATCCTGACCCTGAAATAAAACCTGACCCTGGCTGGGCTTCTCCAGACCAAGAATGATTTTACCCAAGGTACTTTTACCTGCCCCGCTCGTACCCAGGAGCCCCAGACACACACCCTTTTCGATCGTAAGTGAGATATCTGCCAGCACAGGAGGACGCGCTCCCGAACGATCCAGCCAGTTGCGTTTGCCATAGCTATGGCTTACTTCACGTACCTGAAGCATCAGGTCACCCTCCTCTTTTGTACTTGGCAGAAGCAATCTCCGAAGAAGCTGAAATTACACATCACCATGTTCATTCCACCCCTACGCCTACCCACTCAAAACACAGTGTATTCCTTCTCTACACATACACTCACTGAACAATTCAACTCATCTGTCATTCGCTATCGTCCTAAATACATACTGGGTCTGGCATTTAACAACATCCGTGTATACTCATGCTGCGGGTGATCGAACAGTTGGTACACATCCGCCTGCTCCACAATTCGCCCCTTCTGCATGACCGCGACTTCATCCGCCATTTGCGAGATCACGCCCAGATCGTGGGAGATGAGCAAGATGGATGTGCCATACTCCGTACGTAGCCGATCCAATTCCTGAAGCACCTTGAACTGATTCACGACATCCAGTGCCGTCGTTGGTTCATCAGCAATAACCAAAGCCGGTCGCAGGCACATCGATATGGCGATCATCACACGTTGCAACATACCGCCACTCAGTTGGAAGGGATATCGCTTCATCAGTTTAGCTGGTTCGGGTAAGTTCATATCTGCCAAGGCAGCAATGGCCCGCTCCCTGGCAGCTGCTTTGGACATTCCCGTATGCGTACGCAAGGTTTCAATGAATTGAGATCCAATCGTATATACGGGTGTAAAAGCATTCATCGGATTCTGCATAATAAATCCGATTTCCTTGCCGCGGATGCGCCGCATCTCCTCACCTGACAACGAGCCAAGCTCCCGTCCATTCAGGTGGATGCTGCCCGACACTTCCATCCTGCGCGGATCAAGCAGATGGAGCAACGCGTTACATGTAACGGTCTTACCACTGCCACTCTCACCGACGAGACCGAAGACACGACCTTTTTTTAATTCAAAATCAATGGGCTCCAGTAACGGGACTGAACCCTCCGCTGTTCTTAGATTCACTTGCAGACCACGAACTTCGAGTACCTTCGCTGCATCATCCATCGTTACGTTCACCCCTCATATGCCTTCGATTCCGAACCACTACCTTTTTGCAATGCCATAACGCTCGGATAACGCTTCTCCCAAAATGTTGAACGTAATGACTACGAGCAGAATCAATGCCCCCGGGTAGATCATCAACTCCGGATGACTGCGAATATAACCTGTCCCCTCATGAATCATAGCGCCCCATTCTGCATTCGGTGGTTGAATACCAAGTCCCAGGAAAGACAGAGCAGATATATCCATAATCGCCCACCCCATCTCCAGAGTACCCATCACAACGATCGGACGCTGCACGTTGGGGATGATATGTTTCCGAATAATCGTCCACGAAGAGGAGCCGCTAATCCGCGCCGCTGCGATGAAGTTCCGTTCTTTCAGACTAACGACCATGTTCCGGCAGATACGTGCATAATACACCCACTGTACCATCATGAGTGCTAGAAGCACCTGCATCAAACCTGGACCAAAGATCCCTACAATACCGAGCACCAGCACCAGATTCGGAAACGCCATAATGCCTTCACACAAGCGCATCAACAGACTGTCCACCCAACCACCAAGGTAACCGGAGATTGAACCTACAATGACACCTATGAGCAAAGATGACAGGAAGATCAGGGTAGCGAATCCAAGCGACACTCTCGCTCCATACATCAGCCTGGTGAGATTGTCGCGTCCCAGATGATCCGTTCCGAGCCAATGCTCAAGCGATGGACTCGCCAGCTTCTGCAACAGATTCACCTTCACCGGGTCATGAGGAGCAATCCATGGGGCTAATAACGCGATCACGAAGAAAAGCAATATGATCACCGAGCAGATCTGGATGGCTCTCTGCCCTTTAAATACCGCACGCCATTTGTTTATCAATGTTCTGCCCGTCCTTTCGCTGAAATCCGTGGGTCCATAACGAGCTGCACCAGATCAACGAGCAGATTGCATACGATGAACAGGCAGGCCGCCAGGAAGACATAACATTGAATAACGGGAATATCCCGATTAAATATCGCATCGACAAAATAACGTCCGAACCCAGGCCAGGAAAACACCTGCTCTACAATAATGGTGCCTGTGAGCAGCTTGCCCATACTCATCCCCATTCCTGTAATAAGGGGCGATATGGCGATTTTCAGGACATGCTTGAGCATAATCACTCTTTCGCGAATCCCGCGTGTTCTCGCATACTGTACATATGTCTCCTGCAATTGCTCCAGTACACTGGAACGTAACAATCGGGTGTAGACCGCAATAAGAATCAAGGAGAGAGTAATCGTAGGCAGAACCAGATTCTCCCACGATCCACGCCCCTCCACAGGTAGCCAGTCCAGCTTCACCGAGAAAAAGAAGATCAGCAAGTAACCGAGCCAGAATTGCGGAATAGATGCTCCAAAATAGGAAATCGCACGGCTGACCATGTCAATCCAGCTATTCTTATACACCGCGGCCAGTATTCCCAATGGAATACTCACCAAAGCGGATAACAGCATACTCCAGAAGGCTAGTTCAGCCGTAGCAGGAAGCCTTAATTTCACTTCATCCCATACGGGTTTGTTGGTGAGATATGAGGTGCCAAAGTCGAGCTTGGCAATCTTCTGAATCGTATGCACATACTGGGTTAATAAAGGCTGATCCAGACCGAACTCATGCCGCTTTTGCGCAAGCAGCTCCGGTGTTGGATAGATATGAGCGGCTGTCAGATAAGCCTCGGCCGGATCAACTGGTGAAATATGAATAAGCGCAAAGGTAACGAGTGTAGCGATAAAAACGATAGGAATGATCGCGATCATTCGTTTCCCGATATAACTGATCAACAAACTTCCTCCCTTTTATCAAGCTACATGGATCATTATTGGTTGCCCAATTCAATGCCTACAAACGGATTCTCATCACGGTTCGCCGGGAAAATAAAGTTGGAAATTTTCTTCTGATATACCGCCGTTTTCTTAACATACGAGATGGGGACAATCGCCGATTGTTCCTGGAGTGTTGTCAGGATAGAGCCATACAGCTCCTGACGTTTCGTCTCATCTGTTGATGATAGTGCGGCATGTACCTGCTCGTCCAGTTCCTTTTTCATCGGCAAGGCACTGAGCGTCTCAGAGATACCAAATCCAGGGCTCGCTACAACGTTAATGAAGGAATGTGGATCATACGGAGCACCATAGTTGTACCAGAAATACAGGTCAAAATCATTGGCTTTCAAACGTTTGATCTGTACCGTCAGTTCTAGCCCAGTGAGGTTTACCTTAACCCCAAGCTCGCTCCATTCCGCCTGAATGGTCTCAGCCATCGCTTTCTGAATCGGGTCCGTCTTGTCAAAAATCATTTCGAATTCAAGCTGTTGTCCGTCTTTCTCACGAACGCTACCATTCGCAGGCATCTTCCAACCCGCTTCATCCAATAAAGCTTTGGATTGTTCCACGTTATATTCGATCGGTTTCAGGTCAACATTGGTGTATGGGTAGTTTTTGGATAGTGCCGTATCTGCCGGTTCTTCCAGACCCAGAGTGATGCCTTCCACCATCGCTTTTTTGTTAAATCCTTGCTGGAGCGCCATCCGCACTCTGAGATCAGACAGCTTCGGATTGGAGGAATTCAGCAGCAGATCTCGCGTACCTACCGGATCAGACAGCTGACTCACATATTTATCGTTGTCACGAAGCTGTTGGAACGCATCCAGACTGATCATACCTTCACCATAGATCAGGTCGAGATCACCTTTTTCAAAAGCAAGCACGCGGGTTTCTGCATCAGGGATGATCTTAACCGTAATCTGATCCACCTTCGGTGCGGTTCCCCAATAATTCGGGTTGCGTTTGAAAACAGCATATTCGTCCTGCTTGTAATCAGCCAGCATCCACGGGCCCGTTCCAACTGGCTCTTTGATGCCTTGGGATGTATCTCCGTCATCCGGGAATCCGGCTTCACCCAGGAAGCGGAAAGGACGAACCACAGACAAATCCTGAAGAACAGGATAGTACGGCTCTGTGAGTGTCATACGGAACGTGTGGTCGTCCACAACCTCTGTCTTGTCGAGCACACCTACAATGCCCAGCCAGCTATGTGTAGCTTTATTTTTCATCACAGCGTCAAAATTCTTTTTCACAATCTCAGCATTAAATGGCGTACCATCTGAGAATTTCACACCTTGGCGAAGCTTAAATGTATATACTTTGCCGTCATCGGAGATGGTCCATGATTCTGCCAGCGCAGGTTCAAGTTTTCCGTCCTTCTGGTAACTGATCAGTGGCTCATAGAGCATGGATTGGGCAAATAATTGCGAAGGATTGTACGTGTGCGGATTCATTGTACCGATATCACGTGGCCATGACATCGTAATCGACTTCGTAGATGTTTGATCCGAAGCAGCAGATGAGGATTCATCTCCACTTCCTGTATTGCTGCAACCCACAATAACGAATAACAACAAGAGCATAGTTGCCAACGTGAGGGCCGAAGATTTGCGATGTTGTACAGACATGAATGTTGAACCCCTTTTCTCTATTTTATGATAATGATTATCATATTCATCCATTAAGAATAGGCAGGAGCCCTCCTTTTGTCAACAAAATTCGACATGGTATGTGTTGTTACTAAAATAGCCAAAAAACCTTTCCTATGGGAGGAAAGGCTTCTTGACATGAATGTGAATTGCAACTAAAAAAATAAGCTCCACCATAATCTGTTATTCATTGCTCACAGCATGGAAATCACGAAAGTACATATGGAGATATATCACTGAAATCCATCTTCACATACGCCTTCTTGTTTCTCATTTTAAACGTCTACAGCGATGCCCTCATAGAACCGACGAATCACCTGCTCCGCTGGCTTGCCGTAAACACCATATCCATCATCGGTCAGCGCCTCCTTCTCCGCATGCAGATGTGCGCTCCAATCCCATAGACCGAATCCGCGTACCCAGTCACGCTGACTAACATGCCGGAACATGGTCTCATAGAAATGCTCTTGTTCCTCCGCGCTCACTTCGCCTTCCAGTCCCCAATCGTTCGGTACCTGGGCTGATCCACTGCGGCTGGGACAACCTGCTTCCGCAAAGAAAAAGGGTTTGCCATAGGGAGCAATCACCTGTTCAATACGATCCAGTTGCGCCTCCCAATCTCCGATGGGATAATAACCACTGGAAGAGATGACGTCAACGGCATCCCACCATTTCACATGACCTTCCTGATATTTATCCGTGTTGTACGACACCAGTCCTGTGTACACTTCACGCACACCGGCGATCACCTCGCGCCACTCTTCATCCCGATGCTCGGATTGCACCATCTCACAGCCTACGATGAACATCTCACACTTTTCCTGCTCTGCAATCGTTGCATAATGCTTCTGAAATGCTGTGTAACTGCGGAACCAATCCTTCCACTTCGGCTCACACGGCACGTCGATATCAAAAAAGTTAATGTGTGCACGCCATGTGCCATCGGTACAATTGACGGTTGGTTTCAGAATGACATGCAGCCCGAGTGTACGGGCATAACGAATCATGTCCACCAGTTCATCATCTTCCACCAGATGTGTACCCCGATACTTGACCTCTACCGCCTGCGGATGATCCTGATGTGCCGCCAGTGCAAAAATAACATGAGAACTGCCTGTACGTTCAGCCATCAGGCGCAAGGATTCTTTGGCCTCTGGCTTGCGGAAGTCACCCTTGCCACTCATCCAGCCAAATGTAAATCCCTTAATATAATCCATATGCATTACAGCTTGCCCTCTTCATGATCTCCGGCGATAACTTCATCCGTCTCGATCACATAGTTCACGATCTCTTCGATGGTCGTGTACGCCACGCCCACATACGTGTCGGCGGCGCCGTAATAGATAGCGATACGTCCGGTCTCGGCATCATGCAGTGTTGCACACGGGAAGATGACGTTATCAACGAAGCCTTGTTCTTCGTACCATTTTTCCGGTGTCAGTACAAAGTTGGAGGAACGATATTTTACTTTGGATGGCTCATCCAGATCCAGAATGACCGCCCCCATGCTATAGACAAAACCATTACAGGTCCCAGTGACGCCATGGTAGAACATCAGCCAGCCTTCGGACGTTTCGATCGGAGCAGGCCCGCCACCAATTTTGACCGATTGCCACCAGCCTTGGCCGCCCTTGCTCATCACATGACGATGCTTGCCCCAATACACGAGATCCGGGCTTTCACTCAGGAAAATGTCCCCGAATGGCGTGTGTCCACTGTCACTTGGTCTGGACAACATTACATAGTTATCGTTGATTTTGCGTGGGAATAACACGCCATTACGGTTAAACGGCAGCATTGGATTTTCGAGGCGGACAAATGTTTTGAAGTCATCTGTTTTGGCCAGGCCCAGTGCTGCGCCGTAGAAGTCTGTACACCAGATGATGTAATACGTGTCCTCGACTTTGACCAAACGTGGATCGTACGCATAGTTCGGCATAAACGGATCGCCATTTTCATCTACAAATGCAATGCGTTCCTCTTCAATTGTCCACTCCAGACCATCTTCGCTTGCGCCCATGTGAAGGTGTGGACGTCCATTAACGGTTTCGGCGCGGAATACACCAATGAATTTTCCTTCATATGGTACAACAGCACTGTTGAAAATGCGGGCAATGCCTTTGACCGGATTACGCGGAACCACCGGGTTCGCCGAATGTCTCCATACCGGGCCTTCCGTTCCCTCCGGTTTGTTCTCCCACGGCATATTCAGCAAAGCATCCCCAACAATGTGTACGTTTTTTGTTTCAGCAACTGACATTTTTCATTCTCCCTTCGGTTAGGCTTTATGAAATGAATACTTAAAATTGCACTAGACCACTTTGATGACAGAACAACCTTCCGATCGCCGTTATCCCCAGATTTTTTTTGATCCCCTTATAAAAGGGAAAAATCCGGTTATAAATGCGAACACTCCGTTTCTCCAGCTTTTTTCTGTCCTCTTCGTTCCTGTGTATTCTCATATGCATTTCATATAGCCTTTCGTTTTTTTATTTAACTGAGCCTTGCGCGAAGCCATTGTAGATGTACTTCTGTAACAAAAGGAAGATGATCATCGTTGGAATAATGGCGATCATGATACCGGCGCTGATGACCTCCCACTGCGATCCGAACGGTCCCTTGAATTTGAACAAGGCGGTGGATATGACCTGTAGATCGGTCTTTGGCATGTAGAGGAACGGTGTGTAGAAGTCATTATAGATGTTCACACCCTTCACGATAATGACCGTAACAATGGCCGGTTTCAGCAGTGGCAGAATGATTTTCCAGTAGATCGTGAAGTACGACGCGCCGTCCAGCATGGCGGATTCATCCAGTGCACTTGAGATGGAGCCAAGGAACTGCAGGAAGATATAAACCGCGATGATATCTGTACCCAGATACATCACGATGGCCGCCCAGCGTGTGTTAAACAGGTCGAGCGCATTGATGATCTGGAATGTGGCGACCTGTGTCGTAACACTTGGAATCAGGGTAGCGAGCAGGAATGCCGCGACCATGATTTTCTTGCCCTTGAATTTGAACCGATCCAGTACATACGCGATCATGGAACCCGTTAAGGTCGCTCCTATAATAGAGATGATCAGGATAATAATTGTATTTTTGAAACCAACCAGCATGTTGCCATCCACAAAAGCCTTCGCATAGTTCGCGAAGTTCAGCCAGTTGGCTGGCGGGGCAAGCGGGCTGCTGGTAGCGTATTCCGCATTGGTTTTGAGAGATGCAAACAGGATGACCACGATGGGCAAAAGCGCGATAAACGCCGCAATAACCAGGGAAGCATATTTAACCACGCTCGCAAGGGTGTATTTGAGTTGTGTCACGTTTATTCCTCCCCTTTCATGGTGACGCGCTGCACAAGCGTAACGAGAATAACGATCAAGAGCAGCACCACAGCCATGGCGGATGCCAGTCCCAGCTTGCCATATTTAAACGCCAAATGAACCGTCTGGATTACAAATGTCATACTGCCGTTGGAACCATCGGTCATGATATATGGAATATCGAACGCACTAATTGCGCCGCTAATCGCCAAGATCAGGTTGAGCTGCAGGATACGTGTAATGCTTGGCAGGATGATGTGGCGGAATTGCTGCCAGCGATTGGCGCCATCAATATCGGATGCTTCATACACATCCTTCGGAATGGAAGAGATTGCACCCAGGAAAATGATAAAGTTGAAGCCCATGTATCTCCATACTGATGCACCTGCGAGTGACACGTTGATAATATTCGGATTACCGAGCCAGAGCTGCGTGTATTGTCCCAGCCCTACAGCATGCATGAGCATATCGAGTGTACCGTCCGGTTTGAAGAAAAAGAGGAAGATAAAACCGATGGCTACCCCATTCAGCAAATAAGGGAAAAACAGTATGCCTTTGAAGAAGTTTTTGCCTCGAACTTTGAAACTCAGAATGGTGGCAAAGTAAAGCGCCAAGCCCATCTGTAAGAACGTAGCCACGAAGTAGTACAAGCTGACAATAAATACTTTGAAGTATTCGGGATCACTGAAGATACGCGTATAGTTCTCAAAGCCAACATAATCAAACCTTTTGCTGTATCCGTTCCAATCGGTGAAACTGTATTTGAACATGTTGATGACCGGTAAGTATGCAAACGTAAACAGCAACGCCAGCGGAATAATTGAGAAGGCACAGATGATAAATATGCGTTGCGCTGAGTAGCCCCAATTCGAAAGTTTTAAGTACTTCATGCTCTCCACACCTCCAAGCGGTTTTCCCGCCTATATATCGAAAGACTCCCGTCCAATGGAATTCCTGCGGAATAACTGCCGGGGAAGAGTATGGGTATCATCCTTTCAAATACCACATACTCCATACTCCATTCATAAATGGCTTCCTATATCCCCGCAGTCCATTCATCACCTGATCCACTTACGTTAATCCAATTATTTTGTGAGTTCTGCTCTTGCTTTGACCCACTTGTCGTTCAGATCTTTCATGATGTCGTCATACGATTCCTTGCGGTTCCCAATACCTGCTTCGATAATGCGTTTCTTGAAGTCAGGCTGCCAGAGACCGATTTCGCCTTCGTTATCAATCTTGTCGACCAGACCTTCCTGACCTTCTTTGGCAGGCGTGAGTGTGGAGAATTTCACATCTTTATATTGATCCAAAATTGGTGGTAATTCCGCGTTTTTGTCTGCATCCATACCGCCGCCCTGTTCAACTGCATAGTTCGATTTCGCCAGGAACCAGTCAATCCAAGCTTTGGCAGCAGGTTTGTTCTCACTGTTCACGTTCATGCCGATGTTATAGTCGGCGGAGAGCGGAACCACAACCTCACTTGCATTGGTTGGAAAAGGAAGGAATCCGATGTCATCCGGTGTATCCGTCATGCCTTGAATCTGTGTGATGGCCCAAGAGCCCAGTGCCATTGTGGCAATCTTGCCTTTGGCGAGATCCGCTTTGGAGCTTTCCCAGTCGGTTGTCGTTGGATCTTTCTCGATTAGACCGTTCTTGGCTGCATCATAGAGCACTTTATATAGTTCATAATGCGGCTGACCAGGCACAAAGTTCTCATCTGTGTTCGGTTGGTCCACGTTAACGTAATCCACACTGCCTGCAACGGTTGGCAGATCCGATTCCCATTGGGTGAGAGCCCAGCCCGATGCATAGTTGGTGTAGAGCGGAACCGCATCTGTATTGTCTTTGACCAGTTGAAGCGCAGCCTGGAATTGCTCCGGTGTTTTTGGAACTTCCATAATGCCTGCGTCTTTGAAGACCTGTTTGTTATAAATAATTCCGGAGAACGTGATCACGGTAGGGATGCCGTAGACCTGACCATCCACCATACGTTCTTCAATGGCGGTGTATTTGTCTTTCAATTCATCGTACGTGCCGAGCGGCTCGAAAAAGTCCGGGATATCTGCGATCGGAACACTGGTCGGGATCATCAGTACATCACCGTAATCCTTGGTGCTCATACGGATCTTCACTTGTCCTTCGTAGTCGGCCAGTGCCTGGAAATTTACTTTCACATCGGGATATTCCTTGTTGAACTCAGCCGCATAGTCTTTGAACACGGTATCCACAATATCTGTCCGTTGTGTCAGAACAGTTATTTCACCTTTGATATCTGCCGGATCTGTACTGATCTCCTCCCCTGCCTGCGAAGATCCACCTCCGGATGAACATGCAGCAAGTAGTGAAGTGATGAGCAGCATCGTCAGCAACATCATCCAACCTTTGTTTTTTTTCAATTGTTTCGACCCCTCTCTTAAGTTAATTAAGTTATCGTTAAGGTTACAAAATGAATTCTATTATGGTAACGCTTACCTTTCAATTAAATTATTTATAACTTAACAAGAAAAATTGCGAGTTAATTCGTTGACATCTGTTTTTCAGGGCACTAATATTATTTAATAAAGTTACCGTTAACTTAACTATATATATTGATTAAACATTTACACGAAACGTAGAGGACAGAAAGAACCTGAAGAAGCGGAGCTAAAAGCTTTCTGTAAGAAAGCTGCATCGGAAGCATCTGCTTCGCCTTTATCACCGGAATTTCACCTTTGAAAAAGGGAATCAAAAAAATCTGGGGATAACAGCGATCGGAAGGTTATTCTATCATCGGAGTGGCCAGTGTAAATATTCTTTAGTTCAATTTATATATTAAGATTTATGTAACACGTTGAAGGAGCGCTCACTTATGAATACAAAAACAACCGAACTTCAATCTGAGATTAAGGAGCATTGGGAGAAGCAGATTTTACCCTTCTGGTCTAACCTTAAAGATACAACCCACGGTGGATTCTACGGCTGGGTTGGCAATGATCTTCAGGTTAACCAGCAGGCCCCCAAAGGCGGGATCGCCACGGCACGGCAACTATGGTCTTTTGCAGCAGCCTATCGGATTACCAGAAACGAAAGATGGCGCGAGCATGCTGAACATGCATACCGTTTTCTCGTTGACCATGTGATGGATACCGAATATGGCGGCATGTACTGGATGGTAGATTACACAGGGGAAGCACTGGATACGAGCAAACATGTGTATACGCAATCATTCGGCGTGTATTCACTCAGTGAGTACTATCGTGCTACCGGGGATGCTTCTGCATTGGAACTTGCGAAAACGCTTTTTGCTCTAATCGAGGACAAAGGTTTGGATGCCGAACTACCTGCGTACAAGGAACAATTTGATCGCACATGGAAGGAACAGCCTAATGAAATGCTGAGCGAAAATGGAGTGATTGCGGATTACACAATGAATACGCATATCCATGTGCTGGAGGCCTACACCACGCTCTATCGCGTGTGGCCGGATCAACAAGTGAAGGCGGCGCTGGAACGCCTACTCGGGATTCTGTATGAACGGGTGTATGACCAAGACACCAAGTTTCTCGGGGTATTTTTCAACAAACAGTGGGAATCCATCATTGACCTGCGCTCGTTCGGACATGACATTGAAGCCAGCTGGCTAATCGACGAAGCACTGAAAGTTCTGGGGATGGACCAACATCTGGAGTATGCGGCGATGGTAACAGATATCGCCTATAACATTTCCAATGTAGCCGTGAATGCGGATGGTTCCCTGCTCAATGAACAAGAAGGTGAACATATCGATGAGAAGCGAATCTGGTGGGTTCAGGCCGAGGCGATGGTCGGTTTCTATAACGCGTATCAGCGTACAGGTGATCCATTGTTTCTGGAGAGAGTGGAACGCTTGTGGGACTACACAAAAGAAAACATCATTGATCAGCGCGCTGGTGGGGAATGGTACTGGTCGGTTGACGGCAACGGTACACCGGATCAGAGCGAAATTGCTGGACCGTGGAAATGCCCGTATCACAATAGCAGATTCTGTATTGAACTAATGGAGAGGATGGGATCAGAATGATACACCCGAAATACAAGGAGTTACTGGAGAAACAGGAGCAGCTGCTTACTCGCCCTAATGAGATCAATTCTTCCTTTTACAACGGCGTATATGACCGGTACCAATATCCGGTAATCACTCGCCATCACGTACCACTGCATTGGAGATTCGATCTGAATGAGACGACGAACCCGCATTTCATGGAACGCCTGGGCATTAACGCAACACTGAATCCAGGAGCCATCTATTTCAATGGCAAATACGTCATGGTTATTCGTACGGAAGGATTGGATCGCAAATCGATCTTTGCGCTCGCCGAGAGCGACAATGGGATTGACGGGTTCCGTTTCACGGGTAAACCATTGGTCTGGGAAGATATCGATGCGGATGAAACCAATCAGTATGATATGCGCCTTGTTCAACATGAAGACGGCTGGATCTATGGCATCTATTGCTCGGAACGCAAAGACCCTGATGCTCCTGCATTTGATACATCCAGCGCAGTTGCACAGGCAGGACTGGTTCGTACACGGGATCTTATAAGCTGGGAACGGTTGCCCAACATCACAACGAATTCCCCTCAACAGCGCAATGTCGTTTTGCACCCGGAATTCGTGGATGGAAAGTATGCCTTTTACACCCGTCCACAAGACGGATTCATCTCCACAGGTAGCGGCGGCGGAATCGCCTTTGGTCTGTGTGAGGATATCTTGAACCCTGTCATTCATGAAGAGACAATTATCGACGAACGGCAATATCATACGGTATATGAGGTCAAAAACGGTCAGGGCCCTGCTCCGCTTAAGACGGATCGTGGCTGGATTCACATTGCTCACGGTGTTCGGAACACCGCGGCAGGCCTGCGTTATGTGTTATACACCTTTGCCACCGATCTGAATGATCCGGCGCGTATTATTGCCAAGCCGGGCGGCCACTTCATTGCCCCTTATGACGATGAGCGTGTAGGCGATGTGTCCAATGTTATTTTCTGCAATGGTGCTGTAGTCAACGAAAATGACGAGGTCTTTATCTATTACGCATCCAGTGATACCCGCTGTCATGTGGCAACAACGACGCTGGAAAAACTAGTCGATTATACGTTTAATACACCGGCTGATCCATATCGTTCCCTGGATTGTGCCAGCCAGCGGGGTCAGCTGATTGAACAGAATGAGAAGCTTTTACAGAAACAATTAACGTAACATCGGTAGAGCGTCCTCTCAGGGAAACCTGCAATGTGCTGAAAATTAGCGAAACAACAGCCAGAATGGCTTTATTCCAAGTGGGTAACGATGTATACTGATATGGATTGTTATTATGTGCGGAGAAAACACTCATCATAATGACAGCACATTGTGCCTATACCGGCTTGAAGGAGGCGACCATACTGAAGAACAATATCACCATGCGGGATATCGCCGACAGGCTCGGGGTCAGCAGTGTGACCGTCTCGAAAGCATTGAATGATAAAGATGGCGTGAGTGGCGAATTAAAGGAAAAAATTAAAGTGCTTGCTGTTGAAATGGGCTATCGGTATAATGCTGCTGCCCGTTCCATGAAGGAAGGCTTAACCCATAATATTGGCGTAATTATCCCGGAGCGTTTTACCGGGCCTACGCAGTCGTTCTATGTACGCGTGTTCCAGCGCATCACCAAACATCTGGAGGAACAGGGCTACTACGGCATTCTGCACATTCTGAATGTGGAGGATGAGGAGGAATTAACACTGCCCAAGCTGTACAGCGATAACAAGGTCGATGGTTTCATCGTGCTCGGACAGATCAGCAAAGAGTATATTGAACTGGTGCGATCGATGGAAGTTCCCAAAATGTTTCTCGACTTCTACGATGAACATTCGGACATCGATTCCGTCGTTACTGATAACTTCTACGCTGCCTATGAGCTGACGAACTATCTGGTTCAGCAGGGCCACCGTAACATTGCTTATGTAGGTAACCTGTATTCCACGAGCAGTATCCAGGACCGATTCCTCGGGTACTACAAATCCTTGCTGGAACATCGCTTGCCGATGAATCCGGATCTGGTTCTGAATGATCGGGATGAACGGGGTACGTTTATTGAGATTGATCTGCCGGAACAGCTGCCAACCGCTTTTGTATGCAACTGTGATCAGGTCGCTCATCTGCTCGTTCAAAAACTGACTTCCATGGATATTCAGGTGCCTGGCCAATGCTCTGTTGTTGGTTTTGATAATGATATCTATGCCACGCTCTCCGATCCCAAGCTCACAACCGTCGAAGTGGATGTGGAACAGATGGCACGCACGGCAGTTCAGTCCATGCTCAAAAAGGTCGACAACCCAAACCGCAGTTTCGGCCGTGTACATGTGAAAGGCAACATCATCTATCGTGAATCGGTAAGTGCTGCGTCTGCCTCATCAGATACTATGGATACTTGAACAAAAAAATGAAATAAACGAACACAGATGACTGGCCTTTATCTTACTGGCCAGTCTTTTCTGATGCATTGGAGCTTAACGACGGCGATGATCTGTTGAATCCATCAAAAATGTAGTCGTTCTCCAAATCGAGAGGATGAGGATCAGCTCATACACATTGGTTAAAGTACCGGTTTCCACTGGCAGGGAGATTAACTGCCCTACAAACAACAAGGCAGTTCCAACAAACAGCCATACCCATTTATGTCTGAAAAGAACGACCAGGCTAACAAATAACAGAACAATCCCCACGATGATCACCATCATCGGCGGACCTCCATGACCTTCTGCCATATATCTCAGTACTCCATACTCTTCTATCACCTTGAGATTTTTAACCTCGGATAAAGTAAAACCTACAATCTGGTAGATAACCAAACCTAAAGTTATCAGCCATGCCACCACACTCGTTATACTTCTATTGGCAAACTTGGCACCTGAGCTGCGCAAGATATGGTAGCCAACAAGAATAAGGGTAGGGGTAGCAAAGGCATGTAGCCAAAATCGAAGGCTACTGAGGACCATTAACACTTCCCCATCCCCTATCAAATTACCTATAGCAATAATTCCATTGTCATATGCCAAGCTGAATGCTACAAATAGCTGAAAACTGGAATACGCGAGCCATTGCTTCCTCTGGGTTAAATCGACGGCCATCCAAACAACAAGTATCAAATAAACAAGAGTAAGTACGGAGTATATCCATACATCCAAGCTGCTTCACCATCCTTATGAGTCAATTCTAATAAATTATATTTACCGGTAAGTAAAATTACAAGGCGTACTTGTATAAATGGTTAATTTGTCATAAATTACTCACAAAGGTAATGAAGATAAATAAAGATTCACAACGATCACCGGCGAGACTAACACATGCTGTAGCTGGAGATGATCCACCCTAACAAGGAGTCACTTTTCAAGCGGCCCGCCAAACTGTTTATGGAGCCGATTCATATAAAAAGAGCACTCCCGGCTATCGTAGCTGGTCATAGCCCCGTCAAGTAGACAATAAAAAAAGAGAAACTCCATTAAGCGGCGACTTTTTCCCGGAATTCAATTGGGGAGAGGTCGCCGAGTTTGTTTTGGAAACGGTCCTTGTTGTAAAACAACATATACTCTGTAATTTGGTTCC
>NZ_JBFTKC010000012.1:0-204987 GCF_056395745.1 Paenibacillus sp. 10L310 | reverse complement strand
ACAGCCTCTTTCTTCGTTTCTTCACTATATTGATTAAAAGTTTGGCCCTTTTTCGCTGGCATAGCAAAAATCCCCTCCGGTTTTCAGTGTTGAGTTCATTTTAACATGATCTCTTTTTTTCACTGTCTACCTTGAGGGGATAATACCAAGCTGCAGGAGCACTCTTTTCCTTATTTGAAGAACGTAAAAGCAACAGGGTACTTTGATATCAATAACTTGTCTTCAACCAATTGTCCTTGGACCAGGTCAATTTACCGGAACCCGCGCCATTGGAAGCCGTGAGGCGTGCATTCAACGTAGATGGATCATCTGTGGTATAGCTGTAAGGCAGTGACGAGAAGCCGTTCCAGGAGAACGATTTCACCACGGCCGGGATTGGCGCCAACGGGCTGCCAGACGTATCACTGCTGCCACGGAATGAGCTTCCATCCAAAGAATACATAGTATCGGTCACTCTGATTTTGCCGGTATAGGTTGGGTCTGCCGGATCGGTCTGATTGTTGCGAACAGGATACAGCACGTCCTTGATGACTGATTTCTCGACCAATACGGCTCCGCTCTCTGTGGAGATTGCCCCATTGCCAATGATATCGAATTTATAACCTTTGGACGCAATCGCTGTTGCCATCGCCGTTGTAATTTTGGCTTTAGCGGCACGTGCCCCTGTCGAATCCATCACGATGTTGTATGCATGTGCGTTGCCTCCACGCAGGCGCGGCATCCGATCCTGAATATCTTTGTACAGATTATGGTGCAGCGTCATGGACAGGTTGGCGTTAGCTGATTCCAAGCTGGTCGAACCGACCAGATGTCCTTTCTTTTGGGGTCCGGAGATGGCGATAATATCGGCTTTGCTGAGACCTACAGCACTGCTGCGCAGGTAGTTGTACATGGGATAGGAAGCCTTATTTGCTTCCAATTCGTTAATCTGCTGGGTAACCCAGCTGTTCGAGCTGCCGTCATCCCCTTTGAAGAGGGACCAGGAGATGGTCACGCCACTGGTTCCTTTTTTCGAATCGACGAGTCCGTCATAGGCTTTATTAAATGTGCAGTGATCAATCCACACGTTGCTGTTCTCCTCCAGGGTGATGTAATCCCAATCGTTCTTGTCGTAATCACCTTTGGTGGATTCATCCCATTCCCATAACTCATCAAATTCCAGGTTGCGGATGATGACATTTGAGCTTCGTTTCACGCTGATCGCAGCGTGTTTGATCTTGGAACCATTGGCGGAGAAAATCGTGAGTCCATTGAAACCATCAATCGTGAGCTTGCTAACACCGGTCTGTTTTAATACGGGATGTGTCAGCGCATCATTATGCTTGGCAAAAGGAGAAGTCTGCGCTGCGCTTGGAATTTCATTCCATCCCAGATTCAGATCGTTCATGATCTCAACAACTTTGACACCGGAGTTCTTTTTCAGCGCCAATGCCAGATCCGTCGCATTATACACTTTCTTATACGTGGCCGTGTTTGATTCGCTGACGATGCCGCCGCCCGCGTTCCCTTGGGAGAAGCCTGTGAGATTGTAGTCTGCGTTGCCTGCTGCCTGCACACTTGCCGGGCCGGACAATAAAGTTAACCCCAACGTTAGAGCCAGAGCTGTGCTGCATAAACTTCGAAATTTGCTTTTCATCGATTCCATTCCTCCCAATATATGATGATGACATT
Source organism: Paenibacillus sp. 10L310 (assembly GCF_056395745.1). NCBI lineage: Bacteria > Bacillati > Bacillota > Bacilli > Caryophanales > Paenibacillaceae > Paenibacillus > Paenibacillus sp. 10L310. Next base: position 203,316 of record NZ_JBFTKC010000012.1, on the reverse strand, counting down.
CGTCCATCGCTGCCATGCCAGGTACGAAGGACATGTTCTCAATGTAAATGTTGAAAGCGATTACAACAATAATCTGTATCTCACATGTGGTTAGGAATGGCTGGTACAGCAAGGAATTGTACTGTAAGCAACCTTGAATCGTACAGAGTTAACTTGGAGAGTGAGGTTTCAGCGATACATCGAGGTAACAAGAACATTCCAGATGGGATGAAATTAAAAAAGCAGGACTGCATCTGCCGCAGACCTGCTCGATTTTACTTTTTGATGGAACGTGTCCAGAAGCCGCCATGGAACTGTTTGGGCTCCACGGTAATAACAAATGCTTTGGGGTCCAGATCGAGAATCGTCTGGTAGAGCAATTTCTGGTTTTTACGTTTTGCCAGAATCTCCATCACAAGCCGATCTCCATCACGTCCACTGCCCACCCATGCAGTAACACCATATCCTTTATCTCGCAGGGCATTCGCGACGTTATTGCCCATCTGGTTACAGATGACTTTAACGGTAACGTAACCGAGCGCGATCTTCTCTTCAATCCACGCACCGAGCAACACTCCCAGTCCATAACCCACCGCGTACACGATCAGGGCCGAAGGCTGAGTCAGGTATTGGAGCACAAGATTCAGACCGAGTACATAGATCACAATCTCACCCATGCTGATCAGTGCGGCGATGTATTTCTGTCCTTTGAGTGTCAGAATCATCCGGAGTGTATAAGCGGATACGTAGACAATCTGGATCAAAAAGATAAATACCAATATTTTAAACAATCACAATCCCTCTTTCCTGGCCTTCGCAACGGAATTGGCCCTTTGCTGCATATACTCGACGATTTCGTTTCATCTATGCTTCCTGTATGTTTGCTCTATCTCCATCATTGGACGTTATACCCTCATTCTAAACGGTTGAACGTAAATCCGTAGGCATTTTCTGCTCTCTGGCATGCCGGAACTGCAATTATAGAACCGTTTGTACCGATTATCAACCCGGCGGAGGTCCCAGGGGCGAAAATGGGAGTCTTTGAATATGCTGTATCATCATAAAGCCAAGCACGCTGGCACAGGATATCAGGTCAAAACCAGGATGGATGGGTCAAAACAAAAAGGGGGTACCGTCATGCAGCTATGGCAGGAGATGGAGCGGGAAGGCATGGAGGAACTCATTTTTTGCCATGATGCAGATAGTGGATTGAGGGCGGTCATTGCCATTCATAACACGGTCCTTGGACCTGCGCTCGGCGGATGCCGCTACTGGACTTATGCATCCGAGGAAGAAGCTGTTCGGGATGCTGTGAAGCTTGCCAAAGGCATGACGTACAAAAATGCAATCTCTGGACTACCGTATGGTGGCGGGAAAGTGGTCATATGGGATGTACCTTTTGCGAAGAATGCAAAGTCGAATGAGGATGGATGTGGATCTCAAAGTGGTGAGCAGGTCGCCGGAGCTCTAGGGGTAGAGCAGCAAAAGGGCGCTGCCGCTGAACGGAAAGTCGTTGCCAATCAGGTGGCGCATCCACAAGATAAAAGTCTGGATACGGACGTATCCAAGCGGGCGCAACGCTTTCGCGCACTGGGTCGTTGTCTGGAGCGGCTGAACGGGCGATACGTGACTGGTCTTGATCTGGGTACCACGGCGGCAGACATGGACCAGATCCGACTGGAGACCGCACATGTGACGGACACCACGGGTTCGCTTGGGGCGCAGGATGACTTCACTGCCGAGATGACCGCCTATGGCGTACACATCGGCATTGTGACCTCGCTGCGCCAGCAAGGCATTGCATCTTTGCAGGGCATTCCCGTTGCCGTCCAGGGACTGGGCAAGGTCGGGTATGCCCTGTGCCGTTACCTGCATGTAGCCGGGGCACGGCTCATTGTGGCAGACGTTGTACCGGAGCGTGTACAACGTGCCCTTGTGCAGTTCAGCGGCGCCATCTCGGCCGATCCGGCCCATATCCACGCCGCTGACTGCAAGGTCTTCGCCCCCTGTGCCCTAGGGGGCGTACTGACCCCGGCAACGGTGGAGGAGCTGCGCTGCTCCATCGTTGCCGGGGCGGCCAACAACCAGCTGAGTGAACGACAGCTGGTTGCAGGCCGCATGCAGGCGCGCGGCATCCTGTACGCGCCTGATTATGTGCTCAACGCAGGCGGAATCATCTCCACCGCCTACGAGCTGGAAGGAGCCGGGCCTGACCTGATCCGCCAAAAAGTGGCGGGGATTGCAGGCACGCTGAGCAAGGTATACGCAGAGGCTACGCAATCTGCGATCTCCACAGCCGATGCAGCCGATCGGCTAGCGGAATCCATCCTCCGCTCAGGCCATACAAAATAGGGCGCCCCCTCCTGGGGAGCCTACACTGTTTTACTTCATTCTAACGAACCTGATACACGCTATTTGCTCCTTTTAGCATGAATCTAATATCTAACGAATCTTAGGCACGTTATTGTGCCTAGTTTGGTTCTTTTTCAAGCTAAATAGCTACTTTTCCGAAGGATAGCGTTCCTGAGGTTCGTTAGAATTTATATTTCAGATTTTCACCCTGAATAGGTTGTCTCAGGTTCGTTAGCGCTGCGGCGAAGGTTTCTTTGGGGTAGTATCACCTAACAAAAAGAGCTAACCTAGACGTAAGTGTCCCGGTTAGCTCTTTTTAGCTCTTTTTAGCCCTTCTTAGTTCTTCTTAGTTCTTCTTAGCACTCTTAACTCTTCTAGGCTCTTATCACTTCGTCCTTCTACTTTCTAATCCCTTATCGCTTTTGCTCTTGCTCTTGATTCTTTGATTCTTTGATTCTTTGATTCTTTGGCTCATTTTTTTCCAATCGCTCTCTGTACGGATTACATTAAGTTTTCTTGTAAACCGTCCCTCTCAACGTAATCCACCTCTTTTCTTTCCTTCTTTTACTCTTTTATTCTTCAGTTCTGCTGCAACTTCTTAAACTGCAACCGGCCTCTTCTTCGCTGTCTTCTTCTCCTGAAATAGTAGCGTCCACAGCAACACATTCGCTACGATCAATAGCGCACCATAGATCCATACGCCCCCTGACACTGAACGGAAAAAGACATGGACTCCCCATAACATGGCAAGTACAGGAAGGGCGGCGAATACATACCAACCATCACTTTGCTGTGCCATACTGAAGGATTGGGAGAACGGCGGCTTACGCAGTAATAATTTTCCTGCCAGTGGGACAAGCGCCGTAGCTGTCAGCATAATAATTGCAATATCCGGCAGTATCCGTGATCCAAATGTCCAGGTAAACAAAATGGCATTTGCCAGAAATATAGGCAGGAACATGTTGCATAAGAATGCCTTTAGAGCTCCTTTATATAACGCGCTATCATTCGCCATCGGTGCAGCGCGAAAAGTCCAGAATGCCTTATATTGTCCTGAAAATTTCAGCATGACCACAACCGTTACAACCAGCATTAGTACGATATAAAAAGTGTATACAAACGAACTTTGCCTAAACTCCGCCCAACTAGAAGATTGCAATTCGGTAAACCAAAATACATAAGGTAAAACAAATGATAAACCAAGCGATGGATACACCTTCAGCTTGAATTCCCGTTCATTACGCATCATGCTGGCTGACAGACGGAAGCAAGCCTGCTCCTCTCTCGAACGACTGACCACCTTGGAGATCAACCGATCCCATCTTCCACGTCTGCGTCCGGAGGACTGACCCGAATGTGCCATTTTTTCCAAATACAATTCAAAGGAAGGCATAAGCTTCACATATACGATCATACTCACCACAGGAACCAAGACTGCCAGTGCTGTGAAAGTATAGATCCACACATTCCCGCCCCCTGCAAATAACCATTCATATGCAGCCGCATACCATAACGGAGGTAACAGCAACTGCCACCAAGCCGGGGTAAATACCATACCAAAGTCAATAATGCTGAACGAACGAATGACCAGCTGATAACCGATCGCAATCCCCACGGAAAGCAGAATTTGCACCATATTGATCATATCCTTCAGCTTCTCACCATCCAGAAACTTCATCATGAACAGATAGATCAGAGACGTTGTCACCAGAATCAGCATATTGATCAGAATCAGTTCCACAAGGAAGATCAGAAAGAATCCGATCCCATGCGTTACTAACGCGGCAATTAGCGGTATACCGGTTAATGAACCCGTCAGCAATAGCAGATATACGCCCGCATGGATGGCTCGGGCCATACCCACCGTTCGCCCATTAACGGGCTTAGTCATAATGATATTACGATCCCGAATGTCCAGCAGCACGGAGGAAAAATCTGAGATCATAGACGTCATGATCATAAACATTAAGATGCCAAACACAAGGCCCATCTGAAGCATGAAATGCCCCGTATCCCAGACGATGAAGGGAACCATCATCAGTCCCATTAATCCATATAACCACAGGGATCGAAGAAACTGATTACCTTCCTTGCGCTCCTTTTTCCCTGAATTGTTGGATAAAATAGTAGGTACTCTGCGTTGATCCATCTGGAACTTCACTCGCAAGATCAGGCGCAGCACATCATAATCCGCCCCTGTTCTGGCGATGAGCGGACGAAAGCGATCCAGAATCTTGAGTGTGCGGAAGTCGGAGGATTCCTCCATATCAGTACACCTCCTGCACAATCGATACAAAACGCTCCGCAATGGCTTTATGCTCATTGAAGCCTGTCAATTGATTGAATACTTCCTCCAGCGTACCTTCCATGGATTGCTGTTGAAGCTGCTTGAACGTACCGTCTGCCACTACGCGTCCTTCAGCGATCAGTACAATTCGACTGCTGATCTTCTCCACCACATCCATGATGTGTGACGAATAGAAGATCGTTGTGCCTTTGGCTGACAATTGTGACAAAATCTCTTTGACCACCATCACACTATTGGCATCCAATCCGCTGAGTGGTTCATCCAGGAACAACAGATCCGGGTCATGCAGCAGCGCAGAGATCAACAGCACTTTCTGACGCATACCTTTGGAAAAAGAGGCAATGCGGGAATGATATGATTTTTCCATTCCAAAACAATCCATCAATAGCTTGGCTTTGTAATCCACATCCTCATAGGACATACCGTATAACTCTCCCGTAAAAGTCAGATACTCCGCAGGCGTTAATTGTTCGTACAATTCCGCCACCTCCGGAACATAACCGATTCTGCGTTTATACTCTACATCCCCATCCGCAATATCTTTACCAAAGATCCGCACCGTGCCTACATATCCTTCAACCAGCCCGAGTAAAATCTTAACCGTCGTACTTTTGCCAGCCCCGTTTGGGCCAATATATCCAATCATCTCACCGCGATTTACTTCCAGATCGATGCCGTTCAGCACATAACGTCCGTTGTATCTCATACGCAAGCTTTCAATGGATAGCACTTGTTGTTCACTCACTTCGTTATCCAGCTCCTGTCTCTATCTTTTTCTACAATTCTACTAGTTTACCACAGATTGGGATGGTAATGATCGGAAATAGGTCACGATATGAGCCATCAACTGGATATCCCCTTCGAGTAAAAGCATTCCGTAACATGCGTGAATACATCACAAAGCCCCTATCCCACCTTATGGTAAGAGACAAGGGCTTCCACTTTATGTTGAATCTTATTTTCTAATATCTAAAAGTCTTACTGCACCTTAACAATCTGAAAATGCTGATTCGTGCCGCCATTATCCGTCCACTGGATGGCCGCAGCCCCATCTGCCAAGGATTGACTGGAGATGTCCAAGACCTTGCCTGTACTGCGGTTCTTCAGTTTATAATAACCACCACCTACATGGACAAGCTGCCACTGCTGGCTGGCCCAACCGCCATCATTCCACTGTTCAATGACAGCCCCATCGGTCGTGGCACCATTCTCCACACCAATTAGCTTGCCACTGGAACGGTTGATGATTTTGACATAACCGCCACCCGCATCGGTAATCTGCCACTGTTGACTTGTCATCCCCCCATCTGCTCGCTGCTCCAGATCCGCACCGTTGGCGGAAGAACCCCCAATGACATTTAGCAATTTGTTACTCTTACGGCTAATCAGCTGATATGAAGCATTCGGGTCCCAGACATCCGCTGTACTCACTCCGGTCACAGTCCCTGTTGCTGTATCAATCGTAATACTGCTGGCCCAGTTCATCGCCAGACTGGTTGCACTCGGGAATGAAAGTGGCAGCCAGACATACTTGGAATCCTGCACCGGTCCGCTCCATGCACCAGCCCAGCGATCACCCATGTAGAGATAGGATGTGGTCTGTGAACCTTCTACTGGAACAACATAGGTGGATTGAGAACCATACGTTGTGCTGTCTCCAAAATTGCTTAGGCCGCTCCATGTGCCTGTAATGCTGGAGGCTGTCGCATATTTGGCCTGATTTGGATTCCAGCCGGTCGCACCCGAGGTGATCAGGAAGTAGACGCCGTCTTTTTTGAATAGGGCTGGTGCTTCACGATATTGTCCAGGCCACAGCGTTGTGACTAGGGATTCCACACCCAGAAAATCCGGGGTCAGCTTATATATATTCAGATCTGCATTCACTCGGGTCGCAGAGATCAGATAAGCGGTTCCGTTATCGTTGTATACCGTCATGTCTCTGGAATCATACCCAAGTGGACGATAACTGCCCACATATGTGTAATTGCCATCCACCGTATTCGAAGTAGCTACCGCCACTCGGGCCTCGCCATAATCCAGACCATTCTCCTTGTGCATCCACAGCACATATTTGCCGGTAGCACTGTTGTAGATGACCTTTGGGCGTTCAATGTTAGAGATATTTAACTCGGCTGCCGAGCTGCTGGTCAGCACATCATTGCGATACTCCCAGTTCTTCAGATCCGATGAACGATACACGGACACTGCCTTGAACGTTCCATTCGTATTGCGGTTCTCTCCAAACCAGTAATAATACCCATTTGCCTTAATCATCCCGCCCCCATGAGCATGAACGACATTGCCATTGGTATCCTTGAACTGTATCCCGTTCGTTACACTAAGTGGAGCAGCTGAAGCATTCGGTCCGGGTGCAAGCAGCATACCTATGGATTGCAGCGCCAAAACCAAAGCAAGCAGATAACTCAAGCGACGGGTAAAGCGACGTGAATGTGTATTCTTTTTCAACCATCCATCGTTCATAGCCATATCGTAATGCACCTCCATGTTTTTTTATGAAGCGCTTACATAAAATTAAAATCGATATGTCTCATCTGCCTCCGATCGATGATGCATTTCAGCATTAGAATTCCTGGCAATACTGGCTGGGCGTTCACCTCCCTGATTCCGATTGTATCCGCCACGTTCCTGCTCGAATAGTGAACAATCCGGCGGAAGATGTACAATTTTATACTCCGCTCTCTCGATCAACAACAAAAAGACGCTTCCCCCGAAGCGTCCTCTGCTATACCTGCCCTGCCCCTCCATGATGTAACGATCTCTAGCTGTGTGCGGCTGTTCATAGGCAGGTTTTTATATGATGTTTTATCGGCGTATACTCACCCTTATTGCTTAATCTTGGTCGTCAAAATCCTGGTCAAACGATAACACTTTACCTGTGTTGGCATCGATATCTACATCTGCTTCACCTTGAGCAGTTCTCAGTTCGATCTCATACACATAGCGACCATCATCATGATCCAGCTCGACTTTGGTTACTTTACCACCCGTAACTTGTTTCAACGCAATGTTTGAAGCCTGGGATGCCGTCAATTTGACTTGCTTGGAAGTAGAGTTATTAGATGTGTTGCCTGTTACAGTACCTTTATAATCGTCGTCATCATCGTAGTCTTCATCATTCACGACCGCAAGGATTTTGCCTGTATAAGCATCCAGACGAACGACAACATCATTGGTTCCTTTTCTGTCGATCTCAACTTCATAGAACGTTTGGCCGTTTCTACGCTCCAGATCCACGTCATCCACTTTACCATCGGCTGCTTTTAACGCCAACGCTTTCGCTTGGGATGCATTCAGCATTTTACCTGTGCTGTTCTGATTCTGTGTTGCAGATTGTGTTGTTGACGTTGGTGTAGTTTGCACCGATTGTCCGTTCACATTCCCGCTAGCCGCTACGGCCGATCCACCAAGTAATACTGCTGCTGACAAGCTACCAATCCAAAGTTTATGTTTGTTCATCATCATCATTCATCTCCTCGTTGTTGTTGTTTCGTTCTCGTCTACATTTATAGAATAACCTGCAGGAATGAGAGATCAGCGAGAGTTAGATTAGAATTTGATGAGAAAATGAAGAGAATGCTCATTTAATGAGTGTTCATTATGTATGTAATCTAAAAGAAATGAAAAAGATGACCCCAACATTAGGAATCATCTATCCAACAAGGTGTAACTCTATATTCAATGGATTCCTGTACAAATGTTAATCATCGTCCTCATCCCAAGTCACCGAACGAATTGCTCCTGAGATGGCATTCACTTGCACAATAGCCTCCCGGCCATCCTCCAAATCAATTTCAACCAGATAATATGGATTCCCGCTGTTGGTTCCACGCAGTTCGATGTCGTCCACTTCCCCCGGAACCTCCGCAAGTGCCTTCTGTTTGGCTTGTTTCTCGCTCAGAAACTGAGGTTTGGGATCATCCTTGGTTGGTTCAGTTGTCGGGGCTGTTATTGTTTTGGAAGATATCGTCTCTCCCGTGTATGGATCAATCGTGAGTTCTTCACGGCTGTTATCCTTTGCCTTCATTACCGCGGTGTATACCGGACTGCCTTGTTGCTCCACAAGTTCAAGCAAGACCAATTGGTTATCTGTTTGTTGTTTTAACAACGCCGTCTTGATCTGCTCGCGGCTCCATAACGTCTTCTCTTCCGCTTGCGGGTTCGACTCCAGCCGTTTAATGGAATTCACAGCAGCTGTAACGGCATCCACTTGCACATCATATAGGCCGGTCTCCGAACGGAGCTGCATGATATACGTCCCATCCTTCAACGTGGAATTCACAATCTCACCTGGATATTGATCCAGCACCGATTGTGCTGCCGCATCTGCCGTAAGTACCGCACCCGTCGATTGCCACGGCTTCCACCAAGCAACTACTGCCACAATCAGCACAACGAGAAGCCCTGCACCCCACCAGAGTGATCTTCGCGATTTCGCCCATCCGCTGTTCCCTTGTTCATGCCGTTTCATTTCCGGTGGTCGCTGCTCATGCTCTGTCATCACGTTTCCCCCTATGCACTCTCTTATCATCCCCAGTTGATCTGATGCTTATCAGTATATAAGAGAAGAATGAGAATTTCATGAGAGCGGCCCGTTCTGAACCGATAAAGGCAAAATAATCGAAGCCTCGGTGCCTTCACCCTCGGTGCTGGTCAGTTCGATCCGTGCTCCAACTGCTCCTGCAAGCTCTTTGGCAAGTGACAATCCCAGACCTGAACCACTTGCGCCTAGGCTACGTGTTCTGGCCGGATCAACTCGGTAGAATCGGTCAAATACCTTCTCCAGCTCGTCCTCCCGCATACCAATCCCGGTATCCACGATCCGAATACGGCACTCTTGCCCCTTGGCTTCCAGCCTGACTTCAATTGCATCTTCACTATACTTCCGGGCATTATCCAGCAAAATAAACAACAGCTGCTTCAGCTTGCTCTCATCGCTGATCGCCCAGATTGAACCTGGATCTTCACACCGGACTTCGCGGTGATAGGCTTCGCGAAACGCACGTGTCGAGTCTGTTGCCAGTCTCGTGATATCCACACGCTTCAACTGTACATTCCACTGCTCTGGCTGCTTCGCGAGCAGTAGCAGTTGCTCGGTCATCTCTCGCATGCGAACCGATTCGGACAGAATCGCTTCCACCGCTTCATCAAATACCTCGGGCCGCTCTTTCCCTCGCCGCTGTAGCAGACTGGCATAACTTTCAATAATGGTCAGCGGTGTTTTGAGCTCATGAGATGCATCGGATACAAATCGTTCCTGACGTTCAAAGTTGGATTCGAGCAAGTCCATCATCCGGTTAAATGTCTGTCCCATCGTTTTCAGTTCATCTTTCGATCCTTCCTCCAATGGAAGACGCTTGAATTGGCCGCTGGACTGAATGTCACTCATCGTGCGTGTCATCTGCTGAATCGGTCTGGTCATCCGATTTGCGAGAATCCGGCTAGAGATAATGGCTGGGATCAGAGCAATAATCGTGACTGCCACAAGTACGGTACGAAGTACAGACAGACGATTCTCCGTCTCTGCAATGCTCTCAGTGACCTGTACATTCACCACCTCGCCATCAGGCCAGATGACCGGGACTGATACCCACACATAACCAATCTGTTCAACTTGGGTATACTCCGATTTCTTCTCACTTTCGTACTTATAAGGTAGCTTGCTCAGCTGCTCGGAAGCTGCTGTTGTTGTCACCGGGGAACTGGTGCCGTCTTCATTAACGATCCGAAGCATGCCGTTCACAGGCGCGTAGGCCCGCAACAAGTCATCCGGCGGAATGGAGCCGGCAGACTGACGCACTCCTTTGACAATAGACTCCGCTTCCGCTTCCACCCGATTAACCTCGTTATCAATCGACATCCGTTCAAACACGATGTAGACCGACAGGTTCACCGCGATTAACAGAACAGCAAATAATACAGACGAATATCCGTAGATTTTACTGCGCAGGCTCATAACTGTTCCTTCAGGACGTATCCTACGCCCCGTACGGTATGTATTAAGGGTGGTGTGAATCCGTTATCCACCTTTTTGCGCACATAACGGATGTACACATCCACCACATTGGTATCTCCATAATAATCGTATCCCCACACGGCCTGCACAATCTGGTCACGACTGAGCACCTGACGTTGATTCTGCAGCAGATACACGAGCAGGTCGAACTCACGTGGAGTAAGCTCAATGGCCACACCATCTCGGGATACCTCTCGCGTTCCTTCATTTAGTTTCAACCCGGCAGCCGTCAACCAGCCCGCCTCAGCTTCATCCTGATGCCCAGAAGAGTCATTCCCCATATCAGCAGGTGTAGAAGAAGAAGCGGAAGAAACAACAGACGCCACTGCACTAAGCCGCAATGCAGCCCGAACTCGGGCAAGCAACTCTTCAATCTGGAAGGGCTTGGTGATGTAGTCATTGGCTCCAAGATCCAGGCCGGATACTTTGTCTTCTACAGAATCTTTGGCAGTGAGCATAATGATCGGAACCGTAGCATCTTTGGCCCGAACTCGCCGCAACACTTCAATTCCACTCAGACCAGGCAACATCACATCCAGCAGAATCAGATCCCACTGTCCTTCAGCATACTTCTCCAGTCCTTCTGTTCCACTACCAGCCTTGCCCACCTGATACCCCTCATACTGTAGTTCCAGTTCCAGCAGACGTGCTATTTTGGGCTCATCCTCTATGACCAGCACGGCTTCATTCATGCAGCGCTCCCCCTCATCCCCATCATTTCATTCTCCCGTTATCTTACAATAACATCTACAATTTGCCCAAAGCATCTTCAACCGGATGCTCCCCGGCAATTAGATCAAAGGCCATCCGGTACGTCTTCTCTTCCTGCAAAGAAGCCACGATTACGCGGGCTACATCTTCACGCGGGATGCTTCCCGGCTCCAGATCGGTTCCAACTGCAATCTTGCCTGTGCCCGGTTCATTCTTCAGACCACCTGGACGTATAATCGTGTAATTGAGATCACTTGCAAACAACACACGATCCGCATAATGTTTCGCCACGTAATAAGGCTTAATGGACTCTGACCATTTCTCCCGTTGATCTGCGCCATACGCACTGACCAGAATATATCTGGAGATTCCTTGCTGCTCTGCGGCTTCCATCGTTTTCACCGCACCGTCGAGATCAATAAGCAGTGTTTTGTCCTGACCGGTAGATCCGCCAGAACCCGCCGTAAACACAATGGCATTCTGATCCTTCATTGCCTCAGCCAAGTCCTCCACACTACCCTCCAGGTCACCAATTACCACATCTGCACCGAGTTCCTTCAGTGCATCCGCCTGCTCCGGTTTGCGGATCATAGCCGTTACTTTATGTTTGCCTTCCTGTGCCAGCTGCTCCACCACAAACTTTCCGATTTGTCCATTTGCTCCTATAACTAAAACGTTCATATGTCATTCTCCTCTCAGTTGAACGGATGGCTTGTTGCTGCTCCCCGTTCTTTTTATTTAAAGATACTCATCCTATAATTTAAACGAAAGCCGGCGCTTCTAAGCGCCGGCTTCATGTCCATGCCCGTTCAGTACCTCTATGAAATGTGAAGGATTCCATCGTTCCTTTAATATGCCATATCCCCTAGGTACTTTATACGCGACCTCACATTTGACCACTTCTGCCGCACCTTTTTTCCATCTGAATATCTGTTATCCTTTGTAATCGTGACAACCAAAAAGGACGCCCAAAAGGGCGCCCTTGAATGGCATTAAGATTAGTAAGCCAGTGCGAACAAACCGTGAATATGAGCCAGGTAACGGATGTTACTTGCTTCTTTCATCATGGTTGCAGGCAGACCTTTCAGACGAGTCTGGTTGCCACCGATCATGCCGACAGCATCTTTACGACCCAGACTTCCCAGCGTACCGGAGAATACTGGTGTGAAGGATTCCATTGCGCCACCTTTGAACATAACGCCCAAGTTGTGACCAATAGTCTCACCCATTTGCCAAGCCAATTGTGCTGTTGGAGGGTAAGGGCGAGCGCCTTCGCTAGGGAAGACCACTGCGCTGTCACCAGCAACAAACACGTCTTTGTGAGAAGTAGATTGCAGAACTTCCGTAACTTTCGCACGGCCACGATCCACTTCAATTCCGCTGTTAGCAACAACAGCGTTGCCTTGTACGCCACCTGTCCATACGAGTGTGTTCGTAGGGATGGAGCTGCCGTCTTTCAGCAGAACTTCGTTTTCTTTCATCTCGGTAATCGCTACGCCAACGATGAAGTTAACGCCACGTTTCTCAAGACTTGATTTAGCACGTTCAACCAGCTCTGGCGGGAATCCTGCAAGGATGGAAGGACCTGCTTCAACTGTGTACAGGGATACTTCTTTGAAGTCGATGCCTTTTTCTTGACATACAGCAGGAAGCAGGTCAGCGAATTCGCCAACAAGCTCAATACCTGTCAAGCCGCCGCCACCAATAACAAACGTAGCGTCTGCTTTGTTGCCGGACTGTTTGTAAGCATCAAGACGTGCTTCAACGTGTGCACGAATACGGTTTGCATCGCTAACCGATTTGAGCGTGAAGCTGTACTCTTGCAATCCCGGAATTCCGAAGAATGCCGTTTCGCTGCCCAAGGCAACAACAAGTGCATCGTAAGAGTATGTGGAGCCGCTGGTCATCAGAACTTTTTTCTCGTCCGGCTTGATTGTATCCACCGTATCGATTTTCAAGTTCACGTTTTTGCCACGCAGCAATTTTTCAAGTGGAAGAGCAACTGCTTGTTCAGCAATGCTTCCCGCTGCAAGACGGTGCAGTTCCGTGATAATTTGGTGTGTAGGGTAACGGTTCACGACAGTAATTGTCGCTTCTTCCGGAGACAAGTATTGACGCGCAGTCAATGCAGTCAACAGACCGCCGTATCCTCCACCCAAGATCAAAATTTGCTTCGACATATCCATCCTCCGTTCTTCTAAGTCTTAACGTTTCGGTTGTTGACGCTCGTTCAAGATGCTCAAGAAAGATTGAGCAAAACGAAGCGATTGTTGTACGTTTGGATCTTTAAGCATTTTCAGCATAGCGAACAAGCCAACTGAAGTTTGCTCTGTTTGCGCACGGTCATTGGCTTCGATGGCAGCAGAAGCTACACCTTTAGCTTTGTCTACAACAGGCTTAGCGAACTCGCCCATTGCGCTCATTGTGTCGCTGATCAGAACTTTGTCTGTTGCTACACTTTGTGCAAAGTCATAAGCTTTTGTCATAGCAGTAACCATTTCAGCCAATTTAGGCAGGTTCTCCACCAGAACGGTTAAAGACTCCTGTACCTCAGGCTTCATCAGTTGATCCAGAACGTCCAAGGACTGGCGCTCGGAAACGTTGGCACCTTCTGTAACTGGCACCTCTTGTTGAGTAGGCGATTGTGACATAAGAGAAAGTCCTCCTTTACTTTGGGATAGAAGTCCGCGACTTTCATGATGCCTGTCAAGCAGAGCCGAACCACAAAATACATCGAATACATTTAAATGTACCAAATTTCACACAATAGGATGAGCGTAGCTCAGGGCCACTCCCATATCATGCATTGTATCTTGGATCTATTGCGGACAACATGTGTTGACGCACAAAACGACAAGCAGGCCGAAACCGAACTCTATACCCTTATATTACACCTCTTACACATGAACATGAAAAAGAAATTTTTTACACTTGTGAAGATATTGTGAACATTGTAACAAAATCGATTTTTTTGTCAACCCATGAAGGCAAGCTAACCCCGCCGATCCTCCTGTCCAAGATCCGTATTCCTACCACATGTGGTATTAAGACAAGATCACATATGACCAGATGTGCGATATGTACACAAGGAAGGATTTGTTTATCCAAATGTTCAGGAATTGTTTTCCAATATCACAATTTTCATGCAACGAAATTGGTCACTGTCGTTATTATGCAGCGTTGGGCTCAGCCTTATTCCAACATTGAGACATCTTTTCTATTTCAAGTATGAACCTCTTGCGTCACGAATGCAAAAAAAAGACAGAAAGAAGGCCTGACGGATCGCCCTGCCTCCTGATACTCGTTTTCACTTTTTGCCCGATCTGATCGGTACAATTAGGTCAAACCATAACTATTTCTGGGGAATACTGATCCATTTCTTCAAGCAATGCTTTTATTGCAACGACGGCGGCTCGCTCCAATTCCTCCACTTCCAGCAGTATCGAGATGGCCTGATCCGCATGAAGCTTCTCATTAGGCAGTCCTCCATCTGGAAAAGGAAATAATTCTGCGAGTGTATTTAACTTTTGAGACATGTTTCGATATAACTCTTCTGCCTGAAGACAGAATGGAATCAAGTTGGAATAGCAGGCAGTCGAAGCCCACTTTAGAGAAAGTTCTTTGAAAAACTCACTTGCATAACGTCTTGCATCCCACAAAACCGCAATGTTATAAGCGTGACCGTTCGGTTCTACCCGTCTGTATTCTAGGGCTTCTCTCCAGACTGCATAGGCAGCCACACCACTGACTGTGTTCGGCAAGGTATACGGGTCCTCTCCACGATAATGAGCCAACGCAGCTGTCAGTGCCGCGTGCAAGTTCATTTCTCGTATCATGCCATCTGATTCCGCTGCCAGTACAAATACTTCCTGATTCACGCCCCGGCCTACATGATCATAGGGAATTGTTCCTGATTTAATGAAATCGGTACCGTATAGGGTCCGGGCTGCATCATCATAGCCATAGATCAACCCGAATTCGGGAATATTCAGGTCCCACACGACGGCCGGAATTCCCCGATGAATGGCGTAACGTACCAGGGAGAGTGCCTGAACAAGTCTTGGATTAAGCAACCTTTTCCCCTTCGCTTTCTCCTCTAGCATCGAAGGATCGACCAGATTGGCATTGAGTCCCGCTTCGCTCGCCAAAGCCTCAACCGCATGGGAACGATAACCCATATGTTGCAATCCTCTTGTAAGCACCTCTTTGAAGTTATAGGCGGTAGGTCCAGCAATATGTATGTCCTGAGGCAGGATGGTCAAACGAAAAGAAAGTCCACTCATCCCCATAACCATGGGGAGAGACGGAGATGGACCGATATAACCTAACATCTCGTGAATGGATGCTGCTGCCGAGTTCCAGGTTTGGGGAGTCCGAAACGAAAGGGGTTCCTCCAGAGTCACTCGATTTTGCCCGAGTGAATTCCACTCTGCCAGCATTTCTTCTACAGATAAATGAATATGAAGCTGAGACACTTTTTTACGTGAACGGGACAGAATTTGATACACATTGGCACTTGTCAGGTTGAATTTGCAGGCCATTTCTTGCGGTGACAGCTGCTCCATCCAATATGATGTGAAGACCTGTTGTTCTCTTTCATTCAGACAACCCAACAGCCTGTGGAGATTGTTCCTCATTTCCTGCTGAGCAACAGCTTGATACGGATCATAGCCTGTCTCCTGCGATCTCCAATTTGAGTCATTCAAAAGATGATTCAGCGTCATGTCGAGCGAGTCTTGATCGCTCCATGAGGCATCATCGGCTCCAAATCCAAATGCAAAGAACGAAGAAAAGTGTTCTTCCCGCTGCTGCTTTTGGCGTTGCATATGTGAGTATGCCTGATTACGCACAATGCGCTGCATCCAGGCCATAAAACGCTCAGCATTCTGAAGCTGTCCCATATGAATGAACGCACGAATAAGCCCATCCTGTAAAATGTCTTCTGCAAGATAAGAATCATACATAAGTGCTCGCACATAACGAAACAATTGCCCACGGTAACGGTGAATCAACTCTCCAAAGGCCTCTGTATCCCCAGTTTGGGCTCGTTGGATAAGCGCGATATCCGGCTCCTTTTGCCGATCCTCTAATATCTCATCTTCCCCTGACCTGATATGGCGATTGTTAGTTAATCCATCCATGTATATCTCCCTTTCTTATAGCGCCGCTTCACTTTCATTACTCCATCTTCAAAATAGAAGCTTCGATCATGGCTTCCGTCTCCGCGAGTGCCACCATGATTGTCGCAGCAGCCTCCCAGTTCCGAGAGACAAGACGGGATTGGCATTCCCCGAATTGACGGGATTGTGCGTATTTCAAAGCAGAAAGGTCAGGATGGATTGTGTTAAAAAACAAACCATAATCATGGGCACGACGCGCGCCTACTGGCAGAGCAAAATACACATAATGAGCCCACTCATTATCATCGATTGCTCCAGCACGAACCTGTTCCGCCTTATGCAGAATGGCTGATGCTCCGGTTCGTCCTTCCTGTGCAGCAATATCATGGGTCTGTTCTGTAAGGGTTGATTTGAACCAAGTGAAAGCCCGGCGGTTAATCTCCTCCAGATCAGGATGTTCAATGCGTTCAGGACTCCACCATCGTCGATACACACCGCTACTCCATGGGAATTCAGACTTCCATGCTTCCTCAAGTTTATCCAGTGTCAGGAAGACATTCGGAAATCCAGCCGGGTCATGCAGGCATATTTCATCGCCACTCATATTGAGCGCCACTACATAATGATCGCAACCACCCAGATTGGGAGAGTTGGGATTGTAGACGAGTTTGCCCATATCCAGCGGCCCCATCATCACAGGGCCCTGCTTCAAAACCTCTCTTAGCTCATCTACAGGCATCTCCGTACCCCGTGCTTGCACACTTTCGCGCACACTAAATCCCAGAATGCTCATCGCCTTGCTGATGGCCAGATCAGGACTGGAGGTACAGTTATCAAAAAAAAGCATATCTTCCTGCGTTCGAAAGGCCCCTAGTGAAAAGCCACCGATGGTTTCTAGCAGACCGGGATCTATCTTTTCTCCAATGGACGACAGCAGCATTGAAGCTGAATTGGCGTAGCAATACGCACCATTTCCAATATAATTGCTCATATCATAACATCCTCTCATTCCTTTAATGAAGCACGCAATTATGCAATGCCTATACTTATACTGACTCTTCGTACAGATCATTTCTGACAGAATATCCAGAACAAATTTCTGACCGCCATGAAATAGTGAACGTTTAGAATGCGGACATCCCGGTTAATAAGGACTACACCAGAAACGAAGGAGATGTTCGATATGAGTAATTCAACTGGCGACAAAATCAAAGCAGGCGTAAATAAAGCCAAAGGCGAAGTGAAGGATCAGATCGGTAATGCAACCAACAACAGATCCCTTCAGGCTGAGGGTAAAAAAGACAAAGCCAAAGGTGCTGTACAGGATAAAATTGCCGACATTAAAAAAGATCATCACTAGATCCTTTTAATGTGAGGTCCAACAGCACGAAGATTTCGTGCAATAGATCGTTTTAAAACAGCCAGACCGTCCGTGTTCGGAAGCTATCCGAAAATGAGACGGTGGCGCAAAAAAGCCAAGGAAGGTGTTACTCAATACACCCTTCCCTGGCTTTTTTTGTGCATTTTATACTGCTGGAACTGCGTATCTTGCCATATCGATAATGAAACTGCGCGTTTCCCTTGTTGTATGGTATTCACGGCTGAACTGTCTGACCCATTCGGGATGTTCCCGATACCAACGGAAAGTTTTTTCCAATCCCTTTTCCAACGTGGTTTGCGGTAACCATCCCAATTCCGCTCGCAATCTGCCTGAGTGCACGACCAGACTGGATCCTCTGGATTAGGTTGGTTCCTGCTCCCGAATCTCTACAGCAGCTACGGATCGATCCATTGGTTTCAAGATCTCCCCGATCTCCTGCATGGTTGTTCCAAGCCCTGTTGATATGTTGTAGACCTGTCCGTCTTTGCCTTTTAGCATGATCTGTTCAATGGCCCGGAGGGCATCATCTACATACAAGAAATCACGCACTGCCGATCCCTGAATATCCAGAGGCAGTCCGTCCAACATCCGACCAAAATTTCGGGGAATAATACGGTCTGGCAACTGCCATGGACCATAGAGGTTGGTCAAACGAAAGAGTTTGACTGGAAGCTGGTAACATTGAGCATAGGAGTGAGCCAGCATTTCACACGCGACTTTGGACGCGGAATAAGGAGAGACGGGTGCATACGGATCTGATTCATGATAGACTCTGCCCCAATCGCCGCCATACACTTCAACGGATGAAGCCAGCAAGACTGGAATGTGATGTTCCGTAGCATATTGCAGGACAGCCTGTGTGCTGAGTGTATTATTGCGGAAAACTTCCCCTGGCTGATTATACGAATAATCCACGTGTGGCATGGCCGCCAGATGGATAATGTAATCCTGTTCCTGGAGGTAGATGAATCCGGTCTGATGCAAGGTCACAACAGATGAACGGCATCTCGTGCAGAGGAGAGATATGAACCAGCCTCTGACAGTAATCATCCCGATCCAGAAGGGTAATTCGATGCCCTTTTTGCGCCAAATACTGTGAAAGATTAAATCCCACAAATCCAGAAGCCCCTGTAATCACAATGTTCACACACGATTCCCCCTTGCGATTTATACAACGAGTGCATTGAAGAGAGTTTATGTACTGAGTATACCCTTAAAATGATACATTTTGTATCATTTTACAATTGTTTTTTGTTCGTCCTTGAGGTTATCGGGTAATTTATAGTGAGGTGATGTGAGATGAATGAACGGAAAAAGGACATAGAGACGTTATTCTTTCAGGATGACGGTGTAATTCCCAATCATCCGACCCTGCCTGTGCTTTTGTATAAGAATGTATGGGCTGAAGAGGCCCTTCACGCAGAATCGTTGCTGAACCGTAATGGATGGGGAAATAGCTGGTTGAATGGTGTGTTCAATTATCATCATTATCATAGTAATGCTCATGAGGCTCTTGCTGTGGTGAGTGGATTCGTGAAACTGATTTTAGGCGGAGAAAACGGTCAGAAAGTTTACCTTCAAACAGGCGACGTTGTCGTTCTTCCAGCTGGAACAGGGCATAAACGTCTGGAGTCCAGCACTGATTTTCGTATTGCAGGAGCTTATCCAGGCGGCATGAGTTACAACATACGCACAGGTGAGGAAGACGATAGTGCCAAGGCTCTTCAGGAAATTGGAAAGGTTCCGATCCCGGTTACCGATCCGGTCTATGGACAGCACGGACCGCTACTAGAAATCTGGAATGGGAAGAAATCATAATACAAATGAGGATCATAAAGATGAATGTTATTGGACAATGCACAAGCGAAGCTGGTTCGGTACTTAACGAGAAAAAATAGACTGTTCCCCGGACAAGTAGGAGTTACTCACCGGTGGAACAGTCTATTTAAGTGTTAAGTCTGAACAGCTGGTATCGGGAACTCTTCGTGATCATCTTACTATATGGGCAAGGAACTGCTCAAATCTTCCGTCTTATTTCAAACTTCGCGATCTCGTCGCTTGTTTTTCTATCCGTGCGTTTCAGCCTTAGTCCCTTTCAGCGCTCGGCAAGCCGAATACTGTAATACCTCATTGCAAGTGGCTTTCCATCCATTTCAAGTTGGCCTTGCAGCACCAGTTGTCGTAGACGGTACTCCACGAACGCATCACTTATATGCTGGCTACTTGTACCAATCACTTCACCCACAATACGAGCTGCTCGGATATACTTGCCTGGCTCCCAGTTCGGTGTCAGTTCCCTCACCTTCTGCATAATGTACTCGTCCAACGCATCTTCAGTTAAGCTCCGAATCACGCCATTCTCCATCATACGTAATAGCCCAGGCTGTACCGAAAGTTCCAGCCAATCCTGTTCCAGTTGGCGGCGTTCTCCCTTGGACAGCGGCTCTTGCTCAGAGCAGACGTGCCACATCGCCAGAAGCTTTTCCGGAAGAATCTCGCCTGTGTGGAGCACATCGTATTGAACGTCAGGTCTATCAAATAATTGCTTATATAAGCCACTCGTTTCGATAAGATATATGGGACTCTCGGTGTTCCGCAATAGATACATGGCATAGAGTAGTCCCGTCTTCTCCCGTGCATTATTCGCATACCAGATAATGATCGACGTCTTGGAATCAAAGGACTGTATTGTGGCGTTGAGCTCAAATAATGATTCCAGTTCATGCATGCCATATGCCTCACGGTCATTGAGACACATTCGTTCGGTCAGCCAGAGATGCCTGCGTTGCAAGTCTGCACGCCGGGTCAGATCACCTAACGGCCCTACCGCATAATTATCATCTATAGAAAAAAAACTCCGTTTTTCCTGATCAGGTAATGTACTCATTCTCATTTTCAGACTACTCAGAGGTGATTCTCCAAACGTAATATGAATTTCATTTGGCTTGTCGACCTCGGAGAGAGCTTGTTGTTCCAGACGCCCCAGATCAAAAGGGATATCCATATTCCGAAACAGTGACTGTACCGCTTCCGCAAAATCCACCTTTTCGCCTTGCTCTTCCTGCCGCTTGACCACTTGTGCTGATTTCATATAGAGCACACGCAGTACTGAACGAAGTTCATCTTCACTCATACGATTTATCGTTCGGCTGAATGCATAGATATTATCATTCATGCTGGGTCCTCCTTCGAGCTAACGAGATTACTGAAATCCTATATCTTCGCACTGATCATTCTTTTATTCATGAAGAAATCGATTTTCCAGCGGGTTGATTCAGATCATGTAGATCTTCACCATCTGACGATGAACGGGTAAAGTGTCGCTCCAGTTTGCGGCTTGCCCACAGGGATACCGCAATGAACAGTAATACGCCTACCCAGCGTATTGGGTGCTCCAGAAATTGTTCCACATTGGAACCGATATACGTAACAGAGAAGATCATGATCGCTTTACCACAGCCCACCGCAAGCAGGAAAGATAATAATCGCATTCGCGCGATACCTGCCGCCACATTAATAATGACAAACGGACCTACCGGGAAGATACTCAGCAGAAAAACATAACTGAATGCATTCCTTCGAATCCATACCATGCTGCGTTGCACACGAGGTTTGCGTGCCCATCGCTCTACAAAAGCGGATTTCCCAATCTCCCGTACGATCAGGAACGTAACGGTACAACCGAGGACCATACCGATCCATGAATATATAAATCCTGCCCACAGACCGTATACCGCACCGTTTACGCCCACAATCAACAGCGTTGGAAGCGGTGGTACAAATGATTTCATAAACGTAAGCAAAATTCCCGGTAACGGGCCCAGGGAGCGAAACTTCTCCAGCCAGAAACGAATATTTTCTTCCGTAATATATGACATAATGTCCAATGCTGCCGGGGTCATCTGCATCCATCCAATCTATACAGTCTAAGTTCTCAGGTTTGATGTTCACTATACATTTCATCATTCATATGGATGATGAAGCTTCTTTAGTAACTCCCTCCCAGTATAACGTACATCTTCGATGAACACCGTTGTCAATTTGAAGAAATTATTGCACAGCGAACTGACTTCCCACCCAAATCAAAATTAAATCAAAAAAGCACACCTCGACCTCTGTGGTCTTGGTGTGCTCTTCATATCGAAACCCCAATCCATCTTCGGGGCATATTATCCTTCTTCCAGCTGCGCTTCCTGCATGGCCAGTTCAATCAGTTCTGCCTGATGGGCAGCATTCCATTCGGGAATACCGGAACGCATGAACTCTTCGGCATCCATCGCTGCTTTGGACTGGTTGCACAGATTACAGGCGCAGACACAGTTGAGCGGAGTGGTATGTCCACCTTTGGCACGCGGCAGCAGATGGTCAATCGTATCTCCATACGATCCACAGAAGTAACAAGTGTAGTGATCCCGGGTTAAAATATACCGCTTGAAATCCTTGTTGCTGAACAATCGGCGAATCGTGTACCGATTCACCACCACAGCGGCTTTTTCCTTGACCAGCGTGACCGCAAGCTCCATGTCCACTTCCTGATGCCAGCGTCTGCCCTTGTCCGTCTTGCCCCTCATCCGTACCATGCCTTGTCGGTTGGTCCGGAGCGAAGCCGGATCTTCCGGGTCAATGGCCACCGGGGCCGACGGGGTCTGGCGGCGGGGACGGCCATCCGTGCCAGCCCCGTGGCTACGGCTGGCATGCGCGGGTCGCTGCCCAGATGCAACGCGGGCAGCGTCTTCGCCGTTCGCCTTGGGCGCACGCTCTTTGCGCGCCTGGCGCGGCTTGGACCCTGGCGAGCCAGGCTGGCGCACGGGCGCAGGAGGCCCTGCCTCCGTAGCGGCCCCCGGCGCTTGCCCAGGCTCGCGCCCGGTGGCGGCAGGCTGTGCCTCCGCCGCCGTAGGCGCAGCGACCGTGGTGGCATCGCCACGGTCGCTACGTGCCGGCGCATGGGCCTCAGCAGCTACGCTGCGGGCCTGCCCTGCGCCGGGCGCGAGCGCGGCAACACGCTTGCGGCGCCGCTTGCGCTTGCGTTTGGCTGCGGTCGGTTGATCCGCAGCCATTGGCTCTGCCGCCGCAGTCTGCTCGGCGGCCTGCACTGCAGCGGCTGCTCGCGCGCCAGCCCGCTGTGCACTGCCTTTTTCATTCGCAGCAGCATGCCCCTGCGAATGCCCTTCTTCCCCACGCCAGTGCTCACCTGGCTGTGGCTTATCTCCTACCTCACCTGCCAAACCATCATGCTCCAGACTTGTCTCTCTCAGCTCATTGCCCGTCATGCTCTCTGATCGCTTGCTCTTCCTCCGTCTTCTCCTCTTCTTCCGTATACCCGAAGAAGAGGGTGGCGAAGCCACCAACTCAGCGCGTTCATCGTCATTCGAAGAACTTGAGTCTACTGATGGTTGAGACACCAGAATTCTGTCAGACTCAGCCAACGTAGCAGATCCTTGCTCCATACCATGGGAGGTACGACCTACCTCATCTCTCGCAGATGCAGAGGGTCTGGCAGTAACAGCACGTGTCTCCAAGCCATCCCGTTGATGCTTGATCCGTTCATTCGTTCGTCCGCTCACGCTTGAACCTGACTCGTGGTCAGCTTGTCCACCAAGTTGGCGACAGCTGCGGCAGGCTCCACGCCTGGCTCCGGGACCTGCCCGCTTTCCGGTTCTGCGCCGGAATTCGGACATCGGCCGCTGTTGTCCGCAATACATACACGTTTTGCTCAGTCGCGCTTCTTGTTCCGTCTTTCCTTGCCGGAAAGGGGCTGGACCCGTCTCCATGTTGTCACCTCGGTTCCGTATGAATCCGGTTTCTTTCTATTGTATCACATCTGCTCGTGAACACCCTCATGGCCATAGGCCTGATAATCTTTCGAGTTGTACTCCTGTGTCTGTTCACTGCATTCGTGAAGAATGTGTTCCACATATTCCAATATATCCTGCATCGGTCTCCCGCATTTTTCGCATGTTGTCATTATATTCACCTTAATCCTGTTATCCATAATGTATTATCGTTCCGCCTTATGATTACCCCGCATACATGAAAAAGAAACACTCGTTCCCCATATTACACATATCTGCATACATCAAAAAACCGCTTCCTGCTCTCCCCTAAGGTCGACCAAGAAACGGTTTATTATTCCTGTGTTGGAAATACATCTTATCAAACGTCCAGTTGGCCCGAGTTCTGCTGTGGGACCAGACGTGGTTTGGGTTTTGGCAGATTGCCAAAGATGACCCATGCATATGGAACAAACCTTGCCGTCAATCCAACGACGATCCACGAAGCGATTAGAGCTACACCGAATCCTCCGGCATACCATAGATGCACTAACCACGAAACTCCTGTTTGAGGTGGATAATTCCGATACACCAACAGGAAGAATGGATGAATCAGATAGATGCCAAAGGACAATGCCCCAAGCCGATTCAGCGGCTTGACGATGAGTGACGGCCCTTTGCGATAGAGCAGATAGGCAATCTGGATAAGCACCAGCGCACAAGCAAAGGTATGCACATTCCAGAAGAATTCATACCACAGTGTGTTATATGTTGCGATCTTCAGACGCAGCAGGTAATAGATATACACATGGCCAAGTCCGGCAATGATCCATACCGCCCAGAGCAGAATCCATGAAGCTACGCGTCCTTTGGTTGCATTGGCCCGACTGATGACAAACCATTGCTTGATTTTAGGGAAATACACTCCGATAAAAGCACCCAGCATGAAATAGGAGAAGTACGAGAACGCCCAGCTTCCCTTGTTGGGTACCTGGAATCCATATTTATTACTTACGATGAATGCCCATTGAATCAATAGTCCAATCGGAACAGACCATTTCACCACAGAAGGATATTTCTTAAGCAACCATAACACTAATGGGAATAACAGATAAAATTGCATGTTAATAAACACAAAGTACAGATGTGTATAGGCCTTACCTGTAAACAATTTCGTGATAAAACTTACTGCCGATTCGCCGAAAGGTCGGCCCTGATAATGCGTGAAATGTAGCAAAACAAAATACATCAATGAAAACAAGAAGTACGGAAGCAAAATATACACAAATCTTTTCTTGTAAAAGTTACTCACAAGTTTCTTATCCAGCGGACGAGAATAATAGTTATAGAACAGCACAAAACTGCTCATAAAAATAAAGGTTGGCGTACCATATTTCATAAAGATATTAATAAAATTGTACAGCCAGTAGTAGCCTGAGCCCGTCATGTCCACCGTCGCATAGGACGTGGAATGCACGCTGAGTACGCCGATAATTGCCAAGGCACGAACCAGGTTCAGCTCTGGAATTCGCTCTCTTTTCAGTGTTTCACTCATTTTAAAGTTTCTCCTTAATGTGTTCGTCAAAATGTCAGATATGACTTAATACAATAAAGCTCTCTATCTATTAAAAGCCATAATGCTTAAGAAGGGTAGTCCAATTTCTTAACAATTCCTAAATTTTCAACACATTTCACACTATTTTCATGTCTATATATGTAAAAAAGACCGCGAGTACGCGGTCTGTGGAACATCCTGCTCTCAACCAAATGAATATTGGATCAACCGGATGAGAATGGTAAATTTGGGTTTGGGCATGCATCCCGCCCTGACTGAGTCTACTTCGCACGACTCGCCAGAATCTGTTTATACACGTCAATCGCTGCCTGTCTCGATGCCTTCAGATCAACAATGGCATCTTTGCGTGGCTGATGGATGTCCTTGCTATGCAGATCCTTCAATTCAGGCAACCACTTGCGAATATAATCACCTTGCGGATCATATTTCTCGGATTGTGTTACCGGATTGTTCACGCGAAAATACGGAGCCGCATTCTCACCAAGCGAGGCACACCATAACCAGTTACCACGGTTTTGAATGTTATCATAGTCACGCAGCTTGCGCCTGAAATAAGCTTCGCCCAAGGTGAATGGGCATTGCAGGTTTTTGGTGAGAAACATCGCCGTGAGAATCCGTAGCCGGTTTGGCATATGTCCGGTTTCATTCAGTTCCGTCATCGCTGCATCAATAATCGGAATGCCAGTCTCCGCCTTGCACCACCGTTCAAAGTGATCATCATGGAGAGCCGAGAGATCGTACACCTTTTCATATGTAAAATAGTGACTCTCATAGACCGCTCGATACAGATAGAAGTCACGGAAGCACAACTGCCTGATCCATTCCCCAGCCTCAGCCGTGCGACTCGCCGCATCATACATTTTGCGAATGGATACAGCTCCCACAGCTACGTAAGAACTGAGATGACTCGGCTCGTACGCCTCATATTCATCCCGATGATCCCCGTATTCAGCAATTCGATCCGACAAAAATTGATCCAACAGCAGGTGCGGGTCCTCGTCATTCGAACCACTGCCCTCCAGCAACTCCGGAGGTACCTGCATTGCATCCGGCCATTCAATCTGACGATCACTCACCTTCAACGCTGCAACCGTTGTTGCCGAAGGAGGGTTGGGATGTTCATTCATGAATTCCACCCACCGCCGATGGAAAGCCGCAAATACCTTATATGGCTCCGACTTGCCTGTAAAATTGGCAAATCCATTCAGATCCATCAGCAGATGATCCGTCAGTTGTGTGAACGTAACCTCGTGCGCCTCACTGACTTTGCGTATGGCCCTATCCCGCTCGATTGCATATGGCGTCATGTCCCGATGGACCACAATCTCGTTAATCTCACCTTTGAATTCGTTCAGGATGAATTCAACCACTTCAGCCGGTTTGCCGTAAGCAACATGCAGTTTTCGTTTGGCTTCAAGATACTGTCTGCCTAATTCCGCTGCGTGCTGCCTGAAATTCACACCGCTGTGTTCCTTCTCTCGGCCTTGCCGCAGGAGGAATGAATCATAGATGAGAACATGCACACTCTCTTCTTGGTGTTCCCGCAAATAATCGAATGCGGCCAGATCATCCGTACGCAAATCTTTGCGGTGTATGAATAGCTTCATGCTCACCCTCCTGTCTGAACTTACATTACATACGTTTATTTGTCCGTCAGGTTCTTATATAACCTGCTTGTTTCGGGCTCGGGCTGATACCCCAGATCCTCATTTAATGTCAATGTAAATGAATGATATAAACGAAGTATGCCTTGCTGATCATCCATGGATGCATACACTTCCATCATGAGTCGGCAGATCTCTTCCGAATAAGGCTCCCGTTCCTGTAATATCGTTAATTGCTCAATCGCTTCCTTGCCACGACCATGCTCCATGTCCCATCTCGCGATATCCATAACTAGCGCTGTATACTTGCGTCTGAGTTCCCTTGCTTTGGCCTGTGCCCAATGATAATCATGCTCTTCCAGATAATCGCCACGATAAAGCGGAATCATATGCCTCAAGTCATCGACATTGTCGGATGTGATGACATGGTAAACCATGGATTTTTCAAATTGATCCACATCACTTACCAGATTGCCTGATAACAGACGATAACGGTTCATATTGTACTCCAGCTTGCCTGTCATGTTCCATTCCTTAAGTAGCTTTCGAATCTGGTACACGGAAGTATGTAGATGGGTTAATCCCTTTTCCTGGGAAACATCACCCCATAGCTTATCCAGCAGAATCTCCTTGCTTACCCATTCTTCCCTGTGATGAAACAAAAAAGCAAACAATTCCTGTGATTTGGTTGTGCGCCACTTATGTTTCTTGGCACCCTGATCCAAGCTTCTGTAGATATCCAGATGTTTGAACGTAAGCAACCCCGGAACTTCAGTATCCAACTCCACAGGTACAGGTTCCGATCCCTGTACCTCGGCGGTGGCTGCAACTTGAGAATTATGCGACATTATACCCGCGATTCGATCAACGGTTTTGGCCAATCGGGCGGAGCTTACCGGTTTCAGTACATAATCCAGTGCATGCAGCTCAAATGCTTCCACTGCATGATCCGCATAAGCCGTAACAAAGATAATACGAATACTCTGATCCAATTGCTGTATATATTCAGCCGCTTCCAGGCCATTCATCTCCGGCATTCCAATGTCCAAAAATACAACATCTACACGTTCCTTTGCCAGAAAATGAAGACCATCACGAGCTGTTGAAAAACATTGCACGGGTGTAATTCGTCCGTCCGTTCGTAGTAGTCGCTCCAGATGAAGCTGCGCTGGCTTCTCATCATCGATCACAATGGCTCTCACCGTTCTTTCAGCCTCCTGCCATGAAAGATTCAATAGGAATACCGATTTTATCGGCACCCCCTAGTCTGTTAACCATAATTGCTTCACTCGGCACACTAATTGGAATAATCCACCTTTTGCACAGGAATACGGAATCGGATCTGCGTGCCTTTACCCACATGGCTATGAATCTCCAGTCCCTGACCATAGAGAGACATCAGGCGACGATTTATATTTTGCAGCCCGACACCTCCCGGACCTTCGGTACGCCCAGACTTGACCTGAGCCATACGCTCAGGAGGGATACCTACACCATCATCCTGGACCTGTACGACTACATGCTCGCTCTCTTGGAAAATCCTAAGATGAACTGTCCCGCCGGCTGCCCGCTCCATCACGCCGTGGCGAATGGCGTTCTCCACAAGAGGCTGAATACTGAGAGGTGGCAGATACAGATGTACGTCCGATTCCACCTCATACTCAACCACCAGTCTTTCCTCAAATCTCGCCTGTTCCAGATGCACATAAGACTCCACCAATTCCAGCTCTTTGGTCAAAGGAACAAGCTGCTCCCTGTTCTGGAAGTCAAAACTTCCGCGCAGGTAATGACTCAATTCAATCAGCAGATCGGTTGCTTTGTCCGGATTCACTGCACAGGTTGCGATAATAACATTGAGTGCATTATATAGAAAGTGTGGCTTGATCTGGGCCTGCAAAAAGGCCATTTCGGTCCGAATAGCCTCCTGCACAGAACTCCGCATCTCAATTAACGTCCGAACCCGGGCACGCAATTCACCGGCATCCACCGGTTTGCTCAGGAAGTCATTGGCTCCCGCCTGGAATCCGTGTTTGATATCCTCAGGTAACCCACGGGCGGTCAGCATCAGAATCGGTAACTCAGACAAGGAACTGTGCTCGCGCAGTTTGCGACATAACTCAAGTCCGGACATCTTAGGCATCATCCAGTCCGTAATAACAAGATCAATGGACGGGAACTCCTCACGGAGTTTCAATGCAGTGGACCCGCTGTCCGCTGCAATCACACGATACCGCTCCGTCGACAATAGGTTAAGCAATACCTGTCGATTGACGGGATCATCGTCTACAATCAGAATCGTATGCTCCGCTTCCGTAAGATCATCCTGCTCATCTGACTCTCTTGTCACAAGCTCCTTCGCCCCTGCCCCCTGTGCAGCAACATATCGGGCGGCAGCTGGTTTCGAATGAGTTTGCAAAAGTGGCATTTTCATAACAGGCAGGGTGAAATGAAAGGTCGAACCTTGCCCCGGCTCCGATTCAACCCAGATCTCACCACCGCCAAGCTCAACGAGTTTTCGCGTAATACTCAGACCCAGTCCGGTTCCATTATTCAATCGCTCAATCGTGCCGTTACTCTGCTCATACGCCTGGAAGATATCCTCCTGTTTGTCCAAGGCAATGCCTACCCCTGTATCAGCGACCGATACCTTCACCCAGTCCCCTTCAACGCTGGCGTACAATCGAATCTCACCCTGCTCAGTGTACTTATAGGCGTTACCCAGCAAGTTATACAGAACTTGCCTTAGGCGATCTTCGTCTGCCTCAACAAGTGGCAAGGACTGGGGCCATTGTTGAATCAATATAACCGGCTTGTCCTCAAACGTGAAACCCGAGACTTCAACCACAGTACGAGCAACGGATTCCAGATCGACAGCTACCCGTTTTAACTCGATCTCACTATTTTTTAATTTGGCAAAATCCAAAATATCGTTAACCAGCAGTGAAAGGCGCTTCCCGGTTGAAGTAATCATGGAGAGATTTTTCGCTTGCTTGGGCGTGACTGCTCCAGCCGCCCCTTCCAGCATGGATTGTGCAATATTAATGATGCCATGCAGGGGAGTTCGTAGCTCATGAGACGTATTCGCCATGAACTCGTCCTTCAGGCTGTCGATGGCCAGCAAACGCTCCGACAGAGCTTCCACGTCTCGGAATGATTGTGCAAAGCGGATTGCGGTCACAATCATCTGGGCAAATACAAATAATAAAAGTTCAATCAGCGCAAAGAACGCTGTGTCTAGGGTAGTGAACGCACCAAGCGTATATAACACAACAACCATGAGTATGCTCATCATACTCACCAGTGCAAAGTGGCTGTCATTCGGCCGTCCTTTCAACCAATAGAAAATGGCTCGCAGCGTATAGAACATGACAACAAGTGAGATCAGCAACATGGGAAGCTCAAGAGACGAGAAAAGCGTTGGAGGAAGCGTAAGACCCACAATAGTCTGGGTAACGATTAGCACTACAGCCAGACGAACAAACCACTGATGAACTGCTCCTGGTACACGGGCATCCATATACCGAAGCAAAAAATAATAGGCAAAGGCTGAACTAAGGAGCTGAATCCGAAGTATCTCATTATTGGTCAGGAACGGTACAAACGTACCCAGTAACTTCTCCCCATGTGTCAGAGCGTACACCGCACCAGAAAGGCTGAATAATCCGAGAAAACGAAGCTCCTTCTCCGTACGTCGTAATCTGAACAGAAGTAGAAAAAAGGCGGCTGGCAAGATAAAACCAAATAAGGCCATCAGATCCTTGAGCCAACCTTGTTGCTGGCTTTTCAGAATACTATGCTCGTCTCCAAACAAAATGGGCGCTACAATGCCCCCAGACGAGTAACTATAATTTGATACTTGTATGATAATGTCAGCCGTATTGCCCTCAATGGACGTGAATCCTGTAAAGGGTAGATTTAATTGTATATCTGCTGCCTTGGTCTTTCCTGGCAGGCCTTTGCCGCCAATCTCTTTCCCATCGATAAATACCCGGTGGGCCATGCGTATATTCTGTGTGCGTATACCATAATCATTTTTCATCGTCCGGGGTGTAAGCTGGACTTGCAAATGATAGGTTCCATACCCATGCGCTTGCCCCAGAGATTTGTTCCATCGGGCCGGAACCTGAGTGCCAGAGGAAGCCGGCAATGGCTTGCGACCAGATACACTTGCTTCAATATCTGCCGGGCTCAGCAACTGCCCAGGGTAGAAATCCCAGATACCCTTTAGAGACGCTGCACCCTTGCGATCAAAGTCCCATTGGGTCAGGTCAATTTTCCCATCTGAAGCTTGAGGGTTAATCCGCTCGCTAATTAACGTCTGGGCGATCCAACCCAGTGGAACAATGACAATACATATGAAGCTTATGGTCAGCATAATCCAGTGTTTTCTCATCTATGTATTCCTTCCATCCACAATGGCGAGAGACGTCTAATTTTGTCGATTTATTACTATAATTCATGTTACACGTTTCTGGTGCTCACGGAAATAGTTTCCGTATCATAATCGGTCAAATTCGTTATAATTTGAAGGATTTCTATCTTTTCCGCCAGCTCTTGGTACACCAAGGAACCCCAGGCCGAATTTCACCGGAAAGAACGGGCGAAATGACCTGGGGTTGATTGAATGAAGATTTATTTAACAACTTGGGCAAGCTTCTGAACGATTCCGGCCCATCCCTGTTCCATACGTTCGCGTACGATAGCGTGGGCCTGTCCAAACTCGGTCAGTTTATCCGCATCCCAACCGCTGTGAATCAGTATAAAATCCGTACCTTCGGGCTGTTCATTCAGTTGGAACGTCAACGTCCAGTCCTTCCCCCAGCGGAATGACAGCTTGTGCAGCGGAAGAACTTCCGTCACCTGACAGGGTGATTGGCCGAAGGGGCCTGCTTCCATTATAAACTCGTGACCTTCCACGGGTTCCAGATTGCCTGGCATGAACCAGGTTTTCAGTCCCTGCTCGGTCGAGACCATTTCCCACACCTTCTCTACAGGTGCATGGAGCACCAGTTCCTGCCGGATATCTGGCATTGCACTTGATGAACTTGATGATGAATCCATTCGAATCACCTCCTTATACATTTCATTTCGTATAACTACCCGAATAGAAGTTGACCTCCGCTTTATCCCCACCCTATAATTGGAACATATTACATAAAAGGTGCGTGATTCCTATGATAGTCTGCTCTGAAAAATCCAATTCCAACCGTTGCCGGAAGGGATAATCCTGCTCATTCCCCTTCCACGTTTTTATTTTAATACATTTACATGTGGGGGATACCTATACTATGTCATTCAGTTATTACGGTCCATTATGCACCGCCGTTTATGATCTCACGAAACCTGTGGGACACTCCTTGGGAGGAGACATTGAATTCTATCGCCATTATCTTCAGCGCTGCAATGGACGTATCCTTGAAGCCATGTCAGGATCAGGCCGAGTGCTCATTCCTTTGCTTGAAGCAGGCTTGAAGGTGGATGGAATTGATTATTCAATGGATATGATTGACTCTTGCCGTTCTCGTTGTATGGAGCGGGCATTACCCATGCCTGAGCTGTTCGTTGCCGATCTGGAGAAGCTTGACCTTCCATATCGATACGAGGCAATTATCATTCCCGGAGGTTCTCTGCTCCTCATTCAAGACAGACAGGCGTCGATTAACGCATTACGTAATCTATTTCAGCATTTAGAACCCGGCGGCAGGCTCGTGTTTGATCTGTTTCTGCCCGATGTGACACAACCCTCTTCTGTAGAAACATCAACCGTTTCATTACCCGATGGTGATACGATCACGGTAGAAGTGAAAACCATTGAAGTGAACCTTCTACACCAATATAAAGTAAGTCTGATTCGCTACGAACAATGGCATCAGGGTGCTCTTGTTGCTACGGAGCTGCAACAACTCACTCTACGTTGGTACGGCATAGAAGAGTTACGCCTAATTCTCGAACACATTGGTTTCTCTGACATTAAAGTGTACGCCGACTTTAACCCGGATCAACCACCCACGCAGTCCAATCAAAAATTCGTATATGAAGCAACTCGAAGAGCGTAACCATCCGTAATTGGATGGATATGCTGATGCTTCTCACTATAAAAAAATTAGGCCACAGCAAAGGTTATCCCCTGCTGTGGCCTATTTTACTATATAAAATTTGCAATAACATTTACATGAGAACGCAGAGGGCAGAAATAGCCTGAAGAAGCGGAGCGTTCGCCTTTATCCTCAGATTTTCACCTTTGAAATAGTGAATCAAAAAAATCTGGGGATAACAGCGATTGGAAGGTTATTCTGTCATCGGAGTGGTAGGTGTAAATGTTATTGCAAGTTAGTATCCACGAGAATATTGCTCTGCAATGGCAGCTTGATCCTTGCTGACACCCAGTTCCAGAGCCGCATGGTTCGCCCAGTACGGGTCACGCAGCATGCCTCTACCAACCGCGACCAGATCCGCATCGCCGTTGCCAATCACCGCCTGAGCCAATGCTGCATCCTCCAGCATACCCACTGCGATTACAGGAACGTTCAGTTCTTCACGGAAACGACGGGCAAACGGTACCTGATACCCCGGATAGTTCCCCGGTTTCCGCTGTCCGGAAGGACCTTCGCCACCTGAACTGATATGGAACATGTCCACGCCTGCATCTTGGTAGGCACGAGCGATATTGATGGTGTGGTCGATATCGTATCCACCATCCGCGTATTCTACAGCCGAAATCCGCAAAATCAGCGGCATATCTGCTGGCATTTCTTTTTTCACTGCACGAATGACCTCAACGCCAAAACGGGACAGATCCTGCCCATATACATCCTCACGATGGTTCATCAGCGGGGAATGGAACTGGTGGATCAGGTATCCATGTGCACCGTGCAGCTCAATGGTATCTACTCCAGCCTGCACTGCGCGGCGAACACCGTCTGCGAACTTTTGCACCATAGCTTCTACTTCTTCCGTACTTAACGCGCGTGGTTCCTTGTACTTTTCTCCCGGGAATGTAACTACCGATGGGGCAACCGGCTGCGGTGCATCCTCTGCTTTTCGTCCCGCATGTGCGATCTGAATAGCTACTTTGGAGCCGTAGGCATGAATTCCATCTACAAGTTTGGTGAAGGCCGGCACATGCTCATCTGACCATATCCCCAAGTCATTGTCGGTAATACGTCCATCCGGATCTACATCGGTCATCTCGATTACAATCAGTCCTGTTCCTCCAACCGCACGGCTCACATAGTGAACCTGATGCCAATCGTTCGGAATGCCATCCTTCGCAGTGACAGAATATTGGCACATTGGTGCCATGACGACACGGTTATTTAATTGCAGGCTCTTGAATTGATAGGGCGAAAATAATTGTTCAGTCATTAATGTTACATCTCCTGTTCCATGATCATGATATATATGAAGATATATATGAACCCTTACTTATTTGTCTAAGTCCGAAAACAGTTTTCCGTTCTTGCCGTAATTGTCCTTCTCCAAATCCTCAATGAAGATAAAGACTTTGCTCGGATCAACATCCAGTGTCTCACAGGCCACCTGAGTCATACGTTCAATCAACTGACGTTTCTGCTCGACCGACTTGCCTTCCAGTACCTTAACCGTGATAAATGGCATGTCTTGAACACATCCTTTCTTCATCATTTATTATGAACCTCAGTTATAGAAATACAAGTACGTACATTTTTGTGACCTAGTACCCTTTTTGATACCTAGTCATCCTCCTATTTCGGTTTTGCCCCATTCTGGAAATGACTGCAAAACATGATATGATAACCGTAGAGAACCACAATAATTACTATACCCAATTTACATAAGTTGTGACTAACGGTTACACGATAACGGAGAGGGCAGAAATAACCTGTAGAAGCGAAGCTAAAAGCTTTCTCCAAGAAAGCTACTTCGAAAGCATACACTTCGCCTAAAAGTTTTCTGAAAGAAAGCTGTATCGAAAGCATACGCTATCCTCAGATTTTCACCTTTGTAAAAGTGGATCAAAAAAATCTGGGGATAACAGCGATCAGAAGGTTATTCTGGCCTCGTAGTGGATCAGTGTAAAACAAGTAGCTCAACTTATATACTACTCAAGCTAGGGAGCGATAATAGATGAAAGATATATTAATTCAAAGACTGAGTACTTATGTTCAGATGGATACCCAATCCGATGAAAATAGCGAGACATGCCCTTCCACACCCGGCCAACTAGCCTTGGGCAAACTGCTCGTCGAGGAATGTACCTCCATTGGTCTGCAAGATGTGACGATGGATGAGAACGGTTATGTCATGGCTACACTGCCATCCAATACCGACAAGGATGTTCCTGTAATTGGTTTCCTGGCTCACCTCGATACAGCGACCGACTTTACTGGCAAAAATGTCAAACCACAGGTTATCGATAACTATGATGGTGCTGACATTGTGCTGAACTCGGAGCTGGATGTCGTACTGTCCAACAAGGATTTCCCGGAACTGCACGAGTATAAAGGCCACACCCTGATCACAACCGATGGTACAACATTGCTTGGTGCAGACAATAAAGCAGGCATAGCCGAGATTATGACCGCGATGGCCTATCTGATTGAGCACCCGGAAGTGAAACACGGTAAGATTCGGGTTGCTTTTACCCCGGATGAAGAGATTGGCCGTGGACCACACAAGTTTGACGTAGCTGCTTTTGGAGCCAAATATGCTTACACAGTCGACGGTGGACCACTTGGTGAGCTGGAATACGAGAGCTTTAACGCAGCTGCCGCCAAAATTACCGTACGAGGCACCAATGTGCATCCCGGAACAGCGAAGGATAAGATGGTGAACTCTCTGAAAATTGCGATGGAATTGAATCGACGCCTGCCTGTGGAGGAAGCTCCTGAATTCACAGACGGTTATGATGGTTTCTATCATCTGTTGTCTCTGGAGGGTGACGTTGAGCTGACGAAAATGAGTTACATCATCCGTGATTTCGACCGGGAGAAGTTTGAAGAGCGCAAAACAAATCTATTGAATATCGCGAACGAACTGAAGACCAAGTACGGAGAGAAAAGCATCACGGTTGAATTGAATGACCAGTACTATAACATGCGTGAGAAAATTGAACCCGTACGCCAGATCGTCGACATTGCCCATGAAGCCATGACCCGACTGGACATCGAACCTGTTATTCGCCCCATCCGGGGAGGAACAGATGGTTCCCAGCTATCCTATATGGGCATGCCAACACCAAATATCTTCACTGGTGGTGAGAACTACCACGGCAAATTCGAATATGTATCGGTAGACAATATGGTGAAGGCCACCCATGTTATTGTAGAGATCGCTCAATTGTTCGAAGAACGCGGAGATATCTAATTCACTTGAAGTGCAGAGCAAAAAGAGCACCCCTTGGTTTATTCGTGAGGGTGCTCTTTGTTGTGCCGTATTGTATTTTATTGTGTCGCGTCATGTCGCTTAGATATACAGGCTTGGTCTTACTTTTAAAATACTATCACTCATATATATTGCCTCCTGCGATGACACGCAACTGTTCCAGATCACAGATCACTAGCTTTCGCTGCACTTTGCGAATAATATCTCGATTACACAGATCTTGAACAACTCTATTAAGATGTCTATAGCTGGTGCCCAGCATATCGGCCAGTTCGGTGAGCTTGGAGGTCTGGATCTCTTCCGAAGAAGGCTCGTCCTGGCCCATTGTGGACAACAGATAGCTGGCAAATCGGCTCTCGACTGGATATAACATATTCAGACTCGACAGGTTGGAAAAGGTATACAATTTGTGCGTAACTTGACTCAGCATAAAGTGGAGAAACTTAGGGTTCTCTGCATACGTATTCTGGAGAGCGCGATAGCTGATACCCAGCAGCAGGCTTTTGCTCACAGACTCTACCGTATTCATAGCCTCCTTGCCATTTACCAGTTCCAAATCTCCCACAAGCGCAAGGGGTGTACTGAAACGAAGTAACAGAGACTTGCCGTTAGGCAGGGTGGTATAGATCTTGAGCTTGCCCTGCACGAGAAAATATAACCGCTCGGGTCGTTCACCTTTGGCACATATCATCTCGCCCTTCGCAGCCTCAAGTAGTCGCAACTCAGCGAGCGCAGGCTCGTCCAGCACCTGATCCAACCCATGCTCACGGGCAAGTTGCCGCACAAGCCCAAAGTCCATAATTTCTTTCATTCCGACTTCCCCTCCGTTGTCGTATATAACGTATGTAAAAGGACATATGTCCCATAATTGATATACATTCGTACAAATATCTTGATATAAAAATAGTTACAACTAACACTTATATCCAATAAATCATTTTAGATGGGAAATATTTTAAAATTTAATCATAAAATGTTCATTCTTTCATGCAAAATGCCGTTCACGAAAAGTCATTTCCGTCCGATGAAAGATAGAGCATTCCATAGATCGTTAAAAATAATACATTCAAATATTGAAAGGATGGTCCTCTTCCATGAACGTTGTAGATGCCCTGCTTAAAGTAATGCCTTATATCAGCCTGATCCTCAGAGAACCAGCTAGTTTAACTCTTTACGATCACGAAAAAGTATTAGATGTCATTATGACAGATAAATTTGATCTTGGTTTTGAAAAAGGAATGTCACTCTTGGAATCGTATCAAAACTTTGCCATCTTAAAAAACGGAAGAGAAGCAACCCTTGCTACTCTCTCCAAGGAAGTTTATGGTATTGAACTGGATGTTTTGAACATTCCGATCTTTGATGATCACCAGAGAGTTGTTGCTGTTTTCTGTGTATCTTACGACCAATCTAACCAGAACCAACTTGAAGACATTATACAAGAAAATCAAACCATCAATGGTAACCTCGTTGATATGGTGCAACATGTCGCCGCTCATGCCGAAGAACTGCAAGCAACCAGTGAGCAGATCTTGCAGAACACCAGACTTGCTGTTCAGAACTCTTCCCAAATCAACAAAGTAGCCGGGTTCATTCGTGAAATCTCTGAGCAAACCAACTTGCTTGGCCTGAATGCCGCTATTGAAGCCGCTCGCGTTGGTGAAGCTGGTGCCGGCTTCGGTGTGGTTGCTTCCGAAGTACGCAAACTCTCTGTGGATGCCAAACAAGCTACAAGTGACATCGATACTAGTCTGAGAGATGTACAACAGGTCATCAAACAGATGGAAGTTGAAGTCTCCCAGATTGCAGCCTCTTCACAGGAACAAGCAACGCTTGTATCCTCCTTTACGGATGTGATTGAGCAGCTTAATGAAACAGGGGAGCGAATGAAAGCTCTGTCCGAACAACTGATCAGCTATTCCGTTAAAAATTAATCAAAATATATCTTTGATGAACTTTGGCTAGTGCAAAGATACATTTTATATGCAACAAACAGGACTCGGGTTGCCCATGATGGATAATCCAAGTCCTGTTGTTTGTTGTGCCCATTTTATATAACCAACTACGTTCAGATAAAATCTTAATTGGCTACATGTATTGATTTATCTCCGATAACTTCTTCTTCCGACTGCCAGCATTCCACTTTACCCGGAATATGAATCCGGTCCCGGGTAAAGACGGGATCACGACCTTCAGCCTTCTGTTTTTTGTAGTCCTTCAACGCTTCGAAAGTCACCTTGGACAGCATCAGAATTGCAATCAGGTTGACCACCACCATGAGCCCCATGAACAGGTCAGCCAAATCCCATACCAGCTGTACTTTGGCTACCGCACCAAACACCACCATTGCGATAACGCAAATGCGGTATACCCACAGCCAAACTTTGTTGGATTTGATAAACTCAATGTTGGTTTCTCCATAGTAATAATTTCCGATTAGTGTACTGAAGGCAAACAGGAACACCATAACCGCCAGGAATCCCGATGCCCATGAACCAATATGTACACTTAATGCAGCCTGAGTTAATTCAATGCCTCCGAGATTGGAACCTTTGTATACCCCGGATAGCAAAATAATCATGGCTGTGCTTGTACATATCACTAACGTATCTGTCAGCACGCCAAACGCCTGAATAAGTCCCTGTTTCACCGGATGTGTTGTATCCGCCGTTGCAGCAGCATTCGGGGCGCTACCCATGCCCGCCTCATTGGAGAACAATCCGCGTTTCACACCGTTCATCAGTGCAGCGCCCAACGTTCCGCCAGCCACCTGTTCGATGCCGAAGGCATTTTTGACGATCAACGCAATCATGGCCGGAAGCTGGGTAATATTCGCCAGCGCCACAAAAGCCGCTACCCCAATGTACAATACAGCCAGTACAACAACGATGTATTCCGATGCTTTTGCAATTCGTTTGACACCGCCCATGATAATTCCTGCAAATATCACAGCCATAATGATACCCACCGTTAACCGATCCGTGCCAAATGAGTTCTGAAATGCAACGGTAATCGTGTTAGACTGCACCGCATTAAAGACCAAACCAAATGAAAGCGTAATGAGAATGGCAAATAAAATCCCCATCCAGCGTTTGCCCAACCCACGTTCCATATAATACGCCGGACCGCCGCGGAATCCGCCCTTATCCTTCACTTTATAGATCTGAGCCAGCGTACTCTCCACAAAACTGGAGGCTGACCCGATAATTGCAATGATCCACATCCAGAATATAGCCCCAGGTCCCCCCAGTGCGATCGCCAGTGCAATACCGGTAATATTCCCTGTACCTACACGGGCCGCCATACTAATACAGAACGCCTGAAAAGGTGAAATTTTGCCTGGTTCCTTGCTTTTTGGCTCTCGAAGCACCTTTACCATATCTCCAATCATACGGAATTGCATGAATCGGGTCTTGGTGGTGAAGTATATACCACATACTACCAATAATATAATTAACACTTTGGACCATAGAAAATCATTGAAAATGACGACAATATCTTGTATTGTTTGCTCCATCGGTATGCCCCTTTTTATGGTGTATTTCAAGCACAGAGATGGTTACGGGAAAAGTTTGTACCATTCTGCACAACACTAGCCCCGGACTTCGGGATGTTACTTATACTACAAGAACATCTACGGAAATCGACAAATACCTACATGCAATTCCTACATTTATTTTAAAAACGGGCTTTGATCGCCCAATCATTGTCATTTAACCTGACATGTCAGGTTCTATGCAAGAAGGAAAGGAACGATTACACTGGAACGAGAGTTCATCGCGGCGTTAACCGCCTTTACCATAGATTTATCAATCACACCATTCGCAGAGAAAGGGAATGACTGACATGCGTTATTTTATCGTGGATGATGATCCTGGCGTTCGTTCCATGTTGATGGATATTATTGAGGATGAAGGCCTGGGCGATATTGCCGGGGAAGCTGAGGACGGAGCACATATTCACGCGGAACTGTTGGAACTGCATAAGGTGGACGTACTGCTGATTGATCTGCTGATGCCCCAACGAGACGGGATTCAGACTGTGCGAGCGCTTGAAGGAAGGTTTGAGGGCAAGATCGTCATGATCTCCCAGATCGAGTCGAAAAATATGATCGGAGAAGCCTATTCACTAGGGATTGAATATTATATTACGAAGCCGATTAACCGGTTGGAGATTCTATCTGTTCTGCGGCTGGTGAGCGAAAGGCTTCGGATGCAGCAGTCCATCGCAGATATCCAGCGGACATTGCAGGGATTGTCCGGTTTGAATTCTACCGAACGTGCTGCGGCTCCGGTTCCGGACAAAACAATCACGACTGCAGGACATTTCCTGCTGTCCGAGATGGGCATGATCGGCGAAGCGGGCAGCAGGGATCTGCTGGACATGCTGGAATATCTGGAGCAGGTAGAGACAGATGAACATAAGCTGTCCCCCTATACGTTCCCATCCCTCAAAGACATCTTCCAGAATGTAGCGATTCGTAAACTGGGAGAAGATGCCTCTCTCGCAGAGGTGAACAAGGAGATCAAGGCATCGGAACAACGTGTTCGCAGGGCCATCTTCCAGACTCTGAGCCATGTGGTTTCTCTGGGATTAACCGATTATACACATCCTAAGTTCGAGAACTATGCATCCAAATTTTTCGATTTTACCGAAATTCGTAAGAAAATGCTGGAGCTACAAAACAATGTGGAGCCTTCCTTGTCCCAGACACGCATTAATACGAAAAAATTCGTACAGGTTCTATACTTGGAAGCCAAACGATTACTGCATTAAACAGATGCATAATGGATACGATGCAAAAACAAACGGGCATGAATATTACACCGGTAGGATACAGCCTTTTCAACTGAGGCTGTCCACACCGGCTATATTCATGCCCGTCTGTACGATCAAGCGTTACAATCTATGTGATTTGTTCCGTGTATAAAATTAAAATCGCTTTGGGTTCAAGCCCGTGAATGGTTTCGGCTAATTCGGTTATACTCATTAATCAATTCGTCCAATGCCATAGACTGCCGAATCACATCGGGATGCCCAAGACCACCCTTGTTATGCTCTACCAGCATATGAAGGTTATGTCTGGCCTTCTCTATTTTATTTTTCAAATCCAAACTCATAACCATGACCCCTGATACCTCCTTATTCTGTGAACCATTTTAGTTTTTCCTGTCAATCTATAGTTGGATTAACATATGGCATAGGAGACAAGGATGTTTTGTATTCTTCTCCAAATTTTGATAAAGATTATTTTATCACACTAGAGCTTATCCGAAAATGGCTGATATGACGCAATTTTAGTGGTAACACCGAGGGTTGGATTCTAACGTCTGGCCTCATCATTCACGGCCAGAACGGATTGTGTCGTAAATGTGTATATTGAAAAAACAAAAAGTCTATTGGTTCAAAAGGTAATAAAATCCCTTTCCATAATGGGGTCATTCAGGTACAATAGGGCGATGTGTGTGTCCGGACCCGGCGGATACAAATGATGTAATGTAGAGGACGGCCAACGACGGCCATTGATCCTGATTTGATATTATTGGAGGCTTATCATCACCATGCAGACCGATTCACAGACTAAAGTCAAAATTGTTAACGCCGATCCCAGCGCAATGGGATTATTTGGGTTGGCTATCGTAACCCTGGTCGCTTCTTCCCAAAAGCTTGGCATTACAGAAGGACTTAGCTACGCTATTCCTTGGGCGATCTTCCTGGGTGCCTTTGCCCAGTTATTCGCATGTATTCAAGATTCCAAACGCAACAATACCTTTGGCACAACAGCTTTTGGCGCGTACGCATTCTTCTGGTTTGCCATGGCTGCCAACTGGATGATCAAAATGGGCGTATTTGGCTCCACTCTCGCTGAACAGGCCGATGGTAAGCAGCTCGGATTTGCTTTTGCCGGATACCTCGTATTCACCCTGTTCATGACGATTGGTGCTATTGAAGCGAATAAAGTATTGCTTATCATCTTCATTCTGATTGACTTCCTGTTCCTTGGCTTGACCTTTGACGCTTTCGGCGTAGCTCCTCACATTTTCCACACCATTGCAGCATACGCTGAACTGGCGATCGGAATTGTGTCCCTGTATGGTACAGGTGCTTCGGTACTGAACGCTCACTTCGGTTATGCGTTCTTGCCGATCGGCAAACCGTCCGGCATTTTCAAACCCAAGGCTTAATATACAGCAGTAAACCGCCAGCGCGCCGGTCCGCGCCTGGCGGTTTTTTTTGCAGTCCAACTTCATTTGAATATGTATCTGACTGACACCTATACTAGGGATAACAGATTATAAACAGACCCTGCAACACCTGAAATGAAATGTCACAGCAGCCATACTGTCAGGAGGAAAAAACATGAGAGAGATACCGAAACCAACGGAGATGGATCAGGTGGAGAAAAAATATGTACGCGAAACACGTTGTTTCAAGACGGCACGGGTGTTCCCAACCGATGTCAACAATCATAATACCCTGTTCGGTGGCAAGCTGATGTCCTACATCGATGATATTGCATCCATCGCCGCTTCCAAGCTATGCCGGGTCAATACTGTAACGGCTTCAACCGACTCTGTCGATTTCCTGTACCCGATTAATCCAACGGATTCGGTTACACTTGAATCGTTCGCGTCCTGGACAGGACGAAGTTCCATGGAGATTTTTGTGAAAGTGATTCGAGAGGATCTGAAGACCGGAGAAAAGAAAATTGCAGCGACTGCATTTCTGACATTTGTGGCCCTGGACGAAAATAATCGCAAACTGATCGTACCCCGCATTATCCCGGAGACGGAAGAAGAGAAGAAACTATACGAGACCGCTCCGGATCGGGCGGCCATGAGGAAACAACGGCGGGAAGAGAGCAAGAAATTCGCTGACTTCCTGACCGTTACTTATCCTTGGGAATAAAAACACGCTAAACAATAACAAGATTGAACACTAGCATTACATTATCTGGAAGATGCCGGATAGATGGACACCGCTCTGCTATCCGGCAGTTCACCACCCATGGAGACACACCACTGCTGATAGATGCGATACGCTGCACCGCTCTCCAGCAAGCCCTGACAAGTGTATATGCCCTCTTCGATGGAATTGACACGCCCCGCCGCGTATAAGCGGAAACCTCCATTTAACAAGACCTGATTCACAAAAGCAATATGACCATCACCGCTTAACACGCTTTCCGCCACTTCAAGCTGCTTCGCAGCCGTCCAGACCAGCTCCGGCACGGGCATATCCAGTTCATAGGCTGCAGGATCAACCAGTTCCAGCTTCATATCACCGTCTTCCACGGCGTATACGCGGGTTGGCCGATCAATATACAGATCCTCAGAACCTTCCATCCCCTGTACAACATAAGCACGACGGTAGTTAAACCGGGTGAGCAACTTCGCAATCCGATCCAGAAAGGTATTATGAAACACACCAAACACCAAATACGGTGAATGGTTATAATCAATCAGTTTCTCCGCTGTGTTAAACACCGTTCGAAAACCCAACTCTTCCCGTAACGGACGAAGCTTACGAAGAGGTTCGCACCAATCCTCGGAGGATACGTACATGACACCCGAACGCAATGCAGCGCTCCGTGCATCTTCCCGATCCATTTTACGTGTATCAATTCCTGCTTCCTTTAACAGAACCGACAGCGTAACTCCCCATTTGGGTGGTAAAGGGTCACTCCCATGCAAAGTCACCGGCAACCCGGCCGCCGCGAGTACAAATGCAACCGGAAACGTGGCCATGAACGACTTTGTCCGTCCATCATAAGGGCCCGCACAGTCCAATCCATCCTGAAATATGGAGAAACGTTCCGCACCGTTACGACAAGCATGAACAAAAGCTTCCAGTTCCTCGACGTTTTCCATTTTCATACGTTCAGCCATTAGAAACGCAGCCGTCTGGGCAGGGGAAACCTCCTGTTTCAGGATTTTCTCTGCTACGGTCAGTGCTTCTGCATAATTCAGATCACGTGAGCCTCGTTTCCCACGTCCGACCTCTCGGAGTATCTGAGACATATCCATGGAGAATCCTCCTTCCAATTAAGACTGGAGCAGTTGATGGGCCTTCACAATCGCTGTGGCTACATCGACCATTCGTTTTCGTTCATCCATCGCTTTCTTGCGTAACAGGTCATAGGCTTCGGCCTCTGAAATCTGCTTCAGATCACTAAGAATAGCCTTCGCCATATCAATCCACTTCCGATCCTCCAGCCTGGATTGCAACTGCTTCCGTTCCTGCTCCCACTGTTTGCGTTCCATGTAGCGCCGGGCTGCAAAGTGAAGAGTCCAGTGAATCTCGGGCCCAGTCATGGATGGTGTAAGTATTCCATCAAATGAAGTTTCGACCTCGCAGGATTCTGCGGAGGAAGAGGCTGTATCTGGCGCGCACCACCAAAGCAGCGGTGAATCCGACTTCCCCTTTCCCAGGCAGTTCACCCAGTACTCCACATCAGCCAGCGACAGATGCAAAATGGACGCTTCGGCCGCACGAGCTAGCTTCACCGCTTCCGCTTCACTGCCCGCCACCTGTACATGGTACCCGTTTGCTCCCAGCAGCCTCTCCGGTGTCAGAGGGATTGCATCGGATGAGGCTGCTATCGTTGGTTGAACATGGATGACCAATAAAGATCGCATGATGGATCAATCCCTCCCTATTTGCGTATAATCAGAGTCCACATCATTTAAGACGTTAATACATGAAATCAATAAACATGTTACATTACCTAACAA
Source organism: Paenibacillus sp. 10L310 (assembly GCF_056395745.1). Taxonomy (NCBI): domain Bacteria; kingdom Bacillati; phylum Bacillota; class Bacilli; order Caryophanales; family Paenibacillaceae; genus Paenibacillus; species Paenibacillus sp. 10L310. The sequence continues at coordinate 158,382 of NZ_JBFTKC010000012.1, read as the reverse complement.
AAATTAAGTAGTGACGATTATGCGTCTTATTTTTAACATTAGAATGATCTTTTCATGCCTCATCATGTTGCAATAAAAAAGGGTGAAACACTATACATGGCACCTTTTCTACAGTATTTATCGTATCCAGCGTGCTAACGTTATCTAAAATCCTTCAAACTAAGAAGATATACTCGTAAAACTTCGTCGTCCATTCGATATTCCAATAAACTCATGTAAACATAATTAACTTTAAATTTCAAATACTTTTTTATGTTAACTATATTGACATGAATAGATCGATCTTTTATAGTTAAGCCATAACAACTCCATATTTGAATCGATCACAGTTACAACGGCGTAGCTGGTTGAAACGGCAATGAAGCCTGTTTTGCAATCTCGGAGCAAGGGATGCGTATGTATATGCGCAGTCCTCCGAGGCATAACAGGCTTTTTCGATTTTAGAGACAAGGTTTTGAGGCATTTTGCAGAATGGACCTAAGGGGGCTAATCATAATGAGTACAACGAAAAAACTGGTGCTGGTCGGCAATGGCATGGCGGGAATCCGCACAATCGAACATATCCTTAAGCTTGCTCCACACGCTTATGAAATTACAGTCTTCGGCGCAGAGCCGCATCCCAACTACAACCGGATCATGTTATCTTCCGTACTGGCTGGCGGAACATCCATCGAGGATATCGTAATCAATGAGTGGAGCTGGTACGAAGATAACGGCATTCGGGTGTACCCGGGTGACCCGGTCGTTCAGATCGATACCAAGCACAAGGAAGTTGTATCTCAAAATGGTGTACGCGCAGCCTATGATGAGCTGATTATGGCAACCGGTTCACAAGCGTTCATCCTCCCTCTTCCCGGCGCTAACAAGGAAGGCGTGATCGGTTTCCGCGATATTAAAGACTGCGAGACCATGATGGCAGCATCACAAAAGTATCGCAAAGCTGCCGTCATTGGAGGTGGATTGCTAGGACTGGAAGCAGCGCGGGGGCTGCTCAATCTGGGCATGGACGTCACAGTCATCCATATTAACGGTCATCTGATGGACCGGAACCTAGATTTGCCGGCAGGTCTGATGCTCCAGCGGGAGCTTGAAGAACAGGGCATGAAGTTCCTTTTGAACAAACATACCGAAGAAATCACAGGCAAACAACGAGTAAAAGCCATTCGTTTTACTGATCAAACGGTGCTTGAAGCGGATCTGGTTGTCATGGCTGTCGGGATTCGCCCTCAGATTGAACTGGCTCGCAATACCGGCCTCGATGTGAATCGTGGAGTCATTGTAGATGATTATATGCATACCAGCATCCCTAGTATATCTGCCGTCGGCGAATGTGCAGAACACCGCGGTATTGCCTACGGACTGGTTGCTCCATTATATGAACAAGGTATGGTGCTCGCAAAACGCCTGGCTGGCGCGGCAACCGAAGGATACGAAGGTTCAGTCACTTCTACCAAACTGAAAGTATCCGGTGTGGACGTATTCTCTGCCGGACAATTCAAAGACGCTGCGGACACTCGCAGCATTCGTATTCAGGATGACGTTGATGGTGTGTACAAAAAGATGGTGATCAAAGACGGACAGCTGATCGGAGCTGTATTGTTCGGGGATACCACGGATGGCGCATCGCTGTTTTCCCTCATTAAGAGTGGTGAGAACATCAGTGGTCGGGAGAAAGAAATTTTGCTCGGTGTACCTTCCGGTGGTTCAGGCTCGGGTCCATCTGTCGCAGAACGAATGGCGAGTATGCCGGATGACGAGATCGTCTGTGGTTGTAACGGTGTGACCAAAGCTTCCATTGGAGACGCCGTTCTGAATAAAGGCTGTAATACACTCGGTGCAATCAAATCCTGTACCAAAGCTTCCGCTTCTTGCGGTGGGTGCAAACCTATTATCGAAAACCTGCTCACATATTATGCCGGTGATAATGTAGGTGAACAGGCTAAAGAAGGCATCTGTGGCTGTACACCCTATGATCGGGATGAGATTGTTGCACAGATCAAGGAGATGGGACTCAAAAGCGTCAAGGAAGTCATGAATGTTCTCGGTTGGAATGAACCGGAAGGTTGCTCCAAGTGCCGCCCTTCCCTCAACTATTATCTCGGGATGATCTGGCCGGCTGAATACACAGATGAGCGTGTATCCAAATTCACCAATGAACGTTATCACGCCAATATCCAGAAAGACGGTACCTACTCCGTTATTCCACGGATCTATGGTGGTGTCACTTCCCCGGCGGAATTGATCAAGATTGCAACTGTTGCAGAGAAATACGATGTGCCGTTGGTGAAATTCACGGGTGGGCAACGACTCGATCTGCTCGGTGTACAGAAAGAGAACCTGCCGAAGATCTGGGAGGAACTCGATATGCCTTCCGGTTTTGGTTATGGCAAGGCGCTTCGTACGGTGAAGACTTGTGTAGGTAATACGTTCTGCCGATTCGGCACACAAGATTCCATTGAGATGGGTATTCGTCTGGAGAAAAAACTCGACAAGATGGTGGCTCCAGCCAAAGTGAAACTCGCTGTCTCCGGATGTCCGCGGAACTGTGCTGAAGCGACCATCAAGGATCTGGGTGTTGTTGCCATTGATGGCGCTTGGGAGATTCATGTTGGCGGTAACGCGGGAGTCAAGGTTCGTGCAGCCGAGTTGCTGTGTACGGTGAAGACCGATGCGGAAGTGGAAGAGTGGACTTACTCTTACCTGCAATATTATAGAGAGAACGCAAAATGGAATGAGAGAACAGCGGCTTGGATTGAACGGGTTGGTCTGGATCATGTGAAGGAAGCATTAGCGGATCGGGATGTACGTCTCGCTCTGGTTGAACGTCTGGAAGTTACACTGGGTCACACGGTTGATCCTTGGAAAGAAATCATACAAGACGAGAAATTACGTAAAAACTTCACCCCACTGTCCGGTGCCGAGCCGGTAACCCACTAGAAGAGGAGGAACAGCGATGAACAAATTCCGGATTGGACACCTTGCAGATATTGATGAAAAGGGAGCACGGACCTTCCTGATACAGGATACCGAAATTGCAGTCTTCAAACTGAGCGACGGAAGTCTGCACGCCGTCGAGAATCGCTGCCCTCACAAGGGCGGCAAGCTGTCGGAAGGCATGGTGTGCGGGACAGCGGTTCATTGTCCTTTGCATGATTGGAAGATTGATCTGCGTAACGGTAAGGTACACGAGCCGGATGAAGGCTGCTTGAATACCTACAAAACAGAAGTGGACGGCAACAGTGGAGAAATCTTCATCACAATTGCGGGTTAAAGGCTAGAGATACCCTGACATCAAGGAGGCGTGCGCTATGGATTTTGTTAAACCTGCAGAAGTGCTGCAATCAATGGTCGAAGCTGGTGAGAGCAAAGCCAGAATGAATCGGGTACAGATGCTGATCCGCGGTTTTCTGGCGGGGGCTATCCTTGCTTTTGCAACCACACTGGCATATACCGCTGTATCTCAAACTTCCGTTGGTTTGGCAGGTGCACTGATATTCCCGGCGGGATTTGTCATCATTATTCTGCTGGGTCTCGAATTGGTGACAGGAAACTTTGCGATGCTTCCACTCGCAGTGTTGAAACGCAGAATTACATGGATGGATATGCTCCGAAATTATTTCTGGGTGATCACAGGACATCTGCTCGGATGTGCATTCTATGCTCTCTTATACGGCCTGACCATTACCAAGATGGGTACGGATATGAGCAACCCTCTAATTCAAACGCTGATCCAGAACAGTGAAACCAAAACATTGGGGTATCAGCACTTGGGTGGGGCTGGCATTGTACTGGTCATCATCAAAGCCATTCTATGTAACTGGATGGTCACACTCGGGGCAGTGATGGCAATGACGTCCACTTCTACACTGGGCAAAATCGTAGCGATGTGGCTGCCCATTACCATATTTTTCGCTCAGGGATTTGAGCATGCTGTGGTAAATATGTTTGTCATCCCGGCAGGCATGATGCTCGGTGCACAGGTCACTATGGCTGACTGGTGGCTATGGAATCAGATCCCGGTGTTGTTGGGTAACCTCATTGGCGGAGCTGTATTTACAGGCCTCGGTCTATATGCTGCACACCACTGGGGGAATCCGGTGAAACTATCGACGAAACTGGCAACCATTCAGGGTGGTCGTTCAGGATTGGCAAGTTCTGATGCTGCACCGAAATTGGGGACACGATCATGAGCCAGGGCCTGGTTAGTATTGTTGGCGCTGGTCCTGGAGATCCGGATCTGATTACGGTAAAAGCCCTGAAACGTATTCAGTCCGCAGATGTCATTATGTATGATCGGCTTGTGAATGATCAATTGCTCGCTGAGGCTCGCGAAGGAGCACTCCGCATCTACTGCGGCAAGGCTCCAGGCCTTCATTCCATGAGCCAGGAGATGATTGGACGGATGCTGGCTGCTCATGCAGCGGAAGGTAAACAAGTTGTAAGACTCAAGGGTGGCGATCCGTTTATCTTTGGCCGTGGTGGTGAAGAAGCGCTTGTGCTGGCGGAAGCAGGGATTGCATTTGATATCATTCCTGGCATCACTTCAGCTGTAGGTACATCCGCTTCATCCCTTATTCCGTTAACTCATCGCGGGATTGCTTCATCCTTCGCATGTGTCACCGGAACCGGCAGTGATGGAAGTGTATCTTCGGTCCGCTGGGATCTGCTCGCCCATAGTGTGGATACACTAGTCATCTACATGGGCATTAGCCAACTGCCCCAGATTCAACATGAATTGCTTCACCATGGCAAAAGTGGACACACCCCTGCGGCTTTAATCGAACGGGGAACCACCTCGGAGGAACGGATTATTACCGGCACACTTGCCGAACTCCATTCCCTCGCCAAGTCCCATCAAGTGAATAATCCGGCATTAATCATGATCGGCGAGTCCGTCCTGATCCGCGAACAACTGCTTCAGATGCAACAGGCCGCTAATGCCTCCATGACCGGATAATTCGGTACTTTAATCTAACAGCATACGCTCGTGAATAGTCCGACCCTTCTGCCCTGGTTCAATCAGCAGACGGGTCGGTTTGATGTTAATCAGCGCCGTAAGCTGCTCTCCCATATAATGCGCAGAATACTTGAATCCAATCTCCGCCCAATGCATGATTACCCCTACTGTTGCAGATACCAGATAACTTAACATGATGTCGTAATTAATCGTCCACTCACTATCCTCGGTCACCAATACAAAATCTTCGGTTAGATACGTTCTAAACATATTGCATAGCCGAGAGCTCATATCTGAATGCATCGTTATTAATGCACGAAAGATATCCTGATGGGCTTCAATATATTCGAATACAGGCATCGTGGATGGTAGCAATGCAGTCATGTCCACTTCTTTGAGCTGTGCGTATGGTTCTGCATAAGCTCGGCCTACTCCCTGCATGAAATCATCCAGAATGAACTGCAACAACTCCGGTTTGCCGGGAAAATGTAAATAGAAGGTTCCCCGGTTGTAATCCGCCCGTTCCGTAATATCCCGGATTGTGAGGGCATCCGCTCCCTTTTCTAATATCAAAGAAACCGCCGCAGCGATGATCGCATCCTGCGTTCTTCGTGCTCTCCGGTCCTGAGGATGTTCAATGATCAACATTTTCGCCTCCTTTGTTCATTATTGTAATATAAATGAACACCGCTTACACCTCTGTCCGATAGCTGACATATGCGATGTCAATGATTATTGTCACATTGCTATGTATATCTTAACATTGAGACAGGAAAGATAGACGACAGGTTGAAACTTTTTTTGAGAAATACCTGCCAATAATGAATAAGGAGCGGATAGTTCATGAGTACATCTTATACACATACAGCCGTAATTACAGGAGCAGCCGGGGGCATTGGTAAAGAATTGGCACGCCGCCTTGCTGAGCGCAAAATCAATTTGGTTCTGGTGGACCTGAATGAAGAAGCCATCCAGCAGACAATTACTGATCTGAACCTCGACAAAGAGCACGTCATCGCCGTAAAAGCGAACGTATCCCAAGAAGCAGACGTGAAAAACTATGTGCAAAAAGCATTGGATGCTTTTGGCCGAATCGATTATTTTGCCAACAATGCCGGAATTGAAGGTCCAACAGGGCTGATCGAAGACCTGAGTGTTGAAGCACTCGACACCGTATATAACGTCAACATTCGTGGAGTATTCCTGGGTCTGCAAAATGTCATTCCAGTGATGAAAAAACAAAAATCCGGTGCGATTCTTAATACCTCTTCCCTCGCGGGTCTGATGGGTGCACCTGCTGTATCTCCATATATTATGTCCAAACATGCCGTAGTTGGTCTCACTCGTACCGCTGCAAATGAATTGGCACCTTATAATATCCGGGTTAACGCTGTATTGCCAGGCACAATCAACACACGTATGATGCGTCAGATCGAAGCTAATTCCGGTAACGTGGAAGATTATCAATCAGCAACCGTGTCCAGCATTCCAATGGGCCGTTATGGCGAACCGGAAGAAGTCGCTGCGGTGATGAACTTCCTGTTGTCCGAAGAAGCATCTTATGTAACAGCTTCCCTTTACACCGTAGATGGCGGTATGGTTGGTCAATAAGAAGCTGTAAACTGTAGGATCGGGTCCGATAGAACTTCAAGTCCATCCTTAGCAAAGTTATACCGACAGGTGTTCCCGAAGGGATGCCTGGTCGCTACAATCTAAAAAAGGCCTCAACACCACAGTATTGTGGAGTTGAGGTCTTTTTTGGATTGCAGTTCAGTAGCTACATATGAGAAAATATTCCAATACTATTGAAACTGTAATACGACAGTTATTCAATGCCCCGTTGCACTCTGACAGGATCCTAACAAACCCGAGAGGCCTTCTAGTAGCCGATTTTCCGAACTAGTGAACCTCAGAGATGATAAATAGGCTGAAATGCTAAAATGCTCCGAAAACTCCTAGCAGACTGGAAATAACTTTTCTAGGTTTCGTTAGAATATCGCTCGATATTTGTCCAAATAGCATCGCTCAGATTTGTTACATACTTGCCCATAAACACGGATCACGTTTGCTCTATTTTGAACACAATTAATTACTAACTTTCATTATAGTGTGTACCATAAAATTAATCAGCAAGTCCATATATAAGATGAGATTAATATGTTGTATACCCTTCATACTTTAGAATTTGCATTGAAATATACCACTTTATTCCCTTCCTTATCTTCTCTTTCTTTGACATTTCCCTCAACCCAATCAGCCTTTATAAAATCATCCCAAATACCATATGATTCCCGCGAATTTTTATTTATTTCATCTTGTTGTCGTTCCTCACGATCATTAATTTCCGTCTCATCAATAAAAACTATTTCATCATAAAACAATTTCTTAGAATCTTCTAAAACCTCTAGATAATCACGAGTATCACCCTTATGATTTTTTTGGAAAATTAAACCTTCGCCCTTATAAGGTTGTCCATTAACTAACTGACCATAAAATTTACGAACAAATAAATTATCTGACAGTCCTTTCACAGACCCATTCCAAGGTTTTCCCTGTTTAAATTCTCCTTCAAATACAGGATCAGTAAATTTCACCCCTTGTGTAATATGACCTTCTTTAAATGTACCTTCATAAAGCTTTTTCCCATTCTCATAACGAATCCCATAACCTGAATATTTCCTACTTTTAATCCCGCCTTCATAGTATATTGAATGATCTGCTCTAAAAAGTGTTACTATTCCATCTACAATTTCATCATCCTCAAACTCACCATTAAAGTAATAAGGTACTTTCTGAGTATCGCTATTAAGCTTTGCCATATATCCTCTTCTTTTTACTCCATCCTTATATTCAATTTCATATAGAATTTCACCTGAATCATAGTATTCTTTAGCCTTACCACTTACAAATCTTCCATTTTTAAAAACACCTTCATATTTAGGTAAACCATCATCTGTATGTAATATCCCATAACCATCAAATAAATTATCGGAGATTGAACCTACATAAAATAGTTCCTTGTTAATTGAAATTATTGATTCTCCAGCATTGTACTTGTTCTCAATTTTCACTTTAGCATATGAAGCAAACCTAATTTTAGAAAGGATAATAAAGTAATCAATTTCCAGATATTTTGTTACACTTCCGAATTCATTTTTAGTAAATTCCTTCGATAAGAAGCTTGTAAATGTTTGACTCATAGTTTCTCCAATATACTTTCGTAATTTTACCTTTTCTGATTCTGAATCTGTTTCTAGAAGTCCCTTTATTGTGAGAAATTTATTATACAGTCTATGAATCTCATTAATTTCGTTGGCGTCAAGCCGATCTCTTAATAAGGAGATGTTTTTCACCCAATCTTCGGAAAAGAATAACCTATTTGGGTTAGGTGCTTTATTTTCTAATATAATACTAATATATAAATCCCTAAGATTTGTAAAACCAGTTAACAACTCATAATATACGATTAATGCACTCTGTCTAATAGACTCCATATCTCTCTTTTCTTCTAGTGATTTTACCGCCTCTGCAACCTCGTAGCTCCGAACACTAGTCTTCCAAATAACAAAACTAAATATAGCAGTTATAATAATTGAATATCCTGTAATCAAAAAATTTATGACTTCAGAAAGAGTAGGGTATCCATCTGGACCAAAAGTAAGATTATTTCTATTCCCCGATATGATATCCTTTATTTGCGTGATATCCCCGAATAATAAAAATGAAAAAAAAACCATTAAAATAATTGGAATTAATAAAATTGAGATTGTTAGTATCCAAAATTTCTTGGGAAAAGTCACTGTTTACAATACCTCATTCCTTCATTGTTTTTACATACACTGAAATATTCTCATTCTCTGTATACTTTTCTTAAAAAGACGTGCAATTCTTTCTTAAACCACTCAATACGTGAGGTAGCAAATTTCGCTTGAAGACTTAAGTAAATAAAATAATTAGAGGAAACTACGATTCTCAAGCGAATATATTATTGCTAATCACTCAATTTCTATTTTCAAATACTTCACAAAAAAATCTTCATTTCTCCAGGGGGTACCTATGTATATAGAACGGATCATAATTAAGGGATTCAAGAAATTCAAATACTTTGAGATAGAATTAAATAAGAATATTAATGTATTGATAGGCGAAAATGAAGCCGGTAAAAGCACCATATTAGAAGCCATAGATGTTGTACTTAACCAGCGAATCTTTAATTCATTAATAAATGTAGATAGATATTTTAATAATCAATTGGTTAAGGAATATAAAAACTCCCCTTCAATTGATACTCTTCCTTCAATTGAAATAGAACTATACTTCAATGAAGACACAAATATAGATTCAGAGTATTTTAATGGTATTCATTCATCTTCAGCTCCCTCTTTAAAAAATGGAATTAATTTTACATACAGATTTGATGAAAGTTATCGCGAACTCATAGAGAGCCTTTATGATGGAAATTACGATGGAACCATCATACCCACGGACTATTATATCGCAGAATGGACCACTTTTTCTGGAAGAAAATATATTAACAAGAAATCGCCATTAAAGAACGTACTTATTGATAATTCGATCAGAAAGAATAATCTATTTGATTCCTATTCAAAGAAAATTTTTAATAATAACGTAGGTGTTGCAGCGAGACAAAACCTCTCCTATAGTTTCAAGCGAAGTATCCAAAGTTTTGTTAGCGACTATACGGATCAACTTACGATTAAAGAGTATAGTTTCGGGATTGATGAAAATAAAACCATTCTAGAAAATCTCCTTGATTTAAAAAGTGATGGAGTGTCCATACAAAATAAAGGAAAAGGGAAAGAAAATTTAATAAAAACAGAGATTGCTTTAGAAATCCAAAACGATTTAATTTTATTAGAAGAACCAGAAAACCACTTGAGTTATCTTAATACAAGAAAGTTAATAAAAGATATAGAAAGCATGTGTGGACAAGCACAAATAATTATCACTACTCACAACCCCCTTATCGTAAGTAGATTGAATATAAGAAACACCATATGGTTAACTGAGGGATCGTATAGTTCTCTCAAAAAAATTCCAGAGGATACAGCCGAATATTTTATGAAAACTGATAATATGCAACTATTAAACTTCATATTAGCAAAAAAAATAATTTTAGTAGAAGGAAATAGTGAGTATATTTTACTACCTCAACTTGTAAAAAACTCTTTTGGATATACTCTAGAAGAGAATAACGTTGAAATTTTGTCGGCAGGAGGCATCACATATAAGCATTATGTAGAATTAACTAAAAAAATTGGTAATTCCTTGTTAATTCTTACTGATAATGATGGTGATATAGAGACTATCGAGCACGTTAAAGATATCAGCTCTAAAAATGAAAATATTCTAGTTTTATGCTCTGATTCTATTGATGAGTTTACATTCGAGGTTTGTCTATTTAATAAAAACTTATCAGCGTTAAAATCTATCTCGAGTATTAAACCTGGTACAAAACCAAAATTTAGAGGCTCCAAGATTGATAAAAATTTAGCTTATATGCTAAAAAATAAAACGGAGACTGCACTACGGATTACTGAAGAAAGTGAATACAAATCAAATATAGTCTTACCAGATTATATCCAGGAGGGGATCAAATGGATAATTCTAAAATAATGCTAGCAACAGCAGGATCAGGAAAGACATACTATATAGCAAATCACTTAAATCCAGCTTTAAGAAACCTGATCATTACTTACACCAAGCAAAATGTCACTAACATAAAAAATGAAATAAAAAAAAAGCACCATGGAATAATTCCACACAATACACAAGTGTTGACCTTTTCAAGTTTTGTATACAGATGGCTACTGAAACCCTTCGAACCTATCCTACAGATCGGCAATAAAACAATTATATCTACTGGAGTAGAAATTTTTAAAGAACCTGAGCCTCAAAGAATACAGGGAAAACAAAACTTCAAATATTATAATCAGAATGATTATAGACACTACATATATAATAGAAAATACTACTCATCAAGAATGTCTGGCCTAGTATTAGCTCAATCAAAAGGAGTAAAAGATATTATTTTTAAACGCCTAAATAAATACTGTGATCTTATCTATTTTGATGAACTTCAAGATTTCATGGGTAAAGATTTTGATCTACTGCTAACGATGATGAAACAGAAAGACTTAACTCTATTTTCTGTAGGTGATTTCCATCAACATTCTGTTAGCAAATCTAATTTCACTTCTACAAAACCATTTCAAAAGAAAAATAAATCTTATATATCCAGAGATGAGTATAAATCTCTTTTTAAAGCAACTATAGATGAGACAACTTTAATTCAAAGTAAACGTGTTCCTATCGAAATTTGTAATTTTATTAATGAGAAGCTAAAAATCAATATAGAATCATGCAGTACAATAAAGGGGCACTACGAGCTATTGGTTGATGAGTCGAAAATATTGAAAGTACTTGAGGACTCAAGTATTACTAAGCTATTTTTCAATAACAGTCGAAATTATACGTGTTCACCTACAATAAATTGGGGATATTCTAAAGGTGATACATACACTAAATCTTGTATTATCTTAACTAAGAAATTCGAATTTTTATTTGAGCATGATTTCTCCTGTACGGATTTTACGCCAAATCAAATAAATCCTCTCTATGTAGCCATGACAAGAGCAACGAATGAACTTTATTTCATTAAAGAGAAAGACTTTAAAAGATTCAAATCAAAATATACTTTGATTTGAATCTTTGGCAACTTAACACACAGCTAAATTTGGTCACTGAAGATATCCCAAAAATATTAACTGCTACAACGTCATTAAGTCTTTATAAAAACTTAATGACTATTTACATTGCTTAACTTTTGTTTCGAATTATTAATCCACGTATCCCGCGTGACCCTTGTCCATCAAGTAGTCCATCTCCGCATCCAGGATGCTTTCCACGGTCAACTCATCCAGCTTCACATCTTTACGACTAAGGATATAGTCAGCCAGATCATCGCCGTCAATATCCACATCGTTACCTTTGGAATTTTCGTGCGCCTTGTTGATGTACGCTTGCTCATGCTTCAACACAAGGGCGATATTCTCCTGGCTTGCCTTCGTTTTATCTGCAATATATTGCATCATTTCTTGTTCATTAATTGCGTTTGCTTCTGCCACGTTCAGTTCATCTCCTTGATTCATACATACTGTTGCCATTGTAGCATAGGTTAACCCATTACAGGCAGAACTTATGCCTGAAAACGATTATAGAGCGGGAGCGAAGGATTAGTGTGGAGCTCGCCCATCACTCCGCCCTTACGACAACCGCACGTAAAATGTAGCACCCTCTCCGACTACACTTCGAGCGTATAGCTCTCCTTTGTGCTGATCCACAATGGAACGAGCAATCGCCAGCCCCAGACCATGCCCACCATGCTTGCGGGCTCTTGACGAATCCGTACGATAGAATCGATCAAAGATCCGATCCAGATGTTCCGGTTCAATGCCTTCACCTGTATTGGATACGGCCAGCACGACATCATTATTCTGTTTCTGGAGGGTGACGTTTACGGCGCCTTTTGGACCGGAATACTTCACCGCATTATCGAGCAGGATCAGAATGACCTGTTTGATCTGCTCACTGTTCCCATGAACCGTAAGATTCGGCTCAATGTTGTAGTCGAGGGAAATGTTTTTCTCAAAAATAACGGCCTCCATCGGCAAAATAATACTCTCCACCGCATCACTCATATTAAACTTCGCATGAATCATCGTGGAGCGTGAGTCATCCATCTGTGTCAGATAGAGCAGATCATTCGTAAGTCCGGTCATGCGCTCGGTTTCCGACTTGATATAATGAAGCCACTTCGCCTGGTTCGCTATGGTATCCTCCTGATTCGCGAGCAATACATCAGCATTGGTATTGATGATCGCCAGAGGTGTCTTCAGCTCATGTGAAGCATCACCGATGAATTGTTTTTGCTTCTCAAACGCTTCTCTGACTGGTGCAATGGAGCGATTCGCAAAATAACGGCTCAGGAAGTAAATCACAATCAACATCACCAGTCCGACAACAGCAAAGGTATAAATCAGATTCGTCAGAATGCCTTGTTGTGCCGTCACATCAATAAATACAATCATATGCCCGTCACCGCTCGGATCAACCACATAGGCCCAGTCCGTTCCATCCAGCGCAAATTGTCCCGTCTGCCGTTCCGAATCACCAACTTTATCTTGGTCAACCTTTTGCAGTGCCTCGGTGTAGAACGTATCTTCCATATCAAATCGGGAATGCGTATCCGTAATCTTCCACTGGTCATCCGTCTTGATCATGAACGACACGGAACGTGCCGGAGGTGAGTTGGGATCACCCCCCGGTCCTCCATTATCACCACCCATGGTATCGGAAGGAAACGAATCTGAACCAGAACTTGAACCAGAGCCTGTACTACCCCCTGTACCGGAACCCTGCCCTTCCCCACGTGGCATCTTGGATGAATTATAAGGACTGTGATAGAAATCAGACACCTTGTACAACTCCATATTGGTCTCACGTTGCACATTCTGATAAGTAATCGTATAGATCGTCGCAAATGCCACCAGCATCATAATGGAGATGGACACCAGATTCACGATCAAGAATCGATTTCGAAGTTTCTTGAACATCAGGACGTCACCTCAAGCACATACCCGACACCCCGAATCGTGTTAATACGGACGGCAGAGTTCAAGAAGGTTAATTTTTTGCGTAAAAAAGAGATATATACTTCCACATTGTTATACTCCACTTCCGAATCAAATCCCCATAACTTCTCAATAATCTGCTCTTTGGAGGTAATCGCCTGTTTGCGGGCAATCAACAGCTCCAACAGTTCATTCTCCTTCAGATTCAGCTTAATCTCCTTACCCTGTACGCTCAGCTTCAGTTGAGTTGTATTCAGCTCAATGTCGCCAAACTTCAGTCCATCCTCGGGAACCACTTCTCCCTTCCGTCTTAAGGCTGCTCGAATTCGGGCCAGCAATTCCTCTGTGGCGAAGGGCTTGGCGATATAATCATCGGCACCATAATCGAGGCCTGTGACTTTGTCCGATAATTCACCTTTCGCCGTAAGCAGAATGACAGGTGTATGATTCCCTTCACTGCGGAGTTTCCTCAGGACGGTGATCCCGTCCATCTCCGGCATCATGATGTCGAGTAGTAACAGGTCGTAGATACCGCTCTGCGCATAATCGAGTCCTGATCTGCCGTCGTGGACCATGTCCACGGAGTAGTTGTTTTTTTTCAAAATCTGCGATACAGCCTCTGCCAAATGAACCTCATCTTCCGCAATTAATATTCTCATCATCTATTCATTCCTCTGCTTGAATTATTTCTCTCAATGGACTTGTTTTATATGTTCTTATTCTATCAATCAAACCTTGAATCAATCTTAATTCATTTTGTGTATGCGCACTATTATAGGAAGGTAAAAAAATGTTAACGCAATGTAAAACCATTTAAGATTCATTCAAGGTTGGGGCTCTAAGATACAGACATGGAAGCAATACACGATGCAACAAAACATACAACCCACCGACGAAAGGAATGAGTCCCACATGGCGATTGAAGTATTCAACCGATATGAGAGCAAGTATCTTCTGACGGATGAGCAGTACGCACATTTCTACAATGACCTGCTGAAATACATGGAGCTGGATGCCTACAACAAGAAACATGAGTACTACTCCATCAGCAACCTGTACTTCGACACTCCGCAGGATTCACTGATTCGAGCCAGTCTCTCCAAACCAAAATACAAGGAGAAGCTGAGACTGCGGGCTTATGGAATCCCTGAAGAGAACGCCAAAGTGTATCTGGAGATCAAAAAGAAAGTATTTGGCCTGGTGAACAAGCGCAGAACAGCTTTGAAGCTGGATGAAGCATATGAATTTGTCCGTTCGGGACAGGCGCCAGAGCTCGCGGATTACATGAACAAACAAGTTGTCGAAGAGATCAAATATTTCCTTCGGGTATACGATCTGGAACCGAAAGTGTATCTGGCGTATGAACGCAAAGCACTCTTCGACAAGAACAGCCGCGATCTCCGCATTACCTTTGACACCAACATTCGCAGCCGCAGATACGATCTGAAGCTGGAACAGGGAGATTACGGTGAACCGCTGGTGAAGGACGGTCGTTGGCTGATGGAAGTGAAAGCCGAGAAAACCGTTCCGCTATGGCTATCGCAACTGCTTTGTGAGCATGGTCTCTACCGCACCGGATTCTCCAAATACGGCAACGAGTTCAGACACCTGGCGAGAACAACCAACCTGAATTACCAGACGGAGCGCATTCTTGTGCCAGGTACCGATTTCAACCCATCCATAGAACAAGATAAAACGATTATAGAAAGAGAGCGTGTCCTATATGCTTGATTCACTATTCAGTTCAGCCCTAACCGATACCAACCTGACGTTTAACAACGCAGTCATCACCATTGGTCTTGCCATCATTCTGGGATTGGTCATCAGCCTTACCTACATGAAAACTAACCAAAACACATACTCTCAGAGCTTCACCTTAACGATGGTTGTTCTGCCCGTCATTGTCGCCATCATCATCCTGCTCATCGGCAGCAACATCGCACGAGCATTCAGCTTGGCAGGTGCCTTCTCGATCATCCGATTCCGAAGTGCCCCTGGTGATCCAAAGGACATTGCTTATGTATTGTTCACGATGGCTTCCGGTCTTGCCTGCGGTGTAGGCGCTTTTGGATACGCGGTGCTGTTCACCATTATCCTGTGTGTACTGATGTTTGTCCTGAGTCGCTTCAACTTTGGTGGCAAGAAAAGTCAGCTGAAAACGCTGAAAGTTACCATCCCTGAGAACTTGAGTTATGAAGAAGCACTTAATGAAGTGTTCCATACATTCAACGTACCTTTTGATCTGAAAAAAATCAGAACGACCGAACTCGGCAGTCTGTATGAGCTGGTCTACAGTGTAACCATTCATGAAAGTGTTAGCCAAAAGGAATTCCTCGATGCGATCCGTACCCGGAACGGCAACCTGGATATCTCGTTAACCATGAGTCCAACAACGGAATATTAATTTATAATTCGAAGGGAACGATCTAATATGAAGAAAAACATAATAACAGGTAGCAAACTTTGGTCCATCGCCATGATTACCAGCCTGCTCGCAGCATGCAGTTCACCAGCAACCACAAGCACAACGGCCAATGCCGCAACGTCAACGACAGGAATAACCAAAACGGTATCTGTCAGCGAGCAAACTTCAGTAAAATATGCAGATCTGGTCTCTCTGGATGCTGACGATACCAACATTATTTGGAGTGAGGCGGATTCCACAGCGATTAAGTTGAACGGAACAACTGCAACGGTGACCGGTTCGGGCGCTAAAGCCGCGAATGGTTCGGTAACCATCTCGGAAGCAGGCACTTATGTACTTAGCGGTGAGCTAACGGATGGACAGATCGTGGTTAACGTTGCCGATAAGGGTACTGTACATCTCGTATTAAACGGAGCAACCATCCATGATAACGACAGTGCCGCGATCTACATTCAGAAGGCTGGTAAAGCGGTAATTACGCTCGAAAAAGGAACCAAAAACACCGTATCGGATGGTAAAACATATGTGTACGCCGATGCTACGACAGACGAGCCCGATGCTGCAATCTTCAGCAAAGCAGATCTTACATTCAACGGTGCAGGTCAATTGACCGTCACAGGTAACTATAATGAAGGTATTACGAGCAAGGATGATCTGAAGATCATTAGTGGTAACATCAGTGTCAAAGCAGCCGATGACGGCATCAAAGGTAAAGATATGGTCGCTATCCAAGCGGGTACGATTACCATTGAAGCCGAAGGCGACGGCATTAAATCAACCAATGACACAGATACCACCAAAGGTTACGTTGCTATCGCAGGAGGTACTTTCGATATCCAAAGTGGCAATGATGGCATTCAAGCTGAAACCGCACTTGTTACGGATGGCGGCACATACAACATTGTAACGGGCGGCGGTAGCGCCAATGCACCAGCCAAAGTAGAAGAAGGTCCATTTGGCGGCGGCGGTGGCGGTGGATGGGGTGGCGGCACACCTCCTACGGATATGGGCACACCACCGGATGGCGAACCTCCTGCAGATATGCCGGAGATGCCTAATAACAGCGGTACGAATGCAGGTGCTAATACAAACGGCGCAGCAGCATCCAACTCTGCCAACACAACAACAACGGATAACAATGCCGATGCTGACACAGCTACAACAGCAACGGAGTCCACAAGTGCCAAAGCACTCAAAGCAGGTACAGATCTTACGGTTAATGGAGGTACGTATACCATTGATTCCATGGATGATTCCCTGCACAGCAACAATAACGTGACCGTCAACGACGGAACATTCAACATTGAATCTGGTGATGACGGCATTCATGCCGATCAGGCCCTTACGATCAACGGTGGAACCATCACCATTGCGAAGAGCTATGAAGGAATTGAAGGTGCAATGATCACCCTGAACGATGGGGATGTAGATGTAACGGCATCCGATGATGGCGTAAATGCTGCAGGTGGCGAGACGGAAACAGCTACGAATCCAGCGGCAAGTACAGATAGCGTGACTACAGCAACCGATGCAACAACGACATCGAACATCTCTGTAACCGAAACGACAGGCACAACATCAACTACCGATCAGGCATCCCAAGGTACAGCTGCTAATCAGCAAGGACGTGGACCGGGCGGTATGGGTGGTGCAGCAGCAAGCAATAACGAGTTCCACATTAACGGCGGTTCCCTCACCGTGAACGCAGGTGGTGACGGGCTGGATTCCAATGGTTCCATTAACATGACTGGCGGAACGGTTATTGTGAACGGACCGACGAATAGCGGCAACGGAGCATTGGATTATGACGGCACATTTGAAATCAGTGGTGGATACTTGGTAGCTGCTGGCAGCTCGGGTATGGCACAAGGAACATCCGATGCGTCTACGCAAAATACCATTGTGATGACATTCCCTGCAACGCAAAAAGCTGGAACACTTGTACATGTACAAGATAGCGAAGGCAACAACATTCTGACGTTTGCACCAGCAAAAGATTATCAAACCGTGGTTGTCAGCTCCCCGGATCTTGCGAAAGATGGTTCATACGTGATCTACTCCGGTGGTACGTCTACAGGTAAAGCGGTGGATGGACTCTATACAGACGGTACCTATAGTGGTGGAACTCAAGTGGTTGCCTTCCAATCGACTAGTAATGTGACTTGGGTGAATGAATCTGGTGTAACCACTGCCAATACAGGTATGGGCGGTCCTGGTGGCGGTGGACAAGGCGGATTTGGAGGCGGCAGAAACAGATCCCAATCCGGTACAACCTCTGACAGCACTGGCACTACAGGTATTACAGATTCGACAAAATAACTGAAATGAATAAGCTAAGTGTTCATGTCATGCCTTGCCCTGAATACCTAGCTTATCAAGTAACCAGTACTTAAATGACTTTAGAAGTCATTTAAGTACTGGTTTTTTAACTAATTGGAAACCCCATGTTCGGAACAAACTACAAAGATTAGAAAATATTAATAGGTTTTTATTGTTTTTAGTTAAGTAACGAGATAATATAAAATAATTATGTCTTTTTTACTACATGATAGTAATTTTTAAGGAAATTAGAACCAGGACACATGAACTATATCTTTAGATTTTAGAAAGAAACTCTTAGATTTATCCAATTCATTTATTAACGAAGGAGTACATGTAATGAGGAAAACAATTTCAAAAAAAGTGGTTAGCACAGGTCTGGCTATTGCTATGCTTTTGTCAAGCGCAGTACCTGCTTTTGGTGCGACAAACAGTAATTTGCCTGGAGAAACAGCAAGCACATTGAAAGACGTTTCAGGGCACTGGGGTCAACAAGCTATTGAAGAGTGGAACGGTTATGGCATTATCCGAGGGTACAACGGTAATTTCAGACCCAATGCGCCGGTGACAAGAGCCGAGTTCTCCAAGATGATCAACAGTATTATGAAATACATAGAACAAGGTAGCAATAATTTCTCGGATTTAAATGCAGAGCAATGGTATTACGATGCCATGGTTAAGCTGAATAAAGCAGGAGTATTGAATGGTATTGATGGAAAGGCATTACCTAACCAAACGATTACACGCCAAGAAGCAGCGGTACTCATAGTTGGTGCTTTCCAAACGAAAGATAGCCAAAACCCTGTCACGTTTAACGATAGTGATAAGATTGCTGAATGGGCAAAAGATTCAGTACAAAAATTAGTATCCGTATCCGTCATTAGTGGAAGACCTGACGGTTCATTCAATCCACAAGAGAGTCTTACTCGTGCGGAAGCTGTTACTTTGTTTGATCGCCTGATCCAAACCCTTATTACTACAAAGGGAACATATTCAAATGATGTGCAAGGTAACGTTGTGGTTAATACGCCAGATGTAACTCTGAAAGATATGACGATCTCTGGCGACTTATATGTGACCCAAGGTGTCGGAGAAGGCGAAGTCACTTTGGATAATGTGATAATTAAAGGAAACGTCCATGTCCAAGGTGGTGGCGAACATTCCATTATCTTTAATAATGTAGATGTACAAGGAGCTCTTGTTGTTAATAAATACAATGGACGAGTACGTATATTGGCAACAGGCAACACATCCGTTTCTTTAACTTTCCTGGAGAGTGGTGCATTAGTTGTTACGAAAGACCTTACTGGCGGAGGTTTTGAAACCATCGAAATCCCTGCTGATCTTTTGGCAGGCCAAGAAATTAAACTGGATGGTAATTTTAACAAAGTAGTCAATCATGCTCCAAATGTTCAAATTACAGCAGCTGGATCAATCAAGGAATTTACTGCTGAAGCAGACACAAGGATCACGGGTAATGTCAACATTGCTAAAACCTCCGGTCAATCCAGTGTTTTAGTTAATGGTACAGCACCTACATCACCTGTCGGTACAACGACACCAAGCACAGGTACAGGTACAGGTACAAGTTCAGGATCAACAGGAAGTGGAAATACACCCGTTGGCGGTAATTCAGGTAACTCAGGAAATTCAGGTGGATCTACACCAGGAAGTGGAAACCATACTATTGCTGTGACAGGTGTCAACGTTTCCCCTGCTTCGGTTTCTCTGGTAACCGGTCAAACTCAGCAGCTTTCTGCAACAGTAACACCACAGAATGCTACTAATTCCAAAGTTATTTGGAAAGTAGCAGAGGATCGTTCTGATGTTATAAGCGTGTCCGATACTGGTTTAATTACCGCTCTGCGTGCGGGGGAAGCAACCGTTATTGCAACGACGGTTGACGGAGGATTTACTTCCGCTGTTACCGTCACCGTTACAAAACCCACTCTAGGCATCCAACTGTCTAAATACGATCAACTAACGGCTAATGATGACACTGAAATTGATAATGATACAAAGGAGAATAGCGAAAACATCTCCATTGTTAATGCAGGCAGGTCGATGATTAAATCTCATCATTATGACGTCGCCGTTACTGCTTTGCAACCTTTGCAAGGAACTGCCACCTCATCCGTTTATACTGTAGTGTCATTAGTTGATGAAAGTGGTCACCCACTAACTAATGTTTCCGATGTGCAAGTGACACTGGATGGGCAGATGTACACGCCAGAGTATGGGGTTGGGCTTAAACAAGAGAACGAAAGCAGCTTTCTGTTGAAGCTGAACGTGAATCAACCTGAACGTATTGAAAAACATAATTTAATTATCTCGCAAGAGGGCTATTCGGATACGTCAATGACAGTGACATATCGACCTAACGGGACAGTTACCGTGAACTCTATTGGAAACATAACAGGAGATATCACCATTGGATCTGAGTTGACTACAGGAACAGTTGAATATGCAGGCTTACCTGATAATGAAGAAATCTCTTATCAATGGTATCAGTCTGATTATGAAAACGGGCCGTACGATGTAATCAACGAAGCAACATCGTCCACCTATACTATAACGGAAGCTAACAGCGGTAAATATATTCGGGTGTACGTTTCAGCGGATGAAATTCAAGTGAGCGGCTCTGCACTCAGTGCAGCTTTTGGACCTGTTCAGAAACTAGTAAGCGCAGAAGAAGTCTTTGCCGAACTGGAAAAGATCTTCCTAGGATCGAATTCGAACAAGAACAATATTGTAGGGAACTTGTCATTACCTTCTGCTCTTGATGCCTATCCTGGTGTTTCCATCAACTGGTCATCAAATGATGAAACAACAATTACAAACAGTGGCGAAGTTAAAAGAAACGAAAATGAAGATAAATTTGTAAAATTGAAGGCAGTACTTAGCGGTAACGCTATAGGCACACATGAATACGATTTAACAGTCAGAGCAATCGGAACAGATCAGGTGAGCATTGACGGATTCATTGATCCATATTTTGTAGATGGATATCCACAAGCTTACATTAAAAACGGAAAAATTCATGTTAAATACGCCCTGAAATCACCTGCCGAAGTTTATATGGTCGTCAATGTTATCAATGGATCATTTAAATCTGATGTAAAATCAGTTATCGGGGGACATTCCGGCGAAAATATGATTATTTATGTGAATTCATGGCCATACTTCCAATTGGGTGCGGATCAAGTCAATGAAGTCCAGGATTTTGATACCGGGGTCAACATTACCAATACCAACAAATCAGAGGCAAAAGTAGAATTTGCAATTGTGGATTCGACTAAAAATTATACCTCTAGTGCTGTAACCAGAATTCAATTTGATAAAGCCGTTCTGGACAGTTTGGATACTCAACCGCCTGTAGTGTCTTCCAAGTACATTAATGATGCACTGGATTCCATCTATATCTACTACGATGAGAAACTTGATTCTGACAGCATTCCTACTGCACTAGATTTTTCATTAAATAAAGGTCAAGTGCAGTCCGTAAGTATAGTTAACTCTACTAAAGCATCAGGAATACAACCATCTTACGTGAAGCTTAATGTCAGTGGGATTACCGAAGGTGATTTGGCTAACTTAAAGGTAAGTTATAACGGCTCAGCCATAAAGGATATCAGTGATGCCAAAAATAAAGCGTTAAGTTACACGAATAACTCTATCGTATCACTAAGTCCAAAATTCATTTCAGCTACATTAAGCTCTGATCGCCGCACACTACTGGCGGATCTTGAACCAGGCTGGGATCCCTACGAGAATCCTAGTATTAACTTCGATACGTTAAAGTCTCGTTTTACGGTTCAAATTGCAGATGAGAATTACTACCCGGACATGGTAAGATACAGTTATGGTTCAACTGAGATGACGTATACCCTTAAATTTAACACTCCACTCGCCGAGGGGGATGGGGAGCTTAAGTTTAATACGAATGGGATAACAGATTGGGCGAAGGACGCCTATCCAGCAGAGTTAGTATATGGATCAATTGCTCAACTTCCTGATTCAGGAACTCCAACAGCAAGTTATTCTCAATCGAGCGGTAAAGTTCTTTTATCCTTTGCGGATGGTTTCCAATTGGACAGTTCATCCGGTACAGCCGATGGTTTGACATTGAATGTGGACGGCGAAGAATTTAAACTTCGTGGTTATATCCTATCACTCAATTGGAATTCAAAAAATCAACTCTATATTAATCTCGATGATCAATACTCCTGGAAATTCAAACAAGCTGTGGATCAGGGGAATAGTATCCAGCTAAAATATGTGAAATTGAATCAAGAAGACCAAGCGCAAATAACGGATAAAGCTGGTGCGTTGATACCAGATTTTGATTACATTCCAGTAACGAAGCAACCCTAAGAAGCAAAAGAAAAGAAGCGACGAGTTCATCACTCGTTGCTTCTTTTTTTGCAAAATAAAATGGTTCATTAACCAAGATTCTTTGTAAAACCAAAGTAACCTTGATCACAAGTATTATTATTCACACTTTCTTTTCCTCAAAATGCATACACATACACCTTGGTTCGTAAAGCATCCCGGCATGTAATGGTACGTAGCGGTTCTTTTCCTGGCAGCGCAAAACAGACACTAATCACCTTGGCACCCGGCGGAAGCTCTCGACTGAACTTGTCCAGAAGCCGGGTCATGGCTCCCGGGAACAGATAACAAATTACACAATCTGCATGTTCATAGGAACTGGTGTAGATGTCTCCGCGCATGAAGCGCAGCCTTCCCTTGAGAGAGAGCTTGTTTCCCTTGGCTCGACGTAAGCGAACACTGAGATAGGCAATTATTTGGGAAGACCATAAGGGAATTCTCGAATTCTCAATCCCGGTCAGCCTTTTGCCTGGGCAATGCCTTACAACATCCAATCCCAGTGTGCCCCATCCAGAGCCTGCTTCGAGCACATCCCCGTAACCTGGAATGCGGTTCACCTCTTGAATGACCACCTGTCTGACGTGGCCGGATGTGGGCATCGGGGAAATCCCGTTTTTCCAACTGACAAGTACGATGGATATGACACATATCAATGTCACCACGGCAATAAGCCATGGAATCAGGTAAATGATGAACATGAACTCATCCCTTTGTTATCACTCATTCATTCCGGCACATGAGACTTCATATATACACCTTTTTTATAAACGGACTTGATGGTAAAGTGTACACCCAGCTTGCGATTCGTCCGATAGATTAGCGAGTTAATCTCGTCGATCCCTACCGCTTCACTCTCCAGCATGCTCCGCTCCGGCCACACCTGAGCCACAATCTGCTCTCGGGTCACAAAGTGGTCCAGTTGACTATACAGCAGCTTGAACAGCTGATACTCCTTCTTGGACAGCGGAATCTCCACTTCACCGATCTGCACGGTTTGCAGGTGATCCAGTAAACGTACGCCCTCACCCAGCAAGTCCGACACCCGATATTCCCTCGTCTCTCCAAGATCACCTTCCGTGCGAAGCTGGATCAGGCCGTTGACCAACGTCAGGCTATCGCCCTCGCCAAACGGATATTTCTCATAGGGAACGAGGCGATGCCCGTTCAGTTCGGTTCCATTTTTGCTATCCAGATCTTCGATCCATAACTGTTGCTGTACATCATAATGAATGCGGCAATGCCGCTTCGATATCATCTGATTATAAACAGACAAGTCCAATTCACTTCCGCCTGTGTAACGTCCCACCGTAATGGAGCGACCTTGGCTTACATAAGCGAATGAGCCGTCACTTTCCTGTCCTGGCGTACGAATGACGATTTTTGCCGTCTCCCGCATATTATTCTCCCACCTTCAATGATCACTCACTCGATCTCTATAAACATTTCATAACAATAATGATAAGATCATCAGATTTGTTCCATTGTTTGCACCGCTATAGTTCAATATAGTGGTATACAGGAACGATTTATGTTCGGTTCTACTTACTCTACTATACCAGACGTTGTGCTTTTTTTCTCATGGCGGCCGGATGTCTACTTTAGCTCATTCAACAAGAGAGGTACCTTCCTATGAACAAAAAAAATATTTTCATATACGTGTTGCTCGCCTTTGCCCTGTCCATGACATTAACCGTGCTCTCCCGTATGAATGATGATGGCGGAGAATCACTGAAAGGCACATCGGCTTCCGAAACCTCATGGTTACAAATGAAGATCCAACCCTAAGTCTACTCTATTATAACGTGATCTCTGCGTAAAACGTTTCACGAATGTCATATTAGGCTAAGCCATAGACTAACATCAATAAGGCCCCAGATTGCTGTTCACAGCAGCCCGGAGCCTCATTTTAATCCAAAAAATCTATATTACACGACTTATTTCCCAAAGCGAAGTGAAGTGGACAGCGGACATTCCCGCCATCTCACCCACACTCACGTCATTGCCGCTTCTTTCTCGCGCCGAATTTCCTCCAGCCATGCACGACAAGAGCTATAGGGCCAGCAAGCCATAACAGTTGCCAAAGCATAACTTTCAGGTCGAATCCCATCTTAAGAATCCCTCCCCATATGATCCCAAAGGTCACTACAGTCGTTCAAAACCCAAATTAATCTTGGTCTTCCTCCGGCACAGTCGGCTCGTCGTCAGGCTTCGCTGTCACTCTGGACTGTACTTCCTCCATCCGGCTGGACACCTTCTGATACAGGTAAGAGATCCCAAGCAATAGAACGCCGAAGCTGAAATAGGCAAAGATTTTGCTGCCCGAGGTGAGCATCCCCACATCATAGAACACCATCTTCCCCGTAGCGAACAACGTTAGGCCAAGGCCGAGACGCCGAATCATGACATATTTTCTACGGAATCCATAGGCAATATAGAGAATCGCGAGCAGCAGATAGATCAGGCTGAACATCAGCCCCACATCTCCCCATTGGAACTGAATCGTCAGGAAGACGGTGATGACACCCAGCAGATACACCCCTGCGATAACCGGGTACCATTCAATGCTCTTGAACTGCCCGCGGATGCCTGCAATTAGCAGATCCCTTCCTGCAAAGAATACCCCTACGTTAAAGATAATCAGCACCAGCAAACCAACAACTTCTGCCGCTGTATGCTGCTGAACTTCCGGCTGAAGCGCTGGCATGGTTAAGGTTACAGCCAGTGCAATACAGCAGCCAACGGCATTCAGGAAGGTGGTGTACACCTGCACGAATCGGTCGCGCAGCAACTTGACCTTGTTCAGTCCATAGGCTAACGCAATGGTGAGCGCTGCGAACATGAGCAACTTGTAGAACATGTATAACAGGAACGTCCCATCGACAGCTCTGGTATACAATTCATTCGACTCATACAGCACGTATAACCACAGATTCGCAAGTGTCACATACTTGAATCCGTTCAGGAAACCCAGCTCCAGCGTGCTGTAATTGAATCTCTCTCTGGAAGATGAGTTGCTGTGAACAGCCCAGGCATAATACAGTGTAATAAGCAAGGTTCCCAGCGTGATACTGGAGTATTTTAACATGAAGTAAGAACGTTCCCCGATGAAGAATAGCGCCAGCAGATCATAGTACACAAAAGTGATTAGACATAGAAGAACAATGCCCCATCCGGCACGTTCCACCGACTTGAGCCGTTTCAGATGTCCAAGCGTAACCAACAGAACCCCCTCGATCAACCAGCCCATCGATAACCACTTGGCCCCGAATTGGAACGGAATAATCAGAATGGCGAACGTCAGGGAAGTGACATAAAAGAGCAGAATCGTCTGTTTCTCCTGAGCCATATGGCGCTGGACGAATCGTGCGAGGCCCAGATACACCACGCAGAAGATTAACGCCAGCAAGCCCTGAGCATCATTCCAACCCGCCACATCGAATAACACATATAATATCAGACAACTAATGCTCGTATTCATGGCGAGTAGAGCGAAATCCCACCAGGTTAACTTCATTCGGTGTTTGAATGGATATGCCAGCGTAATGCCCAGATATAATGCAAACGTCACAATGGAATACAACATGCCAATCTTCTCACTTGGCGACAGCCATAAGAGGATGAGCATGGATGGTGTGTTGAACAGGAAACTGATATAGTGCACCACCGGCCACCGTTTGCCGAATGATATAAACACAATAATGCCGTTTAAGAGAAGCAGATAGATCATGGCTACATAGACAGCAGGGCCCTCAAGCCCGAACGAGAACATGTAGGAGAATAACGGAAGATATCCACCCACCAAACCTAGTGAACAGATGGTCTTCGACTGGTATCTCAAGGACAACAATACGGAGATTGCCGATACCAATACAGACAGGGCAAGTCCCGTATATAACCCGATAATATGCAGTAAAAAGTAACTATAGAAGACGGAGCCGAACAACACGGATATCCCACCGCCGAGCAACCCCATCGCAAACGTCTGCCTTTTCCGGCGGAACAGCCACTCTCCTCCAGCGAGCATCAGTGCACCGAGCAGGAAAAAGGCTCCGCTCTTCATCTCGTCATTAAACCAAGTGGAGTACGAGTAACGGAACGCTGCTCCAACCCCCAGAATGAGGAGCAAGATGGCTACTTTGTTGATCCAGCTGAGTCCAATCTTCATCTCCATGCGATTCTGCTTGATCCGGCGTTGAATAGTCTCTTCGCTCAACCCTTCCTCCGCCATATCCTCATATCCACGTTCCATGTGCCCACGCAGAGCCTCTTCTCTATCCCGTACGGCTCGTCTGTGCGATTCAATGCGCTCATTCACCTCTGCCGCAAGGTAAGCAATCCTCTCCTTCACCTCATCGGATTCCTCTTGCAACTCCTGTGCTGCCTGGTTGTACAGCGCGTTTAGATTGGATTTGGTTCGATGCTCATGGAATGCAATTCGATCATTATGTACTGCTGTTTTCCCTTGAAAATAGGTCTCCATCTTCTCCCGCGATACCCGGATCAGATTCAGCTTCTCATCCAGCATCTGTTCGGATAACGCCATGCGAAGACGTGCATTCTCTTCTTCCATCTTGCGTGAGCGAAGTTCGAGCTGTTGCAGCTTGAGCTTGTGAGCTTCATACTGTTCCTGTAACTGTTCATTCTTAACGATCAGGTCATCGGACTGGTACTCCTGGAGCAAGGCGTGATACTCCTTCGCCAGCTGTTTCTGTTGCTCCTGAACCTGTTGAAGCCGATCCTTAAACTCCTTCATGAGCTTCCTCCGTTGGTTGATGTTTAATCTTTTCCCTATATTTTACTATATGTATGCCATAAAAAGAGGTTTAAACATTAGATATATCTGTGCAATATTTCATCCGTAGGATCTCAAACGCAAAAAAGCCGGGAAGCAACCGCTTCTCCCGACTTATATTCATATGAGCATTTGCACAAGAATGGATGCTTATGCCGCATCACTCGTCTCCGATTGGTCCGCTGACTCGGGCTCAATTATCTCGGTCGCATCCGGGTCCAGCCAACTGGCGATCATGCCACGCACATATTGCAGATCGTCCTCCGACAGATCGTAGTACCATGTGCCACTGCGCGTTGCACCCTCACCCTTCAGCATGTAATTGCTGATCGTTGGTATGCTATCTTTCATATATAAGGACTCGGCAAATTTTACGATAAAGTCCGAGGTCATATTGGTTGTAAAATTCGATCCGGCAATCTGGATTACATCCGGGATCTTGGTCAGATTTTTGACCTCCAGCGCACGATTCATGAAGGCACTTAAGAAAATCCGGTGACGCATCGTCCGATTGAAATCGGAATCTTCCCGGTAACGCACATATCCAAGCGCTTCTTCGCCGCTATAGATTGGTTTATTCGCTTCAACAAACAGCTTCTCATGAATTTTGAGCTTGTTCTCGATATTTTTCTTGATCGGCAGTTCCACACCACCAACCGCATCAACAATATCCTTGAGCCCGTTGAAATTAATCGCGGCATAGAAATTCACTTTGTTCCCCAGCAAATTCTCCACCGTATCCATTGCCATCTTGGCTTCACCATGGGCATACGCTGAGTTAATCTTTGACTTCACAT
This sequence comes from Paenibacillus sp. 10L310, assembly GCF_056395745.1. Classification (NCBI taxonomy): domain Bacteria; kingdom Bacillati; phylum Bacillota; class Bacilli; order Caryophanales; family Paenibacillaceae; genus Paenibacillus; species Paenibacillus sp. 10L310. The sequence goes on along the minus strand of NZ_JBFTKC010000012.1, from coordinate 130,046 downwards.
CCCGGCCGACAATCTCGGTATAGGAATCACGTGGAATGGACAGCAGTAGCACTTTATTGTCTTCTGGACGCACGACGGAATAGATGATGGTATCCGAACGGCTTGGTTCGTTATCCCGTTGGTCAATCCCTAGCAGTAACAACGAGAATGGGTCCGTATGTTCCACGACAGGAGCATCCTTATCGCCAGCTGGTACAAAGGAGTCATCCAAGGCTTCCCTCACCGTAGCTGAAGCGAATAAATTAAAGGCAAACACGACGAGTTGCTTTCGATAGATAAATCCGAGTCCTCCCAACACAAGCAGCACACTTAGGGTGATGATCAATGGTTTCTTCCATTTCTTCTTCGGGTTCTTCGGCTTCCGTCTTGTTAAATGTGCAGCACTGTTTTCCATCATATCTCCTTTAATAACGGGTTCTTAGATTCATTTAACTATATTAATAACACGTTTTCAATAGATTACGTTATAATCTGCTATACATAAATGAATAGAGAAGGAGCGATGAATGATGGAATATCGACGTTTGGGCCATAGTGGTTTGCGTGTGTCGGCACTGGGGCTCGGCACCAATGCGTTTGGCAAACGCGCGGATGAAGCAGCTTCTACCCGCATTATTCATGCAGCGATGGATCAGGGCATCAACTTTATCGATACCGCCAATATCTACGCAGGCACGGAATCGGAACGCATCATTGGACAGGCCCTCACAGGTCGACGGGAAAACGCGGTGCTTGCTACCAAAGCCGGATTACCCCGGCATGATGGTCCTCATGGGCGGGGTTCCTCCCGCTACCATCTGCAACAAGAGCTGGAACATAGCCTGCGTCGCCTGCAAACGGATTATGTGGATCTGTACCAGATCCATACTTTTGATCCGCATACACCACTGGATGAGACACTGCGCACACTGGATGATATGGTCACTTCCGGCAAAGTCCGTTACATCGGAGCCTCCAACTACGCAGCCTGGGAGCTGATGAAAGCTCTGGGCATCAGTGAACAGAAAGGTTATGTGCGCTTCATCTCCACCCAAACCAGCTACTCCCTGGCAGACCGTACGCCTGAGTTGGAACTGGTGCCGATGTGTCTCGATCAGGGTGTAGGCATTATCCCGTATTTCCCGCTGGCAGGTGGTATTCTGACAGGTAAATATAACGGACAGACCCGTGTGCCTTCTGGTTCCAGAGCAGACACCGATCCGTCCTTCAACCGTTTCCTGCTGGAGCATAATATCCAACTGAGTGAACAAGTGAGTGCTAAAGCTGCCTCATATGGATGCTCCCCGAGTGTGCTGTCACTCGCATGGCTACTGACACGTCCAGCTGTATCCACAGTAATTGTGGGCGCTACACGCACCGAACAGCTGGAACATAATCTGGCTAGTCTGGACATGTCACTGCCCGATGAGCTGTTGGCCGATCTGGACCAGATTAGTGACTCTTTCCGTCGCCGCGAGCCGTTTGCGTCCTATCGAATCGATTGAGCAACCCAAATAGACCTTCCGACAAGTTGAAGTCAGGAGGTCTATTTGTATTTTACAGAGGTGCTATAATTATTAATAATCAGAAAATTTTCCAGTTCCACTACATTCTGTAGTTTAATACATTAAAAAAAGATATATTACGGATCAACTCTCTGTTTTTTGGCGAAGAAACTCCTGCATGATTTCCAAATACTCTCCCTTACGTTCATCCAAAGTTTCGAAAAATGCCTTGTCCGATTCCTCGACCAGATGGATTCCCTCCACAGCCAATCGGGTTCCTTCTTCCGTTGTTGTGATAATATTGGCACGCGTATCTGTCTGATGACGAGCGCGGGTAATTAATCCCCTTTTTTCAAGCGCACGTAGAACCTGAGAAGTCACGTTAACATCCACCTTGGCAAACTGAGCAATTTGAACCTGAGTCACTCCCTTGCCTTCCTCATCGTGTTCATTGAGCCATAAACAGGCGTGCAATAATACAAATTGAGGTTGTGTCAGTTCGAGGGGCTCCAGCACCCTGCGTACTTCCTTTTGCCACATGGCTGTAACCTGCCATAACAGATATCCCGGACTTTCTTGTGCGTTTTTATACCGTGAGCTTGTCATCTCATACCTCCATGATGTGCGACCTTATGCAACAGAATATATACCCGTCAGTCAATGAAGTAAATCCATTATTCATATAACGATGATGGAAACATATCCGTTGCAACTCTGTGTGTTCTTTCTCAAAAAAATAATTAGCGCGCAGGGATAAACTGCTTCACCCATTGTCCGAATCCTTGCGGATTGCGGCTCTGTATAAGAATAGTTCCTTCTCCCCGGAACCTACATACCAGTCCTTCTCCACTTGTAACACTGGATAACCAGCCCTGTGAAGCTTTCTCAATACGGTAATCTACATAATGAGGCCAAGCCACCAAATGGGCGTTATCGACGATCATTTCTTCACCTGCTGCCAGATTAATCGCATGGATGGCACCATAGGAAGACAGAAATACAGTTCCACGTCCGCTGATCTCAATAATGAAGAAACCTTCTCCCGAAAAGAGACCTTTTTTCAGGTTTTGCATTTTGGTATTCACCTGAATGCCCTCGGTTCCTGCCAGAAACCCGTCTTTCTGCACATAGAGTGAATAGGAACCGTCCAATTCAACAGCTTCTACATCGCCCATACTTGAAGGTGAGAGCAGAATCTCTGCCGACCCGCCCGCAGCCGTCAGTTCCTGAAAGAAAAACTTCTCCCCGCTCAGCATCCGACCGAACCCGGCAAACATCCCACCTTCTGCTGAACCCTTTAGTTCAACCGTAGGAGTCATAGATACCATCGCACCACTCTCGGCCTTGAACCGCTCTCCCCGTTGCAAATGTACTTTGAGCATCGCAAAAGCACCATCATATAAAATCTCATAGTTCACGGTTGCACCAGCTCCCTATTGTCAGAGTTAAAATCATTGAGTCCATTATCTTCCAGAACTGCTGATTTGTCTCCGTATTCCTTCACAATATGTTGATCTCCCCAATTGCAGAGCGCATTGAGAATCGGTTCAAGACTTCTCCCGTAATCACTCAATTCGTATTCTACTTTGGGAGGGACCTGATTATATACGATGCGGTTTACGATTCCGTCGTTTTCAAGCTCTCTCAGTTGCTGTGTTAACATTTTTTGTGTAATTGCGGGCATAATACGCTTGAGATCACTGGTTCGTCTTTTCCCATGTGTCAGATGACAGAGAATGACGCATTTCCACTTGCCACCGATCACCTCTAAGGTAGCTTCAACCGAGATGTTATATTTTTTTCTAACCATAACTTGCTTCCTCCCTGATGAATTGAATTACATCCGTCGCATGCTGTATAGGCACCAAAAAGTACGTAGGGTACTAAAAAGTACGTACTATTCAATCTATACCGAATAACTCATAATAGCATTTGCCGGTACGTAAATCTACATTCTGGGGAGTTGAGCAAGAAATGTTACAAGATTCAAAACGCAGCACATGGGCATTGCTTGCGCTGGCCATTAGTGCATTCGCGATCGGTACCACAGAGTTTATCAGCGTTGGGCTACTGCCCCTCATTGCAGATGACCTGGGCATTTCCGTAACTACAGCGGGACTGACCGTTACTTTATATGCATTAGGCGTTACCTTTGGGGCTCCTGTTCTGACCTCACTGACGTCTACCATATCACGCAAAACGCTATTGCTTGCCATCATGATTGTCTTCATTGCGGGTAACACGATGGCTGCACTATCGACGGGCATCACCATGTTACTCATTGCACGAGTAGTATCCGCTCTGGCACACGGGGTGTTCATGTCCATTGGCTCCACGATTGCAGCCGATCTGGTGCCTGCCAACCGTAGGGCGAGTGCTATTGCCATCATGTTCTCCGGTCTTACCATTGCCACAGTAACCGGTGTACCTCTCGGTACACTCATCGGCCAACATTGGGGCTGGCGCGCTGCCTTTATCCTGATTGTTGTGGTTGGCATCGTTGCAATGATCGGTAACCTGATACTCGTGCCATCCACGTTGAAGCGAGGAACACGGACGGCATTTCGGGATCAGCTGAAGCTCGTTACAGGTGGACGCTTGCTGCTTGCTTTTGCCATCACTGCTGTTGGGTACGGAGGAACATTTGTTGTCTTTACGTATCTGTCCCCGTTGTTGCATGATATTAGCGGATATTCCGAGAAAACAGTAGCGTTCATCGTATTGTTGTACGGAATCGCCATCGCTGTTGGCAACATCATCGGCGGCAAAGCAGCCAATCGCAACCCGCTCAAGGCGCTCTTCTATATGTTCATCATTCAGACCATCATTCTCGGCGTAATGTACTTCACCGTCCCGTTTAAGTTGGCAGCAATACTCACCATTATGGGTATGGGCCTGCTCGCCTTCATGAATGTGCCTGGTCTTCAGATGTACGTTGTAACCTTGGCTGAACGATATGCACCACAGGCCAAGGATGTAGCCTCAGCCTTTAACATCGCCGCATTTAATGCAGGGATCGCTATAGGTGCCTATTTGGGTGGAGTGATCAATGATTCCATCGGTTTAATTCACACGACATGGGTCGGGGCCTTGATGGTTCTCGTAGCTGTAATCCTGACCGCATGGGCTAAAACGCTGGAAAGTAAGGATCAACATGCATCAGTCGAAATGGAGAAAGTTTCGTTCTAATTTCCATTCCGACCATAGGTCTCACTCTTATATATATCAGTTCCAGCCTTCGAGGGGAACCGGTTTCATATGGTATTTTATTATAATACGTTGAACCCAATTTGATCTACTATGATTTAATTTTGTATGATAAAACAACAAAAATTCAGCTTAATATGACTGATTTTTACACACTTTAAGGAGGAAATCTCATGACAACAGCTCAAACCGCACAACATTTACAATCCACAGTAACTCTGCATAACGGTGTTTCTATGCCTTGGTTCGGACTTGGGGTATTTAAGGTAGAAGAAGGATCTGAACTGATTGAAGCCGTGAAAAATGCGATTAAACATGGATACCGCAGCATTGATACTGCTGCAATATACGGCAATGAAGCCGGTGTTGGACAAGCGATTGCAGAAGCTTTGCAAGAAAACAACCTGAAACGCGAAGAACTGTTTGTTACATCTAAAGTATGGAATGCAGACCTTGGATATGAAGAGACACTTGCCGCTTTTGATACCACATTGAACAAACTGGGACTGGAATACCTTGACCTGTATCTGATTCACTGGCCTAAGGCAGGCAAATACAAAGCAGCCTGGAAAGCAATCGAGGAACTGTACGCAGCCGGCCGCATTAAGGCTATTGGCGTAAGCAACTTCCAGATTCATCATCTCGAAGACCTGATGCAGGATACCAAAGTGAAACCGATGGTCAATCAGGTGGAATACCACCCTCGCCTGACTCAGGTTGAGCTTAAGGCTTTCTGTGAAAAGAATGGTATCCAGTTTGAAGCTTGGTCGCCTCTGATGCAAGGTCAGCTGTTGGACAACCCAGTGCTCACGGCGATTGCTTCAGCCAAAGGCAAATCGGTTGCACAAGTCATCCTGCGTTGGGATCTGCAAAATGGAGTCATTACCATTCCGAAGTCCACCAAGGAAAACCGAATTATCGAGAATTCCTCCATCTTCGACTTTGAACTTTCAAATGAAGAGATAGATCAGATCAGTGCTCTGAACGAAGATGTACGCGTTGGACCTGATCCGGACAACTTCGATTTCTAATGAATAACCTTTTTGGAGCCTGATTGGTTTGACATAACATAACGAAAAAACACCGGACCAGTATCCGGTGTTTTTTCGTTATGTTCTCTTCCCTATAACCAAGCCTCGCTAACACTGCACGTTTCAATTCAAAATGTTGTAATCCATTTTTTAACTATTGAACCTGCCACAATGCAGGGACATTGGATGGTTCCCACCCAGACAAGGATGTGTGGGACTGCAAACATTTATACGTCTTGTTGCTATAGGTGACCAGCTGTCCTACAGTATAGGCTGTATTCGCCTGCCAGGCGGAAACGCCCGGATTTGTCGTTCCTGCTGCCGTTTTCACAGTCACCGCATTGCTTTCAGCAGAACCATTACCCGCCGCATCCTTTGCTTTTACCGTAAATGTATACGAGGTATCCGTTGCAAGCCCGCTGATGGTTGCTGTCGTTCCGGTCACGGATGTCGCCAGAGCCGCTCCATTGTACACGTCATAACCCGTTACACCCACGTTATCCGTGGATGCCGCCCAGCTCAGCGTTATGCTGGATGTTGTTTGCGCCGTTGATGCCAGGTTCGTCGGTGCAGTTGGCGCTTGCGTATCACCTCCCGGTTGAGTCGTAGTGCTCACGTTTACAATATTACTGGCTGCAGACAGATTGCCTGCCGCATCTTTTGCTTTGATCGTGAAAGTATAAGAAGTACCTGCGGTAAGTCCACTGATCGTTGCTGTTGTTCCTGTGACGGATGTTGCAAGATTACTGCCATGATAGACGTTATAACCGGTAACCCCTACATTATCCGTTGAAGCATTCCAAGCCAGTGTAACCGAGTTTGCCGTCACGCCTGTCGAACGGGCATTACCGGGTACGCTTGGCGCCGTCGTATCTGCTGGAGGCATTGTACCTCCGGTAGGCAGATCGGCTTTCAATTTATTTTGAAGTGTTTTATTCCGGTCACCGCTAAGTTCCCAGAACATCGCTCCGCCGAGTCCTTTGCTTTTGATATAAGCGGTTTTATATCCAATAGACTCCGCATCATCATAGCTAATAAAACGCTTGTTGGTCGCATTATAGAGATATGGCACCTTGGCAATGTCATTCCAGTAACGCGTGTACCCGTTTTTGTTAATGTAGTTGGTCTCCAGATCATAAAAATCAAAGGAGCCTGCTTCCCATGTTCCAACGGAAGAACCTACCGCGCAGGTCTGATACTGGCCATTGCTTGCCTGTGCGCATCCATCCCAGCCACGTCCATAGAACGGAACACCAAGCACAAGTTTAGCTGCCGGTACGCCAGCATTCAAATGCCCTTGTGCTCCGGCAGCCACATTAAATGTATTGGCATCCGGCACCCCAGCAGCTGAAGCCGCAGGGTCATAGTTCAACGGCGCGTTATGCGCGCTGACTTTTTGCCAGGCCCCGTTAAAATCGTATGTCATAATACTAATCCAGTCGACGATGGCAGCTATATTGGCAAGCTCAGTATTCGCAGCATAGGTCGTCGATGCACCGCTTGCAATCGTAAGCAGATACTTCTTGCCGTCCACAGCTCCGGCAGCATCCAACTTCTCACGGATTTTGCTCAGAAGCAGTGTGTAATTTTGCTTATCCTCAGGACGTTTGCTGTTACCATCAAGTCCGCCTGATACCGGGTACTCCCAGTCCAGATCTACCCCGTCAAAATTATATTTCCGCAGGAAGTCGACGGCAGAGTTTGCAAATACCTCTCGCGTTGCAGCAGTCGTAGCTACATCGGAGAAGCGGTTGGACCATGTCCATCCTCCCACGGAGATGATTGTCTTCAGATTAGGATTGATCTGTTTCAGCTTGTTAAGCTGATTGATATTGCCTGCAATGGGCTGATCCCACGTATCCCCTGCAAATGTCTTGCCGGTATCAATCCATGGATCGCCAAGCACGATCGTTCCATTGGGTACATTGATCGTCTGGCTCTTCTCATTCTGACACGTCCAGGTCACCGGGTTAGGGCCTGAAGGGTCCGGATTTCCATGAATACCGTTCCAGCAAATATCGGCAAACGCATAGTTGATATGCGTGACTTTGGTTGGGTCGATATCCGTTACATTATAGTTTCTCCCATACGCAGCCCATGACGGGTAATAACCAACAATTTTATAAGAATCTGCAGCTGCTGCCGTAGCGGGTTGGAGCACAAAAGAAGGAATAATGACGGATAAGAGCAGGGATAGACCCAGGAGAAACTTCGCGGTTTTCTTGACAGCAGTGTGTTTATTTAAATGTATCATCTAATACACAACCTCCTTTGTCGTTTGCGTACTCAGCCCGTTCAGGAACGGACGATGTGCGCTCGAAAACTGGTTATTCGTATATGCATCCCAGTTGATTGACCAGGTCATAATCCCTTTTATCCCCGCATAGCCCGCAGGCTGGAGCAAGGTATAGGAACCGCCGTATGACACACCTTTGATTAGGTAATTCAGTGCCTTTTGCAGCTCGGCTGGCGTTGTATAACCACCTCCAGCAGCCTGCTGGGAAGCCGGTACACCGATGGCAATCTGATCCGGTCGTAAGGGACTAAAGAAAGGGCCTATGCTGCCGCCTACATGAAAGCCTTGAAGCAGCATCTCCACCATGGCCACATGGAAATCAGCTGTTCCTTGAGCGTAAGAGCGCCCATCCAGCCCCACCATGGAGCCCGTGTTATAGTGCTGCACATGAAGCAGGGTCAGGTCATTACGCAAGGCATGGATGACTGGCAGGTAAGCTCCCCAAGGGCCGCCGTAGCTCAGATATCCACCCTGTACATAGGCCGTCTCCGGCGCAGCCGTCAGGATGAAATTGGCGCCGAAGTGTGACTTAACCGCTTTCACACCTTGGATGAGGTTAACAATTTTCGGTGTAGTTGGACTACGGAAATCGGTATCCCCTGCATTCAGAGACAAGGAACTTCCTTCCAGATCGATATCTAGACCATTGAAACCATACGTGGAAATGATTGATTTTAACGAATCTTCGAACTGCTGTCTCTTGGTCGCATCGGTGAGCTCAATGGTACCGTTGGCTCCCCCCATGGAAAGAAGTACTTTTTTCCCCTGGCTTTGCAGATAGGCAATATCGGATTTGAATTCGCCTACCGTCGCATTGTATGGAGTAAAAGCAAGCGTTCCGCTGCCATGTGAAATCGGTTCGGCAAAGGAGACATTAATAACGTCATAGGCTGTTGATACGTTACGAAGTCTGATATTGGTTGAACCATTGTCGAAGTTATGCCAGTAGCCAATCAGCCATTTGCCGCCGGTTGGCCCCGGATTGGATGTTCCATTGGAAGTTGTCACACTGAGGGAGGTACTCGCAGCGGATATATTGCCTACGGCATCTTTGGCTTTTACCGTAAAAGCATAAGTCGTGCTGGCTGTCAGTCCGGTGACTACAGCTGTTGTAGTTGAAGTACTTGTCACAAGAACGCCGTTCCGGTACACCTCATACCCCGCTACGCCCACATTATCCGTGGATGCATTCCAGGAAAGACTCGCAGAGGTGTTCGTGACGGAGGATGAAGTCAGACCCGCAGGAACAGAAGGTGGTGCCGTATCTGGCGTCGGCGTTTCCCCTCCCGAACCTTCCCCCACGTATTTCCACAACGCGGGCACAACAGAGGGCTCCCATCCGGTCAAAGCTGTGTGTGCCTGGATACACTCATAATCTTTATTTTGATATGTTACGAGGTCTCCTTTCTTGTATGCGGTGCCTGCCTGCCACTGGGCGGCGGCATCGGCTCTCGGTGCAAACCACGAAATAAGAAGAAGAAATGCCAAAGCAAATGTAATGACCGGGCGGAATCGAACAGCTTGATTCAAGCAAAATCCCTCCTGTACTAAGGATACGTTCACCTTGCAAACAAAACTTCAATTGTCCATCTGAATCTGATCTGTGATCGATTAGAGCCAGCCCCATTCAGCCATCTGATGTTGCGTGTCACTTCACTCCCTTCCCTTACCAAAATGGACCTTCCCTCTCGTGTTCTTTTTTTGCAGGCACCATCCAAATTTTACAGGGAATTTACAGATCCTCACCCTGTATTTAATCAGTAAAATGCAAAAGAGATAAGGGATAAAATAGTTCTATTGGGGGCGAAAAATGTAATATAGCGCACAAAAAAGGTTTTCTTTCAACTCCTTAGGAGACTTGAAAGAAAACCTGTGTTAGATATTGCGCAGAGAAGAGGGCGTATCTTACTGCCGCTGCTCCCCTCTCCCTTCCAAAGGTTGCCACTCATCCACGCCGGACAGAATCAGAGGTATAGTGTACTCGGCCGCTTCCTGTTCGGTCAGTATTTTGGCCCAAGGCACACGATCAGCAACACATCCGGCACCAGGTCCGGCGCTGTTATATTCAGCATACTGAACGGTCTGCTCTGCATCTGTCTTGTTCCAGTTGTGCCATCCCTTCCGCTTCACATGAGCGCCGATCCAGCAGTTCAGAAAACAGACTTTGGCATGATGACGCCACGGTCTGCCCAGATACACCGACTGCGGCGGAGCATTGCTGGTCAGATCACAGTCCAGAAACACATAGCCGTAACGCACATCCTCCGGCGTAGAGGCTGCGGTAATCCAACCGTTCACTTGTCCATCTGTAGCCTCCGCTTCAGTCAGGCGATTCTTCGTAAAGATCTCGCAGCCCTTAAACACTACCGTAGCCGAACCAAAAATAAAATCGATATCACCTTCGATGTAACAGTCCTCGAAATACTGCCGCAGTTTACGCCGCTCGGCACCATCGCGTGGCCCGCCAAAATAACTGCGATCCATGGGCTGCTCCGGCAGCGGGCCGGTGAAGATCGTATCCTGGTGACCGATCAAACGACAGCGGCGAAAGGCCGCCCGGTCTCCATCCACATAAACGGCCAGGGCCTGACCAACCTGCTTGCCTGGCCCGGCATCATTTACGAAGGAAATCCCCTCTGCCGTGAAATCATCGGCACCAATGAAAGCCGTATAGGAATGAAACGTATGATATGGCGACCCGTCCGGAAACTTCTTGAGTGCATGATCATCATACGTAATGATCGTCTGCTCCGCCCCCTCACCAATCAGGTGGATGCCCGGCTTCTCCATATGCAGCTTCTCATGATAGACACCAGCCTTCACTCGAATTGGAACGATTCCGATGCCATTCTCCGGCAGCGCATCAACTGCGGCCTGAATCGTCACATAATCCCCTGTCCCATCTGAAGCAACAGTCAGACAGGGAGCTGATGATTCCAATGCTGTATTTGGTAATCTCTGCTGCGTCATGGCAGTCGCTCCATTTCCAGTGCTGCCAGCAGAAGCGGAGCCACACCCATAAAGGAATCGCTTACAACCGCTTCGGTTACATAGTAGTTGTACGAGCCATCCCGATCCAGGCTTAGTCCTGCGCCATGACAGATCCCGTTTAACCGAACGCCGTCAGCCGTCTCCTCCACCAATCTGGAGGACAGTCCCTGCCATCCCTTCTCCGCCGCAGCTCTGAAATGCGGCTCCAGATACCTTAGTCGCACACCCTTCGCAAGTGCATATACAAACATGCTTGACCCGGATGCTTCCAGATAGTTGCCTTTGCGAAAGCCCTGATCCAGCACCTGGAACCATAACCCGCTCTCCTGCTCCTGCACGCGTACCAGAGCATGACACATCCGTTCGAAGATGCCGATGATGGTTCCGCGCTTTGGATGATTCACGGGGAAATGCTCCACGCTGTCTACAATCGCCATGGCATACCAGCCCATCGCCCGGCTCCAGAAGTGTGGTGAGCACCCTGTCGATGAATCTGCCCAGACCTGCTCCTTCGATTCATCCCAGCCATGATAGAGCAGCCCGGTCCGCGGATCACGGGTCTGGCGTTCGATCAGCAGAATCTGATGTGCAACTTCATCCCATAACTCGGGACGATGAAATGTCTTTGCATACTCGGACAAAAAGGGAGAGGACATATACAGGCCGTCCAGCCACATCTGGAATGGATAGATTTTTTTGTGCCAGAAACCGCCCTCCGACGTGCGGGGCTGCCCTGCAAGTTGTGCTACCAGGAGATGAGCCGCTTCTGCGTAACGCTGATCTTCAGCACCATCCAGTAATGCAAACAGATTTTTCCCCTGATTAATCTGATCCAGATTATATTCTTCCAAAGTATAGGTGCCAATAGAGCCGTCCGGCTGGATATACAGGTCCATATGTTTTTTCATAAAATCAACATACTCTTGCTTGCCATAATACTGCCCGGTTCGTGCCATCGCCATCAAGGTCATGCCTTCCACGTATGCCCATCGTCCCGAAGGGAACGCATGATAACCGTCCCCGTCACATTGCTGGATGATCGTTGCTGCAATTCGCTCAGACCAGGATAACTGTGTCTGTACCTGCATAAGCAATTCCTCCTTGAATGTTGTACTCACCTAATACATACATGTATGACTAACGGATAACCGCTTCACTCTTCAAAGGTTGCTGTTCTTATTGCCGACACATTGCCGTTGAATTGCGAAGGTTCAGCTTAGGCTGAATGACTACCGGAACATCGACCTGTTCATCACGGATTAACGATACAATCAGCTCTGCTGCCTGCACGGCCAGTTCATCCAGAGGCGGGCCAATTGTAGTCAAGGCCACTTCCGCATATTGCATATCCGGCAGATCATCATACCCGATTAACGAGATATCGCGTGGAACACTGTAACCTGCCTCAAGTAAAGCCCGGAGTGCCCCTCGGGTGACCAAGTTGTTCAGTCCAATAAATGCTGTCGGCGAATCCGCCCCAAACGCATGATTACGTATGGCAAAATACCCGTCTTCCCAAGAGGAATGCGCTGGCAACACATGGTCTTCGTTAAAACCCAGACCCGTACGCTGCAACGCTTCCCTGTAACCCTCCAGCTTGACGTGCTGGGAGTTGCCGATGAATCCGATTCGGCTGTGGCCCAGCGATTTCAGATGCTCCACTGCTTTGAACAGCCCTTCTTTGCGATCAATCTTGATGTAAGGAGAGTTCGGCGCTTCATCAGTACCCAGCACAAAACATGGCATGTTGAGTGTTGCGAACTTTTTCCAGAACATCTCCCGATTGTCCAGTGCATAGTCCCACAGAATACATCCGTCCACGCGCAGCTGGCTGAAGACATCCACGCCATCATCCGCCACAACCAGGATCATCTGATATCCCCGCTTCTTCAGCTCGTTGTGCAGACGGCCGGAGATGTTCGAGAATAACGGATTGCTCAGCTCATCCAGCACAAAACCGATGATGTTGCTTCTGCCTGTGGAGAGCTGCCGGGCCAGCATGTTTTTCCGATATTGATGTTTCTCTGCGACTGCAAGCACCTTCTGCTTTGTTGCCGGTTTGATTCGGGGATCATCATTCAGCGCCTTTGATACCGTGCTATAGCTCACCCCCGCAAGTTTGGCAATGTCTTTAATGGTTATCAAAATCAATCAACACCTCTCATACGCCTGAAGCCCTATTTCTTATTTCTGTGCAGATTTATAACGATCATATTGTGCCTGTCTGCCCGCAATAACCTGCTCTATATTCATCTTTTTCAACGTCTCAATATAACTGTCAAACTGGTCCAGACTGGCGTCCCCGCTAATAAACTTAAAGTTCATCTCTTCCACATATGTCGTGATGTCAGGCATCGCCATGCTTTCCACACTCGCTTCATCCGGCAGGGCATAGACAAACGGGAACGGTTCGCGCACATACGGCTCCAGTTCTTTATCCATCTTTGCATGCCAAGGGGCTACGACGGAATCAGCAGAATCGGTGGATTGGATGTTCGGCAGATTCACCGGACCAATGCCAAGCTTCTGGATGTATTCATTGTCCTTGCCTTTGTCCGTAAATGTCTTCACGCCATTCTCTTCCGTATACGTGTCATCCTTGATGCCCCACGTATAATACGTCTGTGCTTCCTCACTTACGGCATAGTCCAGGAAACGGAAAGCAAGTTCGGGATTTTTACTATCACGTGTAATGCCAAAGATGCCACTCACTGGTGTACGTCCTACATAGAACTGATCCCCATGCGGTCCTTTCAGTGGTAAAATGCCTTTGATGATTGGCTCTTCCGGATTGTAATCCTTGAACAACGGACTGTAGACCATTGACATATACCAGCTAAAATTAAACGTTGCTCCCGTCACATCCTGAGAGATGCGCGACGTGACCTGATCGCTCGTGGTACTCGCATAATCCACCCCAAGCAGACCTTCCTTGTACAGTCCGTTCAGATAGGTCAAGTACTCCTTATAGGTAGGCTCATAATAGCTGAAATGTACTTTGCCCTGATCATCTGCATAGAACTGGTTGGACAGGTCGAGACCAAATGCCGGGCCAAAGGCCATTGACACAAATTTTGCTTCCATGGATAGCGGAATCTCATCGGCTTTTCCGTTGCCGTTCGGGTCATCTGTCTTGAATTTGCGCAGCATCGCCGTGAATTCATCCAGCGTGGTTGGCTCGCTTAATCCCAGCTTATCAAGCCAGCGCACATTAACCATAAATACCGGCATGTAGTTGCGGGTTAACGTCTGCTGCGGGATATAATACATTTTACCATCTGGCGTTGTTAAACTGGCTTTAACCGAAGGTGACTTTTCATATATTTTTTTGAGATTCACGCCGTACTTCTCTACCAGTTCATTAATCGGAATGAATAGACCGCTGTTAATGTACTTCATCAGTTGATCCTGATCCGGCAGGTACACGATATCGGGCAAGCCGGTACCAGCAGCCAGCCTCGGATTGACGGCATCCGCATAGTTCTGCGGCGGAATCAGATCCCAATCCACCGTCACACCAGCGTTGCTCTCAATTTTCTTCACGATGGCTGCGGTGGACAAGTCCACATTGGTCGTCCAAGCGTTGGTGCCGAGAATAGACAACTTGGCATCCGGTTGATCCGTCACCGGCCCTGCTCCGGTATAATTGAAGGCTGGCTCCGAACTGGACGGGGTGCTCCCCGCATCGGTTCCCGCCCCTGTTCCGCCGCTACATCCCGCCAGGCTGATTGCCAGTATCGCTGCGATTACACTTTTTCTTCCTGCCCCTTTAAATCTCATCCATCATTCCTCCTTGGTATGAACCATTTTGAACTCCCTTGAATGACATGACACTTAAGTAAGTAAAGCTATCCTTTCACGGCTCCGAGGGTAATTCCCTTAACGAAGTACCGTTGGATAAACGGGTAGATCGTAACAATAGGCAGAATGCTGACCACAATGGATACATAACGAACCTGAAGGGAGGAGACCGCCAGCGCACCAGATGTCATCGTACCGCCCATCTTCTGCATCACTTCCGGCGAAGCCATGATCAGCACTCTTCGCAGGAACATCTGTAAGGGCTGCATATCCTGTTTGCCCAGATATAATAGGGCCGTGAAAAAGTTGTTCCAGTGGAATACCGCATAGTACAGCGTGAGCACAGCCAGTGTTGGCTTAATGATTGGAACCGCCAGACGATACAGCATCGTCATCTCGTTGGCCCCGTCTATACTGGCACTTTCGAAAATTTCATTCGGAATGCCTTCGAAAGCTGAGCGGCAGATCATGACGTTAAACGTAATCACCAGCACAGGTAACACCATAACCCAGCGAGTGTTGTACAGCCCAAGCGAGGTAATCAGCATGTAGACCGGAATGAGTCCACCCGAGAAATACATGGTGAAGGCGATGAAGAAATTCAGCTTGCGACGTAAGAAAAACTGCTGTCTGGATAATGGAAACGCCGCAAGACATGTTGCCACGATGTTCAACAGTGTGCCTACCACGGTGTACCAGAGGGTGTTGTAGAACGAAACCCACAACTCCTTGTATTGCAGTACCATTTGGTAACCTGACAGGGTAAACCCAACGGGCCACAATACAACTTTTTGTTTGTCGATGGCATCCACCGAGCTGAATGAAATACTAATGACGTACAGAAAGGGATACAACGTGACAACAACCGCCAGTATGGTCAGCAGGTAGACACATCCGTAGAACAAACGGTCACTTCTCGATTTTTGCATACAGGTCTCCTTTGGTCCGGGTTATAGTCTTACCAGAGTGACATCTTGGTCAGGCGGCGGGTCATGGAATTGGCAGCAAAAACAAGGATAAAGGTGATGATGGAGTTGAACAGGCCGACCGCTGTGGCGAAGCCGTAATTCTGGCCCTCAATCCCCATCCGGTATACATAGGTGGACAAGACATCAGCCGTTTCGTAGGTGGCTCCGTTGTAGAGCAGATATACTTTCTCGAAACCTACACTCATAATGCCGCCAAGCGACAGAAGCAGAAGAATGACGATGGTTGGTTTGATACTGGGTAGGGTCAGGTGCCAAAGCTCCTGGAATTTGTTGACGCCATCAATTTTGCCGGAATCATACATCTCGGGGTCGATCCCCATAATGGCTGCAATGTAGATGATGGAGCTGAAGCCAAAACTTTGCCAGATGTCGGAACTCGTGAAGATGGTACGGAACCAGCTCGCATCCATCATGAAGTTCACTTTTTCCATGCCAAGACTCGCGATGAGGGTGTTCACAATACCGTCTGTTGGTGACAGGAAGTTAATAATCATGCCAGCTACAACAACAGTGGAGATGAAGTGAGGAAGGTACGTAACGGTCTGGGCAAATCGCTTGAATGTCCGGTTCTTGATCTCCACGATGCAGACAGCGAATAAAATCGGAATGGAGAAACCAAACAGGAGCGGCAGGAAGGCGAGCAAAAATGTGTTACGCAGCAGTCGCCAGAAGTAGATGGAATTCACGAACTGTTCGAACCAGCGCAGTCCCACCCACTCCCCGCTGAGCATGCCCTGACCCGGCAAGAAATTACGAAATGCCAACAGCACGCCAGGCATCGGAAGGTACATGAAGATGAGGTAATACAGAAAGATAGGCGAAAACATCAGTAGCAAATATTTATCCCGTCTGATCAGGCTGAACAGCGTGGACATGCGTTTTTTCAACGTGAAACACTCCCCTTCGCTACATAATTACAACGTTTGAATTTTTGAATAAAAAGGAACCGTCATTTCACTGACGTATTTGTTATTTATCTCATTCACATTTTGTAATAACCTATACTAATCTGCATAAAAACGAGGTATTTTCTTGGAATAGTCCTCCTTACACCGTATTTCTGTCTTTTCAATACTTGCCATAACCATAATTACAACGTTGTAATTTTAATCTAAATGTATACGCTTACATAAACTTTTTCCCATCTTAGCAAAGTCTTCAATGTTTGGCAACAACAAAAATCAGTGGCATGCTGTAACGTACTAAATACAGTCTCGCATGCGCGAGACTGCCCGTTAAAATCTACACATGATTCCGATATTCCATCGGTGTCATAACATACACTCGCTGAAAGGCTCTGTAAAACTGACTGACGCTGGAAAATCCCAGTTCATAACTGATTGTGGTTACTGAATCCGTTGTATGGCGAAGCCTCTTGGACGCTTCTTCTACGCGCAAATTCAGCAGATATTGATACGGTGTTGTTCCCGTAAGAGCCTTGAAAGAACGCATAAAATGATACCGGCTCTGATGTGCAACCATCGCCATCGAATCAATATCCATTGGGCCTGTATAGGCACTGTGAATGTAATCCAACACTCGTTGGAGATGAGGGTCAATGAATGTACCGGGATTTACAGTCCTTTTTCCATTTTCCTGCCCCGTCAACATACGTCTTAGATACGTCTCGATCGCCATTTCTGTTTCCTGCACTTGCAGCATTTCAGGCACATCATCTAACAAAATGGAATTCCAGCCACGAAACAGACTGCTGATCTCAGCAGGATCAAAAGTCTGGGTAGGTCGAAACTCAGCTCGCCCCCCTCTTGACTCCACACCTTCGAAACTGCCTAATGGCGGTTTACGGAACTTAATCACAATGACAGCCGAATCCGACCCTATCTCAAAATAATGCTCAGTCTGGGGATGAGCAATAATCCCTATCCCTGCTTTTAGCGGGTATGCATGCCGTTCCTGTACCAGATGACATTGACCTCTGACCGGCAGCGTTAGCTGATACCAGTCGTCATGTACATGCGGCTCATTCGCAAACCCTCCGGTAGCTTTCCATAATTCCAACCCATTTAGCGTCATGTTTAATTCCATCGTTTGCTCACCTGCTGACATTATAGCAAATCGTGCTCACTTTCCAAGCACTTTTCACAAAGACATGATCTGCCCCCATCTTTTATCATTGAAAAAAATAATTCGAGGTGATCTCCCATGGCTCAGGCCACTTTAAGCAAAATGCAAATCAACTCTTCAGCCAATTGGGCACTTGCCGGAGTCAGCTTCGCCCATCTGCTGAATGATGCGATGCAGACAGTGGTTCCGTCTGCATTCCCACTATTCCAGCAGACCATGCAGCTCAGTTTCGCCCAGATGGGCTGGATTGCCTTCACCCTGAATATTACCGCATCCGTCCTTCAGCCACTGGTCGGTTATATGTCAGACCGCAAGCCAATGCCGATCCTGCTTCCCGGAGGTATGCTATTCTCCCTGATCGGTGTTCTCGGTTTAGCTTTTTCTTCCGAGTTATGGATGTTGCTTGTTTCGGCAGCATTAATTGGCATAGGCTCATCCATCCTCCACCCCGAATCCTCACGCGTGGCTCATATGGCGGCTAGTCGTGGACGTGGAATGGCGCAGTCGATCTTCCAGGTGGGAGGCAACACAGGACAGGCTATTGCTCCATTACTGGTCGCCTTCATCCTGCTGCCACATGGGCAGCGTAGTTTTCTATGGCTGATGGGCTTTGCCCTGATCGGCATCTTCATTCAGTCTATGGTCAGTCGTTGGTACAGAGACAAGCTTGCCGAGACTCGCATTCGTCAGCAACTCCCTCTAAAATCAAGCGGCGCAGGGCCAGCAGCTCGGCCTGTGAGCCGGGGATTCATCGCTTTTACAATGGGAATTCTCATCCTGCTGCTGTTCTCCAAATTCGTATATATTGCAGGCATGACCGGGTATTACGCCTTCTATTACGCCGATGCATATGGCTTGCCTCTCTCCCAGGCACAGATTTGTCTTTTTATATTGCAATTTGCAGGTATGGTCGGGACCTTGCTCGGCGGCCCACTCGCTGACCGCTACGGACGCAAACCGATGATCTGGTTCTCCATTGCAGGCACTGCACCGTTTTCCCTGATGCTACCTTATGCGGGCCCCGTCTTGTCCATGGTATTATGCGGGATGATTGGACTCATCCTGATGTCCGGCTTCAGCGTCATCATTGTTTATGCACAGGAATTGCTTCCTCGTCATATTGGAACGGTATCCGGATTGTTTTTTGGCCTGTCGTTCGGAACGGCTGGGCTTGGCTCAGTTGTGTTAGGTTCCTTAATTGACGTGACCAGCATTTCGTTTGTTATCAAGTTATGTTCGTTTTTGCCACTGCTTGGTGTGTGTGCTGTATTTCTGCGCAAGGACCAACCAAGAACAGCGTGATAACCGTTGAAACCTCTTTCGTTTTGTGACTACAATACATCTAGGACACTCGAGGATAACAGAAGGGAGGAATAACGCATGATTATTGATGTACAGCATGTCACTTGGAAAAGGGGACCCCTTACCCTGCTGAACGATGTGAGCTGGCAGGTGAATGACGGTGAACACTGGGCGTTGCTTGGCCTGAATGGCTCCGGCAAAACAACACTCCTGAACATGATCACCGGGTATCTCTGGCCGACCGAAGGCAAGATATCCGTGTTAGGCCATGAATATGGGGATGTGGATCTGAGACAGCTTCGCAAATCCATTGGCTGGGTCAGTTCATCTCTCCAAGAGAAATTGCACGGTACAGACCGCACGCAGTATGTCGTGATCAGCGGTAAACACGCCACCATTGGCTTGTACGACAAGCTGTCAGATGATGATCTGGATCAGGCACAGGAATTGATGCAAACGCTGGGTTGTCAGCACCTGTGGGATCGCGAATATCGTACCTGCTCTCAAGGCGAGAAACAGAAACTTCTCATTGCCCGAGCACTGATGGCCAATCCGCGGGTACTCATTCTGGACGAGCCTTGCAATGGACTGGATCTGTTCTCAAGAGAGCGACTGCTGGATAGCATCCGTGAATTATCACAGCGTCCAGATACCCCGTCACTCATCTATGTCACCCATCATACCGAGGAAATATTGCCTGTCTTTAGTCACAGCCTCCTGCTTCGCCGGGGTGAAATAGTCCATAGCGGATTAACTAACAATCTGATGAACACCGAAGTGCTGAGTAACTTCTTCGAGGCACCTGTGGAAGTTGATCGGCACGGAGAACGTGTCTATGTCAGAGCAGCGGCGGATTCATAATTGCGGGGTTATACACAGCAAACGTAACATAGGTGAAGAAACTTAACAGTAAAAGCCCAATATCTTATCCACATGTGGATAGATTTCGGGCTTTTTACTCCTATATCTAGTGTTATCCACCGTTTTCTGTGTAGAACTTTCTAATTTATGAGTATAACTTTACGGTTTCATCTATTTATCTATACGTTTACCAATATCCTATTTCCGCACACTTAAAAACAGAAACAGTGGAATGCGTTGCCTCCGCAGATAGGTTTCCTCGTTTACAAAATAAGCACGCTGTGGTGCTGACTCGCGCAAATGTTCTACACGGAACCCTGCCCGCTGTAATGCCATAAAATACGATTCAATGGAACGATGCATCTTTTTCACAGAACCGCCCAGCCACTGCTGCTCCCGATATCCTTCTACAAAATACTGATCAACCACCCAATCCGTTCGAGTCCCGGAGGGTTGCAGTGTGGACGTGATCACAGGATGTTCTACAGAGAATACAAATGTCCCGTTCTCTTTCAAAGTATTGTATATGTTGCGGAACAGGCTCTCCACATCTTCAATATAGTGAACAGCCAGTCTTGATATAACCAGATCGTATGCTCCGGCCGGGTAGGTCCAGTCTTCCATGAACGCTTGCTCAATCCGGGCATTTAATCCTTTTACCGATTCGTTAGCTGCCTGAATCATATTCACAGAACCCTCAATCCCCGTATACGTCGCACCTTCGCGCTCCCTACTCAGCAATTCTGCGGCGAACCTTGCATCTCCACAACCAAGGTCCAGTATGTTCTTGCCGGCAACATCTCCAATCAACTCCAGCATCACCGGCTTCTCCAATGTATCATTGGCGTTCTCCTGCCACTTGCGACGTTCCATGTACTTCTCAAAGTTCGCCTCATCATCGTAAAAATCCGATCCTCTTTTCTTCATTCCGTGACCCTCCATTTCGGATAAGCATGCTTCCTATTTACAGCCTGTAAGAGTATACAGAATATGGATGTGTCTGGCTATAACAAAAAGACTGTTTACTGAAGTTATCCAGCAAACAGCCTTTCTGCCTTACACTTATAACATTTACGCCGCTTAGCCAAAACGTTCTGTTTTGTACCATTTGCTTTCGCGTTTTCGAATCTTGTCCATGATCAAGGAGTAGAACGCCTTGATCGAGATCAGGATGAACAACTGTGCATACGTGAAATAGGACACGCAGGCATAGATGAAATTACGGGTATTGCTTTGTCCAATATCTGCGGCAAGTGCCAGATTGATCTGTAACACGTAAATAAAGTACATGAGTGCCCAACCAATGACCAGGAACACATATGCATCGCCGGCAAACTGGAACGGTGAACTTACCTCCGGTTTAAATATGGCAATGACCCGATAGACCAGATTCACGAGAAATATAATATCCGATACAATGATCGCAAGCATAAACCAGAAATAACTGACGGCATAATAGATGACCAGCAACTTATTACGCCAACTGGAACGGTTAAACAGGTTATGGATATTATCCAGTACCACCTGGTAGTTCCCCTTGGCCCAGCGTTCGCGCTGCTTCATGTATACACTAAGCTGTTCCGGCTCCTGCTGATAGGCTTCCGCTTGCGGCGCAAGTGCCACAAACTGTCCGCGATTCAAAATCTCGAATGATAGCGCCGTATCTTCTGTAATGGCTGTCACATCCCAGCCGCCAATCTCCCGGATCAACTCGGTTTTGATAATGTAATTCGTTCCAGGGATGGAACCAAGCTGGAACAATTCCCACAGACCCGTGTGATACACACGTTGCGAAGTAATGATCTCCAGATTAATGCATTTGGAGAGGAAATTCTGTCCTCTGTTGCGTGCTTTGTTTCTACCAAAAACCACGCCATATTGTTCAGGGTTCTCCAGCGATTTTTGCGTCAAAAACATTAATGCATTCCGTTCAGGTGCGGCATCTGCATCGAAGATACAGATCCAGTCGCCCGTGGCAATTTCCAGTCCGTCATTTAATGCCCCGGACTTGCCACCGGTTCCTTTTCGCTCCATTACCGTCACATTGCGATGCCTATAACTGGTCTGACTGAGGAATGATCTCAGCTTCTCTGCGGTATCATCTGTACAGTTATCCGCGATCACGATGACCTGGACTTTATCCTCCGGATAATTCAGGCACAGAATATGCTCTACTGTCGCAACAATGACTAGACCCTCGTTATGCGCAGGTACCATGACCGTGACTGTTGGATAATGATCCATATTTTCAGGGATCTGAATCCCTTTTTTGTCCTGTTTATTAATAAAACGAATCGCACCTGCCATAATAACAATCGACTCGAATACGGCAATCCAGATGCTGAATATCGATAACAGCAGAATAAAATCAGTCAATTAATTTCCTCCGATCGTACTTGCGATTGACTTTTGACCGAAAACGAAGGGTAGCAATCGTTAACCAAATCGTGATTACCGCAAATAAAGAACTGACGGCGATACAGATCGGGATGAACCAGGACATATAGTCCACAGCAAATCTCTCCTTCCTGTTCGTTAGATATATTCACCAATGAGATCCGTCTCTGTGTTCCGTTCCAGCGCCGCAATAACTGCATCGATATCCTTATACTTACTGAATTGTTCCTTGTGGAATACCAGCGCACCAGTTCGAATAACCGTCTGCAATTCATTTCCCCTTTTATCGATGATCTGCAGATCCATCATGGCTTTTTTGATCCGTTGTTTCAGAATGGGCATGTACTCCGCATTGGTCATCGGGCAGATAATGACAAACCTTCCCCGATCCACAAAAAATTTATAATCCTCAAACCGAATCTGCTTCTGTATGGTAGTGGATAGTTCAATAAGGAACTGTGCATAACGCACGGAACCGAGTGATTCCAATACCAAAGGCAAAAACTCGATCTTGAACATCGCCATGCTGAATCCATATTGCTCCGAATAACGTCTGGCCAGATTACTTTGCTTAACAAGTGTGTCCGCAAGAGCACCCTTATTACCCAGGGAGGTGTCCAGATCAATCTCTGGATTACGCCCCTTAAGCTCCTGCAGACGCTCTATGACACGCGCTCTACGCACAAGATTTGCCTTGATAAAGGCAGCCACAACCGCATTAGCCGGAATGAGCAACCACCATGAGAACGTAAGCACATTAACATCCGCGTAAGTAACAAGCCATACAAAATAAGCGACCAGATATATAAATCCGAGGACGACAGACACTCCGACAGGTATCACAAAACCCAGAATCAGCGCTCCAAGCGACACGATGCTAAACACAAAATCCTGTGTGGTATAGCTCTGATTCATATAAATTTTAAGATAGACAGCGAGCTGCTGAATCACGGCTAATCCGATCAAACTGGCATATCCCCATGCAATACGACGGATGGGTGCTTTATTCCTCATCATAGGTTTATTCTCTCCAGTAGATTATTTCTTAAATGAATTTTGTAATGCAGTCTCTCCAAGCAGAGGAAAAAGATTATCAAACAGATGTGTGTTACCGTCAAATACATATCCACCTGGATAACGAGAGTCCTGACCACGCAACGTAGTCATATGGTTATACAACTGTTTGGCCCATTTTGGATCACCTGAACGAACAGCCAGTAAAATGGCGAGGCCATATACCGAGGAAGATTCATAAGAGACGGCAGGTGTGCGTGATTCTCGCTTATACTGTCCGGGCAGCTGATGCCGGGTGTTGAACTCTTTTTTCAAAAAAGAAATGAGCTTGTCCGGTCTGCGGTCGGTCACGGTTAGATGATTCGCCACGATCAACTGGTCAATCAGATTCACCGTATCATCATACGTAAATTTTTTATGGACTACATCGAAGGTCTTCGGATAGAACAATCCATCGTCAGGCATCTTATTCAGCAAAGCTTCGTACTTGGCATAGGTTCCCGGTTCCACCATCTGATGTTTTTCCATCAATTGAAGAGACGGGAGATCAACATAAACCAGGCTTAATGTATCTGTGGAGTGACCACTCGCAAAATCGTGAAAATCCACATAATATCCTTTATTCTGAACCGATTGCGAAAGTGTACGGGATATTTCCGAAGCCGTTTCCAGTTTGGCTTCTCTTCCTTTTTTCCATTGATCTGCTGCCTTTAATAAAGCACCAACAATTCGAAAATCATCGCCAAGCGCGTTGGTTGTCACTTGAGATTCACCTTTAGCATCCAGCTTCCAGGCAATATATTTTTGCGGCATGAGGAAATAGGTGGTCAACAGTTCATAGCTTTCCTCGAATAACGCCTGATCATTCTTGGCTACAGCATATTTCATCCAAAGACCAAGTGACTCAGATAAAGCCTCTCTGCCTGCTACGATGTCCGCTCTCTCTGAGGTAGCATCTTGCAAATAGGTCGCAATTGTACCATTGGGATTAGTCATATGATCTTGAACAAAGGATACCGTAGGGGATGATTCATTCATCACAAACCGCTCCTTCACAAAAATAATTAACGCTGCCGTGATACTGACTGCCAATATGATCCACCACGTTAGCCTTTTCCGGTTTACTCGTTTCATGACTCCCTCCTGTACTGATGCTTCTCTGGCATAATGGCTCTTCTCCTTTAGATAGGTCCGGCTAGAGTCTGGGATGCAGGGGTCAAGAATCGTTCCTCTGTTCATTCCGAAATATCCATGTAGGGTCGCCGTCCACCCTTTTTGACAAATTTCCAGTCCACCTCGATATTATGTCGCATTCGACGGAGAAGCATTACCGCGGTCTCGATCTCTTCCTCCGTCAGACCATCCAGAGTCACCTGATCCGAATGCACGCCCTCTTTACGAATGAATTCCCATGCTTCAAGCCCAGCTTTGGTGGGATACAACACTTTATTCTTCTTATTACCCATTGCTGGCTGTTTAATAATGAATCCATCGGATTCGAGTTTGCTAATAGCTCTGGCCGCCGTCGTGCGATCCACTTTGATCAGTTCAGCAAGCTGATTCGGAATAATGCCCGGATTCTCACAGATTCGATACAGATATAGATATTGTCCACGGGACAGGTTCAGATGCTGAAACTCGACATTACTGATTGAATCCAGACAGCGGGCAATCATACCAATTTCACGCAGCACTTCTTTTTTCTCAGTCAACACACTCACGCCCCTATAAAATTGTTGCATTCGCAACATAATTGATGGTATAACTACTGTTGAATTAGTTTCAATTTTAAACACATAGCTCAAACCGTATATATGGAACGAAAATCGTTCCATATTCCTGTTATGTACCAGTTTATCACGTCAGGATAACATTACGATCACCCAAAGGAGAAACATTCATGAATACAACGATTGTTGAAGTTACTAATCAGGAATTGCTCGATGCCTGCTTCGCCATTCGTACTGCTATTTTCGTCGAAGAACAAGGCGTATCCGCAGTGGATGAATTCGATGCTTATGATACATTAGACGCGGAGGCGCGCCACATTCTGCTCTACGTAGACGGTGTACCTGCCGCTTCCTCCAGACTGCGCATTGTGGAACAGGTCGCCAAATTGGAACGGATCTGTGTCATGCTTGATTACCGTAAACACGGCCTGGGCCGTGTGCTGATCGACAAGCTGGAGCAGATGGCTGTTGCTGATGGTCTTGAGAAAGCCAAGCTACACGCACAGGTACAAGCTTCCGGGTTCTACGAACGTCTCGGATACGCACCCGCGTCGGAAGTATTTATGGAAGACGGCATCCCCCATCTGCTGATGACCAAAAAACTGAAATAATGAAACTCCAAAAAACGCCTCCGTTATCACTTCTCAGTGATATACAGAGGCGTTTTGCATTCAGGCAACGCATTTGCGAACTCAACAACGGTAGGTGGCACGTACAAATTGCAGGCACTGATTATAACAACCAAGTATCCTAACTTACTTGCCAGACGCGTTGTATCTTATCCCAGTGCCAGACGGTCTGGCTCGGATTCGGCAGCATTGTTCTTCATTTGTTTACTGCGCAACTGTCCGCAAGCAGCATCGATATCCGTACCATGTTCCATACGTACAGTGGAGTTGATGTTGTTCTTTTTGAGCGTATCATAGAAGCCGAGAATCGACTCTTCTGTACTCCGTTGATACTGACTGTGCTCATCCACCGGGTTGTATGGGATCAGGTTCACACTGACCATACTTCTGCGACTGGATAACAGTTCAGCGAGCTCCGCGGCATGCTCACGTTGATCATTAACATCACGTAACAGGATGTACTCAAACATGATGCGTTTGTTGGTTTTAGCCAGATAATAATCCACCGCATCCATCAATTGCTCAATCGGGAAAGCCCGGTTGATCTTCATGATGTGTGTACGCAGTTCATTATTAGGTGCATGCAGAGAGATCGCCAGGTTAACCTGCAGACTGCTATCTGCAAATTCCTTGATTTTGTCCGGAAGGCCGCTCGTGGATACAGTTATCCGTTTGGCGGCAAGTGCCAATCCTTTGCGATCCTTGATAACTTCGATGAAATCACTCATGTGCTGGAAGTTGTCGAATGGTTCGCCAATCCCCATCACAACTACGTTGGTTACCCGTTCGTTTTGACCCGCCGCATCCAGATGTCGCTGCACATGCATAATCTGTTCCACAATCTCTCCAGCGGTCAGGTCTCGGCTCTTCTTAATCAGACCGCTCGCACAGAAGCTACAGCCAATGTTACAGCCCACTTGTGTGGTCACACAGACGGTAAGTCCGTATTTTTGCCGCATCAATACCGTCTCAATCAGGTTGCCGTCCTGCATCCGAAGCAGAAACTTCACGGTACCATCTGCCGATTCCTGCTTCACATGTTCGCTCAGCGAGTTCATGGTGAAATGCTCGGAGAGAACGTCCAGACATTCCTGACGGACATCGGTCATCGCAGGGAAATCGTGAACACGCTCTTGATATAACCATTCCCAGATCCGGGATGCACGGGATTTTTTCTGCCCATGCTCCGGTAGCCAGGAACGTAATTGCTCTAATGTTAATCCATATATGGATGATTTGTTCATTGTATAATCCTCTTTTCGCAAAAAAGCATATGGCTTATCGGTCCTACCCAAAAAACCTCTACTCCGTATTGTCCCAAAATTGACGAGGGAAAACAAGGGCTTTTGCATTTCTTCCAAGAGGTTTTATCCATGGTAAATCTGCACAACAGACCATATTTCACCCTATCGGGCCTTCACCATTAGAAGTGAATGATGCCGGATGTGTGCAGTAGAACCAGCAGAACCAGGATCGGAGCTACGTAACGCAGCATGAACAGCCACACCCGGAACCATCCGGAACGCAGGCCTGAAGCTTCCGCAGCCGTTTTCCAGAAGTATCCGGCAAAAATCGTTACAAGCAGTCCACCGACAGGCAGCAGGATGTTGGATGCTACAAAGTCCATCCAGTCGAACACACTCTTCGATCCAATCGTCCATTCAGGCAGCAAGCCGAGCGACAACACCGAAGGAAGTCCCACGATGAAGACCGCGAGTGATATAACCCATACCGCACGACTGCGGCTCCAGGACAAACGTTCCATGAAATATTTCACCGGAACTTCCAGCAAGGATACTGCTGACGTTAATGCCGCAATAGCCAATAGGATGAAGAACAGGCCACCAAACAAGAAACCAAGTGGCATCGCTGAGAAGGCCGCCGGAAGTGCCACAAAGATCAGTGACGGTCCTTGGTCCGGTGCAATACCAAACGAGAATGTTGTTGGGAAGATGATTAGACCCGCAATGAATGCATAGATCAGGTCACCTGCACCAACGGCGACGGTTGCCGCACCGAGAGATTGATTTTTATCCACATACGAACCGTAGGTTACAAGAATACCCATCCCCAGTGACAGGGAGAAGAAGGCATGTCCAAGCGCTACCAGTGCGGATTCCGTTGTAAGCTGCGAGAAGTCCGGATTCAGGAAGAAGGATACCCCAGCACCTGCACCCGGCAATGTAACTGCACGAATCATCAGGATAATGAGCAGTACCAACATCGCCGGAATCAGTACCTTGTTGAACTTTTCGATTCCGTTGGATACTCCTTTGGCTACAATCCAGCCTGTAATTAGGACCGCGACCAGTTGCCATACAATCGGCATATAGCCACCTATGAAGGAGTCGAACTGTCCGGCATAATCCGGATTGTTAAACAATGTTCCACTAAATGACGTAATTGCATATTGCAAGGTCCAGCCTGCAATAATGACATAAAAAGAGAGGATGATAAAAGGAGTCAGTACTTGCAGCAAACCGGCTGCGAGCCAACCTTTATGTCCACCTGCTTTGATAAAAGCCGTAGCTGCACTACCTCTGCCACTGCGACCAATCGCAAGTTCAGCGAGAAGAACTGGCAAACCAATCAGCAGCAAACAGACGATGAAGAGCAAGAAAAACGCAGCTCCTCCGTTCTCACCCGTAATGTACGGGAATTTCCACATGTTGCCCAGACCAACCGAACTACCAATGGCCGCCAGGATAAATCCAGCTTGGGAGAAACGTTCTCCTTTGCCAGCGTTGTCTTGATCTAGATTAGGCTTACTAAAATTCATCGTATCTACTCCATCACTTTAAAGTTTTCCCGTAATTATATACTACTCAACTTGTCAGGTCATTCGAAATTCGAAATTTGTCGAAATGTTATTTTTTTACATATAAAACACACGGAAATCTTCATCTCATAAGTTCCTTAAACACAGTATGTGATAAAGTCCGTTAGTCCAACCGTATGAAGTTTCAACAAATCCGTATTCCCAACTGTTCAAAGCCCAATAGAATCAAAAAGAGGTGTCCCCTCAGCCATTTGGATGACTGCGGAGCACCTCTCTTTTTGAATTACACTTTAATTTGAAGTAACTCGTACTTGATAACGCCCATCGGAGCATTGACATGAATGACGCTACCCACTTCTTTGCCCATTATCTCCTTGCCCAGCGGGCTCTCGTACGAAATTTTATTATCCGCAACATCGGCCTCGGCAGGACCAACCACTTTATATTCAATCTTCTCGGCGAACTCAATGTCATTAAGCAACACCGTCGATCCAATGCTCACTTTGTTGGAGTCTATATTGTCTGAAGAAATGACTCTTGCTTTTGTCAGCATCTTCTCCAAGATCAAAATTCGGGTCTCCATAAAGGCCTGATCATCTTTGGCTGAATGATACTCACTATTTTCCTTCAGGTCACCGTAACTGATCGCGAGTTTCAGACGAGCTGCCAATTCCTTACGCTTCACCGTCTTCAAATCCTTCAGTTCGTCCTCCAGCTTTTCCAAGCCTTCCTGTGTCAAAATCACTTCATCATTAGCCATTTTTCCATCTCCTAATCCTGCTATCTATCTATATTCTAACCTATATCCACTCCAAAGGGTTAGCATACCCCGGAAAAAGAAATAGACCATCCATATATTGTATTTCAATGAAATCAGAACCATGTCCATCTCTTGAGATGAATTTCAAGGCTTTGTTCAATAATTGTACCGTTACAATCTGCTCAACTGATGATGTTGTTTTCATCCGTTCACTTTTACAATGAACTCAGGGCAGCTTTATAACTACCACATGCAGCCCACTATATGACGTGAGGTGATAAGAATGATTGGACAATTGAATACAACTGAAATACAGGCCTATCTGAAACGGATCGGCATAGATGATATAAAGGAACCTACACTGGAATTCTTATTTGAACTCCAGCGAGCACATGTACAATATTTATCCTGGCAAACGATCGATATTTTTGCAGGTCGTCCTGCAGAAATCAGTCTTCAAGATTCAATTCAGCTTATATTACAGGGACGCAGCGGCTACTGCTTTCATCTAAATGGTGCATTTAGTGTTCTTCTCCGCTCGCTGGGTTATACGGTTGATTGGCATCGCGGGGGAGTACAGCCTCATGGGGAACAACCCCGTGTGAACTCATTCCATCTCGGTCTATCTGTGCTTCTGCCAGATGCTGACCCGACAGTTGAACGCTGGATTGTAGATGTAGGTCTCGGCGGAATGCCCTTTGAACCTCTGCCACTTCGTTATGGAACCTATGGTTCAGCTCCGTTTACGTACCAATTGATGCCATCATCTGTTGTGGCTGGGGGATGGCGGCTTGAGTACGAGCCGCATGGGCCAAGTGAAGGTGTGGACTATGCTCCTGAAGCAATTACCAGCCTGGAAGAGTTCATTCCCAAACATGAATTCTACAGTCGGGCAGTCGAATCACCTTGGCATAACGTATTTTTGCTTCGTCAGCGGGATGAGAATCGCAGTCATGAATTACGTGGATGTATGCTCCAAACAAATGATATCGAAGGAATCCGGAAAACGGAGATCCGGAATTATACCGAGTGGCGTGACGTATTAACTGAAATATTCCATGAACCCTTGGTGAATTACAGCGAACTGGAATGCCAAGATATGTGGGGGCGAGTGCAGTCTGCACACACGGAATGGAAACAAGCGCAAGAAGTATGAGGGTCCATTCCATATAAAGGAAAGTTACTGATCCACGCCGAATATGTCCTCAGGTGATTAATGATGATAACTATTCGTGTACTCCAAGTTCCAGAAGTATTGCCCGAGGCGAACTGGAACCAATTACTATCGCAAGTTTCTACGGAGCGACGTGCTCAGGCTTCACGTTTTGTGCATCAGGCTGACGCGTATCGCTCCGTGCTGGGAGAGATATTGACTCGTGTGACTTTGAGCATGTTAACTGGACTGAGACCTGCTGAGCTTTCTTTTACCCGTAATTCCTACGACAAACCTTCACTCAATCACCATTCGGATGTACAATTCAACGTCTCCCATTCTGGTGATTGGATTGCTCTAATCTCTGGCAGTACAGATGAACTAGGCGTGGATGTGGAAAAAATAGCTCCAATTGACATGCAGATTGCTGAGCGTTTCTTCTCCCCTAAGGAGAGCCAGTTCTTGGCTGCCGAGCCTGACGATCGTCGGCTGGAAACCTTCTACCGTCTATGGACGCTGAAGGAAAGTTATATCAAGGCAGTGGGTATGGGGTTGTCCATGCCACTGGACTCCTTCGCCATCCTTCCCAATGAGCGGGAAGATTGGCATTGCAAACAGGCCGGGACATATCTCTTTATCAGTCAGCGACTGGATGATGGACATATGCTGGCAGCCTGTTCGGCTGGGGCACAGCTGCCGAGCAAGCCCGAGATCATCACCTTGGATGATCTGTATACAGAGTTAGTATAAAGTGGTGCCGGGCCTCAACGAGTTGGAATCAGTTGAGTTTTATAAGAGGCGCCATTAAGGAAATTCTGCTAATGTTAATCAAAAAAAGCTAACGACGTGAGTATCACGCGTTAGCTTTTTTGGCTTTATATTCACACTCCGTTTACGTCTCTGACGTATCGAATAGGACTAGTCCCGGCTACGCAATTTGCCCAGCAGACGGATGATCTCAATGTACAACCATACCAATGTCACCATCAATCCAAATGCACCGTACCACTCCATATACTTGGGCGCACCACGTTCAGCACCACCCTCGATGAAGTCGAAATCAAGGACCAGATTGAGGGCAGCCACAATGACGATAACGACCGAAATACCGATGCCGATCAAGCTGTTATCATGCAGATAAGGAATCGAAATGCCGAAGAAACCCAGTACAAAGCTCAACAGATACATGATCATGATACCGCCAGTTGCAGCAACAACGCCCAACTTGAAGTTCTCCGTAGCTTTGATCAATCTGGTTTTGTATGCCACCAGCAGAGCGATGAATACAGCCATGGTCAACAGAGCCGCCTGCAAGGTAATTCCGTTATACAGGGACTCATAGGTTGCAGAGAGTGCTCCCAGGAACAGGCCTTCTGCCACGGCATAGACAGGTACGAGATAAGGTGCCGCTACGGGTTTGAACGAAATGACAAGCGCCAGAATGAAACCAACGATTAATCCGCCATAAGCAAGCGGCATCACTTGTTGACCGTTAAAGAACATCATCCATGTTGCAAACGCACTGCCTAGCAGGATCACAAGCGTAATAAACGCTTTGTTCACCGTGCCGTTGATCGTCATGTAATTCTGATACCGATCTTCTCCATATCCTCTGTTTTCAAACGTGCTGTCTTTAAGTGTAGGGTTACCGCTACGACCGATCAACACAATCACCTCTTCATATGTATTTGGTATATCTGTGATACTAAGCTTGGGCTTACTACGGTTCAATTCTACAAGCTACTCCCTCGAAAAGATCGGGATGGCACCAGAGGGGATCGGACGCAATCCTTCGATTACATCCTTACCCCTTGGCGCAACACTTAGGACATATGTCCCAGACATTGCATGTTCATGTGCTTTTTTAAGCGCCTTATTTGTACAAGACTTTATCTACATTGTATTTCGCACGCATCGTGTTGATGATATACGTTTCGTAAATTTCACGATCTACCGGATCTTCAACCAGGCATACTTCAATCTTCGTTACTTCTTCGCGGTGATTCTTAATTGGTGATACTGTATCTTCAAAATGCTTTTTGATGCGGGGTCTTAATTTACGTGCTTTCCCGACAAATAACAACTCTCCAGCGGCATTGTAAAACATGAAAATCCCGCCTAGTTCCCGGGTAATCAGGTGAAAATCAGTAAATCCATAAATGTGGCTAAGCTGTGGATCAGCCTGCTTTGTGATGGTTACATCCGGTGTTGGCACGGTAATATTAATCAATAGGCTCACTTCCTCATTATCTATAGGTTTACATCCTATCACATATTATAAAGGGACACCATTTCAATCTATATGAAGTACAATTCACGCAATTTTCGCTATTACGACAAATATTTCAAAAAAAAGGTTAACTTCCCTGATTCAAAGTGGTACTATAGGGGTATGAGGAAGAAATTGGGCACTGAGACATACGTCTTTATATCTACCTCCGTCTATTGTACCCTATGATTGAAACTCTTTTTCATGCTGAATTCTGTTATGTGATCACGACAAGAGTACAGTTAGCAAGATCCCTAGCTTATAGATTGTAGATCTATCATCTAATCGACCCTTGCAGCAAGCAAACCTAGAAAGACCTAGACTCATGATTCATTGTAGATTTTAAGTATCACCTAGAAAGCCTGCAATTATAGTCGTACTGAAGTTAATAGACACACGTAGAAGGTCAGATAGCTATCGATCC
Organism: Paenibacillus sp. 10L310; assembly: GCF_056395745.1. Classification (NCBI taxonomy): domain Bacteria; kingdom Bacillati; phylum Bacillota; class Bacilli; order Caryophanales; family Paenibacillaceae; genus Paenibacillus; species Paenibacillus sp. 10L310. The sequence continues at coordinate 96,844 of NZ_JBFTKC010000012.1, read as the reverse complement.
TAGAGAGACTAGTCATGCAATACAACTGTAGAAATTATAGCAGCAGTACTATAGAAAATGGATCAAGTTTCACCACCAGGCCCCGGCATACTGCCAGGGCTTTTTTGCGTTTGTGCGAACAACCAACCACACGCTCAGGGAAACAGAGGTATCGTGGTTCTTTCTGCGGGGTTTATAATATGGCAAGATACCAGTAGAGGGAGTGATGGGATGTATTCCGATCTGCAACTGACGGAGGACCGCCCTGTATATATACAAGTCAAAGATTATATGAAGCGTTTGATGCTCAAAGGCGGCCTGCAAGCCAAACAAAAGCTGCCCTCGACCCGTGAACTCAGTACACTCATGAAGGTTAGTCGCAGTACGGTCCTGCTCGCTTATGCCGAGCTTGAAGATGAGGGACTGATCTATGCAGTCAAAGGCAAGGGCAATTACGTCAGTGCCTCCATCGAAACACCTGAGGCAGCAGCAAGCTGGAAACTGGACTGGACGACAGAGGTAAGCGAGTATGCCATTCAGGCAGAGCAGTACGATCTGATGAAGCATGGCTCCGGAGCAGAGCGCGGCGAAATATCGTTTACCAGCATAGCACCGGATGAAAAGCTGTTTGATCTGCACAACGTGAAACGGGCTTTTCTAGATCGCATGTCACTTGAAGGCGAAGTACTGCTGAATTACGGATATGCGCAAGGATACAGACCGCTGATGAACTATTTACTACGTTATATGGAGAACAAAGGCGTCGACCTCCGTGGCAAGGACATCCTGATCACCAATGGATTCACGGAAGGTTTCGATCTGGTGCTTGGAGCGTTACGCAAAAAAAGCGGCAAAGCGATCTGCGAGAATCCAACGCACCACACGGCGATTAAAAATCTAAAATTGCACCAGTTTCAACTGACCGGTGTGAACATGGAGCCGGATGGCCTGGACTTGAAGCAACTGGAACATGAACTTGAGGCAAGTCCATATGATCTGGCATATCTCGTGCCATCCTATCACAATCCAACCGGGATTGTGACGTCCCCTGCCAAACGGGTAGAGATCATCCGGTTGATGAACAAGTATCAGGTACCGATTATTGAAGACGGTTTTAACGAAGAATTGCGATATTCCGGTTCGCATGTCTCTCCCCTGATCGCCAGCATGGGCAAAGGCAATGGACTGGTGTATCTGGGCAGCTTCTCCAAAGTCCTGTTCCCAGGTCTGCGGGTGGGTTGGATTATTGCGGATGCGGCGCTGATTGATTATCTGGAGAGTATGAAACGGGCACGCAGCATCCATACCTCCACGCTGGACCAATCGTTATTGTATCAATATCTGAGCAACGGTAATTTCGAGAAATATTTGAAGCGAGCTCGCACCGAATATAAGCGAAAATATGAATTGGTTGTGCGTTGCCTGAAGCAGCATCTGCCAATGTGCCGGATTTCCGGTGCGGGTGGTCTGCATCTGTTCGTGCAGTTCCCGTCCGAATACAGAACCCGTGAACTGCTGGAAGCCTGTAAAGTGAAAGGTGTAACGTTCACACCAGGGGATACCTTTTATCTGGAACCCGGTCAGGGTGTAAACACGATGCGTCTGGGTTTCTCCAGAGTCAGCGATGAGAATATACGTAAAGGCATTCGCATCATTGGCGAGACAGCAGCTCAAATGAGATAAGGAGGATTTCACATGAAAGTTGGCGTGATTATGGGCGGTACATCTTCAGAGCGGGATATTTCCCTGCTCACCGGACAGGAGATGATTGCAAACCTGAATAAAGACAAATACGAGGTTGTACCCATCGAGCTGAATACCAAGCGCGATCTAATCGACAAGTCAGCGGGGATCGATGTGGCACTGCTTGCCCTGCATGGCAAATACGGCGAAGACGGTACGGTCCAAGGCACATTAGAATCTCTGGGTATTCCCTACACAGGCTGTGGTGTGCTGGCAAGTAGTGTATGTATGGATAAAGACATGTCCAAACAGCTCATGCAGCATGCAGGTGTACTTACTGGAGAATGGCTGCGAGTGAGCCATATGGAGGAACTGTCCTCTATTGCTGTTCAACAATTAACGTACCCCGTGGTGGTCAAACCCAATTCAGGCGGTTCCAGCATCGGTACCCAAGTGGTGAAGGAAGCTTCCGCCCTGCCAACTGCTGTAGAGGCCGCCCTCGCCTGGGATGATACGGTCATGATTGAACAGTATATCGAAGGTGAGGAGATTACCTGTGCCATTCTGGATGGTAAGATGTTGCCGGTGATCTCCATTCGTTCGAGCGCCGAGTTTTTCGATTATGCCTCCAAATATGATGACCACGGGGCAGATGAGAAGGTTGTGCAATTACCTATGGAACTACACCATCGCGTCGAAGCTGCGGCCTTGGCCTGTTATCAGGTGCTCAAATGTAGCGTCTACGCTCGCGTGGATATGATGATTCGGGAGGGCATGCCGTATGTGCTTGAAGTGAACACGCTGCCGGGTCTTACCCGTAACAGTCTGCTACCCAAAAGTGCAGCTGCTGCAGGCATTTCTTTTGCAGAGCTGCTGGATACCATTATTGAACTTTCGTTGAAGGAAAGACCCAAGGAGGATACAACATTATGAGCCTGGATGTGACGATTAGACATAGCTCCCCTACCGATCTGCAAGATATGGTCATTCTGATGGACCAACTTGGTTATCCCACCACGTACGCCGAGATGGAAGAGCGCTATACCCATATCTCTGCGGACGCAAACTTTACTACACTCGTTGCTGAAGCACGAGGCCGCGTAGTTGGACTGATCGGATTACAGACTTCTTATATGTATGAAAAAAACGGAAGACACTGCCGCATCTTGGCATTGGTTGTACACGACCAGTTCAGGGGCTCAGGCATCGGCCGTCAGCTCATTCTTGAAGCTGAGCAATGGGCAGCCAAGCATAACGTGGATTCCTTGTCTCTGAACAGTGGCAATCGCCCAGAGCGTGAAGCTGCACATGAATTCTATCGTCAGATGGGCTTTACAGCCGGGAGTACCGGGTTTAGCAAAAAGCCGCAGATTCTACAGCACACTTAAACTGCGGGATACGGGATACGCCCCCTTAAATATCACACCAAAAAGAACGCCCCATCCGCACATTGGCGAAAAAGGGCGTTCTTCGGTATATATCTATGCCGCATTGATATACTTTTTGATGATTATGGGATCAATATTTGGCTGACTGCGCACCATCAATCGGAATAATGGCTCCATTGATAAACGGTGCTTCGCCAGACAGCAGGAAGGCAACGAGACGCCCTACTTCCTTCGGTTCACCCAAGCGCTTCGCCGGGTTGTCCTTCACGAACTCTTTGGATGCTGACTCCCAGTCATTCGGATTGATCTGTTTGAACGAACCGATGACCATATCTGTCAGAATGGCTCCGGGTGCAATTGCATTAACGCTGATCCCGTGCTCGGCGTATTCAATCGCTGCGTCTTTGGTCATGCCGGCTACGGCATGTTTGCTCGCTCCGTAGGCAACCAGGTTTGGCACGGCGCGAATCCCTCCAACAGAGGACGCGTTCACGATGTAGCCTTCGCCCTGTTTTTTCATCACAGGTAGAACGTGCTTCAACCCGAAAAATACACCCTTCAGATTGATGTCGATAACTTTATTAAACATCTCCGTCTCGTAGTTCTCGATCAGGTTTTGCTTGCCTTCAATGCCTGCATTGTTGAAAAATGCATCAATACGCCCAAATTCATTGACCGTATCACTAACATACTTCTTCACAGCTTCTTCGTCCGATACGTCACCTTCGATTAGCAGAAATTCGGCATGCTGTACCTCTTCCGAGATCACACGCTTAGTCTCTTCCAGCGCCTTCATGTTCACATCCACCAGGGCAAGTTTGGCCCCTTCACGTGCAACTTCCACAGCAGCCGACCGTCCGAGACCGGAGCCACCGCCTGTAATCAGGACCACTTTACCCGCAAATCGTTCAGTCATAATCCATAGACCTCCCTTTGCTGTTTTGACATCCTCCATACGTAAATACCCATTTCTTCATTTGCTCTAATCTAACGGGGAACAGTTACAGCCATCATCTCAACCGGATTAGTATGCTTCCGTACTGGCCCTGCCATTCGTCCTCAGGACTTCATAGCCTCATAGGCTGCAAGTAATTCCCTTACTTCTACTCCGTTGATCTTCATCCCGTTCACTTGACACTGTTCCAACTTTACTCCAGATAGATCGCAATCGATAAAACGACTTCCCCCAAAATCACAATGCGCCCACTGCATGGGTACACGGTCAGATCCAAGATGTGTGTCCTGGAATTGAACGCCATCCAAAGCACAAAATTCAATCTTGCTATCAGTTAGGCGTAAATCAGCTAGCAATATATTGGTCATATTTAAATTGGTAAATTTGCTTCCACTCAGGTTGCAGTCGGTAATCCGACTATTGGTCAGATTACTGGTGCTGTAACGGACTGAGTCCAGATTAGCTTGAACATATTCAACCACCGACTCACCCGAGTCCTTGGCTAATGTCTCATCACATGTTGGATCAAAAGAATCAACGGACTTGTTCTTCTCATATACAAACTCATCCTCAGATGCATAGATACAAACATATCCCATTTTTTCGTAAAAATGATGATTATCCAGCTGCCGACCTGAGGTCTCCAGCTTCCAGGTTTCAATCTGCGGAAATTCAGCCTCAATAAGCCTCATGACTTGAGTTCCAACGCCACGGCCCTGGCATACGGGGTCAATATAGATCTTATCGATCCTGGCATGTTTTCGTCCAAGCACGTTAACACTCACTCCGCCAATAGCGCATCCATCTGATTCTACAACATAATAATCCCATTCACGGATCACGTAACGATGCATGCGAACTGACGAATAATCAGGTGGGCATAGATTGCTATCGATATCCTTCTCATTATCCGCCCAGACTTTTATGACATGATCAAAAGCACGAGTGCAAATCTCTGTAAGTACAACTGCATCTTCCTGCTCTGCTCGTCGTAAGCGAATTTCAGAATGTACCTGCTTCGGTTGCACTGGTTCGGACTTTACTTTAAGCAGTTCAAAATAATCGTAGTTCTCCTGATCCACAAGTTTCCTGCGAGAGATATAACGAAAACCCGCATGCTCCAGAACTTTGCGTGACGGCTGATTGAAGGGCTTCACAATGCCCACAATTCGATCCAGCAAGGTATGCTCAAATAAATATGCTGTTAGGGCATGCACCGCCTCTGAGATATATCCTTTATTCCGGTAATCCCGGGAGATGGCGTAGGCCACTTCACGGTCATCACGATCCAGCAGTTCATTTGGAAATACGCCACACCAACCAATGATACGCTGATCTTTATTGTGTACAACAGCAAGCAGGATGCGTACATCTTCCGGGTTGAACTGTTCGTAACTGCCAACGACAAATTGTAAGAATTCGCGCAACTGCTCCTCGGTCATCTTCCAATCTGGCAGGACATCTGTGATTTCAGGTTGTTGGGTTAATGCATACACGGCAGCCTGATCTTCAAGCGTAAATGGACGCAACGTAACGGAGTTTGAATGGGTGAATAATTGACTTTTCATATACAACACCTCTGGGGATTTATTTAGGATGAAACGACAAAGAGGAGCACCTCCAATAGAGGCACTCCCCGATCCGTTTCATCATTTCAGAAACGCCGAAGCTCCTCGTAATGGGTCAAAAGGACACACGTATCCCGTTCATGGTCTAACGGAATTTTTGCGGTGTTCTTTTCACGATCATTACGAGAAATCTGGCATACTCTGAAATCCCCTCTCATACTAAGGATTACTTATAACGTCTCCCTTAAGGACGGTCAATGTAAATCCAGCCTGTTTCTTGTTCCTTATCTACAGTAGTTCCAAGGGATTCAGCCACAAAGCGCAGCGGCACATACGTCTTGCCGTCCTTGCCTACATAGGCGGATTCCACCATAGTTACTTCTTTACCAGCAACGGTTGCCTTCTTGGAACCTACGGTCAGGACAATCTCATCACCAGTGATGTCGTCAATGACAACGATTTGGTTCGAGCCTTTGGTCCATTTCACTTCAGCATCCAATTCTTCAGACACGTAGCGAAGCGGTACAAATGTTGTGTTCTTAACAGTGATCGCCCCAGCGTATTCATCATCCGGGAAGAGCACTACACTTTTACTCGTGATCCCAGCCTCATCTTTCAGCAATTGGTATGCGAGTGAATTGGAATCAAAATTGCGCAGCATCTGTCCAGGCGTAATATCATCCTTCATCAGATCCATAACGCCACCCGATACATCCACTTCATCAACTGCAACTGTGCCACCGATATTCCACTGTTCACTGTCTCCACTTACGGTTACAGAGTTCACCGGCAGATCCTCAGAAGCAGGCAGCGCTACTTTCAGTTCAAAGTTTTGCTTGCGAATATCCAGCTTGCTGTCGAGATAGAAGTCCAATTTCAGTTTGGTTTCTGTGCCAAATACCGTTTTGAATTCAGGAGTCTCATTCAACAGGTTGTTCAGCTCCTGATCATAATTGACCAGCATACTGTCCAGTCCTACTTTGATGATGGCATATAGTGACGCAACGGCTTCATCTTTCGATTCAGGAACGATCGAATTCAGCGTGTCATCTCCCCCACCTTCTACCTCATTCACTGCTTCCAGTACAGGGTAGAACACATCGTACAGATCGCCAATCAAATCTTTCAGTCCTTGCTCATCCTTCGAAATACTCGTCAGGAACGGTTTAACCATGGCAAGCATCTCTTCACCACTAACTTCCAGATGCAGCTTGGAGAGGCTAAGTGCTTCGCCATTCACGGATTCCTGTACCGGTGTTACGGAGATGTTCTTCGGATTGGACAGATGCTTCAGGACAAAAGAGAACAGTTTCGGGGAAATTTCCTCGAGTTGTTTCTCCAGAGCCTTCGTATCTACCATCGGAAGCGCCTGTGCATCCTGGAACGTATCCAGAGACATGTACAGCGGTTTCTGGGCTCCGTCCAGATCAATGACCAATTGGGACTCATTCATGGACACGTGGAAAGGTAACTTTGTTCCCTCCATGCTCAGTGTACCTTTGATCGATGCTGTCTTCGCATCTTTCATTTTGGCTTGATCAATATCCAGGGATATGGAGTTAATAAGTTCGATCATTTCAAGGTCTTTCTCTGTAGCAAATTCCTTAGCCGGTTCTATGTTTATATTCATGGATTGTCTGGATTCACCGGACTTGATACTCGCGCCATTGGCCATTGCTTTGCCAACGTCTACTCCACCCACAGCCTGACATCCTGTAAGAACAACCATTAAAAGTACTAGTGACACTGCCATCCATTGGACTAACTTCCGATTCGTAATATGAACTCCTCCTTAGAAAAATATGGTTCATTTCCATTATGAAGGTATAGGTAATTCTTGTAAACGGATACGCAAAAAAATAAACCAAAAGGCCGGAACATGTCCGACCTCTGGTCTATCTATATTTCAGCATATCGTATGTTTCGATAAAACATCCTGCTTCATTGTGCAATGCTGGGAGTTATTCTTGCTCCTGATCTTCTGCGAGTTTCTCATCCGTTTCTTCATCTTCCGCAGTTGCGGGAGTCTCGAATTGATCCGGCTCGTCCTCTTGAATCGCTTTGTTCTCTTCGTTCTGATCCTGTGTCATATCGCATTCCCTCTCTTCTACCGGATTGTCATGTCATCAAGGCCTGAGCCTTGTGTCTATCAATAACCCGAATAGGCGTAGTTCAAACCTGCCTCAGTGTCGGCCAACCATTTTCCATCATAATTTCAATGCTCACTTAGAAAACATAAAAGATGATCCCGTTCCCACTTGCAGCGGTGGCCTGAAATAAGGCTTGGACATCATCCACAGTCTGAACGATCTCCTGAAATGTCTCTTCCGCATCCCAATCTTCCATGACAGGATAGACGCCTTCAGCGATCATTTGGTCCAGACTATACCGCTCCTTTAATTCTTCCGGTGTGAGCTGCTCCAATGCCATGTAGGCTTCCAGCACCTGCTCGTTACTAAGCAAAAACAGATCCATATCCGAATAGTTTCCCACGTATTGCTCACCTGCGAGAGGCACCACATATCCCAAGGGCGGCTCCCCTTCTACCAAGTTACCGTTCAGCGTGAACTGCAGCATCTGCCATGTTTTATCGATATCCAGATCAACTGCACAATCATGCACACTAACCTCACCTGACTTGATGGATTCAACTAGCTCCTTTGTTACCACAAGATATCTGCCGGACATTCCCATACCGCTACCCCTCCTGTGTAATTCCTTCTATTGTTCCCCATTAACCGTGCTTGTTGTAAAAGAATCGGGGTATTGTGACATATATTGAATCAACTCATCAGGTATAGCCCACTTGAACACACTAGTCAGTAGAGGATTACGAAAAAAGGATCGAACCGCTTCCATATTTATGTCCGCTGAATAATCTTCAAATAGGAGCTCTTCTCGCTCCCCTGATCGACACTGCAGATTTGCCACCTGTGCAAGCGAAGATTGTTCAAAGATGAAGTCAATCATACGAATAACAACAGGCTTTACATACTTTGACGTTATTAAGTGTACTTCTATTCGCTGCAGATCATAGATTAAGGAAAATACCGTATCTTCGCGTTTGGCAGAAGCCAGTACCTTGAAGAGTGCGTCTGGATTATCAAGAAATGTCCCAGAATTAGTATAAATGTCGGCAACACATGAAAACCGATCCATTGAATTCTTCTCATAATCGTCCCATTGTGACCATACATTCTGCCCTGACTCCAGTTCACGTATTGCATCACTATACGCGGTATTTGTAATTACAGGCACCTCCAAAGGCGCGGAATGCACACACATATGACCCTGGAGAAACTCTACAATTGCATAATTTCCGGTGCGATCTGCGATTAAATAATGCAACTGGGAAGTGCTCTGATCTATTCGGATTCTCCCCGCTGCCTCCAATGCTTCATCTACAGTACTGCATGTATCCAAAAGATACTGTATCCACTGAATCTCACTTACAACTGGAAGGCCGTCTTCAGCTGGATAGTGGGTCGACCATAACGTGGTCTGTTCAATCACAAGCCCTGCTTCATTTATGCCTCCATTGGGATTCTCCTTCCCTACTTGAGAAACGGTTAGACTCCCATAGACTGAAGTCCATGATGCAGGAAGAGATGGAGGCATGATCAAGGCAGTTTTCTGCAGTCCACGTTGGTTTGTGAAGAGATATACTCCATCGTAGATCACATCCTGATTTTTGCAGACCCAAAAGTTCTCTTGAGATTTCACTGCGAATGCTGTGCTCATTTCTCCCCCTCCTGATGTGAGAAGGGTGCAGACATATTTGCCATGGACTCCGCTTTACTAAGCCATTCTTCAGAATGTTTGATCGTTTTCTCACCTCCCAGTTCAATGATCGCTGCAAATCTCGCAATTAAAGCCTGCTTGTGTTTCTCCTGCAGCAACTGGACAAGCTTCATCTCGTAGGCTTTTTTCTCCTCTTCTTCCCCTTCCCTCTCTAACTTCTGTTGAATAAAAAGGATCTGTACATCCACTGTATTCTCAGGTGTAAGATCCCGCAAATAATGTTGTCCATCAATCAGCACTTCATGTTCTACATGAAAATATTCTGCCAGTTGTTGCAGTCTATCCTTAGGAATTGGTCGACGTTTCTTGACCCAGTCATTAAATTGCTGTGGAGTGAGTCCTACTTCTTTGCACACCTGAGTGTAAGATAACTGGTGAATATGAGCCAAGTACTGCAATACCGTCATCGAGGGCAATGAAACTTGATTCATGCACAACACGTCCTTCACAAATGTATTTTATCAACTTGACATATAATATGTCATTATACAGGAGACATATTATATGTCAACAACGCTTATTATACAGGAGACATATTATATGTCAACAACGCTTATTCACTTATTTTCATCCTCAATAAGACCGGGTAAACGATAGTACAGATTACAATTGTTAACGGGAACACATATCATCTCAAGGAGGGTGTATACATGAAAAAATTTGATTACAGCCTCAATTATGAAGAGCTTGATCTGCGCAAACATCCTGAGCTGTACACCGTGGGCCGGGGAGAGCAGGGTGTTCTGATGGTAGAGCCGTACAAAGGCGAGATTCTGCCACACTGGCGGTTCAAAACACCCGAGATTGCGACGGAGTCATCGGAGAAGATCTATGAGCTATTTTTGGAGTATAAGAAAAAGGGAGATTTCGTCGGTATGGATATGGCTCGCAAATTTCTCCAGATGGGTTATACACGGGCCAGACGGTATACAAATCACAAAGGAGGACGCAAATACTCAAAGGAGGATGGCTCAATTTTGCCCTATCAGAATGATAAGGTGAAGGCAGAAGCCGCGGCCATATTCAAAGCGCAATGGGAGATCGCCAAGACCGATCCGGACTATGTGAAGATGAAGAAGGAGCATCGGGAAAAGTACGAGTCTGATGAGGCGTAGGATCAACGGTGTAAAGATTGACTTATGGAAACATTTGTCTCAGAATCGATCTTGTTACTGTACATTTTCAACCATTATATTGGAGAAGAGAGGCGCATCCGATTATGACAGATTCGTTCATCCACTTAAACACAGGCCAGAATATCAGTATCAACGAATGTGCTCAACTTCAGGTAACCATTCAATGTACTTCATCTCCTTCTCCCTTGGATGTTAGCTGCTTTATGGTGAACGAAGAGGGAAAGGTCCCATCTGACGACTATTTTGTATTTTATAATCAGAAGGCCGATCCCCATCAAAGTGTACTTCTCCAACAGACAGAGGAACTGAAATCCTCTTTTGTACTGGATACAAATCAATTACGGCAGGCCCCTGTGGAAAAATGTGTGTTTACGGCTACTCTGGATGCGGGAGGGACTTTCGCCGATGTTCAGGCATGTCAGGCAATTGTACAAGCGGGTTCCCAGCAGATCACCTATGAGATCACACAGGTCACTGCGGAAACAGCACTTATTCTCATTGAAATCTATAAGTATCGTGACGGGTTTAAAGTTCGTGCGATTGGGCGAGGTTTCTTTGGTGGATTGCAGCCGCTGGCAGAGTCATTCGGTGTTGAAATTGAGAGTAACGACACCTCGGAAGCCGAACAGGTTCTTCTCACGGCACAAGCTGAAGTAGCAGCGGCCTCTCCAGAAGTCTTGGCACCTGTTGCTGTACCAAACACGATTCATCCGCCGCTTAACCTGACCAAGATCGATCTCCTCAAGCGTAAAGTAACCCTGTCTCTGCAAAAGAAAAAGATTGAACCTATACAGGCACGTGTTGCCGTTGTATTTGATGCATCAGGCTCCATGTACCATCTGTATCGCAAAGGCATCGTGCAAGAGGCCTTCGAGCGTATCCTGGCGATTGCATCAGCGTTTGATGATAACGGAGAGTTGGACGTCTGGTTCTTCGCCAAAGACTTCTTGCGTGCACCTAGCGTCACCGCCAGGGATTTCGAGAATTATATTGAACGCACATATACGCTGGGAAGCAAAGGCGGTACCAATAACGAACCTCCTGTGATGCAGGATGTCATTCGCAAATACACGATCGAGGAACCCGATGTGAAGATTCCAACGTATATTATCTTTTTTAGCGATGGTGGAGTCAGTCAAAAAGGGAAAATCATGCGGCTTATTACCGAAAGCTCAACCAAAAACCTGTTCTGGCAATTTGTTGGCCTAGGCCAAGCCAATTACGGTATTCTCGAGAAACTCGATGACATGACTGGACGTTTCATCGATAATGCTGACTTTTTTGCTCTCGACGACATCTCCAAGATCAGCGATGAAGAATTGTACGATCGTCTCCTCACTGAATTTCCAGGCTGGATAAAGGAAGCTCGGGCCAAAGGCATTTTGGCCTAAAGCTTGTACCCTATACCCCTAATCAGGCTTGTACTTTTTCTGGTTTAACACCCTCGGAACGTGGACGGAGCATACTTCCTACGATTCGCAACATGGACTTGCGTGGTATGAGGCGGGTGAACTGTGCTGTCCAATAATTCCTGGCCCCCGGCACAGCATAAGGTTTGCCTGACTCCAGTGCCCTCATGGCTACGGCCACGACATGCTCAGGTGTATCACGTTTGCCCACCGAGGCTTCATCAGCACCCACCACATCAAAAAACGAAGTCTCGGTTGAGCCTGGGCATAGTGCCAAAAACTGAACGCCACGCTTCCTGTTTTCTTCGTATAATGCCTCTGTAAAAGAAAGTACAAATGCCTTTGTCGCTCCATACACAGCCATATACGGATCAGGTTGAAAGGCAGCCGTCGACGATACATTAATGACAGCACCATTTTTCTTCTGTAACATGCCTGGCAAGAAAAGATGCGTCATGTTCGTCAAGGCGAGCACGTTCAACATAATCTCCTCCTGTTGCCGGGAACCATCCAGTTGTTCAAAACATCCATGGGTAGCAAATCCCGCATTGTTGATCAGCATATCGATGTGTATTCCACGATTCTGACATTCCTCATATACGTTCTGAGGTGCCTCGACTTGAGACAAATCCGATACGATTACCTCAGCCCTTACTTGATATGTACGTTCTATACGTTCTGCCAATTGATTCAGTTTGGACTCTGTTCTAGCCACCAGCACGATATTTTTACCCTTAGAAGCCATCTCGAGTGCAAAAATTTCCCCAATACCTGAAGAAGCACCTGTAATAAGTACCCATTGATGCTGTTCCTTTATCATCTCTCATCCATCCTCTGTGTAAAATTTAAACACTCGTTTCCATTAGGAAACAATGTTTCTGTATAGAATCATCGTAACCAAAACCCATGACGCTGTCAAATGCATTTGTTAAATTTGAATCTAGAACGGGGTGCTTACTTACTAAACTCGGATTAAATTGACGTTATCTGGCGTAAAACAGTAGAATGACCTTAAGAAAAGGAAACCTAGTTTCTGTTCAACAACAATACGGTTACGAGGATGAAATCAATGAAGGATCTTAATTCGGGTTCCACGGAATCTGCACATACGGTAACAACCTTTCAGGAAGCCAGACTGCAACACTCGGATAATCTGCGGCAAAATATTGTGCATGCTGCTGCTGCTTTACTGCAAGAGCATGGACCAGAAGCCGTCACAGTACGCCGTGTAGCTGAACGCATGGAGTGCTCCACCAAAATCATATATAATCTCTTCGGCAAAAAAGAAGGGTTAGCCAAACATCTGTATTTAGAGGGATGCTCCCTCATGGCCCAGCGTTTTGAAGTTCTGCCCCGGCAGGCATCGTTCGAACAATATTTCCGTGATCTGGCCCACGTCTATTGGGACTTCGGCATTTCTCAATCCAGCTTCTATCAGCTGATGTTTGGAGGATCTTTTTCCGAATTCAAACCAGATGGAGAGACCTTACAGGGAACAGCAACTGCACTGAAACAAGTGTCTGCCTTGGTTGAGGTAGCGATTGAACAGGGAATGCTTCAGGTGCAAGATCCCCTGCTTGCCGTTCGGATGATCTGGGCTCCCTTACACGGTGTTATTCATCTGTATTTGGGAGGCCATATTGAGAGCGAAGAAGCTGCCAAAACCCTCTATGATCATACGTTGTCCATGGTTATACACTCCCTTGTGAGTACATCTGCGAATGGGTAAGCATTACATCTGTGCTGTTTTAGATACTTTCAGAAGATAAACGAAAAAGGAGCAGCCCCATTGGCTTAATACGCCTAGGGCATGCTCCTTTGTTTTGTTGACTCTATCTAGTTCCGTAACGGTTTCAGTCGATTAACGTGCCTCTTCGTTCTCAGCTTCCCAACGTGCAATTTCTTTACGCACGATAGGAGCGACTTCTTTACCAAGCAGTTCGATCGCTCTCATAACCTCGTTGTGCGGCATTGTGCCGAGTGGGGTGTGTAACATGAAGCGTGTAATCCCAACTTCTTTGCGCAGGTAAATAATTTTCTGAGCTACGGTATCCACATCACCTACATACAATGCACCTTCCAGGCTGCGCGCCGCATCAAATGTAGCACGGCTGTAGTGTCCCCAGCCACGTTCACGACCCAGTATGTTCATGACCGCTTGCGCTGGCGGGAAGAATTTCTCCACGGCTTCGTCTGTTGTATCGGCAATGAAGCCGTGAGAGTGAGAAGCAACGGTCAGCTTGGAAGCATCATGTCCTGCATGTGCAGCTGCTTTCTTGTACAGTTCCACCAGCGGTGCGAATTGCACCGGACGGCCACCGATAATGGCAAGCACCAGTGGCAAACCGAGCAATCCTGCACGAACCACGGATTCCTGATTACCGCCACTGCCAATCCATACCGGAAGTTTTTCCTGAACCGGGCGCGGGTAGATGCCCAGATTATTAAAGGAAGGACGGTGTTTGCCTTCCCAGGTTACTTTTTCCGAATCACGCAGCTTGAGCAGCAAATCGAGTTTCTCGTCGAATAACTCATCGTAGTCGTTCAGATCATAGCCAAACAATGGGAACGATTCGATAAATGATCCCCGCCCTGCCATAATCTCTGCACGTCCGTTCGAAATGCCGTCCAGTGTCGCGAAATCTTGATATACCCGTACCGGATCATGCGATGACAGCACCGTTACCGCACTCGTCAGGCGTATGTTCTTTGTCTGTGAAGCTGCCGCCGCCAGAATGACAGCTGGTGATGAAGCCGCATAGTCAGCACGATGATGCTCCCCCACGCCGTATACATCCAGGCCCACCTGATCTGCCAAAACAATCTCTTCAACAACATCGCGAATGCGCTGCGCATGACTGATAAGTTCTCCTGTTTTTACATCCGGATTTGTCTCCACAAATGTACTAATTCCGATTTCCATTGTCTGTTCCTCCCTGGTATGAAGCGATCCGTTTTTCATCTTACCTATTGTAAGTAGATCACCTTTTGTTATGTATCTTAATATTGAACTATTTTGATGAAAAACACAAGTACCCTCTGTTTCCAGAGGGCACTTTTATGTTTATTTTCTATCGATTATGGCTTACCTATACTTAGTTCCATCAGGTTGGCATTAATTACAACACCGGTCTGTTTCATAAAATTAAATCCCAGAATTCCGTCAATCTCCAAACCATAATCCATATTTCCTATTTCAACTTGAAAATCATTAATCGTTGTTCCATCTGAAATTTTCATCGAGGACCTCTCATGCCAACATATCGTTCTCTTGCCACAACTTCTGGACGTGAAGTGTGAAAAAAGCAGTATTCCCGTCTGGGATCTTCCTGATGCAATCCACCATAACGTTTTAGTGCCTTCGTAGAATCATCAAATGAATCAATCACTGCCATCTCTTCAATATAACGCCGGCCTTCTCTAGAATGCGCCTTGGTTGCCTCAAAAACGACCCACTCATTAGGGAATCGCTCCTGAACTTCCTTCCATTGCATAGTGACACCTCCAGACCATTAGATAGAGATATTATATCATGTGGAAACAGTATTCCACGGGCTGAAATTCTAAAATACATAGATTTTTAGAGCATTGCCTGTAAGTCTATTATTTCTTCCTCCCAATGTACAGCAGATGCGACGAGATTCCCAATATGGAAGGGTCTTTGGCGGCTTCAATCATATATTGCATGAGTTCATCATACTCGCCACGCTCTTTCCAGTATTGCTGCTGCTCGTCCGTAAGCATCGCTCTAAGGCTAGATGAACCAATCAAATCAACGGTTTCAAATCCATGTTGCTCCATGAAGGGTGTAACGTCCTGAATATTAAAATAGTATGCTCCCGTAAATCGTCCTTGATCCTGATGATCGAATATACCCTTTTCCACAAAAGAACGGATTGCTGCCAAGTTATCATTTGGCTTCCAATACTGCGGGGATTGCAGCGAATTGATACTCATGCGCATTCGGCTTTGCATGGCTACAAACACCACGCCCCCTCGCTTGGTCACACGGTACAGCTCCCGTACAGCAGCCGTGCGCTCTTCGTCTGTCTGCAGATGGTATAACGGCCCCAGCATGAGGGACGCATCGTACGTCTCGTCAGCCATACCGGAGAGCGAAGTCGCATCGAGAACATGGAATCCATCGAATTGTTGTGTCAAACCAAACTCCTGAGCCTTTTGCCGCGCAGTATCCACGGAGGAAGGTGTCAGATCCGATAAAGTGACCTTGTACCCCAGCTTCGCAAGCTCCATGGCATACTTTCCTGGCCCTGCGCCATTATCCAGAATACAACCAGTAGCGGGGAGATGTTCCCTGATGTAATGCATGTTAATGATGAATTCAATTGGTTCCCGCTCCAGTCTACCCCACTCATCAAACCCAGAATAATATTCAATAATGTGATCTCTCTTCATCGCTCTGACACCTGCCTTTTCTTATATGTAGACTACTCATCCATGTTCAAAAAAATTAAATTCCAACCAGTATATATCTACTAAATATTTCCTGTCAAACAAAAAACGTTCAATTCCCATTGAATGCGGAACTGAACATTTCTCGATCTTATATCTTTTTCACAAACTCAGACTTCAGCTTCATCGCACCCAAGCTGTCAATCTTGCAATCAATATCATGATCCCCATCAATCAGGCGGATATTCTTTACCTTCGTGCCCTGTTTGACCACGAGCGAGCTACCTTTTACCTTCAGATCTTTAATGACGGTAACGGTATCGCCATCACTTAGCACATTTCCGTTGGCATCACGGATTACTTTTGCATCCTCTGCATTCTCATTGTCTGCTTCCAAAGACCATTCATGCGCGCACTCTGGGCAAACCAACAGGTTACCATCCTCGTACGTGTACTCTGAATTACATTTGGGGCAGTTAGGCAAATTAGACATATGTATTAAACTCTCCATTCTACGATTGGCATTCCCGCAAGTATACGTGATTTCGACGGTATATTCCATACGCTTGGTCACTGCATGGATGGATTTAAACCAAATTTAAGGTTCATGCATCCCTCACTTTAAGGGTAACTACTTATGATGTAACTAATAGATACGCACTACACATACATGAATTTTAATGTCTATATGAATGTTATTATATTTAAAACCAAAGGAGTTCCTGCTCATGTCCTCATATGTTTTCCCTGTGCAAACGGCTTTTTTGATCTTTGTTGTTGCGGCCATGTTTTTGCTGGTGCCGTGGTTGATCTATGGGTATCGTAAAGACGGTTTCTTCAGCTGGTCACGGTTTGGCATCAGCTTTTCATTTATCTTTTATATTCTGGCCGCCTATTGCCTCGTCATTCTCCCGTTTCCGGCTACGCGAGATACCTGTGCGCAGCAAGCCGCTGACACGATCTACTACAATCTGGTTCCATTCACTTTTGTCAAAGACATCATGAAGGAAACACCCATTGTATGGACCCAGCCTTCCAGCTATCTCAGCATGATTCAGGGCAGAGCCTTTCTGCAAGTTCTATTTAACGTCCTGCTTCTCATGCCGCTGGGTGTATATATCCGTTATTTTTTTCAAAAGAGATCATTCTGGAAGTACGCCCTGCTTGGTGGATTCGGGCTTTCCTTATTCTTCGAGATCACTCAAATCACCGGATTCTACGGGTATTATAATTGTCCTTACCGCCTCTTCGATGTAGATGATCTGTTATTGAATACTTCGGGAGCAGTCATTGGATTTTTCACAGCGCCCATCCTGCTTGCTTTATTCCCATCACGTGCAAGCATTCAGGCGAAGAGTGAACAGATCGTGGAGCAAAACCGAGTGTATACTATGCCTCAATTGCTCGCGTTAATTATTGATGGAGTCGTTGTTGTCTTCCTTTCGATTCTGATATCAATCTTCACAGCATCTGATGTGATCAGTGATGCGCTAAGTACATCCATTGCTATGGTCATTGTACTGTTCTTCATACCTTGGGTGCGAAATGGAGTAACTCCAGGCTCGGCCATCTTGCGATTCCGCTATGTGAATCGTCAGACCGGCACACCTACCAGTGAATCGTTATTCAAAAGATTTGCCGCACTCTATGTTCCATGGCTGCTCGTTACGATCATTCGCTTGGTCAACGATTATGCTTTTTCAGGTCATCAGGATGTTATGCTTCAGCCTTATCAAATGTGGATCTCCTTGGGGACATTCGGTATCTATATGTTAGTCTACGCCGTACTCTTTGTTCATGTCTTGATCGTACTCTTCTCCCGTGGAAAACGTTCCTTCTACTTCGATGAGGTGTCCCGCACACGTGCCTCTCGTAAATAATGTTTGGAGTATAACGGCACAATGTACCTCTTCAGTGCTTACGTTCTGCTTATTATTCAGCCGGATTACAAAAAGAGGACGTTCATTATGAGATGAACGTCCTCTTTTGATCGGGCGCATAGCAGTTATTCAGAGTATCCATTCAAATAATCAGCCTGGATTATAACCCTAACAGCTCTCGCTTGGCTGCATCCGGATCATGTATGACCTCAATCTCATGGTTGAAGATTAGTGTCGCACGATCCTGCTCATATTCAGGCCAGTTCACACCTGCAACTTCAGGTTGGCCATTCTTGGCAAAGGAAATCCAGGCATCCTGTACCTTGAGGGCAAGTGCCGCCGCAGCTTCGTCGGGCTCCGCATTCATGAATTTGAGGACATGCAGTGTATTAAACACAAAGAACATTTCGATGCTGTGAATCGCTCTTTTTAACAGGGGATGTTCCGGCATCACCCAATCAAATCGATACATCCACACCGGAGCATACTTCTGCTGTGCCGCAGCATATTGCAGCGCTGACCGCCAGAAGAACATATCGGTCATGACTTGGGCTTGTCCATCTGCCGTTTTTGGATAACTATCCGCGATGGCTACCCGGTTCTCCAGATCTGGCGTCATAAAGTCTACGCCCTGAACCATATCGATTTCTTTTGAAAAAGGTACATGTGGCTGGATGAACAGTGCACCCTCGTGCAATGTCGTACCAATCAGCACCGGAATATCCTGCGCTGAGCCTTCGCTCACCGCCTGAATTGGCACCTGTGGCAGTGTATGCCCATCCAATACAGGTTGGAACAATAATGCCATACCTGCCCCGCTCTGCTGTTTGACCGTTTCACCGGCTGCAATAATCTGCTCTACAGGAATTGTATTTAACTTCTGCAGGTTGTCCCGGTCCACCCCAAGAATCTTTAACATCCCTTCCCGCAACGCTGAAGCTTGCTCTGCCGGCATGAACTGAGAAGCACCGCTCTCCATAATGGCACGTTGGAACAGTCCTTTGGATGCTGGCATCGCCATCAGTGCCGCAATACTCATACTGCCCGCTGATTCGCCGAACACCGTAACTTGATCCGGGTTACCACCAAAAGCAGAGATATTATCCTTCACCCACTGTAATGCCGCAACCTGATCCAGCAGACCTGCATTGGATACATATGAATCACCCAATGGAGCCATATGCAGGAAACCCAAAGGTCCTAATCGGTAGTTGATCGTCACAACGATGACGTCCCCCCGTACCGCTAACTGTGTGCCATCATACATCGGCTGGCTACCCGAACCTGACACGAAGGAACCGCCGTGAATCCATACCATGACCGGCAGTGGTGTTGCTCCTTTTTCCTTAGGTGCCCAGATGTTCAGATATAGACTATCTTCTGACTCATTCGGAATTTCTGTCTGGCCTTCTGGTTGATGATTTCGAGGTTGTATATTCTCAGGTCCAAATTGAGTGGCCTGTCTGATTCCTTCCCATGACTCGGGCTGTACCGGAGCCTTGAAACGCAACTCACCTACCGGGGGTTTCGCATAAGGAATGCCTTTCCATACGCTTGCATCGTGCAAAAGTTCGCCTTGAACGGTACCATATGTCGTTTGAACCTGAAGTTCTCTCATGCCACTTCTACTTCCTCTCCGTAAATAGGTTAAATTAACGAGTATGTGCATATCATGTGTACTTATTTGAGTATAGTTTGTAGTCATACCCATTTACAACTTTACCCAACTCTAGCCTCCCCTGCTACGTTTCACGTGGAACTTTATGGGGTGGATGATCTAATACATACCTTTAAGATGGACACCAAAAAGGCCACCCATTGAGCAATATCATCAAGTCTGACTTATCTTAATGACATTGACCCTTAGCATGACCCTTTCCCGTTAACTATCCAAATAACTACCCTTTTACAGGATAACGCACCGTAAACTCAACACCCGCAATCCATTCACCCGCGACAAAGTCCCGTCCCTTCACAACAACTCGATCCTTATAAACCTCCACATGAAGCCCTTCACTGCCCTCCAGATGCTTATCCTGATCTGTCCAGAGATAACCTACAGACGACGCATTGAACATGGTTGGCATCTGGCCTGCACCATCGTACATCGTATGCTGCGCCTCCAGTTGCCAATGAGTGTGACCCGAGAAGAGGATCGCTTGCGGATATTTGGCCAGAACGGCCTTCAGTTCTGCATCCTGATTCACACCATACCAGCCTTGTTCCTTCATCGATCCTGCCACCGTATCCATAAGCGGCTGGTGTAAGAAAAGGAAGATGGGGTGCTCTGGCGTTGCACGCTCAGACAATTTCGCATCCAGCCACTCCAATTGTTCGGCCGACATATCGCAATCCTTCGGATGAGGTTGCTCGGTGCCCAGGAAAATATAATGATACCCATCAATCCAGTGATCGTGATAAGAGCCCTTCATGCCTGTTGTCCCTTCAAAATCACTTAATCGACGCTGCCATAACCCTGCGACTGTAATGGGGTCTACTCCTGAAGAGATCGGTCCCCCGTCTTGGCCCTCCTGCTCAGAAGTTACAGCAGACAACGTATAGGTCCCGCCGGATAGTTTCTCAATCAGTGCAGCTGATTCAGCAGCGGTTTGTTTAGTGACCAGCTCCATATCTGCTTCCTGCTCCAACAACTCGGCTACTTCATCATCTTTCATCTCAAGCAAAACGATCGGCGGATCTTGCCATACCACGGCTCCAATATCATGGTTACCTACCGTGTACCGGATGTCCGGCAAACTCTCCGCATGCTGCTTCCATATGCGTTGCAACTCACGATATTCGCTCGGCAGACCTCGATCCGTCACATCGCCCACATGCATAATCCCACTGCTCCCCTGACTAAATGTAGCTATGTCGGCTAATGCTTGGTCCAGATGCCGGTTATGAATATGGTCTGCCTCATCTCGCACATGTGTGTCCGTAATGACCTGGAAGCTAACAATAGGTTGCTCCGGTGTATGTTCATTTCCCATCAAGAATCACTCCATTTCAGTCCAATAATGCCAATCAGAATAAAACCGATCCAGACCATCGACGTGAGCCGCAGACGTTCACCAAAAAAGTAATGCCCCACGACGCCAATAAGCGTAATGCCCACGCCAGACCAGATCGCATAGGCCACAGCCAGCGGCATATACTTCACTGCAAAGTTGAGAAAGGTAAAGCTTGCTCCATAACAGACAAACATCAACACCGAAGGCCATAACCGCGAGAATCCATCCGATACTTTCAGCAAGATGGTAGCGCTCAGCTCCAGCCCGATGGCCAGTGCCAACAGTACCCAGCCCAAGTAGGCGTGACTGTTTGTCATCGATTCAGCCCACCATTCAGCAATTCATGGAAGGATTGAATCGTTCTATCCGCCAAGCGGATTTTTCCCGGTTCTCCAATGCCCATCCTGTACCCCGCACCAGCGGTTCGTGCCATCTCCATGTCTCCGTCCGTATCTCCAATGACCACGGTATACTGCACGGATACACCCAACCGTTCACAGGCAAGCAGTAGCATATCGGGAAAAGGTTTGCCCCGCTCCACCAGATCTGTACCAATCACCACGTCAAAAAAGGAATCCAGTCCCATCCACTGTAAATGTTTAATTGCACTGGGTGTATCATCTGCCGTCACGACACCCATAGCGACACCTTCGCTACGGCACTGTTCAAGGAATTCTTGAACTCCCGGTAACGGACGTGCCGGACGATGCTGCTCCATCTCTTCCTCCGCTCGCGCCAAACACTCCCGGACTATAATCTTGGATTCCGCCCAGCTGAGACCCGCACGATATCCATGCCACGTCAGCACGGCATACACTTCATCCATCGTGCCCATCGCAAGCGGGCCCCGCACATCATACCCATTCATTCGGCCTTGATCATCGTGGAATGTACCCCAGATCTGTGGGAATTCATCTGTGTCGATACGGAGTCCTCTAGTCGCTAACTGTTTTCTGAAGTCGTTCAACACACAATCGGTCCAGAATCCCCACATTCCCGTAAAATCAAGCAATGTCCCGTCCTTGTCAAACAAAACGGCTTCAACCGGATTTGGTAATCCGTCCACATACATCTCATCTTTCATTGGTTAAACTCCTTGTCTGCGATCTTGTATGAACGGAAAGGACGGTACAGCATGTACCGCCCTTATCGCGTGAGTCAACTGCCCGTATACGTTTCTTATTTCGTTACACGATCCAGTTCCTTCTGTGCTTTCTCTTTCGCTTCCTTCAGCGCTTGTTCCGCTGGCATATTATTGATCTGTACCTGATCAGCTGCATCTTTCAATGCATCATTGATCTTGCCACCCGTTGGATCCTGGAATGGAGCCGAAGCGTGAGCTGCTTGTTGCAGTGGTACGGTGATCTGCGGATTTTCCTCACTGAACTTCATGAACTCTGGATCTTGTTGCGCAGATTGACGTACTGCGATATATCCGGTGTTCATGGACCATGAAGCTGTGTTCGAAGTTTCAGAGAAATACGTAAGCCATTTATAAGCTGCCTGTTGTTGCTCTGGACTCGCTGCTGACGGAATACCTGCCGAAATGGCACTTGCTACCGGTTTTCCTTCACCAATACCTTCCCAGCCTGGTTGTTGCATCGCAGCGACTACGCTAAAGTCCAAGTCGCCTTGGTCACCACTAGATCCGGTATAACCTGCTGCTTTATTTTTCATCACATCATCAATCGTTTTGTACCAGTACTCCCAGCCCTGACCTCCATAATGAATGCCCATAATCTTGTCTTCGTTAATCCATTTACGGAACAAGTCCCATGTCTCGATCCATTCCGGAGAGTCGATCATAACGGTTTTGCCATCGTCGCTAAGAATCTGTCCGCCCTTACCCAGCACGGCATCAATCATATTGTCTCTACCCCACATCGGTTCCCAACCGTAGAAGGTGGTCTTGCCATTTTCTTGTTTGCTCATCTTCGCAGCCGCCTCAGCCAGCTTCTCCCATGTCGTCAGAGTTGCTGGGTCGATTCCGTTCTCCTTGAACGTATCCATACGGTAATACATGATCTGAGTTGTACCGTACATTGGCAAAAAGTATTGCTTTCCATCCACCTGTCCCTGGTTCAGGAATGTCTGAATGAAATCGTCTTTCTTAAAATTCGGATCAGCTACAATCATCTCATCCATGGGTGCATAATATCCTTTGCGTGCCCAGTCTATATTGGAGCTGAGTACAGCGGCTGGAACCTTCTTGGAAGCAATTGCTGCTTGCAGCTTCTGTTCCGTTTCCGTGTAATCTGCTTGTACAATCCCTTTTACAACGACTTCGTTCTGGGAGGCGTTGAACGCATCAATCGTCTTTTTCATGTTATCGCCCAGATTACCACCCAGACCATACCAGAACTCAATCTCCACCGGATCTTTCGCCTGAGCTTCGGTTCCACTGGCAGCAGCCGTCGTGCCTGATTCTGCGGGTGCTTGTGTTCCACAAGCGGTCAGCAGTGCAAAGCTGGTCGCAAGTACCAGCGACATGCCACCCTTCCAGTTCAACCTCAATCTCTTTTTCCATGTCATGCTTGCCTGACTCCAATTCATTGTTGTTCCTCCCGTTTTAGGTGAATGGTAGTGCATATCAGTTCTTGTTAACACCAGCCGTAATATTCACGCTCTGCATGATCGTCTTCTGGGTGAACAGGAAGAGAATAAGTAGAGGTGCGATGGTGAAGGCACTCGCAGCCATAATCTGTGGCCAAGCAAGTCCATATGCCCCGCCTTCTACAAAGAAGCTACGCAGACCCGCCGATACCAGCTGTAAATCAGGGTCTTTGGTGATGAGCATAGGCCAGAAATAATTGTTGTACTGTTCAATAAACGTAATCAGCACCATCACGGCGAAGCTTGAGCGAACAAGCGGCGTAATAATCGTCCAGAGAATCCGGAAGTGGGATGCACCGTCCAGTTGTCCGGCTTCCACCAATTCATGAGATACCTGCATGAACGCCTGCCGGATCAGGAAGATCGAGAACACGCTGACACAGTTGGATACAATCAGGCCAGTGTAGGAATCCAGCAGATTAAGCTCACTAAGCACCAAGTAACTAGGCAGATACACAGCCGTACTCGGTATCATATAACCCACCAGAATCAGGGATGTCAGTACACCTTTGAGACGGAATTTCATATGTGTCAGGGCGTACGCCATCATACTGGAGTTGACGATCTGAAATAAACAGATGGCTAAGGCTACCCCGGTACTGTTCAGGATGTAACGGGCAAATGGTGCCGCATTCCAGGCATCCACATAGTTGCTCCACAGGAACGTCTCCGGCCAGAAGGTCGGCGGAAACTGCCAGATCTCATCATTGGTTTTGAACCCGCTAATGACCATCCAATAGAAGGGAAAGGCTGTACCCAGCGCGATAATGGCTAACAGAAGGTAGCGGATTAATTTACTTATTTTAAAATTCGGTTGTGACACGTTCTGCAACTCCTTGCGCTTCATCCGTTTAGACTTTTTGTTGGGCAATGTCATTGTCATTAGTAGTGCACCAGACGTCTGCCAAGCAGGAAGGATACTCCCGAGAGCAACACGCAGATCAGAATGATCACAACGGCGATGGACGAAGCTTCACCTACGTTAAAGGATTCGAATGCAGACTGGTAATACATGTACAGCAACGTTCTCGTTGATCCCGCCGGTCCACCCTGCGTCATGACATTGATCTGGTCATAGGCTTGCAAGGACTGGATAGTAAGAATAATTGAGAGAAAAAACGTCGTTGGTGAGATCAGCGGCAATGTGATACTTCTGAACTTATCCCAACCGTTTGCACCATCGATTGAAGCTGCTTCGAGCAGATCGGAAGGTAGATTTCGTAGCGCAACGAGATAAAATACCATTGCCCACCCAATCGACTTCCAGAGCGTGACGATCAGAACAGCAACCAATGCCCAGTCCGCGTCACGCAACCAGCCGATCGGAGATACGCCTACCCAGCCCAGCATCAGATTAGCGAGTCCCACTTCGGGCTCGAAGATCCAGGACCACGCAATAGACACCGCAACTGTCGGGGTGACCCAAGGTGAGAAGAGTAATGTCCGGAAGATGCCGGATGATTTGATCTTGCTATCCATGAGCATCGCAAGTGCCAATCCGCCCACAATAGTTGGGATTACACTCCCCAGTCCGAATAACAAGGTTACTTTCAGTGATCGATAGAATTCAGAGTTTGTCAGCAGATAACTGTAATTGTCCAAACCAACAAACAACTTGTCCGGGCTCATGAAGTCCCAATCGGTGAAACTGAGATAAACGATATATCCCAGAGGTCCCAGCCAGAAGATCAGCAATGGGATTAGAGCTGGCAGCGTGAATAGTACCGCCTCAGACTCCCTCCATAGTTTTAAACGCAAATCCCCCACTCCTTACTGTCCAATTTTTCTTTAATGATTGGGAATTTTTGAGTATAATCAGCTTTATATTTATTCTGTACAAAATTGATTGTACACTCGTATTGAAAATTCTAATTCCGGCTTATGTTAAAATTGGAGCAAGTCATGTAAAATATGAGGCAGCTAGTGGGAACGCTATCATAAACCAGAGGTGACATTGTGGGAAAAGAAACCGCCGGGAACCCGAATCATTCTTCGTTACCTGATCGGCATGCGCTGAGGGAGAGAGTCATTGAGGCCATCGCCAATACGATGGATCTATATGGGGTTAATCATACGTTTGGCAAATTATACGGCATCATGTATTTTGAGGATCGACCGATGACACTTGAAGAGATGAAAAACTCGATGAATATGAGCAAGAGCAACATGAGCTATGCGGTTCGTTCGCTTACAGAATCACAGATGATCTATAAACTGGAGGAAAAGAAGGAGCGCCAGGATCAATATCTGGCTGAGACCGACTTCTATCGTACGTTCCAGAATTTCTTCGGGGCCAAGCTCCAACGGGAAGTAGATGTCATGTTAGAAGGCATTCGTGAGGTCATTCCTGACCTGTCGGCAATGATCCTTTCGGAACATACCTCTTCTGAAGATCGAGATGATGCACTGCGTGATCTGCACAAACTCCAACATGCGGAGCAATACTACGTCTGGTTACAAGGATTCGTGGATCAGTTGCGGGATGGTAAGTTTTACGAGAATGCTTCACACACGCCCGATAAAGAGTAGTACAACTGCGTGAACAGAATAACTAATGGGTGATCAAGCGCTAACCAACCTAGACCAATGTTAAGTCACACTAAAGCGCAAAAAGGAGCTGTTCCTAGCCAATGTATGGCTTTTGGAACAGCTCTTTTTTTATTCTATCTATTGTATCGTCATATCCTATCCGTCATTAGGGGTTCTCTTTTCCATATGCTACTGCGTTAATGACCCCTTTTTTCTTTTAAAAATATTACTTTTGCGCTGCGGCTTCAATATCTGCATATGCCCAGTGTGTATCTGGTACATCACTGAACGTTGGCGTAACTGTGCCAGTTAGGGGTGTGCGGTTGAACAATACATTCAACACTTTCACGGCTTCCGCACGTGTCAGCTTGCTATCCGGTTTGAATGTGCCATCGTTGTATCCAACCATCAAGCCAGCCGATTGCACGTATGCAATCGCATCTGCTGCCCACAGGTCTGCGGATACGTCTGTGAAGGAAACTGCTGGACCATTCACGGTTGTTGCACTCGCTTGTTGCTGCGTCCAGCGATACGCAATCGTTGCCATCTGTGCACGGGTGATCGAGCCTTCCGGTGCAAATTGGGTGTTACTCATGCCGTTCATGATGCCAGCGGATTGCGCTTTTTGAATTTCACTTGTTGCCCAGTGTGTCGCAGATACATCCTTGTAGCTCACGCTATTCGTGGAACTTGCTGCTTCAGTTGGAAGATTACGAGCCAGCATCGCTGCCATTTGTGCACGCGTTACGAATGCATCTGGACGGAAATCTGTACCAAATCCTTGGATGTACGGTTGGTGTGTACTTTGTGAAGCTTTCAGTCCATCCACAACAACGAGGGTGAACGTGCTGAATTTTGTTACGGTAAATTCGATGCCTTCGCTGTTATCCGCGAGTTGCACCAATTTGCCTTGAATCAATTCTTTTGTGCCGTCACTGTGTTCGATATAGATCGCCAGGTTGTCCAATGCTTGCTGACGCACAGTCGGATCAGTTGGCAGACTGTCACGCAGTGGCAGCGTGAGTGTCACTTCGCGGCTCTGCATATTCGTGTCGATCTCTACCGGACGAGCCAGTACACGAACATTCGTATTCGGAGCAACTTGTTGAATCAATTGCTCTTTCTTCGCACGTTCTTCGACTTCTTTGCGCTCCGATTCTTTTTTCAAAGGTACAACGCGGAAGTATAAGTCTTGATCGAATCCGGCGATGGAATTCGTCGGAACGGAGATCACTACATTTTCAGTGGAGATTTCAAGTTTCAGTGAACCATCATTTAGTTCTTTTACCGCTGCTTTAGGAAGTTCAATACGTGTCTCGGACACGGAATCTTTAGTGTCTGGAATAACAATGCGTGCGGTGTTCATATTCAATTGCTTCGCTTTTTCCACCGATTCCTTGGCAATGGCTTCGGTCATTTTCACAAGATCTTTGATCGTGCCGTTGGTTTCGGTTGTACGTGTGATTGGCGTTTTGGTCAGGTTGGTACCGTTTGTTCCATTAACATCAACCACGATCTGCTCTTGTTTCGTTGTTGGTGCAGGTGTAGACGTTACTGGTGTAGTCGTGGACGAACCTCCACCTATGCTACCACCCGGGTTAGGCGTTGGCGTATTGCCATTATCTGTGCTGCTATCACCATTCTGTGTAAAGACAAACTTCACGGCGCGGCCTGGCAGTTCATCGCTGATTGCTTTGTAACGAACCCATACCGTTTTGTTGCCGCTAAGGTCCATTTTTTGAATGAAGGCAACATCAATCCAGTGCAGCTTATTGTCAAAAGAAATCTCCATCGTGCTGTCCAAGCCCGTTAGGGTGTTATTGATGTCATTCCCCTTCACATTAGGAGCCGTAAAGAATCGATTAAATACATTTTGTAGATTCCCAACATCCTCGTAACTGTCTTGTTCATTTAGGACCCATTCAGCCAATTCCTTCTGGCCTTCAGGACTAAGTTCTGCTCTTTTGGATAAATCAAGAGCGCCTCTAAGATTAAATTTGTACTTGCTGAAGAACGCTTCACCTTTAATCTGATCTTTCATTGCCTTATCAAGCCATTGATCCATTCGCGGTATAGAGGTAGCTTGCTCAAATGAATCGATAGGCATAGAGAGGAGATTCAGGACAATATCAGGCTCAACAATATCCCCTTTAGACACTCCTTCCAACCTTTCGAATGCAACTAGATGCAAGTAATTGAATGCCAGTACACCTTTATCTACTTTGCTACGTTCCAAATGTTGTTGTCCAATGCTACGTAACACATATGTCTGTTGGTCATTAAAGTGATTAGGTCCATTTACTAATTGCTGAGCGAGCAGATCCAGTTTATTCCTAAGAACACTGAGTTCCCTCTGCTCCCAAACAGATTGTGCCATTACACCAAGTTCAATCATATATTGGACCTGTTCTTTGTTTTTGTAATCTTTATTTACATATTCAATCAGGAATCCCGCAATGAAATCTCTAACCTGCAAAGACAAGGCACCGTATCCATTGGGTAATGTAATACCCAGATCCGGATCTTCCATAGCCATTCGCATAGCCGCTATATTACTGTTGCTCTTTGCAGTATTTAAGACACTCAATGGATCGCTTTTGTTATCATCCGGGAAAAATTTATTAAATGCAGTCTGGATTTCTTCAAAACTTGCATATCCACCAAGTGGTCTTTCACTAAGCATAAGATCAGCCAATTGTTCCCGTTCTTCGGAAGTAAGATCATTCAATTTGCTAACATCCAAAGGGAATTTTCCAAGTGGTTTTTCTTGGTTTTCTTCTTTGGAATTATACGATTCAATATCTTCTTGAATTTCTAACATATTTATTAACTTGTTCACCATCTCTTCTACTGTTGTTACCTTGTTAATAAAAGGGGTGTCTTCCAATGCAGATTTTGTATAATCGAGTATTTGTGAAATATCAAGATTTCTGGTGAGTTTACCCTCATATCTGAAAGCTGCCATACGTCTTTCAATTTCAGAGGAATCAAGATAATAGTGGATACGTTCATAGTACTCATTATCTTCTTCCTGGTTATGAAATTGTAGCTGTAGTCTCTCTGCTTGTTTATTAAAAAATGCATCAAGGACTTCTCTGGAGTCAAGTCCACCAATTTCTCGAGGAAGATTCCGAGCTTGCAAGGCTAATTGCACTACATATTGGACTTGTTCCTTACTCTCATATCTACTAGATGCTGGTGGGCTTGACTCCTTTAACATGTACTCTGCAATCTCATATTGCTCATCCTCAGACAACGATTCAAAATCGGGATCAGCTAAGAAGTCTTTGTTACTAAACAGCTCCATTACTTCTGGTATAAAATCGGTGTAATTATCCAAAACTTTTCTCTCTTTAACATCGTTGAATTGCTCCAACGGACTCAGCAGTGTATTCGGATTGAATGATTTCATCTGATAGGAGGCTTCCATATCATCTTGATCTACAACCATCACATTATAATAAAGCGTTTCGCTGGTATCTAAACCTTGAAATATTTTGAAGAACGTATCGTCATTAGATGTTGAACCCAACACCCAATCCTCATCTCCATACTCTAGATTGTCCCTGATCTCTGTCATGTTGTTCAGATTAGAAGTATTAGAAACAAAGACCTGATATTTTAGGTTACGAGTTTCAGTGGTGTCAGAGAAACCAGCGCCCCAACGCACCTCTATGTTATTATCATCAGTAAGCTTGACAGTAATTAATCCATTTTTGCCTGGCACAGGGCTTGAGCCACCTGCACTAACCTTCCCTGCTGGTGCCAACCATGGAGCTATTAACACCATAATGAGCATCAAACTAATTATTTTCCTGTAATTCATGTACTTGATCCTCCCTGTCTCATGTTTTTACATATAAATTCAATCCCTCTGATACGTAAGGCCTATTGTATTGCACTGCGATAAACAGAATCTAAACAAAAAGAGAAAATAAAAGGAAAAAGATCCACCCTGTAGTACAAAAACAGGATAGATCTCAACTTTTTTCGCCAAAATTCATCATTTTATTTTAAAAAAAGTATTCTTCGGGACCTATATAGCTCCGACTCTTAAATCAAGGTGTACCCGCCATCCACATACAATGTGCTGCCCGTCGTGAACATATTGGTCATCAGATACGTAACTGTATGTGCAATTTCTTCATTGTGCCATCAAGGGTAAAAATAACGCGAACGAAGCGACTTGAACGACAACTACACAATGGAACTTCACAGCAAAAAAGACGAGAGACAGATCACCTGATATCAGGCATACCCGTATCCCGTCTTTGTCACATCACATTCCAATCCGCAATCCGACCCTATACGATCCAGATGGTCACTGACCTAAGAAAGTAACCCCAACTTCAGTACTCTTGCAATATTCTCGGCGGTACGTTCCACATTCTCCGGGCCTTCTCGCAATAGTCGATCCAGATCTGCTGCTCCAGGCACAATACCAAATATGGCATCGATGCCTTCCGCGTAGAGGGTGTCAATCCCTTCGCCCAAACAACCTGCAAGTGCAATCACAGGTTTACCTGCTTCCTTGGCTGCCCGAGCAACACCATAGGGGGTCTTACCAAATTTCGTTTGGAAGTCGATACCGCCTTCACCCGTAAATACCACATCCGCAGCAATCAACTTTTTACGCAACTCAGTATATTCAATGACAATCTCAATCCCTTTACGTAATACAGCCTGTGTAAAAATCAAGAGTCCTGCGCCCAATCCACCAGCCGCTCCGGCTCCTTGTACATCTCGGATATCTTTGTGTAGCTGCTGTTTCACCACATCTGCATAATGGGACAGATTCGCATCCAGCTGTTCAACCATCTCTGGAGTAGCCCCTTTTTGTGGTCCAAACACCCTTGATGCGCCATACTCCCCACATAGGGGATTGGTCACATCACAGGCCACAATGAACTCCACTTCTTGCAAACGCTCATCCAGACCAGATACATCAATCTGAGCCAGCTGATCCAGAACCCCGCCACCACGCGCAAGCGGACGACCCTCTGCATCCAGAAACTTCGCACCAAGCGCTTCAGCCATGCCAGCCCCACCATCGTTGGTCGCACTACCACCAATGCCAATGATGATCTTGCGTATGCCAAGGTCCAGACATGCGCGAATCAACTCGCCTGTTCCATAGGTTGTCGTCCGGAGCGTGTCCCGGGTCTCCTTGGTAACCAAGTGGATGCCGCTGGCCGATGCCATCTCGATGGCCGCCGTTGTTCCGCCACCCAGAATGCCATACTGTGCAGTGACTGTCTGCCCCAATGGTCCGCTCACCTCGTGCTGGTGAAGGACGCCGCCGGAAGCGTCCACAAGGGACTGCACCGTACCTTCCCCACCATCTGCCATAGGTACATGAATATAGCGTGCCGTCGGATATATTTTACGCAACCCTTTTTCCATCGCGATACATACTTCTTTCGCTGTCATGCTTTCTTTGAACGAATCCGGCGCCAGAACAAATGTCTTCTCTCTAGTCTCTCTCATATCTTAAAGAAGAACACGGTTTTCCATAATATTTTTCATGCTGATATGGGATTTGGAGGGTCCCAGCTTCACCAGTGAATCCTGAAATTCGGCAAGTTCTTCAATGGACGCCGTCTGTACCTTGATCAGGTAGTTATACTCACCGCTAATCCGATAGACATCCGTGACTTCGATAGCCTGTTCACAGAAATTGACCAACTCGTCGCAATGCTCTGTTTTGAGCAAAATAAACGTCGTGGTTCCACGGTTTAACCGGGCCAGATTATAGATGGTCGAATATCCCGTTATTACACCTCTCTCCTCCAGTTTCAGAATTCTTTCCTTAACCGAAGGTTGGGACATGTTAATTTCTTTGCTGATCTGTGCAACGGGGATACGTGCATGATGTTGCAACAAGCGCATAATCTGCTGATCGATTTCATCTATCATGTGTTCCATTTGCAAGACCTCCGAGTCGTCGACTTAATTAATAAGGTTTCCCTGATAAATTAGCTAAAAATAGTTAGATTTTATCTCATTATATCCTTTGATATTGTATGGTTCCAATGCGATATCAACCCTATAATTTAGAATACAATCTGAAGAAGGAGCGATGTAATGTGAGTGTTATTGGACTTGCACATGTAGCCATTCAGGCTCGTAATTACGAAGATACTCTGGCGTTTTATACAAAAGTATTAGGCTTCAAGGTCGGTCACTCCTGGAGTTTGCCTTCCTTCCACATTACCGAGGCATGTATGCTGATCTCTCCGGATCAGCGCACCTGTATTGAGGTATTTGATCCAAAAGCCGTCATTCCTGCCGAGGGTGAACCTGCCACCTCTCCTGAAGCGGTCCGGCACGGCGCACTGTTACATTTCGCCTTTTACGTGCATGATGTAGAAGATATCTATCAGCGAGCGCTCGCCTATGGAGCCAAGGCCTACGTTGAACCGGATTGGATATCGCTTGGCGAACCTGCACTTCGGGTTAGAAATGCGCTCGTCCACAGTCCGAATGGTGAAGTGATCGAATTCCTTGAAGAGGTTGATTTTGACCGATCCCCATCCTCATCCATATGAAGTACACAAACAGCCTGTTGCCTCGTCATTCGTGGCAGCAGGCTGTTTCATGGTTCGATTTCCTTGGCAAGCATCAGCACACACACCTACCCTACTCTTGCTCTGTATTCCCCAGCGTATACTCGCTTAGCTTTCCTTCATAGACCAATTGCAATCGTTCACTCTGGCGAAAATCATCCGGTGTCACCAGCGCAGGCAGCTTGTTCCACAGTTTGATTCCCGAACGCTGTAGAATCTCGGCTACAAATTGGGAGCAGAAGTAGGAGTTGCTGAACTCCACCGGTTCCTTGAGTGTAATGCCGATCACGCCGAGCAGATTGTACATATATTTCTGGCGGCTTCGGATGAAGATGTGCAGCACACGTTTCATCTTTTCCACTTCACGATCCGTCACCTGAAGCTTGTATATGACACATGTGGTATTGGGATACTTGCTGTATGTACCTGTCTGAATATTTTCCTTCACAAATCCGCCATTCAGCGGATTACTCGGATGCTTGCGGCCGAAGCTATACAGCTCGGTCAACTCCCGGTCAAATGAGATCGATGCGTGATTATATGGCGCTCGGGTATAGCTCTGAATAACCTTGGTAAACAGCGTTCCTGTATTCGTAAGCAGGATATAGATGGAGCGTTCATCTGTCATAGCAAAATTTCCCCTTATCAAGTTGGCACTATTCCTTCATAATAACATAGGTACCCTACAATGGAATCTTACTTTGAATAAGCAGGTGATCGGTACGTGAGCAGTTCACTCTTTACACTAACGTTAATCTTCACAGCTTTACTTGTGATACATATCGTGTACAAAATTATTGCAAAGCTTCAGCCAAGCAAAGACTATTCAGGCATCGGCCAAAAAATTAAAACCTGGTGGGGTATGTTTGTGATTTTCTGCCTCGCTACCCTTTTTAACCCCATTGTGTCCCTCATCTCCCTCATGGTGCTTGCATTCTTCTCACTCAAAGAATACTTCTCCATGATTCGCAGTACACGCAAAGCCGACCGTAGGCTGTTCCTGTGGGCGTATCTGGCGATTCCGGTTCAGTTTTACTGGATCTACATTGGATGGTATGGCATGTTTATCGTGTTTATTCCCCTATATGTGTTCCTGGTGCTGCCCTTGCCACGCCTGATTAACAAAGGTACGGTCGGTTTCCTGCGCAGTGTCAGCTCCACACAATGGGGACTAATGCTGATGGTGTTTGGGCTGAGCCACCTGGCCTATTTCCCATTTGCCTCACCGGAGTACGGCTCCAAGCTGGTGCTGTTCTTGGTCGTGCTAACACAGCTTAATGATGTGGTGCACTATCTGGTCTCTCTCTATCTGGGCAAACGAAAAGTGGTGCCTACCGCCAATCCATTTGTCACCTGGGAAGGGTTCGCGTGTGCGTTTATTGTAACGACAGCTACGTCTTATTTCATCCATCCCTACCTGACGCCATTTGATTGGAAATTCTCGCTGTTCATCGGGGTGTTGATCAGTTTGGCTGGATTCTTCGGTAGTCTGACGGTGTCTGTACTGAAGCGCGATCTGTTAATTGGAGATGACAACAAGTTCGATTCGCTCAAAAAAAGCTACCTGAGCCGGGTCGATAGCCTGACCTATACCTCTCCGGTTATGTTCCACGTGGTCCGTTATTTCTTTGACTTTATGTAGCAACTATATAAATTGAACTAAAAAGTAATTTTTACACTTGCCACTCCGATGACAGAACAACCTTCAGATCGCTGTTATCCCCCGATTTTTTTAATTACTTTTATAAAGGTGAAAATCAGGGTATAAAGGCGAACGCTTTGCTTCTTCTGGTTATTTCTGTCCTCTACGTTCTAGTGTAAATCTTCAGTTCAATCTTTATAGATGTAGCGACAGATAGATCGGCGATCTTGTAATCATGGATGTCAAAAAAAGCAGCCCAAGTGGCTGCTTTTCCTGTTCAACAGGCTCTAGATGGAGCCTTCATGATATGCCTACGCTACTTCAACGTAATTTCTTTCTCGGACATGATTTCGTTCCCCTCATCATTTGTGAAGACAAATGTCGCTTTGCCCCGCTCGCCCTTCATCTCATCCGAATAGATAAAGCCGGAGAATTGTCCATTGCCGCTAAAGTAAAAGCCATCTTCTCCATTTCCACCATGTTCAATGGCTTCCTGTAGTGAATTCACAATCGTCACCGTGTTAGACGTCCACCGCATCTCCGTTAGTGTATACCCCTTCGGAACCTGTTTAATTCCAAAATCAAAGCTGTTACCCTCGCTCGGTTTCTCCGACTGGTCAATGACGATATCAATCTGCTCAGACGGTTCAGTGGATTCCGATTGAGCCGTCGGCTTGCCCTCATCACCACTGGCACTGCCTTTGTCATTGTTATTCTTCGCATCCGCATTCGGAACAGAGTTTTCTCCAGCTTCCTCTACGGGTTGCTTCGATTGCGGATAGGCGTGCTCCTGAACCGATTCATTATTATTCTTGGCACCACAGGCACTAACTAATAGCGAAATACAGAGCACAGATATGCAAAGTACAGATTTCTTTATATTTATTTTCATCATCTAATTCTCCCTTCTTTCATCTACAGCACATATATCTATATCAGTTGAACTAATCATTTACACGATAACGGAGAGGACAGAAAAAACCTGAAAAAGCGAAGCGTTCGCCTTTATCCCCGGATTTTCCCTTTAAGAAAAGGGAATCAAAAAATCTGGGGATAACAGCGATTGGAAGGTTATTCTGTCATCGTAGTGTCAGTGTAAATATTCTTTAGTTCAACTTATATAGCACGCCACTTACTAATCACTACACCATATCGTCCCACATGAAGCTCCATTATATGTAAATGATTAATAAATTCAGTATGTAACTGCACCTCAATGAATAAAAAAGAACTCTGTTCATGACGTCATGCACCGTTTATTTTATCGATCAAACCCAGGCAAGACCAACACTTGTCCAATCTGAATGGCGTTAAGCTCTATTTTGTTCACTTTCTTGATCGCTTCTACATACACACGAGTGTCCATCTGCTGAGGTTTATGTACCAATGAAATGCCCCACAGTGTATCTCCCTGAGATACAACGATCTGGTCCCCCGACAACAATTGCTCATCCCCGGCAAATGCAGTGAATACAGCACTACACCCTATGATTATAATTAGAGTTATAGTGACGATCTTCATTAGCCAGGTTGGCGTCTTCACACGCTGCATGAATTGATCTTTGACATACATGGTGCGGGACTCGGACGTTTTGGTATAAACGGATTCATAAATACTTTTGTACGTAGAATATCTCATTCTAGTCGACCTCCAGACTTTCATTCCGCTAATCTTTAATTTCATGTTTACCTATGTATTTTTCCTATAACAATGAATGATCAACAACTCACTTTTTCACTATATAGGTATCTTTGCCTAAGTCACCCTATCCTGATAGGTCTATACTACCAGTGCACTCTAAACAAATTCTGAACAACCGAATTTCAATGTTATATCAGATTCAATTTATCCAATATTCATGCCTGATTTTCGGCGATGCTTGCTGCAACGTTTTTCTATAATAAGTATAGATAAAGATTCTAATGAGTAAGGACGTGCCCCCATGATTTCTGCTGATCTGAAGGAACAATATTACGAGGCGCTTGTGGCCAAGGATTCGGAATACGAGGGTTTATTCTATGTTGGAGTCCGAACCACAGGTGTGTTCTGTCGTCCCACATGCCCTGCGCGAAAGCCAAAATTCGAAAACTGCGAATTCTATGAGACGGCTCAACAGGCACTTCTGGCCTCTTATCGCCCTTGCCAGCGCTGTCGTCCACTTTCTCACCCTAACCAGGTATCCGATGTCGTTCGCATATTAGTGGAAGCTGTGGAGAAAAATCCGGAGAAACGCTGGAAAGAACAGGATTTCAAGGCCCTCTCCATCGACGAATCCACTGCTCGCCGACAATTCAAGAAGCGGTTCGGCATGACCTTTGTAGAATATGCTCGCGCTCGCCGCATGGGACTTGCCCTGAAAAATATTCGCTCCGGCCGCACCGTGATTGATAGCCAATTATCTACTGGATATGAATCAAGCAGCGGCTTCCGCGATGCCTTTTCACGGATCATGGGTGCCGCCCCTACACAAGTCGATGAAGGACATATCCTAAAAGCGTCCTGGATTGACACCCGCCTCGGCCCGATGATGGCTATTGCTGATGAGGAGTCGCTATATTTACTGGAATTTGTGGACCGCAGAGGTCTGGAACGCGAAGTTGAGCGTCTGCGCAAACGAACCAAATCAGCGATTGTACCCGGCACTACAGCTCCCATCCAGTCCATTGAGCGTGAACTAAACGAGTACTTTCAAGGTATTCGGACAGCATTCGACACACCGTTGTTCTGTTTAGGAACACCATTCCAAAAGCGTGTGTGGGACGAGTTGCTGGCCATTCCGGCTGGTGAAACGAGGTCATATCAAGAGATTGCAAATGCACTGGGAAAACCGACTGCTTGCCGAGCTGTGGCACAGGCGAATGGGGCCAATCAGCTTGCGATTGTGATTCCATGTCACCGTGTAATCAATGCCAGTGGTGAGTTGGGCGGATACGGCGGAGGATTAACTCGCAAAAACTGGCTGTTGACTCACGAGAAACAAAAACAGGGTAGCTGAAAAACAGAAATGAAGTAATGAAGTACGTATCAAATGTCCAAAGGAATGCATGATATAACAAAGGAGAGTCAACATAATATGAGTACCTTAGAAGAAAAAGCAGCGTTGTTCCAACAATACCATGTGAAAGGAAAACCACTTGTTCTGGTCAATGTATGGGATGCCGGAAGCGCACAAGCCATCCAATCCGCTGGAGCAACGGCCATTGCTACCGGAAGCTGGTCCGTTGCTTCGGCCCACGGTGAACACGACGGTGAAGCCATGTCATTCCATCTGGTGCTTGCCAATCTCGCACGGATTACAGCGAGCGTGGATCTGCCTGTAACGATCGATATAGAGGGAGGGTATGGGAGGTCTGTGTCAGAAGTGAAGCAAAATATCCTGCAAGTCATCGATCATGGTGCTGTAGGAATCAACATGGAAGATCAACTTCCCGCTGGCTTGGGATTGTACACTGTGGAGGAGCAATGCCCGAGATTGTCCGCCGCCCGGGAAGCTGCGCAGCAGGCAGGCATCCCGTTGTTCATTAACGCCCGCACAGATATTTTTCTGCAACATGCACCTGAACACCATAACCACTCTCTCCTGGAGGAAGCACTTATACGTTCGAGCCATTATGCAGATGCAGGAGCCAGTGGTCTGTTTGTACCCGGTTTGCAGGATCACCAACTGATTCAGGAATTGTGTGAGCGTTCACCGCTGCCAATTAACGTTATGGTTACGTCTCCTGAGCCTTCACCAAAACAGCTTGCCACACTGGGTGTAGCACGTGTAAGTTACGGGCCATATCCCTATCTGCAAGTTATGGAACACCTAAAAGAACTGGGGAGAAACATTTTATCGGGAAATTAACAGGAGGGCATGTTATAATCACCTCTATTGAACATTTACAGGAGGCAATTATGCTTAACGTGGAACAAAAGCTTGAAGTACTACAATCGTATCCCCAACTGCAACGCAAAGATGTTTCTCTCGGTCGAGTTAATTTCCACTACGAGGATAGTGCGTATGATAAAAAAATTGTTGCTCTCCATATTCACCCTAATGGAAACGGTTATATCTATGCAGGACTACTGCCTAACTATGAGACCGATGCTAAAGGATTCGTCAATATTCGTGATTACTCCGAAGCAGATCTGCGCACCTTGTTAGATGAAACGATCCAAGCGATGTCTCACAATCCCAACGCAGTTGAATTCCAAGAGCCAGAACAAGTAAAAGCTGCTGCTCCTGCATTGTCTACAATCTCTACGGGTGGCGGAACGTGGATCGATGAAGATGGACATACGCTGACTTTAAAATACGAAGATGACATGTGGTATGTGTATTCCGGTGATAACCTGGATATGGCTTTTGAAACGCGTAGCGAAGCTGGCGAGTATCTCAAAGACGAAGGATTCAAACCGCAGGCTCAGGCTTAAGGGTGCACCTTCATTTGGAATTCCGCACAAAGATTGTTGAATAGGTATATTCAGTGATTTAATATGATACAAAAAACACGAGGCGTGTTCGCACTCGTGTTTTCTGATTTCGGAATGATTTCACTTAGATTCCTTGCCCAGTTCCTTTATAACTGTTTCCTGTCAGTCTTTTTTGGATTTCATGGTAAGCGGCGCATTCTTCATCATGGGGTACGTAGATAGAAGTAGCGCACCACCAATGCATCCCAGAACGGTGAACAATGTCATGCGATTGATCCTAGCAATCCACAACATCAACTCACCAAGATCGCCCAATGTAATTATCAGCGTAAAGAACAAGCCAACCCCGAAGAACATAATGAAGAAGTTACGCATCCCCAAGCGCATCCAACAAACCGTTGGGAAGACAGAGATTCCCAGTACGAGAAAGCCACTCATCAGATCGATCCACAGGTAGGATAAAAAATGATATTTGTTTGAATACAACATGCCTGGTTGATAAAGGGTTACGTCAACAATTCCTTTTTCCTGAAGCAGGTGTATGAGGAAATACGCCACATGCAGAATGACCATGGTGCCTGCAACCATCCATACCGAGTTCATATAGAAGGATTTCATGAATTGAATTCGTGTACTGCCCATACCAATCGCAACCGGAAACAGTGTAATCATTCCCCCGATGGCAAACGCACATATCCCTCCGTACATGGGACCAAACAGTTGCGTAGCATACGAGACATCAAATATGAAGCCAATGGCCAGATATACAACGGCGAGCATTAGAGCGATGGATGAAAATATGCTCAGAAACAAACGCATATCATCGCGAATCAGTCGGTTCGTACCTTTTACTGCGTTCATGGTTTAACCCCCTCTTGATTACGGGTCCTGTTAACCAAATAATCTTGTAATGTCACTTTCTCAATGGAAAGCCCCTGTGAATGAGCGATATCCTTCCACATTTTCGAGTAGGGCTCATCAATCATCACTTTTACAGTTGATCCCATCTGGGAAGACTCTATAACTTTAACACCTGCTGTAACTCGGTTAATATCATCAATTCCCCCTGTTAGAAGAACTCCTTTTTCGCGCATCTCTTCCATCGGTTGATTTAACAACACCTCTCCGGCTTGCAAAACGATAAGGGACTCACATAAAGGCTGAATCTCCACAATATGATGACTGGATATGAGAATCAGACGCGGGTTATCTTCATAACTTTCCAGTAGCGCATTATAGAAGAATTTACGCTTCTCAGCATCGAGTCCATTGGTAGGTTCATCCAGAATGGTTATCTTTGCATTACTGGCAAGACCCAATATAATCTGGGCAGCAGTCTTCATGCCTTTCGAAAATTTAATGATCTTTTTCTTCGCCGGTAGTTCGAACACATCGATTAAACGTTCAGCCAAATCCTGATTCCACTGCGGATGAAAATATTGTCCCATTTGAACCATATCACTAACTGTCCAGTTTTTCCCCAGGGGATGATTCTCCTGGATGTAGCACAGATGCTCTTGGGCAACCAGATTATTATAGGGGTCTTGACCCATGATCTGAACGGTTCCACTGTCCGGGCGGTTATGCCCTGCAAGTAAACTCATCATGGTTGTTTTACCCGCTCCATTTCTTCCCCAAATTGCACTAATGATTGGCTCACTCTCATGTAGCGTAACCTGGTTCAGAACGGGCGTCTTCTGGTAGCTGTAGTTGACCTGCTCCATATGAATCATAACTCACTCTCCTTATCCTTCTTGCCGCGAATCAGATCAATGATCATGTCTTCATTCATGTGAATCCGTCTGGCTTCTTCAAGTAAAGGCTTGATGTATTCTTCATAAAAATCTTGCTTCCGTTCAACGAGCAATGCTTCTCTTGCTCCCTTTGCAACAAACATTCC
This sequence comes from Paenibacillus sp. 10L310, assembly GCF_056395745.1. Taxonomy (NCBI): domain Bacteria; kingdom Bacillati; phylum Bacillota; class Bacilli; order Caryophanales; family Paenibacillaceae; genus Paenibacillus; species Paenibacillus sp. 10L310. Next base: position 55,951 of record NZ_JBFTKC010000012.1, on the reverse strand, counting down.
AACACCTCGCTGTTTGTATATAATCCCCTTGTCCACGAGTTCCTGCAGTCCTTTGCGGGCTGTAGCCGGATTGATATTGTAGAAGCGTGACAGTTCATTGGTTGAGGGAACCTGTTCTTCCACCTTCAATCTGCCTTCCACAATATCGTCCATAATCATTGTGGCAATCTGATGAAAAATAGGCTGAGATTCATCCAAAGTCGATTTCATGTGCTTCCAACTTTCATACGTATTCATTAGTCAGTTAGTCGGTTAGTTACTCATGTAACTAACTATAGTATACAAAAACGCAAATGTAAATAGGCGAACTTAATTCATCGCCTTTCCTACCTTGGCTCTGTTGTATTGATTAATAAGCCCGTCCAGGACTACGGATTGCTGGATCACTTCCGGATGAAGCAGACTGCCGTATTCCATATGCATTCGATATAACAACTGTCTGGCATCTTCGATCCGTGATATCAAATCCAGGCGATCCATAGTATTCCTCCTTTTTGTCATATTTTAGTGTATTATGCCAATCAAAAGCGCATGTGAGATACGACATACTTATTCTTCCACTTTGATACACAAAAAAAGAACGCTTCTGAAATGAATTCAGAAGCGTCCATTGGTTCAGGCTTATGTCCCTAAACCGTGATCATTTGTTCGGTAAATTGAAGGGTCTGGATTCTCCACAGTCGGGACAGGTCCAGTAACAGGAGCTACAATGCTCACCACTATACTACATGTAACTATCAGCAAAGCCAGCTTTCTCTTCATTGAGTTTCTGCACCTCACCAATCAAGATTTTGTACTGCTGTATAGCTGTGTCAGACGCATATTCCCTGTATTGCTCAAACAGTCCGACACCTCTAAGCATACCTCGTCCATCGCTAATTTCAATAGAAAATCTCAAGCTGTTCAGTACAAAATCTAACCCCTCCACAAACCTGTCTTTTTTAAGACAATACGTGCCTAATCCAGCTAAAAGACGAACGTAGCGATCATCGGTTACCTGCTTGCTTACTTTCCCAATCCGATTTCTCTGTTCATGATAAGTGAAGTATGGCTCATATTGATTGAGTACATGATCTATGTTCATATCATAACGGTTAGCAGCCGTTACAATATCACAAAGCGCTGGAAATATCTCATTTTCCTTCGTTGAGATATACGCGAGGTAGTCAGGTAATACTTCAAACTGCCCAGCCATTAATTGATATATATAACGATTACCCTCAGCCCATTCCTGAAACTGATGAATAACCACTTTTTCTTCAGGTTCAGGCTCTTTCACCCAACTGTAATCGGAGTATAATGCAACATACTTCAATGCCATTTCATAGTTGTTCAAGTGGAAGTGGGCACTTCCACAGGCTAAATACGCATACATAATATAAAAAACGATAGGTCGTTTGGTCTCTTCTTGTTTCCTTCGGCCATTCATCTCATAATGGATGGCTGCTTTCACCTTCAGCTTTTCAGATAGTTCCTGAACTTTACTCCATCTGTGAAGTGATGCAAATGCATTAATTAGTTCGTTAAGCGCATCCAATTGATAGCGCTCATCCAGCCGATCCACATAATATTCGAACCGGGCTGCGATAATCAGATTCCGCTGCTGATCATTAGTCAGTCCCAACCGGAACAGTCGATACTGACAGAGTGCAAGCCGCTCGGAATGTTGCATTTTCTCGCTTTCAGCAATGTTTTCATATAGAAGAATGGCCGGTTTGAATTTACCCGCTTGGTAGAACTCTTCAGCCACATCAAATAACAAAGGAATATAGGATAGATTATCCATCATCAGACGAATAACCTCTTCAATACAGTCCAACTTGTCCAACTCGGCACAGCGATGAAGGAAGGGTCCCAGTCTTCGCCAGTCCGGGGTCGCGTGTACAAAACACTCGTCTATGTATAACTCATAGAAGTAACCTTCTTCCAGTCTCATGGCGGAAGTAATGCGATCCAACTGCTGCATGGCAATAGGCCGATTTTTATTCAAAATATTGCTGAGCGTACCCGAATTAATCCCTGACGTTTCCGAAAAATGACTAATGGACATCTGTTCACGCTTCAGATAACTTTCCAAGTGATCGCGTATCGTGGTTGTCGACTCCAAACGAACACCACCCTCCAAAATAAAAAACATAAACGGGATTATCGGTATGCAAAAGTAATTATATGTAATTAGAAAGTATCGGTCAATATAATATTTTCAACTAATTTGTATTAAAACCATTTTAATCCTTTTTTAAAGCGGACAATCCTATCCTTATTTTATATCGGAAGCACGTCTGGCATCAAACCTGAAAATAGACAAAAAACACGAGCCATCTACGGGCTCGTGTTCTCAACTGACTCAGCAGTCATCATGCTCACTATAACTTGGATTTAAGGCAGTATATTGCCTGCCGCACGGTAAATTTCATACCACTCTGGACGAGTGAGATGAACATCTCCTGCTTTTACACAGTCTTGCAGACGTTCAATATTCATCGTGCCTGTCACAGGTTGCATCTGTGCAGGGTGACGAAGCAACCATGCGATTGCAATCGTTGTATTGCTCACGTCATACTTCGCAGCAATCTCGTCGATCTTTGCATTCAATTCCGGGAACTTGTCGCTACCCAGGAATACACCTTCGAAGAATCCGTACTGGAACGGGGACCACGGCTGAATGGTGATATCATGCAGACGACAGTAATCAAGAATGCTACCGTCACGGTTAACCGCGGCATCGTTCTCCATGTTCACATTAATGCCACTGTCAATCATCGTGGTATTGGTAATACTCATCTGCAACTGGTTGGCTACCAGTGGCTGTTTCACGTATTTTTTCAACAATTCGATCTGGTTCGGATTCTGGTTGGATACCCCGAAGTGACGCACTTTACCTTCGCGCTCCAGTTGATCAAAGGCTTCAGCCACTTCCTCCGGCTCAACCAATGCATCAGGACGGTGCAGCAGCAGAACGTCAAGATATTCCGTTTTCAGACGTTGAAGGATACCATCCACCGAATTCAGGATGTGCTCTTTGGAGAAATCAAACATGCCTTTGCGGATACCGCATTTGGATTGAAGAATCATATTTTCACGAACTTGGGGATTCATCTGTACTGCTTCGGCGAAGATCTCCTCACATGTTCCTGTACCATAAATGTCGGCATGGTCAAAGAAATTTGCGCCAACCTCCATTGCAGAACGAACAAAATGTTCGGCTTCCTTACCGTCTAGTGAATTAATCCGCATGCAGCCCACCGCGACTACAGGTACTTCTAGTGCACTGCTGCCCAATTTAATCGTTCTCAAGATGTTTTCCCTCCATATTCGAATATTATCGTGTATCTTACCTTTGATTGTGACATATATCTGCAATCGGTTTCAATAGCTTTATCCTACATTCATATGGAGAAATGATAGGTTCTTCATTCCAGCCTATAGATCCAAAAGAATAAACTATACTTCTTCCGGTATAATGACCTCAATATGCCTTGGCAGGACACGGATATGAATCGGCAGGGCAGGACCTTCTTCCCCATCTACATTAGTGCGAATGGCTTCGTCTGAGCGAACATGAACTTCTTTGGCTGTAAAATAGTCCACGTCCTTATGGTCTTTCAGACTACCAAATAACAGGGAGGTGCCCAGGGTCAGACTGTTGAACACACTGATATTACGAACAACAAAACAATGTATCAGACCATCGTCCACCTCTGCATCCGGGGACAACTTCTCGAATCCTCCGACCGAGTTGGTCAGCGCCGCCAGAAAAAGTGGCGATTCCCCCTCCCAGAGCTGTCCGTCATATTCGATGGTTAGATGATTGGCTGGTGTATTCACCAGGTCTTTCAAGCCTTCTTTGAGATATGCGAATGATCCCAACTTCGACTTTTCTTCCGAGGATACGGAGAACAAAGCTTCTGCCAAAGAACCTGCAGCCACAACGTTGGCAAACAGGCGATCATTGATTTTCCCCAGATCCACGATATGGGTCTGATTCGAACGTAACTGCCTAATGGCTTCTTCCGGGTCAAGCGAGATATTCAGCGCACGCGCAAAATCATTCACCGTACCTAGCGGTATAACGCCTAATCGGGGACGATGATCCTGATCCATCATGCCGTTAATCGTCTCATGCAGCGTACCGTCGCCTCCGATGGAGATGACCAGATCACAGCCGTCTTTGCAGGCGCTCAGACAGTAGTTGGTGGCATCACCTTCCCCGGCCGTCTCATTAACCACCACCTCATACTGCTGTGACTCCAGAATTTCTCTGACTTGGGACACATACTGCTCGGCCTCTTCCTTACCTGATGATGGATTACTAATGATCATGGCTTGGCGCATACTCACATCTTCCCCTCCAAATTGGCATCTTTACTTCATCTTTACCCTTTTCAAGGGTGGGTTGAATAGGGTCTGCGGGAGATGTTTTATTTTTTTTGATAAACATGTCTCTGAAGAGTGCAGAGCAGGGTTTGTTTCATATAGAATAGAAGTAGAGAAATACCCATTACGAAATTCCTTGTTCCTTTTTCCCGTTGACGGGTTAATAACTATAGATGTGCTTTGAGCCGAACCTGTATATGTTAAACTCTTCAATTCACACTGAACACTCCGTGGGCAGAACAACCTTCCGGTCGCTGTTATCGTGTAGATACTATACTTAACTAACTCAATCTGTTCGGATTATTTTATAATTCTAAAAATCGGAGGGAATGCATGCAATGAGAAGAATGACGCTATTATTTCTAGTATTCATCCTGAGTCTCGGGGCATCGGGGCAAGCCATGGCTTACACAACTACGGACTTGGGCGAGGGAATCATTGAAGATCCCGCTTTGGAGGACGGACTGAAGTTAATCCTGAACAAACCTCTGGATATGCCATTAACTTCAACGGATCTGGAGCAACTTGAGGTGGTAGATCTGAGCAATGCAGGTATTCACAGCCTGTCCGGTCTCGAATATGCAACCAATCTGACTCACCTCCGATTATATGGGAATGAGATTGAGGATCTCACACCGCTGGCGCACCTAACCCAGCTTCGCGAGATCGATGTTCGCAATAATTACATTACATCCATAGACGCACTTACTGAATTAAAAGACTTGGGACGGCTGTATATCAGCAACAATTCCATTTCTTCCATAGAGGTTGTACGTGGGTTCAACCGATTACATACGTTCCACGCCAGCGGTAACCAGATTGCCAGTCTTGCGGCCCTCTCGGATGCGGATGCACTGAAGTGGCTTGAGATCTCGAACAATACGATTAACGATCTGACACCGCTCATGGGTAAAACCCGGCTCCAACAACTCAATGTAGCAAACAACCAGGTTCAGACGCTGGACGTACTGGCTGATTTGCCAAATACACTGCGGAATCTGAATGTGGCAGGTAATCAAATCACGGATCTGACACCACTGGAACATATGACACGCCTTCGGACACTTGATATCTCTGGTAACCAAGTACAGCATCTCAAGGGGCTTGAGGAACTGACTGGGCTGACAGAGCTGAATGCAGAGTCCAATCAGATCTATGATCTGGAACCTTTACGGCAGCTTTCCAGCCTGGACGTGTTGAAATTATCCAACAACCGGGTGTGGGATCTGACACCGATCGCAGGTTTTACGTTTACCCGTGATCAGTCAGCGACAAATGTTATACAGGATATCTCGGCGTCTACCTCGTTATCCTCGGGTATTCAGACGTCTGTCTCAGAGGTTGAGCCTGCCGGACTCACGGTGCAGAACAATTATCTGGATGTTGTGAGTGGCAGTCATACGATGCAACTTCTGAACCGGATGAATGTGCGGGAGCAGAAACGAACGCCCCAGGGCAGCTTTCAGCGTCTAATCGAAGGGTCTACCACCGCCTATGTTGGGGATCGTGCTTACGCACTGGATGCTGCACCTTTTATCGATGAAGGCCGGACCTATGTGCCTCTGCGTTTTGTCTCGGAGCAGTTAAACGCCCGTGTGAACTGGAACAGCGGTACGCGCGAAGCTGTGATCACACAGAATGATAAGACCATCCGCTGGAGCGTGGGTAACAAACAAGTTGTCGTGAATGATACACTTGCGATCAATGATGCTCCTCTTCTGATGAAAGATGGTAAAGCTTTTGTACCGGTTCGCTTCATCTCGGAGCAATTCAATACCTCTGTTGGTTACATCGGAAGCAGCAAAACGATTCTGATTTTTGAAAATAAACAGCTTGGTGAGAGTGTACAGCCTTAAGTTGTGTCTCACGTTCATTTACAGCCATAAGAGAATATGAGAAACATAGCGCAAGTCCCCGTCTGAATAATCAGCGGGGATTTTGTTGTGTTATGACAGTTGTGTTAAGACATTGGATAATGGTATATGGACATCGCCGATCACAAGCAAATACAGCATACGATCTGTCTATGCGAATACGAACTCGTAATACTCCATCTTCGATTAGGGTAAATTTCACACGGTTTAGCATATCTTCTTTTGCCGTGGGAGTTGTTATACTGAACGTAATATATATGACAACTGAGGTTCAAGCGAGGAGGAAATTCACATGACATTTACGCTCACTGGTTATTCCACAACCCAAGACAGCCCGTGGAGAGAGCTATCTTTTATACCGACAAATGAAAGCGCTAACTTAAAACTGACAGGTGAACAGCACCAACTTGTGGAAGGGTTTGGCGGATGTTTCAACGAGCTTGGTTATATGGCTCTGTCCCACTTGAATGAGGAGCAGCGCCATGAGGTATTTCACTCTCTTTTCCATCCCGAGGGCGAGCACAAGTTTAACATCTGTCGCCTGCCGATCGGCGCAAGTGATTATGCAGAGCAGTGGTATAGCCACAACGAGGTAGACGGCGACGTGGCCATGGAACATTTTTCGATCAATCGTGATTTCAAATACCTGATTCCCTACATCAAGGAAGCTCTGACTTATAACCCGAACCTGCAATTCTTCGCCTCGCCATGGAGTCCGCCAACGTGGATGAAGTCGCCCAAAGCCTTTAACTATGGGACACTGCGCTGGGAGAAAGATATTCTGGAGGCCTACGCCCTGTATTTCGTAAAGTTTGTACAGGCTTACCGTGACGCAGGCATTACGATCCATCAGGTGCATGTGCAGAACGAAGTGATTGCAGATCAGAAATTTCCTTCTTGCATGTGGACAGGCGAGCAGCTTCGTGAGTTTATTGCCGATTATCTGGGCCCGGCTTTTGACCAACACGGTCTGGATACGGAGATCTGGCTGGGAACGATCAACGCCCCGGATCCATGGGAGGAATTAATCAAGAAAAAAACAAACGACTTCGATGAGTACGCCGGGCTTGTCCTGAGTGATCCAAAGGCCTATTCCTATATCAAAGGTGTTGGATATCAGTGGGCAGGCAAAAATGCGATTCAACGTACCTCGGCGAGTTATCCGGAGCTGCGTTATATGCAAACCGAGAACGAATGCGGTGATGGCAACAACTCATGGAACTATGCCAAGTATGTATATAATCTCTATCAGCACTACTTCAGCAACGGAGTGAACGCGTACATCTACTGGAACATGGTTCTGGAACCCAAAGGCCGTAGCACATGGGGCTGGGAGCAGAACTCCATGATTACGATAGATCTGGACAATAAGGAGGTTACTCGTAACCCGGAGTATTATGTGATGAAACACTTCGCGCATCATATTGTTCCTGGTGCTCGAAGAGTCGGTCTGTCAGGCGCGTGGAGCGGGAAATCCGTTGCCTTTCGCAACCCGGATAACAGTCTCGTTATTGTCATCAACAATCCATTCCAGGACCGTCGTGACCTGTATCTAACCCTTGAAGAAGGACAGACCCTACACATGGAGCTGGAAGCCGATTCATTCAACAGCATGGTTATTCATCCGAAATAACTAATCCAACACATCGTTAAAAACGCGAACATCAATAGCGTCAGGCCCCAAGGATTCCCCGGGCCGGCGCTATTTTTCATGGGCCATTCAATGCCTAATGTCACCATTATTGCTACTGTAGAACACAAACCGAAGACAACTTAAAGAAATGACGTTTCACCTTTTATATTTACAAATCTATAAATATAGATATAATGTAATCCAGAGAACTTACTCTCATGTCCATCATATTATAGGAGGCAAGGCAGGCTCATTTCGACACAATATATCTACTTTTCTGTATATTTAAATTTATTGGAGGTACGCTTTGCATGAAATCACAACAGGTCAATCCACTCCTTATCCTGATTCTGGCACTCGGGGTATTCGGGATTATTACAACAGAAATGGGAATTGTGGGGGTACTGCCTCAGGTTGCGAATAAATTCAACATTACGGCTGCACAGGCAGGTTGGCTGGTCAGTATATTTGCGCTAGTCGTAGCCATTGCGGGCCCTTTTCTCACCTTGCTGGCATCCGGGATGAATCGCAAAATTATCCTTTTAGCCGCTGTGCTGATGTTTGCCATTTCAAACGTGGTCTATGCCTACGCCACAACATTTGATACCATGCTTATCTTCCGTATCATTCCCGCGTTATTCCATCCCGTCTTCTTTTCCGTAGCCCTGGTCACCAGTGCCCAACTTGTTCCGGCAGAGAAAAGCAGTCAGGCCGTCGCCAAAGTATTCACCGGAGTTACCGCGGGCTTTGCCTTGGGCGTGCCACTCACATCGTATCTTGCTGAACGCCTATCCCTCGAAATCGCCTTCCTGTTTGGAGCGATGGTCAGTGTGGTCGCTTTGATCGGCATATGGATCTGGCTACCCTCGATGCCCGTGAAGGAAAAGATGTCCTATGGCAAGCAGCTCGGTATTCTGCGCAAACCTGGATTATGGCTGAATGTTGCCGCAGTCATTTTTATATTCGCCGCCATGTTCTCCGTGTACAGCTATTTCGCCGAGTATCTTGGACAGGTCACCCACATGAGCGGATCATGGATCAGTGTCATGCTGACCGTCTTTGGTGTCGTCATGATCATCGGAAATTTGGGGTTTGGACAGTTTCTGCGTAAGAGCGTGGTCCGCACTGTCCTCATGTTCCCCCTGCTGTATGTAGCAGCTTACGCACTCGTCTATTGGGCCGGTCCCCACTTCATGTGGATGGTTATTGTAGTCATCCTCTGGGCATCCGTGCATTCAGGAGGATTAATTGTAAGCCAAACCTGGTTAACCGCTGAAGCGCAGGACGCGCCTGAATTCGGCAACAGCTTGTATGTATCCTTTTCTAACCTCGGTATTACCCTGGGTACTGCTATCGGCGGATGGTTCATCGCAAACCTGGGAATACATCAACTGATCTGGAGCGGAATGATATTTGCGCTGATCGCTTTTGTATTGGTTTGGATTAAAATTAAATGTTTCCCTGCACCATAAATTGCCGAACACTGTTGAGAGAAAGCACTAACACAAATAGCGCCATATTCCCATGCTTAACATGTAGAACAGGCGCTATTTGGTGTTATATGATTACCGGATTTACAAAGGAAGCTCAGATTCGTGCAAACGCACGCTTAAGGATTGTTCGCCAGGTAGTTTCTCAGCCATTGCATAGCCGGACGTTCTGTACCGTTGCTATTGACCAAGTGGGAACCAGCCTGCCAGGTTTGATTCTGGTTGTAACCCCACAGCGTCACACCTTTAACAGCAGAGTGTTTCCACAGCACAGGGAATTTCTGCTGATAACGTTGCAATTGTGTATTATCGTCACCTGTCATATCCAGCTCGGATACATAGATTGGTAGCCCCGTAGCCGCAAGCTTGTTCAGTACCGTGTTCATTGTGTTCACAGAAACGTTGTCCATATTGAAGTAATGCGCCTGGATTCCAATACCATCAACTAGACCTCTGTTTTTCAAAAGGTTGATAATCTGGATATATTGGTCCGCTTTAGCAGGATCACCGATAATACCATATTCATTAATTAACAATTTAGAGTTAGGGAAGGCTTGTCTCGCCTGTTGGAATGACCAGATAACCCAATCCCAACCCGTTGCCCCATCTCCACCAATGGCATTGCGATAGGATGGTTTCGCATGCAGAGGTTCATTCACCACATCAACGAAGGCAGACTTCGAATACCGCTGTCCTGCCGCTTTAATCCATTGTGTCACTTCAGCCTTCTGATCTGCGGCTGAGAGACTGTTAATCCAATTTGGCTGTTGATTTCCCCATACGAGCGTATGGAACTTGAACGGAAATCCGTTATTGTTAGCATAGTTGTAGGCCATGTCCGCCTGGCCCCAATTCATTACGTTGCGTGTGCCTTCAACAGCATCCCACTTGGTTGAGTTCTCCGGAGTTACCTGATTCCAATATGGACTAAAATTCGAAGGAACCTGGTTGGCAATAATATTGCCCAGAAATTTGCTACCTTTCGCCAGACCAGCGCTCACACTACCAACCGCAACAGAAGCAGCGAGAATCCCTACCAATGCCAGTGAGCCGACTGTTTTGAACCACTTAGACTTAATCAATGATTTTCCTCCTTAGTATTCTTTTTTGTAAAGCGCTTACAAACATCATTTTACTGGATAATTTTGGTTTTTAACACCTGTCAAATTATAGTATTTTATTGTAAAAAAATAGATTTAAATGCTTTTTCTGAAGTTATTTATAGATTCACTCACTTAAATCCAACATAACTCTTACATTGGAGTTTACATTCACCACATGTTTATCTAGTATGAAATGATACATATCTTTACACACACTAGATAACAAGGGAGATTACAACATGCGCAAAATTTCAACGAAACGTTTCGCCGGATGGCCTTTATCTTTCCTCTTATGTGCCTCCATTTTGTTCGCCCCGTTTGCTTCCACTCCGGTTCAGGCTGCTGAGGCAGACAAGGAGACCAAGATTACGTTGCTGGGTACATCGGATATACATGGTCGATTCATGCCGTGGGACTATGCTCTGGACGGTCCAAACCCAACCGGTAGCATGACACAGCTCTACACCATTGTGAAAAAAGTCCGTGCGGAGAATCCCAATACGATCCTGCTGGATGCAGGAGACATGATTCAGGATAACTCGGCTGAGTTGTTCAATGATCAACCTCAATCTCCCATGATGGTTGCAATGAACGAAATGAAATATGACGCATGGGTTATGGGTAACCATGAGTTTAACTTTGGACTGGACGTACTGGAGAAGATCTCTTCCCAATTCAATGGACAGCCTCTCGTGGGTAACATTTTCAAAGAAAACGGCGACCGCTACATGCCTGCCTATACGATTATCGAGAAAGACGGAATCAAAGTGGGTGTTATCGGAATGAACACACCTATGATTACCGAATTTGAAAAAGGCACGGATCACCTGGACGGCATCATCGTCAAAGATCCTGTGGAAGAGACCAAAAAGGCCATTGCTGAGCTGAAAGGCAAAGTCGATGTCATGGTTGGACTCATGCATATGGGATTGGACAACGAGAACGGTAATCCGGGAACCGGAGTGACGGATATCGCCAATGCCAACCCGGAGCTGGCTGCCATTTTTGCCGGACACATGCATACTTTGATTGAATCCCAAACGGTTAACGGCGTATTGATCTCCGAACCGAATAAATATGGCTCACATATTTCACGAATCGATCTGACATTTGAAAAAGACGGCGACAAAGTTGTGCTGAAAAGCAAAGAAGCTCAAGCACTCGCTGTAAAAGCAGCAGACGGAACGTATGAAGTCTCCGATCCTGCGCTGGAAGAGACTTTGCACCCATTCCACGAGTTCGCTCGTGCCGATGCCAACATTGAAGTGGCTGAACTGAAAGGAACGAACCTGGTCCCTGCTGATGAGATTAAGGGTATACCTGCGGTGCAGATCCAGGAAACACCTTTGTCTGATTTTTTCACCGAAGTGATGTTGCATTACAGTGATGCCGATGTGGTCGCGCATCAGATTGATAACGACAAAGCCAAGCTGGATGTAGGCCCGATTAAGAAAAAGGATATTGCATTCAACTACCAATACACCTTTGGTGAAGTGACCGTATATGAAGTAACCGGACGCGATCTAATGGATTATATGGAGTGGTCTGCGGGGTACTTCAACTCCGCACGCCCGGGTGATGTGACCGTCAGCTTTGATCCGAAACGACGTGCTTCCAAATACAGCACCGATGATTTCTTCGGCGGCGTAACATATGAGATTGACCTGACCAAGCCATACGGTAGTCGGATTACAAATCTCAAGTACAGCAATGGATCCGTTGTCAAAGAAGACGATACGCTGAAGCTCGGTATGAATGCCTACCGGATGGAAGCCCTGATTGCCAAAGGCGGCGCCATGGAAGGGCGTAAGTTCAAGCAGCTCTGGTCCTCCAAGGACGCCTCGGCATTTGGTGAGATTCAAGGTACGATTCGCAACCTGTCCATCGCTTATCTGAAAGATGTCATGAATGGTGTCTACGAACCGAAGATTCAACACAACTGGAAAATCACCGGCGTAGACCTGACTGCACCGGAACGTGCAGATGTGGTGGAGTTAGTTAACGATGGCATTATGTCTGTGCCAACAACGGAAGATGGCAAGTACACCAACATTGCCTCCATTAACATTTTGGATGCGGTGACTCAGGAAGAGATTGATACGCTATCTGCCAAAGCAGATGTGAGTGCGGCACAATTCGCAGGCGTGAAAAACAAGGGAGCATTCTATCAACAGCTGAACAAGGCTCGGAAAGCAGTAGGTAGTGGTGAGGAAGCAACTACTCCTACACCTGAGAAGCCGACAACGCCAACAGTACCAAAACCAACACCAACTCCAGGCACGTCGAAACCTGGTAAACCATCCACACCAAGCACGGGTAAACCAGGAACTGTCACCAAAGGCAAACAAGCCAAGGTTACTGCGGCTTACCTGAACGTACGCGCTGGCGCTTCATCCAAAGCCAAAGTTGTTGCTGCGGTACCAAAGGGCACTGTGCTTGAGGTGATCAGTACAGACAAGTATGGCTGGGTAAAAGTGAAGCTGGATGGACGTGTATCATTTGTATATGGGAAATATGTAAGTATTTTGAAATAGATACAATCGTGACGCACCACGCTTAACGAAAAAGAAAAAGGGCGATTCTCCCATGAATATCATGGTCGGGATCGCCCTTTGTTATGTTAAACGAATGGTTATGCGTATGGCCCTTCCTCTACTGCTCTAGGGGAATGAAGTCATTTAGCCTTGTGGTTGGTTCTTGATTTTATCCATAAAAGCGTCCAGCTGGATGCCATTCGTTTGTTCCATAAAATCACGCAATTCCTCCGATTCCCCCTCGTAGGCGGCAAGTACGTAGTCATCATCGACAATATAGTACGTGCCGTAGCGAGTGAATGAATATCCTCCCTGCTGTTCTCCGGTCGTCCCCTTTTTGACTACAGCGATAATCTTCATACCTGGTTTAAGTTCAGGCTCCACACCTGCGAAGTCAGCGTTGTAAAATAAAAAAGTATCCTCGGGTACATCATCTCCTGTTACTACTTCATTTACCTTCACCTGATAAGAGATGAATTCAGGTTGGTAGGATGTGATTCCATTAGCCCTATCCTTATCAGCCACCTTTCGTTCAGGCGTACCGGGTTTAGTCGATAGCTCCACACGAAAACTCGGCAACACCTTCACGACCTCCGCCACAACGATCCCATCCCCAAACGCCATGACCTCATTGAAGCTAACTTCTCTCATGTTAATCGTCGCGGGGACGCCAGTGGATAGCGGATATTCCTTGCGGAGTTCATTCATTCGATCAGAGGATAACCTGCTCCCTGCGGCATTAAACGATTCGTAAAAAGGGGACGAGCACCCGGATAGGCTGACCAGAGCCAGTACGATACTTAACAACCAACATGTCCTCTTGACTCGCGGCATATCTTATCCCCCTTTTCCTGATAAAAAAATAAAACACAGACATCCATGTCTGTGCAGTCCATTAAAATTTCGGTTGTACTCGCTCCGGCCGGGTAATACGTAGTATATAAAAGTACCACTATTATAAAAATTCTTTCATGACTAGCGACATACGTGTAATATACGATTGATTATCCTATAGCTTTTTTACGGGTACCCATATGCTACCATATCCCATTTTCCAGTTCCAGCCTCAATGGAGTGATTTTTGTTCTTTATTCCATTGATGTAAAGGAACTTTGATGTCTCTAAGACCGTCCATACTTATAGATGTATTAAAAAGGAGGTGAGCAACTCGATGTCCATTTTACGAAGATTATTCGTATTCCCGTTTATCTTGCTTCTGCTAACGTTCGGATGCGCAGATAAATCCGAGGAACAAGGGAAAGAGAAGCCACATGTACGAGGAATTATTACGGATTTTGAGGAAGAAAGAGGTCAGGTACTCATCGAGAATAAAGAAGATGGCGGTGTTGATTCTGGACCGATTTGGGTCTCGCTCAGCAAGGACGCCGAACTCATCATCGAAGAAGAGATTGTCACCGTCTCTTTGGATGAGACACTCGTTGGTCGAAGTGCAGAAGTGTGGATCGGTGGATTTATCAATCAATCTTACCCTCCCCAAACCACGGCTGTGAAGATGGTCATTCATTAACACCAAGCATATACGCCGATACATTTCGTTTCACGTGGAACGTTATGATACACATACGAACAGCAACGGGTGGTTGCTACTAAAATCGGAAATGATGAAAACAATTTACACACTTGAAGCATTTACTCCGTTAGCCTGCCTGCATATAGAGTATAATGAAGAGGTATACGATAAATGTACGGTGCAATAATTGTACAAAAACTAACGCAAAAGAGGTAAACGATGAGCGAGCAACAATTTAAAGATTATGGACTTGGTGAAGAGATCGTAAAAGCACTGGACAGTCTGGGCTATGAGACACCAACCGAGGTTCAAACCAAAGTTATTCCGGTAGCACTAGAGAATCAGGATCTTGTGGTCAAATCACAGACAGGTAGTGGTAAAACAGCTGCTTACGGCATTCCGCTCTGTGAGCTGGTGGATTGGAATGAGAATAAGCCACAGGCTTTGATTCTTACACCAACCCGGGAACTGGCTTTGCAGGTTAACGAAGATATTACGAATATCGGCCGCTTTAAGCGTATTAAAGCAACCGCACTATACGGACAGTCCCCTTTTCATATCCAAAAAGCAGAGTTAAAACAAAGAACCCACGTGGCTGTTGGTACACCAGGTCGGGTACTGGATCATATCGAACGAGGCACGCTACCACTCGAACGGATCGCGTATCTCGTCATTGACGAAGCCGATGAGATGCTGAATATGGGCTTTATTGAGACGGTACAGTCCATCATTCAGAAACTGCCGCAGGAGCGAGTAACGATGTTGTTCTCCGCTACATTCCCTGAAGATGTAGCCAAGCTGTCACGCAAATACATGAACAAACCGGTAGAGATCGAGATCAAGGCAAGTGGACTGACAACAGCCACGATTGAACATGCTGTGATTAACGTACCCGAGGTGAACAAAACCGCACTGCTTCAAGACTTGTTCATTGTGGAAAATCCGGATAGCTGCATTGTGTTCTGCCGTACGCAGGAGAATGTGGATAAACTGTTCCGGGTTATGGCTGATCTTGACTACCCAGCAGATCGTATCCATGGTGGTATGGAGCAGGATGAGCGGATCGAAGTAATGAACGCATTCCGACGCGGACAATTCCGCTATCTGATCGCGACGGATGTAGCCGCACGTGGTATTGATATCACGAATATTACCCATGTCATCAACTACGATATTCCTTTGGAAAAAGAGGGATATGTTCACCGTACAGGCCGTACGGGTCGCGCAGGCAAAACAGGTAAAGCCATTACGTTGATTACACCGAAAGATGGCAGACGTCTCGCCGAGATTGAATCCTATATTGGATTCGAAATCCCTGTTGTAAAAGCACCTTCTGAAGAAGCTGTAGATCGCCGCAGAGAAGATTTTGAGAAACGATTGAAGATTGTGCCTGAACGCAAAAAAGACAAGCGTGAACAGCTGAACCAACAGATCATGAAGCTGAACTTCAACGGAGGCAAGAAGAAGAAACTTCGTGCCGTTGACTTTGTAGGTACCATCGCCAAGCTCGAAGGGGTAACCGCAGAAGACATCGGGATCATTACCATTCAGGACAATGTAACGGATGTAGAGATCCTGAACGGCAAAGGCCCTCTCGTACTGGAGCTCATGCAAAACATAACGATCAAAAAGATGCAGCTTAAGGTTCGCAAAGGTCATAAATAGTTTGCTAAACACGGTCAAATAACTAGAAATTCAAACAGGGATAGTGGACTCTTTTCTAAGTCTACCATCCCTTTTTTCATTACCTCTTCTTTTTCCGCACTGTACCGCCTTCCACCGTATACCGAAATAGCGCATCTTCGGCGCCCCCGATATCATCCGTAACCATAAACGTCGCTGCATCTCCCGACTTATAAACCCCACCCGTCACAAAGCTGAACACCACACGCTCATCTTTACCCCAATATTGATTCAGCATGACAAATGTACTACCGCTCATACCCTTTACCGTGCGGTTTCCATTGGCATTATACAGACCATTCTGATCCGTGGCCCAACTCTGGGGATCCGCATCAAATAGATGTGTAAAGCTGACTCGATCCATATGTTTATTTGGTTTACCCCATAGATACACACGATTGGCATCCACCGCCCAACTGCCGGAAGGCGTTATTAACTCAAAAGTCGCTGCGTCTCCCCCCTTAATGATCTGAAGCACATCGTCCGGATGACCGAAGGGCTGACTTGTCCGAACAACCTCGGCACGATACACATGTTGCTGATCCTTGGAAAGTCCAAGATGCTCCGTCCCGGCATAAGCTTCAAAATGCTGAGCGTCAGCTCCATCCACACGGTAACCATTGTAATACACATGTTTGCCATCACGACCAAAGGGTCCACCTAGTGACTGGAACGTATCCGGGTTTGCTCCTTTTACAGTACGCCACTGAAAATAAACACGTTCCCGGTCCCGTGCAAACTGCTCGTCCAACGGTTCAAAGGTAGACCCGTCTGCTCCACGAACAAGGTTGAATACACCTTTCGCTTCTCGACGATACGTATCGCCCCATTCTGTTCTATAAAAAATGGACGACTGCGTCTCAACCCAATTGCCTTTGAGCAGCGTAGCACCTTCTGCACTGTGGGCATAATGATCATGCCACCAGCCAGGTACGTCGGGATGATGTTCTTGCAGCCATGCCCTCACCTCATCCTTTTCCCCATTCGCATAGCGAAGAGAACTGGACATATGGAACAAATGGTCTTTATCGGTGCAATAGTCATGATGAGCAATTACAGCATTCGTATCTATATCCTCAAATAGATGAAAATGCGTGTTGCTCTTCACATATAAATAATGTTGGTCCTGAGCAAAGTAGGGCGTATCCGGCAATAGCCGAAAGCTTTCCGGATCGGAGTCAGGCACGACCTGATCTTCCAGATATACGTACTGTGAGTCGCAGCAGTAATCTTCATCGATCACACGAAAAGCTTCCGTATCCTTGCTGAACAAACTCGCCTTGTTCTTGCGAGCATTGAACCACCATATTCCCTGACGATCACGCAGATAGGCGAAGGTCAACCATCCCTTTTGATACGTAGAGATGACTTCAAAATCCTGAGCAGTAATGCCTCCCTTAATCGGAGTGTTCGTTCCATCCTCGTCATTATGCAATATCACCTGAAGGTCTTCATCTACAATAAACTTGTTCATGACGGTCCACCCTCCAACCATGATGTGAATTCAGTCTAGCTTTATTTTAACGTGTGTACCTGATCCTCTCTACATCATCGTACATGACATTTAGGAACATTTCCTCCGCTCTCACCGCTCAGCCACGATGAAATGAAGGTTTGTTCAGCAATGGATGGATTGTTCACTTGAAAAAGAGTCTGACCCAACTACAATATAAATGAAAGCGCTACATTTAATCTGATATCTTTCGGGAGGTGTATGTAATGGGTAACAGGAAAGCGGTCTGGTTTCTGGTCTTTGCACTCACGTTCACCCTGTTTGGACTTCATCCTGAACGAACAAGCGCAGCAAGTGTCACGATAACCAACGGTACCGACTGGCTCGATACCGCAGGCAACCCCATCCATGCGAATAGTGGCAACATTCTGCAGGTAGGCTCGACGTATTATCTGTACGGTGAACATGCGGTGGGCGGCAGGTTTGACAGCGTGAACGTCTACACCTCCACTGATCTGAAGAACTGGACTTTCAGCAACGCCATTCTGACAAAAGATTCCGCAACCGAGCTGGCCTCCAGCAAAATTGAACGCCCCAAAGTCATCTATAACTCATCAACCAACCAGTATGTGCTCTGGGCACACTATGAGAATGGAACGGACTACAACCTCGGGCGTGTAGCGGTCGCAACAAGCAATACCCCGAATGGCAAATTCACCTATGAGGGCAGCTTCCGACCGCTGGATTATGAATCCCGTGACATGACCGTCTTTGTTGATACAGATGGCACCGGTTATCTGGCTACTGCTTCACGCAAGAATGGCGGTGCCAATGATACGATGGCTATTTTTAAAATGAATGCAAGTTACACCGGAATACAGTCCTTCGAGGGCTGGCTGTTCGAGAACGCCTACCGTGAAGCACCTGCTGTTGTGAAAAAAGGAAACCGTTACTACCTCTTCACCTCCCAAGCCGCTGGCTGGTATCCGAATCAGGGTGCTTATGCTACAGCAACCTCCATGACGGGTCCATGGACTGCGCTTACGCCATATGGCAATCCATCTGCCTTCGGTTCGCAGATTCATGATATTGCCACGATTACAGGCAGCAACACCACATCCTACATCTACATGGCGGATCGCTGGAATCCGATGAACCTCGGAGAGCACAAACATATCTGGCTGCCACTAACCTTGAATGATTCGAGCGGAACAGCATCACTGGAATGGTATACCACATGGAATATCGATGCAGTAACAGGTGTAGTAACACCGCCTGCTCTCGTCAATCATGCACAAGGCAAAACAGCTACCGCCAGCTCCACAGCCTCCGGTTCGTCTGCATCCAACGTCAATGATGGCAACTACCAGACTTCATGGGTGGCTTCCTCCAATAGCTGGCCTGCCTGGTGGCAGGTGGACTTCGGCGCACCAAAGACGATCACCGAGATCGACACGTCCTGGTTTATGTATAAAGGTTCCGAAGGGTACTACAAATACAAAATTGAAATTAGCAAAGATGGAGTTAATTACTCCACCTTGGATCGCACCAATAATCTGACCTATGGCTTCACCACGGATGCCGTGCATTTCACTGCCCGTTATGTACGGATCAATATGGTGAACGCCGTCTTGTGGAATAATCCGGGGAACTGGTACACCCCAACCCTGCACGAGGTCAAAATGTTGGGTCCTGCAACACCAGAAGCCACAGGTTACAGCCGGTTCAGTTCACACAACGTTCCGGATCGATACATCCGCCATGCCAATTACACCGCTCGCGTGGATGCCAACGTCTCTCCTGTTCTGGATTCACAGTTCCGCGTCGTACCAGGCCTTGCCAGCTCCACGGGAATTTCACTGGAGTCCATCAACTTCCCAGGCTACTTCTTGAAGCGCAACACCAGCAATAAAATTGTACTTGAAGCTTATGCCGACACCTCCGCCTATAAGGGAGATGCTACGTTCCTAAGCAGTCCTGGTTGGGCTGATAGCACCAAAGTATCCCTTCAATCGTACAGTCAGCCCGGATATTACATCCGTCATTATGACTACGTGTTACAGCTCGATGCCATCAATGCATCCAGCAGCTCAACAGTGAAGAGTGATGCCACGTTTGGGCGAACCAATTTCTAAGCAAAATAATTGGAGATGAGGATTAGCCACCTACACCTACAATTTAAATCTTGGGAAAGGCCGTTTTTTCAGGGTTCAGAACTGAAGAAGCGGTTAACGTGAAGGTGTGATAAAACGAGTCAAGTACGATCAACCCCCGCCCAAAGTGGAGTATTACTTAACCCACCGAGATAAAAGTCTAATGCCCATTCTGGAGGAAATCTGCAAATGGGGTGTGCATAACTTCCCAGAGACACAAACGCTGCATGAAATATAGTGAGTTATGTAATATATGCAAAAAAGCCTACTCCGATGGGAGTAGGCTCTTCTGCCAGTTGATCTATAAAAGTTATTTGAAATTAGGATCAAACTTCATCACGTTCATTTTACCTTGTTCCTTATAACTCACATAAACGTGGTCAGTGCTGTCTATGAAAATATCTAGCTCCAGAGCGTCATCATTGGAGAATCCGGCAGACCCTACCGGTCTCCAATCCATGTTCTCATATTTCAACACAGTCACCCTGTTGCCGTCTGCTGCATCTCGATAAGCAACGTAAGGCGTTCCTTCGCTGTCAAAGGCCATATCCATGCTTCCTTCTTGAGATGTACCGACCGAGAATCCGGAAGTATTCACCTTTTCCCATGTCGTATCTTCTGACGGAGTCGAGTGCGGATATTTCCACATTTCAACACCATTGGAGTTGCTAAGATAGATCATATAAGGTACGCCAGATGGATCAAGCGCAGATGCAGCATCCATATTCGGAGTTATTCGATATGAATATAATTTAGGATCTAATTGTTTCCATGATCCATCTGCCAAGCTATATCCTGTTGCCACAGGGATACTAGATGACCTGAATGGAGCAAATAAATACATGCCGTTGTTTGGTAATGGTGCGAGGAAGGCTCTTAGACCTGCGAATGCCTCTAGTCTCGCTTCTTGTTTCCATCCACTACCTTGATGATAACTCCATGACATGAGCATTGACGGTTCTGCAGCGTTACCGACCAAAACACCTCTAAACATCAGAAAAGGATTATCATCCTTATCAAAGGTAATGAAGAAGCTGTCTTTAACTGTATCCACTTTTCTACTGTTCTTTCCGTCATTCCAATAAAAATCAGGGTAAGCAGTTAATGGTCTCCACCACTTATGTTCATCATTGTAATTCTTAAAGCTTACTTTACCTGAGCTATTCTTATAACCAACATAAATCTTGTCCTTACTGTCTATTCCGATAGATATAGCTGAGCTCCCCAATCCTCCCGCTTTTTCAAGATCGCTTTGATTGCCAACGGGCTGCCACGTGCCTCCCTTATATTGCACCACAGATACTTCGTTATTGTCCTTTATATAAGCCATGTAAGGCGTCCCTTGACTGTCGAAGACGATATTGGATTTGCTATTCAATTCCAGCTCGTCACCCACTTGCAGCCAAGATGTCATCGTCCACTTCGCGTACAGCGTGATGTTTGACGTCACCGGCGTCATGAAGTCGTAGGCGCTCTCCAGATCGCGATCGCTATACCAACCTTCAAATCGATACCCTGCCCACTTCAGCGCAGCAGGTGCCACAGCTTTGTCGCCAGTAACCACCGTCTGACTACCTACTGCTGCTCCACCGTTACTGTCAAAGTCCACCGTGCGGCTGTTAAATGTCCACTTCGCGTACAGCGTGAGGTTACCCGTCACCGATGTCGTGAAGCTGTAGGCTTCATTCAGTCCAGCGTCGCTGTACCAACCGTTAAACACGTAACCGTCCCTCGTCGGTACGGCAGGCTCCGTAGCATTACCGCCGGTTTGCATATTCTGTTCAGCCACCAGTGATCCGCCGTTACTGTTGAAGGTGACCGTGTAAATAGCCGTCCATTTCGCATACAATGTGAGGTTATTCATCACAGGTGTCGTGAAGCTGTAGGCTTCATTCAGACCTGCTTCACTATACCAACCTTCAAATACATGCCCTGCACGGGTCGGTGCGTCAGGAACTGTTGCCGTGTCACCTTCACTCACGGACTGACTGCTCACCGATGATCCGTTGTTACTGTTGAAGCTCACTGTGTAGCTGTTCTTCGTCCACTTCGCGTACAGCATCACATTCGCCATTACACCTTCCGTGAAACCATAAGGTATTATCAATTCGCTATCGCTATACCAGCCATCGAACGTATACCCTTCCAGCATCGGAGCGCCAGGAGCAGTAGCCACGGCACCTTCATTCACAGTCTGTTCTGTGACCAACGATCCGCCGTTACTCTCGAAAGTTACAGTGTAGGTAATCGGTACATATACCGTCCACTTCGCGTACAATGTCAGGTCTCCCGTAACCACCATAGTCGTGAAATTGTAGGCGTTCATTAGCTCACTATCGCTGTACCAGCCGCTAAACACATAGCCGTCTTTCGTCGGAGGGGCAGGAGCCATAGCCTTGACGCCTTCATTCACTGTTTGGGCATCTACTACCGATCCTTCATTACTCTCGAAGCTTATCGTGTAAGGGATCAGCCACTTCGCATACAGTGTGAGATCCGCCGTCACCGCTGCAGCGAAGTCGTAAGCATTCGTCAACGTGTTATCACTGTACCAACCGCCGAATACATAACCATCTTTCGTCGGTTCAGTCGGCGTACTAATCGTGGCGCCAAACCCTACAGTCTGAGCCGGCACTTCTTCGGACCCACCGTTACTGTCGAAATTTACAGTGTAGTCGTTAATTGCCCACTGAGCGGTAAACTGGACATCTTCAGCAGGCATCGTGGTCGGAGGCGTTGGCGACCAACCCGTAAAGCTATATCCCTGCCATGTCGGAGTGCCTAGACGCAACAGCATCGTCGCTCCGAAAGGAACATTATCCGTTTTATTTGTTGCCCCAGAACCGTTATAATCAACCGTCATTTGGTATACATCACGCTTATAATATACCTTCAACGCCGTTTTGCCGTTGCTCGTGATTAGATCCGTCAGTACCGAAATGCTGTCGTCCCGCACGAAGCCATCATAGGATCTCGGCTTGACATCCGCCAAATTCGCCTCGGTACCCGTAACTCCACGATACGATTCCGTATCTGCAACCGTATAGGTGTCACTTCCGATATTTTGCAGCAAGTACACGACCTGATAAGGCGTACCCTCTCTCCCCGTCCACTTCGCTGTATACGTAGTATCCTCAATCGGCATTGTACTTGGAACTTCTGGCGACCAACCGGCAAACGTATATCCCTGCCTTGTCGGCACAGGTATACGAGCAGCAATGTTCTTGCCAACGGCTTCCGTTAGCGAGATTTGGGGCGCACCGGCATAACCCCCAACGAAGGTCATCTTTCGATTCTCGGGATAGTAATTAACTCTTACGACTGTCGAGCCGTCTCCCTTGATTAATACGCCGCTTACCGTTCCGGTCGCATAGCCCTGCTCCTTAAACCTGTCGGAGCTAATTCGAATCTCTGTGTCCGTTGTTCCAGTCCTATTTTCAGTATCCACAGGCGGAGCCTGTATTCTGCTGTTCGGGTCTAGCACATAATACTCAACCGTATACGGCGTATTCTTGTTCGCAATCCAGTGCGCGTACAGTTTCCGATCCTCCGCAGCCATTCGGTTCGGAATCGTGATCTTCGTGCCGCCGGAAGCGGCCGTATACCAGCCGTCAAAGGTGTATCCTGGATATACCGGGGTGACCACGCTGATTGGCGCGTTATAAGGAGCCGCCACAACCTGGGTCACTCCGCTGTTCTGTGGATCCAGCTGAAGGATGTAGTCACCCACTCTGGCAAGCCAGCTTAACTGAATCGTACGCTTGAGTGGCTCGGACATGAACGACGCCGGTGCCCCCTTCCAGGTGATAACCAGATTGCCATCACTCACCTGAATGTTCTTGTCCACCACTTCAATCATCCCGTTTGCTGCGTCATACTTGAAGTTTGGATTGTCCACCTGAATATCGAAATTCGAGCGATCATACGCCTGTTCATCCGTATCGCCTGTCTTCAAATCAAAGGTATTCATCGTGACCCACAACTCCGGTACAGCGATGGATGACGCAGAACCCGCCATGTTCACTTTGAGCGACTTATCCTGTGGATAGGCGAAGTCGTAGACGTTCTGTTCTTCTCCAATCGTATACAGTGGCCACTCTTCATCGACCAGCTCCACTCCACCTGAGAGCGCTCCATCTCCTAATTGAGCGCCGAGTTCGACCTCCAAATAGATGCCAATCTCGACGAACAGGGCACCTAAAGACTTCGTGGTCTTCACCCCGCTAATATTCTTCAATTGATAATAGAAGTAGCCCCAAAGATTCACATACACACCGGGTTCTACAGCAAGCCCGATACTATTCAACTTGACGCTTCCAATCCCCGCTTTGACCTCCATATGAATACCAGCTCGTAAACCGATCGTCCCCATCACATAGAAGGTAAATTGGTAATCTCCGTCTCCCGGCAAGCTGACCGTATTGCTCGAACCACTGAAACTCAATACGCGCAAGCTAACCGAGTAGCGCTTGGCCATCTTATAGTAGAAATCTGCCCCCACCGTCAGGTTCACCTGGGCGCTGACCACAAACTCCGCTTCAAATTTGACTTCCACAATACCTAAAGCCACGCGTACGCTCTTTTCAAAAAGCTCTTTCTTGATTAACGGAACCCACTCCGTGTCTTGCTCCAACATCTCTTGATACTTTTCCTTCAATGATTCCGCATCTACGGCAGTATCCTGCACACCCGCCATTACCGCTTTAATCTGTGTCGCAATGTTCTGAACCTTTCCCAACCTGCCTGCGTTCTTCTCGCCCACCCAGTCATTCAGTGCATCATTTAACTTATCGTGTTCAACAAGAGCTATCTCTGCGGTGATGTTCATCCCGGTATAGCTATAAGCATCCAGATTCGCCGTAATTACATAATCATCAATGCTGTACCAGTAAGGAATTCCCCACTTTTTCAGCCAGTGCCCTTTCATATCCCCATTGATACCGAGGTCTAGGCTCATCTCCTGCACGAATGTACCCGTCATATGAATGACAAGATCGCTGTCTTCATTGATATTGACAACAATATCGGCACCCACTTGTAATGTAGCGCTTACGCCTGAGGTTCGGCCGTCAATATTCTTCAGCCTCGTGCCGAGTGAAGCAACAACGGTCAGCTTCTCCACACTTACCCGGCTCCCTTTACCGGACGCTAGGGAGGACTGAGCCTTGATCTCCTGAATTTCCTTTGTCTCCATGGCGATGTCAGACAGATAATCCGCGGCTTCATTGACGAATCCGCTGTCTCTCGCTTGCTGCTCAATTTGCTCTTCGAGCTGTGCAATCTGTTCTTTCGAAAACAGATCTTCGCCATCAATTGCTTGCTTCTGATAGATGTTGAAGACATTTTCAATATCTTCAATGGTGGCATCGGTATACGTAATGACGTCCATCTCTGCCTCAGGCGTAATCGACGTAATACGTCCATAACCGGTTACCTTAGAACCTTCTTCGGCGAATTCACCTTCATAGAACCCGATAAAGTCTCCCACATCGACCGTGGTCAGTTGATCCAAACCAAAGGGCTCGTACAGGCCGTCGCTGTAGTTCATCGCGGTATGATCGACCGTGATGGAATGGTTACTGGGATCTCCATCCGTATCTGCCTCTACGCTCACCGGTAGCACATCTGGCTTGAGCAACACTTGTTTGGCATCTGCGTGATCATAAGTGTAGACACTTGCATCTACTGACGTGATCTGGACATAGGCCACATCACCATCGTCTTCACCAGTCGTTTCGACTGTGCGCAGTTCGGGACTAACTCCCTCATAGATGGCTACGGTATCACCGACTTGAATCACCGTGCCAGTGCTTCCGGTGTACTTGAACGTTCCACTACTCGCATTCACTTCGGCGAGTGCATTTTCGCCGCCTACCGTCGTAGTAACGACTGAAATCGCGGGCGAATCGACATCTGCTCCATTTATCACCATATCCGTGACATCCGTGAACGGAATGTAGATCATGTTCGGATTGAGCGGAACATTCATGACTTCTTGTTTAGCAACGCTAAATACATAAATACTTGTCGTCGCGTCTTGGCCTTGGAAGGACAAACTGTCATCCGTCAACGTAAGTTGATATGTGTTACCTTCAACGAACTTGCCATTTTCGGCTGCTGACGATACCGTGAAAACTCCGTTCCCGCCAGAGACGGTAACCCCTTCGAATTCGGGATTCGCCGTATCCACGAAGTTCATCCCCTCTTTGACCTGGGATTCCGTTAGACTGCCCGATGAATCCTGCACCTTAATGGTGAAGTTCGGCGCGACATCCAGTACCGAATAGCTTGGTACGCTCTGTACGGCACGATCTATGCTATCAGTATACTTCGCATACAACTTCGTATCCGCAGTCAAGGTAGTGCCACTTGCGAAGATGAGTGAAAGATCACTATCCACAAACCACCCTTGAAATATATATCCTTCTTTTGTTGGAGCAGGTAGATTATTTAGCACCTGGCCTTTTCGTACCGTCTGCGCAGCAACTGCCGTGCCTCCGTTGCTCTCAAACGTGAGCGTATACGCAGTGGAACCGGCGCCAGGGCTACTTTCGTTGTCTCCAGGCGTTCCGCCACCGCTATTACTGCCGGGTGACGGTGTTGGCGTTGATGTCACCGGCGATGTCGGTGTTGGTGTCACTGGCGATGTCGGTGTCACCGGCTTTTGATTCTGATTTTTCCACGCCTCTACAACCGCGTTGTTGCGCATGAAGAGAACCGCTGCTTCCGCGCGAGTCGCTTGCGCACGCGGATTGAAGTTCCCCTTTTCGTCCCCGGTGAACACACCGGCTTGCCACAGCTTGATGACCGCGTCAGCCGCCCAAGGCGATACATCCGAGAGATCGCCCGGCTCTGTCGTGACCGGATTCTCGGTCTGATAAGGGATCTGTTCGCTTTCGAAATACCGCAACGTCATCGTCGCCATTTGCTCCCGAGATACGGTAGCATCCGGCGAATATTTCCGATCCCCCGTGCCATCGGTAATTCCCTTCTTAACCGCCCATTCGACATATGGCGCATACCAGCTGCCCGCCTGTACATCGGCAAAGCTCGAAGTGGAGTACGCCCCCACATCGACTCCGGCCATCCGTCCAAGTGCCGTTACATACATGGCACGTGTCATTGTCCCCTTAGGAGAGAAGCTACTCGCGTTCGTTCCGCTGAATATGCCCTTCTCCTGCACATGGACGACTGCATCATAGAACCAGTCGGTGTGACTCACATCCTGGAATCCAGTGGATGTGATTACTTTTGTCTTCTGCATCGGCAGTTCAGCCGCTACTGCCGATTGCGCTGGTAATAGGGGCACGGCAGAAACTATTAAGCTGATCACCAGCATCCACATTAGGATCTGCCGGCTCACCTTCCATCCCTGTCTTACTTTCTTCACTTTCATTCATCCCTTCTATGTATAGATCAAACTAAGACCATCCAAAATTGGTTTCTAATCAAGCTAATCAACAAAGCCAGACTAATAGCAGATACCACTGACCCAGATCGGGATCATTGGTCTCCTGCAAGTCAGTTCGCTCGACACGCGGAGATCAAGCGAAAAAAATTTACAGATTGAATTCGTTCACCGACCTTTCTGATCAGTTACAGTCGAATTGTGACACCGACACAGCAAATTATGTCGTTTTTTCTTCCGTATTTTATCATGCGAGATAGGGGCGCTTGTGAATTATAAAGAAAACTTTAAGTAAGCAACCACTCGCAAGTGAGAACATCAATGACATCAAAAAATAGCGGCGTAGGGAAGGTAACTCCCACACCACTATTTTTCATGAATTCTTAAGCTAGTCTGCAATCCATTCCAGATGATTCTCTTCTCAACGATTCATCTACCAGAAGCGACTATAACGAACTGTTCTTCCCCCAACGCAGTCTTGGAGGAAGTGAAAAAACACTAATATGCCTCTTGGGTTTCAATGAGATAAAAGGCTCCTGCTGATTCTTCGCCACATTGTGGGCGATATGCCTGAAGCGCAGCCCGCTTTCAAACTCGGGATTAAGCGCAATCGGAATGCCCTTATGTACGGAACGTATAATTTCTACATCGGCATGGATCACGCCAATCACACCGATATTGAGAATATCGATAATATCCTGCATCTTTACCGTTGCCGAACGGGCTTCCTGTCCGTCGGCCATATTAATGATGAGCTGTGGCGGAGCCGGAATCATATCTTCTAATAATCCGATTACGCGATCCGCGTCCTGAAGCGATGTACGATGAGGTGTAGTAACGACAATAGCCTCATCTGCTGCCAAAGCCGCATTCCAGAATCCATTTTCAATGCCTGCCGGCGAATCGATCAGCACATAATCATAGCCCTGGGCTATTTGCTGTACAACCTCGCCAAAAACTTGCGGATCATCGTGATGCACCGCGTCGTTACTACAGGAGATAAAGGACAAGGTACTGATTCGCTTATCTTTGACGATCACTTGATGTAAAGCACATTGACCCGTCAGAAAATCAGAAATATGATACCTTACCCTATTACTCAAACCAAGCGGAATATCCAGATTTCTCAATCCAAAATCAGCATCGATCAGGCAAACGCTGCTCCCCGATAAGGCAAGGGCAGTCCCGAGATTAGCCGTGACCGTTGTCTTGCCAACTCCACCTTTCCCTGATGTGATACATATAACTCGTGCCATCGGAGCCACTTCCTTCTCTTCAAGTACTAATGCGGGACAGCAAGACAACCATTTCTTCACGTATTATCGTTTGATCCGGCTTGAATGTAACGTCCTCGTAGCTAATAATCAGGTACAATTTGATGAAATATGTCGTTATATCGACCACAGTGATTTTATCATGATGGATTATCCTACTTGAGAAACCTAAAGAAAACTTTAAATCCGTGCGTATTGGATCGTTTAATTCTTCGGAGAGATGGCACATCATTTTGACGAGGATGGAGAAGCGCAGACTGGTGTTGAGGAATTCAATATCTTGAGTCGATTATGAAGCTAGTGGAAAAAACAAAAAATGGGCCAATAGCGTCAGGTACTGCTCCAACGCCATTTTCCCATTTATAATAGACTACCACCCTTACTGCTATATTCATGCTTGTGACGTACTGTTAGAAACCAGCATATATCCGCTCCCCCGAACCGTAATGATTCGCTCGGGGTCGGCAGGGTCAGACTCAATTTTTTTGCGTAAATTACTGATATGTACAGCAACCGTTCTTGTATCCTCCAGACTTTCCATTCCCCAGATGATTTGAAACAACGTATCAACACTGACGACACGATTTACGTTTTGTGCCATATAGGACAGCAGACTGAATTCTTTTTTCGATAAAGAGATAGGTATGCTCCCCATGTTGACGGACTGCGTGTAGAAATCCAGTGTCAAACCCGGTAACTCCAGCAGTTGTTCCCTTCTACCCGTCGACACTCTGCGAAGGTGAGCCTTGATCTTGGCCATGAGCACTCCCGGACTGAACGGTTTGGTCACATAATCGTCCCCGCCATAGGATAATGCGCTAATTTTTATTTCGTCTTCCTCTTGACTGCTCAGAAACACAATCGGCGCACTGGTGAGATTACGCGCATTCCTGCACCAGTCAATACCGTTTTCATTAGCCAGCAATATATCCAGTATAATTAAATCCGGCTCAAACGATGTAAGCAGCTCCATCGCTTCTGACCCGCTATGACTGCAGGTGGAGACAAATCCCTCCCTATCACAATACACCTGCACAATCTCGCATATATGAGGATCATCATCAACGATCATGATTTTGTGCGTGTCCATCTCATCACCCCTTTCCTTCAATCACCGTACAAGGAAACGTTACATAGAATGTCGCCCCCATCTTGCCGTCGCTCTCCGCTCGAACCATGCCTCCGTGCGCTTGTACGATTTCCCTGCAAATTGCAAGCCCCAGTCCACTGCCCTCTATGCCCATTCCCGGCCGATCATATCTGTAATTACGTTCGAAGATTTGCTCAAGCTGATCCGGAGGAATCCCCATGCCAGAATCCTGTATGCTAATGGTCGCATAGCGAGCATGATTCATCACTTCCACAACTAGTGCAATACGCACCAGCCCCCCGCTGGAGGTGAACTTCATGGCGTTGGATACTAGATTAAATAAGGCCTGTTCTATTCTTTTCGCATCCATCTCGACAACTGGCAAAATAGATCGTCTATCCTCGGTATCTCCGATATCCAGTATGAAGTCTAATCCTGCGTCTCGCACTACCAACTCATATTGTTCAAAAAAACCATGCAAGAAAGGAATCATCTGAATCGGCTCCATTCGGTACGAGACCTGTCCGGTCTCCAAATGCGACAAGAAGGATAACTCCTCGATCATACGGTTAATCCTTATCGTGTTCTCCCGGATGTACTTCAGATATTGCTCATTGCGTTCCGGCTTGACCCTGTCCTGTATAGCTTCTACATATCCAAGCATGCTGGACAACGGCATACGCAGATCATGCGTAATATAAGCAAGAAGCTTCTTCCTCCCTTGCTCGGAGTGAAGCAGTCGGTCATACGAGGTTTGGAGATCATCATGCACTGTAGATAAGGCCTGTGTTCGCTCCTGAACGGTCTGTTCCAGATTCATATTCATTTCAATCAGCTTGTCATTAACGTCCTGTAATTCACGTGTAATTCTCTCTTCGTTCGATGCCGTCCTCGTAGATCGCGAAGACAGCAGAATCAGCTGCGCGATCGTAAATATCAATAAGCCAAGCGGAGATGTATTTCCAACTAGCGACCATCCGTTAAAATACAAAAAATCGTTGACAACCGTGACCAAAGTAACCACCGACACCAGCAGGAAGATCAGCGCTCCCTCCATACGTCGCACAGCCGCCTGAACCAGCCCGATCATCAGATAAATCATATGTAGAACTACCATCACACCGATTACCAGCAAAAATTTTGTATATATAATTGCAGGGGTTACCACTACAAGGATACAGAATGCACCAGTTACGATCCGGGTGCCAAGACGAAACCATCGCGACACATAATTCGGAAAAATACAATCAAAATACATGGTGATGATATAACCGCTGAGGCAAAGAATCAGATATTCGATCTTGAACTGCAATTCCCAAGGAAAATGAGGCAACCATTGTGTAAAGATAAGCTCGCCGTTGAACAAGGATCGAATACCAAGCAGTACAGTAAACAGGCCAAAATATAACGGAGCTTTATCCTTACGTCGCAGCATGAACAACAGCAGATTATACAAACCGATCACTAGCAAACTTGCCGTGATGAACATATCCCTGGCAAGATTCAGATTGGTCTTGGTCGTTAGTACGTTACTGCCACCCAGCTCGATATTCTTGGTAATGCCGCCCCGATGATGTTGGAAGTTGGAGACTTGCATGACCAGCTCTAACGTGTCGCTTTCAGGCTGAAAATACACCAGCTTTGTTTCCAGTTGCGGGGTCATGCTGTGCTTGTCCTGACCAACCTCACCAACTTCTGCCAGCAGCTCGCCATTGACCCATAATTTGTACGCATTAAAAATGCTAGGCAGCCGCAGAGCAAGCATCTCATCTCGATCCTGTTCGCTTAGATGAACGACCAGTCCAAAGGTTGCATAGCCTGTACCGCTCAGCCGCTGACCTTCTAACGGGTAGCCCAGCCAGGAGCTTGGGATGTTAATCCAGTGGTCCTGATTTCCTTCCCTTGCCGAACGAACCCGCATATCCTCAGGCGACAGCAGTTCTTGCCAATAGAACGCCCACTTCCCTGTTAGTTTTTGCGGATTCGTACTAAGTTGAGCCTGCGTTAAATCCAGAATACCTTCTTCACTTTGGAGTCTAGGAGAGTCCGGCGAAGAGAGGACGACATAGCCTGTAACCAAACCAACAACAGCAGCAATGATATACAACCAAACCTTACGAGAACCGACTCGGAGAATCTCCCTCATGATGAACCCAACCCCATTCTACAAGAGCGCAATAAGTAAGTTGATCATCCAAATAATATCATCATTACAGGAAATTTACCCTGCAAATTTCTAGCAGGAGTCAATAGCTAACATCACGATGAGACCCTTTTGGCGCGCACTTAGCTGGGCAAGCCACCACAAAAAAAGTACGCACTTTGAAGTGCATACTGATATGAAGGATCTTATTCGCAATGGATAATTCGAGCACAATCTGTATGTGCCAGATTCACAGGTGACTCATGCATTATAGTGAATTATTAATGATTTCTGTGAAGGGCTTCATGTTGTACGTATCATCCTGAATGCGCCATTCTCCCTGATCCTGCAAAAAGGTGATATCGCCCGATAGCGGAATGGACTTGAACTCCTTGCCGTTCTTGTCTGTAAATTTCAGATCAAGCGTGTATTCCACCAGAATCCAGTCGCTCTTGTTATCTTTGATCTTGGTTTGTATATTTTCAGGATGCAGTTTCGCTTGTTCGATGTGTGCAACCTGAAGAGGCAAGACAATATATCGATTAGCCATGTAAGCCTCATAATTCCTGGAGGTCAGGAATGGCTTCATCGTGTCTCCTTTGGCCAATAACCCTTCCATCTCTAACGTATCCCCATAGTCTTTGCCATCCACAGTGAGTTCTGTTGTCTTATACTCCAGTGACATTTCGAGCGCTTGTTGCTGCTCCTCCGCAGTCGCCTTCTGGTCCCCCGTATCACTTGGCTGTTCCGTTGCTGGTGGAGTGACGGGTTCCGTGCTTTCCGCTGGTTCAGATGATGTACATCCCATTAACATGGCGGCGGAAAGAAATAATATACCCATCACATATGCCAACTTGCGCATGGTTAATCCCTCCCTTTCTCGTCAGTATTACTCTCAATTATCCCTTCAATAGGATATAATGTCCAGTTATTGGGCGCATCTGAACAGACACCCAGTGAATTACATCCATTGGGTGTCATCTTCATCATAGATTGTGTTATAGTCATCGGGAAGTGATTTGGAGGAGATAATAATGATGATCAAAATTACAAATGGACCAACTCTCGAAGGACAGCGCCTGCGGGTCCAATAACTGCGTGTTTCCTTCAACAATGAAGGTGTGAAAGCTATGTCAACTTATCAAGTCGTTCCTATGGTCTATAATTCCAAGGAACAGATTGATGCTATTATTTTGCTCGAACAACAATGTAAACAGCTTGATTCGATTTATCTCAAGGCGGACCTTGACCATATCAGCAAAAAAGACGGGGACCATGCACTCCTCTGTTATCGTGATGGTGAATTGGTCGGACTTCTCAGTTGGTACCCTTCGGATGACGTAACCGGAAATATTAATGCCATCGTACATCCGCATTTTCGTCGCCAAGGTGTGTTTCTCCACTTACTGAAACGAGCCCTCCTAGACATGCAACCACAGGGAATCAACCAACTCAGTTATCGCGTTCCTCAGGGATTATCTCCGGGTGTTCATACTGCCCAATCCCTTGGAGCCATTTATGATCGTGCGGAGTACTCGATGCAACTTGTGAATGAAGTCCTTTCGGTTGTGGAGCCACCTGAACTAACGTTGTCCGTGGCAGAAACCGAGGATATGGAGTTTATGGTCACTTGCTCCTCCCAAGCCTTTGGAGATTCGGAGGACTGGACACGCGAGTACTTTATGCAAACGAATGAACCCAGCCGAGTCACCTATATTGCATGGCAGAATCAACTGCCTGTTGGGCTGGTACGGGTCAACTCCATTAATGCAACAACCGCATTTATTCATAACTTCTGTATCTTGCCTGCTTATCAGGGACAGAAACTGGGGCGCACTGCGCTTAGCATCCTGGTTGATCTCCTAAGGAAACATAGTTACACAGATATTCGCTTATCCGTTGTTACCGAGAACAAACGTGCTTTGAATCTGTACCGCAGTGTTGGTTTTGAAGTAAATTCTGAGTATCACTATTTCAACGGTAGTTTATAAAAGGCAGTAGAGAGAGATCGTTTTCCGCAAAGGGAGACGGTCTCTCTTTTTATATATTGGAGAATTGAAAAATCAATTTATAACCATCGAACGTTTGCCCGTACATCTCCCGATAGTTACCTTTGGTATAATTATTCACTGTTTTCCGCCAGAAAGATTGGCCAATCTTATTGTTCTCCGATGGATTGGTGAACAACTCCCAGTTTCCTCTAAACATGCCGAAGATCGTCGATGCCGCGTGTTCAGCAACGCCTACACCTCGAAATGGCTGCATCAGAAAGAAGTCATGTACAAAGAAATTCGTGCCTTGTGAACAATATGGCGGAGTAGCTATGAACGCAAAACCTGCCGGTATGCCATCCACAATCATAAGGAACGGATAAAGACACTCCGGTTTTTCCCACCAAATATTCTGTACATCATACTGATCCTGTAACGTTTTGTAATCAGGACTTGGCTCAAAAATGCCATGTTCGTTCGGGGTATGCTCTCCACCCAGACCATAATGTCCGGATAGATCATGAAGGTATAGCGGGTACATATTTTTAATCACATACGCCTCGTCTTTATTCGTTAATTTCACTTCTATATTCATATTATTCATATTCACCAACCTTACCAGATGATTTAAGGAGTTATTTTCAAGAACTCTCAACGCATATCCTTGTACCGTCAAATGAATTGTACGCGTAATTAACAACCTCGAATATGTAAAAAAGCTTTAATAACTATTCTTTATTCTTACAGGAAAAAGCCACATTCGATTGCTCGAACATGGCTTTTATAGTTTCATCCCTTTTTGCAATACACAATTTTCTTGATGCTATCGATGGATAAACAGTATTGGTCCGCAAGCTGATCGATGGTTGTTCCGGCAGCAAAAAGCTGGCGGATCTCGTCGTTCCGCTCCTGGACAACCCTTCTGCCACCCGAATTCTCGCCCCACTTCTTATGAGCATCCTTGGGCCTTGGAATATAGATCAGGCCTCCGGAGATATGACGCTGTATTTCTTTGAGTAATTCTTCCGGGAAGATTGTATCCGCATTAATATATTTCACGTTGCTCCACTCCTTAAAAGTTAAAATCTTTAAGGCAGCAGAGTCGTACGATGAACGCATTGGATATGCACTATAATGATATGGCGGAAGTGGATTTCAGGCTCTATGCAAACAACCGCCGTTGTTCATCACATGGACTCTGCATAGAGCGGGTCGTGAAACCTTTTATGAATCGAATCATGGTAGCCCCCCATTCAGTTAATCTTATTCGTGCTGAAGAACTTTTAACTGTCTATACCATAATAAGGTTTACTTTCCTTAATAGCAAAATCTACACGTTGAATCTGTAATATACCCCTGTTAATTCTTCTGATACGCTCCATAGCTTGTTTGAAATGTTAGCGTCATATAATTTTTCGATGATCTTAGCGCTCTTGGGATAGCCCTTGGTGCCGCCCATACCACTGGGAGCAATATACTCCCCTCCCGTGATCGTCGGATCTGCTGCAGCATATAAGGTAGGTAATGCCCCCATATGTGCCGGTTGACTAATGATTTTCAAAAGACTGCGCATGAATATATTGGTCTGTTTCCCCGAACCGAAGGAAAATAGATTGGTATGCGAAATTCCTGGATGAGCGGCGATACTCATGGAATCAATATGGGCGGAATTAAATTTATTCTGCAGCTCTCTCGCAAACATCAGATTGGCTAGCTTGCTTTGACTGTAGAACTTCATGGGATTATATCCTTTGGAGCCATCTAAATTATTAAAATCAATCGCACCATTATGAGCTGCCATACTACTTACAGTGACAACTCTCGATTTCGGAGTAGAGATCAATCGAGGCAATAGTAGACCCGTAAGCGCAAAATGGCCTAGATGATTACTACCAAACTGCAATTCAAAGCCATCTTTCGTCAACTGGAATGGAGGGTTCATAATTCCTGCATTATTAACGAGAATGGACAACGAATCGTATTGCTCAAGAAAAGCGGCTGCGAACTTACGGATACTAGCTAAATCGCTAAGGTCAAGCTGCATAACGATTACCTCTCCAGCTACATGCACAGACGACTTTATTTTATTAGCTGCCTTTTCACCTTTTTCCATATTACGAACTGCAATGATAACCTTTGCGCCTTTTTCAGCTAACGCTAATGCCGTTTCATACCCTAACCCGCCGTTCGAACCTGTCACAATCACTACTTTATCGGATACAGTCGGGATGATGTCTTTAGTCCAAACTTCGCTCATTTGTCTACACACCTTTCTTATCTCTTCCTTGATACCCTAATATCCAGCGTTTGAAAGCTCTTATCCCCCACCATACTGGCTTAAACTCCGTTCCAGCATCCCTCTAACCTGCTGCTGCAGTTCGAGCGGAGACACCACCTTCACTTCCGGCCCATAGGAGAGTAACTTTCGTGCTGTAAAAGAAAACTCTTCAGGCGGAATCAGTCCGCGCCACTCATGGCCTTCAACTGACTTGAACAACACATCTGACGCAGCAATCCTTGCTCCAAATTCCGTGAATTGCAGCACCACTTCTACGCTTGCTCTATCTTCTTTGGCAGCTAGCCATGCCTTTAGACTTGGAACAGATTTATCCACTGATTCCATAACAACCAACTGCTGCATGCGATCCACCCGATACAACAATACACGATCCTTCTTCCGGGCTGGCATGTACCAATGTCCCTGCTCATAGTAGATGCCATAGGGAAAGACCTGGACTTTTTTAGGACCACTGCGGGCATGATACATAAATTCGATTTCTCTCTTTTCTACCGCTGCACCCAATATCTCGGTTGTTAAAGGCTCGGAATGCCCACCAGGGTGTTGGACAAAGGTGATATGCTCTCTCATTCGCATAATGAGATCCTGTACATCTTTGGGCAAAGTAGAGAAGTATTGCTCAGCCAGATGCTCACGCATTGATCCATATGGAAAATCCGGTACTTGCTGTAGATATTCCAGCATCATAAACAGCCCTAATGCCTCCTGCTGTGTCAGTTGAAGGGGTGGCAAAATCCGATTGGGCAACACCCGGTATCCTCCGTTCACGCCAACTTCTGTGTACAAAGGGAAACCCAGCGCCTGCAATGCATCCAGATCTCGCTGGATCGTACGAATCGATACGTCGAACCGTTCTGCCAATTCCCGGGCAGTGAACTTTTGTCTGGAATCCATCAGGCGCATGATCGCCAATTTCCGATGATTCATGAATTCAACATCCTAACTACGTCAACTTTTGTCATAGTTAAAGTGTATCATACATTTTAGAAGGGAGCGATGAACATGTCTGATAACAAAACAATTTTGTACATTGCTATGAGTTTGGATGGATATATCGCAAGACTGGACGGTTCGGTCGATTGGTTATTTGATGTGGAGGGTGATGGTGGAGACAACGGGTATGCTGCATTTTATAAAACAATCGGTAGCGTTGTTATGGGACGTTATACGTATGAAGAGGTGCTCACACTTTCCGAAGAATTTCCCTATGCGGATCGCCCAACGTATGTGCTTTCCCGCTCGGAACAGCCGCCCGCTCCGCATGTACAGTTTACAACCGAGGAGGTAGATACGCTCATTCCCCGGTTAAAACAAACTTCTGATGGAGATGTGTGGATTGTGGGTGGCGGCATATTGGTTCAAGCTGTGTTAGCAAAAAAATTACTGGACGAGATTGAAGTCGCCATCATTCCCAAGATTCTTGGCGAAGGCATCCCCTTATTCCCGACAGGCACTGTGCCAAGTCAATTCAAAATGGTCCGAACCCAGACGCTCGGACAGATCATTTCGATTCGTTATGAGGTACAGAACAGCGGCACAGCGGATACAGCTTCGAATGTCTAGATAAGTAGAAAGGGAAAAGACCATTCTTATGATGAAGGGACCTCATCAAGTTAGACACCATCTAACCATTGGGGTACCCGTTCATGAAAGAGTGGTCTTTCCATTACCATGTATCAAGTATCAAGTATCAAGTATCAAGTTATCCTATCATTCCTCGTACATATTCCGCTAACACCTCTGCCGTCCTACGGTGAGATAACTCGCCTGGATGGGTGCGCGCACCTACCGTCTCTTCGGTTGTATCAGGAAGCTGGATGATTGAGACCTTGCGGTCTCCTGTCCCCTTTGTATACGCATCAACTGCGCGGTAGATGGCAGGCATCATGGGAAAACCAAGCATGCCATAAGCCCATACGAGTTGTGCATCTGGATTGTTTTTCCGAAGTTTGAACAGGAACCGTTCCACCGCTTTCTCAAAAGCAACCAGATCTTCTTCATGATACGTACCATCTTCGTTCAAACGCTGCTTGTACACCTTGCCCGTGTCGGGGTCTTTCCACTCCGGTGACTGAAATGCACCCCCATCATTGCTGCCCAGGTTCACGACTACCACATCCGGCTGCCAGGAACTAAAATCATGCTGATCTCCTGCGCCTAGCGCATCGTTACGTTCACCAGTAAGCAAGCCACAGACCTTTTCGTAATACTCGGGGATGTTCCCTTTTGGATTGTTATCCCAACTTGTCAGCACACCCCAGCCAC
This sequence comes from Paenibacillus sp. 10L310, assembly GCF_056395745.1. NCBI lineage: Bacteria > Bacillati > Bacillota > Bacilli > Caryophanales > Paenibacillaceae > Paenibacillus > Paenibacillus sp. 10L310. The sequence goes on along the minus strand of NZ_JBFTKC010000012.1, from coordinate 17,650 downwards.
TTTGCGAGATGACCCGATACTCCGCATTCAATGCCTCTGCTGTCATAAACGTATAATTATGTATGGCGCTGAACCACATCGGAATCCAATCTTCCTCCGCTTTCGCTCCAATCGCACCTTCGCCAGATGTAATACTGTCACCAATGAACTCGATCTTGTACGTTTTTTCCTGCACAGGCAGGAACGCTCCATCCGATTTCACCGCATGAATCTGCAAGGAACAACCCGGGTCACCACTCATCGCTTGAACATCCTTAACGATCCGAACATTCTTCACCACATTCGCGTTCATACCTCGGAATACACAGACCCAGTACCTTCCCGCCGTTAACATCTGTCTGCTCACCGAAACACCATTGATCAGAATGCTGATCCATGACTCATACATGTCATACTGCGACTCTACTTCAACCCATAGTTCGGAGCCCTGTACATTGAGTTCAACTGCACTCCCCGTCCAAAATAACGTCAACGGCGATCGCTCTCCAGTTGTTCTGCCATGCACTTTAAGATTTCCGATCTCAGGCAGAGCATATACCTTTAAATTCTCATTAGATATCACGGTGCAAACCTCCTACGTTTGGCTCAGATTATAAGCAGGCTCTCTACATGCCTCGGTTGTACGCTTAACTGATATTATGCAACTTTTGAAGCGCTTCATCTTTGTTTTTCAAAAAGAAAACATGCTTGCCATTGTTACACTCATAGATGAAATCTCTCAGGCTCTTGCTGTTATGTCCTTCGAAATCTCCCACAATAGCAAGCTTAACATGATAGTTCACGTACTTCTGCAAAATCTCACCTGCAAGCTTGGTTTTCAGTTCGAAGAACTCTTCCGTGATGTTCGATTTGTCGATAATGAGCTTATCGGCATCATCGCTATACCTTACCGAAGCCATCAAATCCAGTGCATCTTGAGCATTGTTGATGACGATACCATCACTTTCAATAATGGCGACCTTGGAATTGCCTTGCTGATCAATAGTTATGTTCATTTCACTTTCTCCTCTCCTGGACATCGGCTTTTGGTTAAGAGATAACATATCTCAGTTATTCAGTTGTTCAATTATTCATCTTTTCAAGCGTCTCCATATAGAACACATGCAGGAACTTTTTGATATTAACCTTGCCTTTGTCGCCTGCCTGATCTTCTTCCATGGCTCTCATCTTCATTCGAACATCCTGGAAGTCGAAGTACAGGGGAGCATAATGCTCAAACTTGTGGTTGCTATAATCGGTGAGTCCAATCGAGGCCATGTTTGTTAACGCGCCAATTACCGTTCTGCGAATGCGTTGTTCCATCGCCTTGCTCTCTTTCTCCACGTCTTTGGGCGTAGACTTATAAGTCTGGGCAACCGCTTCATAGGACTCCTTCAGCGGCGGCCACTCCGCGACCTGCTTCTGATCAATCGCATACTCCATGAGCGCAATGATGTCCTTGCTACCACTTTCTCCGATAATCCCCAGATCCATTAGAATGCTTCTTGCCGCATCTCGCACCGTACGACCTTGAGCAGGGGCTGGCGCTTCCACCAGATTCAGTCGGGCCATCGACTGCTTGATCTCCAGCACGTAACGTTCATACTTCCACTGGTCATTCACTTTGCTGAGCACATGCTCCACTTCCACCCGATTAATCGGTTTATGAATGAAGAATTCAATGCCGTTCTGGTAGGCCTCCCCTACCATCTCCTTGTTCTCCACCTGAGAGATCATGATGAATTTCCCGGTATAACCGCCGTGCTTCAGCTTCGCTACCGTCTCAATTCCGTCCTGATCCGGCATCAGCAGATCAATCAGCACCACATCGGGACGAAGATCCATGATCATCCGTGCTCCTTCTATGCCGCCCTCAGCCATACCCGCAAGCTCGCCGATTCCACAGGATTCAATGATATCATGCAACATGCTCCGACTCACCACATCATCATCCACGATCATGATAGAAAGTGTCATCGACATCGGCCCCCTTTATTAAATTCATCTTGGGAATAGCTATACGAAATGTACTCCCTCTCGCTCCCAGAGGCGCCGATTCCACTGTGATCTGTCCCGTCAACGACTGAACGATATCACGTACATGGGACAGGCCAATGCCTGTCGCGGCAATGCCAACTTCATTGAACTTCGTTGTGTACCCCGGTTCAAAGATGACATCCCATTTGGCTTCGGGTACGCCTTTTCCAGAATCCATCACAACGAAATACACGTTTTCTTCCTGCTCATATATACGAATTCGAATCGTCCCATCATGCTCAATCGCCTCTACCGCATTGGCAATCAGGTTATTCATTACCGTGAGAAGAGGAATGTAATACGGAGACTCACAATCATACTGTTGCTCAATATCGATCTCGACCTGCTTATGAAGCATTTCGCTATATTTTCGGTTTGCTTTGCTGGCAAAGTTCAGTACTTCAGATAGGCTCATGTTAACCGCTTTTTCGTTATCATACAGCTTCAGCAGACCCGCTAGAATACGTTGTGAATCCTTCTTTACTTCATGAATCTGCTGAGCGATGCCCAGCGTGCGCTGACTATATTGATTCATGTCCTGCTCCCGAAGATCGCGATATAGATCATAGCTGTCAGCCGTAATGCCTTCGATCGTATTCATCGCTTTCTTCAGGTAAAAGACCTCGCTATACAGACCCGAGTTCACACTCAGCATCTGCTCCATCCGCTTCTCCTGCTCTGCATGTAAGAGCCGCATCTGCCTCACCGCAATGCTGTTATATAGCCCAATCACAAAGTAACTTCGCAGACCACCTACCACAAGCAGATACAACCATTCCTTCATATAAAAGATATTGGTCCCGCTTAACATTCCGCGAAAAAGCAGCTCAACAAGATTAGAGGAGAAATCGATACATGTAATTAACCCGCCGAGCAGAAGAGGCTGCATCTCATGGAATCGATGCTTGAATTTGCTAAGCCCATAGGCAAAGACCACATAATACACACCTGCCCCCAGATTGTCCCGCATGCTTTCCAGTATGGACACGCTCTGTACATGATTGATGAGATCTGCTGACTGAAACAGCAAATTCGCGATGCCTGTCAGGATTCCTGTCTTCACATAAGACAAGTGTGGCATGATCATCAGCAGAAATAAAAGGATGCTAACCCCCAGCCCGATTCGGAAGTAATCTTCCCGGAACGGATTTATCTTGAATTGCGCCCCTACCGCAGTGGTAAAGGCAATGGCCGTCATCTGCACATTCTCATTTTTGACCCAATTGCGCATCGATCTCTTCACCCACTATAACAACGTTTAGCGCCCAATGCCGGAACCCGCGCTTCTAATGTTAAATATACTAACATATGAAAGAAGCATTAGAAATAATTAAAATTAGGGAATGAACACGCAAGTAAAACAAAAAGGCCGGAAGTTTTCACTTCTGCGGCCTTTTCCTTATATCTCATCCGGAATATCAAATGACACCATCGTGCCCTCACCCGGCTCACTTACGATCGATAATCCCTGACCATAACGTTGTAGCAATCTGCGGTTTGTATTCACAATGCCTATTCCGCCTTTTCCACCTGGCGTAGCATGTAGCAGCTCTGCAACCTTCTCCGGTTCGATGCCTTTGCCATTATCCTTCACCTCAATACGGGTATAACCCTCATGACGAGTGATCGATAGGCATAACGTACCGCCTACATTGCGGCTTAATAGTCCGTGTCTGACGGCATTTTCAATCAAAGGCTGAATGGATAGCGGTGGGAGAAGCAACGGAAGGTCCGGCTCTACGTTTAATACCACCGACAATCGATCTTCAAATCGTGTTTTTTCAATAAAAAGATAGGCTTCAACGAGTTCCAGCTCATATGATAATTTCACCAGTTCCCCTGTGTTGAGATAGTTGAAGCTGATCCGTAAATAGGATGAAAAAGCATCGCCAAGCTTCCGCATATGCTCTGTATCAATATCACTTAAAACCATAAGTGAATTCAACGTATTAAACAGGAAGTGAGGCTGAATCTGAGCCTGTAAATACGCGGCCTCCATGCGCAGGCGCTCTTGGATAGACTGATTTAGCATGGTCAATGCACGTATCCGATATTTCAGTTCCACCGCATCTACAGGCTTCGTGACATAATCATTGGCGCCCGATGCAAACCCCGTGTAGATATCTGGCGGCTGACTTCGTGCCGTCAACAGCAGCACAGGAAGCTCAGACATCGAGAATTGTTCCCTCACCTTCTGGGTTAACTCATATCCGGACATATTGGGCATCATCACATCTGTAATGAGCAGATCCCACTGACGTGTGCCGAGCAATTCCATCGCTTCCTGACCCGAACCCGCTGTAGTTATATCATATGGTTCCGTCGAAAGAATGCTGACCAACACATCCAGATTCACCGGATCATCATCCACAGCCAGAATGGTAGCTCTCCCCTCTTTTAACAACGGGGCCATCTCTGCTGTCGCCAAGGCTTCCACGTCCCCCATACCTTGGCGGGGTAACAGGAATCCGCTAGGTGCATCTTCCATCATCTCGGCGGCCTGTTCCCATATCAGGGGAAGTTGTGACTGACCCTGATCGGCGGCTTCATCCGCGAGTGGCAGATCGAAGCTGAATACCGAGCCCTTTCCGAGTTCCGAGTGAACCGTAAGTGCCCCGTCGTGCAGTTCTACGAGCTCTTTGCAGATGTTCAGTCCAAGCCCGATGCCTTGTCCATCACTGATTCCATACGACCCTTGTTCATACGGGAGGAAAATGCGCATCCGTGTATCCTCATCCATGCCAATGCCTGTATCCGTCACATGAATCAGAGCATGTCCTTCACGAATTTCGGCACTTACGGATATCGTTCCTTCCTCTGTATGTTTAAGCGCGTTATGCAGTAGATTATACAAAATCTGAACAAGCCTTTCTTCATCAGCCATGACCTGAGGGAACGATTCTGGAATCTCCATATGAAGGCAAACCGGTTTTCGTTCTGCCATGAATTGCAGCATGGCGATAACGCCAGGCACAACCGACTGTATGGAAAGAGGCCCCTGACGTAACTCAATGCGGTGCTCCTTCAGCCGGACTACATCCAGTAGATCACCAAGGAGATGTGACATCCGTCGACCGATCGTAATCAGCAACTCCATATCCTCCAGGCTCCGTTCATCCAACCTGTTTTTCTCTCGGGTGATCACGTTGTGAGCGATGTTAATGATCCCGTGCAACGGGGTCCGCAGTTCATGCGATGTATTCGCCAAGAACTGATCTTTAATTTTGTCGCCCTTCTGCAGCTCTGTATTCAGCTTCATATTCTCCCTGACATTCCTGAAGTATTTCTTGAACCAATAGGCAGAGAAGCCCGTAATCGCAAAGATGATGTCGATAGGATAATAGACAGTTGTCACATCTTTGGCTGTCTCGGCCACACTCCATATCAGGTTGGATGTAATGCCTCCTGCAGTAAGCAGCAGAAAAACAATATCCCGGTCCGCCTGTTTCCTGAAGATCATCGTTCCGACGATGTATAGAAACCAGATCATGGAGACAAGAAAGAATAGGTTAATGACGTTGTAATGGATCATGGCATATGTAATATGAATGGGCATCACCACAATCACGGCCGTATAGATCAAGGTCATGACAACATGCCACTGTAGCCATGCCTTTCGTACATGAACCATCGTTAATCTCTGGAATAACAGAAGGATACAAGCATTTTGCAGCAACAATGAGATCAATCGAATTTTAATTCCCCAGGTATAATTAATTGGAAGCCATAACATCAATATATTGTCATGACCCATCGTAACCGTGATGCCAACAGATAAAGTTAATACGGCTCCAACCAGCAAGGAACGTTCCTGTCGATTAAATGCGTAAAGAATACAGGCATACATGCCGTGGAGGAGCATAACCAGAAAGGTGAGCATCTGAAAACCAATGGAATACCAACGCGAAAAATCAACAGCTGCCTGTGAACCAAAGCGAACAGGTTTGCTAATTCCGCCCATATAGGGGCTGTCGTAATTGGCTACGCGTATCAATAACTCAATGGAGGTTGTTCCTTCCTGATCGTAGGTCGCTGTATATGAAGTGCTTCTGGGTATATATGTACTGCTATCCGTGGAGACCTCACCCATGCCCCCGTCCGCGTCTCCATTCATCTCAACCTCGGATGAACTTCGGATTCCCTTGAACCAGAAGGTTACCGGATTCTGAAGTGGATCTGTCAAAATGCGCAATCGATACGTTCCGTATCCGAACGAACTCTCTTGTTCCTGACTCTGTCCACTCATCCAGTCCCCAGGGACCTGAACGGTCTTCGCACCGCCATTCCTCTTCGCAATATCTTGTTGGGTCAGCAACTCATCCGGGTAAAGTTCCCATTCCCCATTCAAGTACATGACAGGGGACTGATCCAGATCCACATCTCTCAAATCAAGCACCCCGTTAACGGCGCGATGCTCATCTACTGTGTGGAATAGCTCAGACCATACCGAGCGCATGCCAATTAACAATGCAAAAATGATCAGCATAATGAACAAATATCTGTAACGGTCCATACGTTTCGTTTGAAGTAATTTCATTAATTATTTTTTCATGACTTTGGTTAAACCGAGCTTCCAGTCCTGATACCATTCGGTAATATCCTCACTGATCGGTATCTCCAAATCTTGCTCCATTCTGGTGGTTAAGAGACGATACTGCTCCTCCACACCGAGATCGTTGTCCATTTCATCATATAACTTCATTAGCATAAAATAACTTTCTTCTTCGTCCGGAAGCATATGCTGGATACGTTGTGTACTCTCGACCACTTTCTCCGCCAGCCCATGCTGCTGGTAATACAGACTTAGTTGTCTCATATGATACAGCCACAGATAGCGTAATCTTTCCCGCTCAGGTTCAGCCCACATGTATTCATAATTGCCAAGATAGGTACCCTTATATAGATGAAGCGCTTGCTCATAGGCATGAACGGTACTTGCGTCTACGACTTTCCATTGCCTGATTTCCCGTTCCCACTGCTCACTATCCAACTGAGCCTCACCCAATTCGAGTCGATAACCTGCCTCCAGGTGTCCACTCTGAATCGTGATCATATTCATATTGCAAGTTTTCAGGGTTTGGCGGACATGATAAATCGCAGTGTAGAGTTGGTGTGCAGTCTTCTCCTCTTCCATTCCCGGCCACAGAAGCTCCAGCAGAACACTGCGATGGACGACCTGGTTCCGGTGGTGAAGCAAGTATGCAAACAACTCCTGCGCCTTGCTTGTACGCCATTTGGCCACCTGAACATCCTTGCCTGGAAGCTTAAACTGAATCTGGTTAAAACAGCAAATTATAGGTACGTTTGTATCCTTTGACCGCTGCTCGCGTTTTACGCTCAGTTTCTCTCTTACGCGGCTTACCGTCTGCTTCAATCGATCCTTTTGGATGGGCTTCATCACATAGTCCAAAGCCTGTAGTTCGAAAGCATGCACCGCATATTGATCGTAACTGGTCACAAATATAATTTCGGTGCCCGGTGTTGCCGCCTGAATCTGTCTTCCCAGATCCATACCATCCATCTCCGGCATATGAATATCCAGAAATACAACATCAGGACGGTGCTCCACAATACCCGCCACAGCCTCTGTTGGATTCATATATGTAGCGATAATTTCAATGCCGCTTACTTCTTTTTCTAGTGATTTTTGAAGGCCTATCAACGCTAGACGTTCGTCGTCAACCAATATCACTTTCACAGGAGCTTCCTCCTCGACCCTGAGGTCTTGAGATTTATTTTCACTATTATATCATAGGCATTTTAAGTATTTAGCGTTCTTCGTTACCCATTTTTAATTTTTAGCAATTTAATTGTATAATACTAAATAGAAGACGGGTTATCAGATCCGGTCTTGGAAGAGAGGAAGGTACCATATGTCAGATGTTAATCAAAGCTTTGGGCAAGCCCTTGTCAAATCATTAGTGGGGGAACGCGGTCATATCCGCATCGCCCGTGCTCTACCCGATATCGATGTCACACTTGCTGCTCGTACGCACGATGCCATGCCATATACGATCTATCAGTTGGTGAAGCACATGCATTATTGGCAACAATTCATGCTCGAACACTTGGAAGGACGCAAGCCACAGCTCCCTGCTAACGTGAGTGAAAGCTGGCCTGAAGAGAAGGGTCCACAGGACGAAGCGACGTGGAAGGCAGATATTCAGGCATTCTTGGATGGAGTTGATCAAGCCGTAGCCATTGCAGAAACTGCACAATTAGATGATCCACTGCTCTATTTCCCGGGTGAAACTAAAGCAGGACTTCTGCGCAATATCGCCTCCCATAACTCGTACCATCTAGGGGAGATTGTTCTGCTGCGTCGCTTCTACGGCGCATGGCCGCCTCCAGGTGGCGGATATCCGGCGTAAACCGGAAAGATTCCGATAGAACGAAAGCAAGCCGCAAGGGAATGTATCTCCCTCGCGGCTTGTATTGTTTTTACCATACTCTACATTGTCTAGTTAGCACTAGTATAGAGGCGCTTCAACACAATGATATTATTCATACTAGACTTCTGGAGTCATCAGCCCTTGGATAAACGTCTCAAAGTTCGGTGCCAGCGGAATGATCTCTTTGGGATTCTCCCTCTTCACATAAACGACCTCAGGTTCTCCATCATTACCGAATGAACGATAATCGAGCATGACAACCCCCGACTCCGAAGGAGATACCGCGATGACCACACCAATCTCCGGATAACCTTCACGTTCAATCAAATTCCAGCTACCTTGAATACCCGCTAGTGTGCGAGGCTTCTCACGGCCAATGCCCAGTATACCTTCAATTTCAACATAATCCGTAGCTCCCGTATCTGTGTTCGCCACAGGGAAATAACGATTGTACGGAATACCGCCGTTATGTAGCTTCATCATCTCAATGTAGGAAGCCGGCAGTCGGAACACCAATTGCTCCTCCACAGAGTCAATGAGACCATCACTTGGCGGATTGGACACATAATGCTCCAGTGCCTGCTCACTATCGTTCCAGAATTCGCCTGATTCCGGTCTGGGAACCGTTGGAAGGGTCGCTGCAACGTCAACGGGTACACGGAATTCTTCACTAGCCTCTGGATCCGTTTCAACTTCAGATTCAGATTCGGATGGCTCCTCCATTTTGTTTCGAATCCATTCCAGAAACTCCAGCGTATCTTCATCCTCAGGCTCCAATTGATCCGCTCTTTCGAACGCTTGCTGGGCATGCGCATATTGCTCCAGATAATAATAAGCCAGTCCAATCCGATAATGCCAAAGTGGGTCGCCTGTGCCCTCTTTAGCAACCGTCAGGAATTGTTCAACCGCTTCTTCATACCTTTCCAGGTTATTTAGCGCTCTTCCCAAATGGTTAACCAGCTCATAATCCCTTTCTTCCACAGGAATTGCTTGAATTGCATCTACAATTTCCTGAAACTCATCTTCTTCATGCCACTCTTGCAATTGAACCAACAGATCGTCTCTCATTCTCTTTTCCTCCCCGTTCATTCACTCATGATTACGTATTGAAAATTATACCACTATCCGGATCACCATCTCCAGCAATGGACTGCCTGCAAATTTAAATCAAATAGGTGTCATCCAAGTTCATTCAGACGACTTGGATGACACCCACTATGTTTGATCATGCAACTCGGACTACTTTACCTAAGAATCATTGGCAGAAAATTAATAATATTTATGTGTCGTCCTCGTTGTTCGGGACTGAATAAGGCCTACTTTCTGGATCACCTGCTGTCTGGACGTACCATTCCGTATACTCTGCTGCACCTGTGTCGGAATCTGATTCCGTCGGTTTACACGTAAACTGATAGGCTGTCACATCATTACCACGAACGGTAATTGTAATCGCCAGTTCCGGATCGCCCCAACTCGGATTTTCGTCCTTATACTCTCCATTGACTACTTCATTTTGAAATGATGGGCTGGTCATGAAATCTCGGGTCTGAACAAACAGACGTCCTACCTCATTTTCTCCCAACTGCTTTTTCACAATGTAGGCAAATTCCACCCGTGGAGTGGAATAACGAATCTTCGTCTCTCGAATTTTCGGAAACTCCTGCTTGATGTTTTGCTTATACGCCTTAATTGAAGCAGATGAAACATTAGAATAGGAAGTACATCCCATTAAGAAAATAATCAACCCTATGAAGACCGGTACCATCCAATATGTTTTATTACGGATCATATCTTCACCTGCTCTTACATTGCATTCTTCATTCAATTCAGCAATTCAACACAATCGTAGACCCAGCCTGCACTTAACCAGTTACCTAAGTCACTTGAACCGCTGATTGGCGTAATCGTGATGGTATTAGAACCATTCACGAAATAGGATGCTGGAACATTCCAGCTAAAGGTTGTGTTGTTCCCACGATACGTACCAATGGTGAAGCTACGAGAATTGGGCTGTGAAGATGCAGCAGGATTGGTTAAAGCATGTCCATTAACCGTTACACTCGGTCTGCCATTATTGTAAGCTGCCGTAATACCGATGTTGAGCGTATGAGAAGATGCCGCTTGAGATGCATTCAAATTAAACGTTATTGTGGTTGGAGAATTCTGACCACGGAACTGGATTGCCGGGAATCGATTGGTCGCGCTGCCGGTAGCATAGGTGACAGGTCCCCAGCTTGGGTTGCGACTATCGGAAGGGTGACGGATCGGAATCGTCTGTCCATTCAGCAACTCCCGTGGTGTACCATCCCAGTTGCCGATTCGCCAGATGTTAGAGGCTTTACTTGGGTCATTGTTGATCGTACGTGTATTCAGTGTCGTCGTTTGCCCTGCCGTGACATTAACCGTTTCCGTATATACGGCCAGTTCTCCCTTATAAGCTGTCATAGTGTACGTGCCCGGGATCATGCTGTATTTGGCGGCCGCCCCACTTGAAGACGTCCCCACCCAATACTGGGCATTGCTATTAGCGAACCCAATTGTGTAAGCATATCCTGTATCCATCCCGGAGAGGCCATTAAGCACTACGTTCCCCCGACTGGATACCCAACCCTGCAGATTCAGACCAGACATCCAGCTGAAATCGGGTACACTTGGCGTACCTCCGGTTGTAAAGATCAAAGCGTACGGCCCATGTAGACCCAGGCGCCAATTCTCCGTCTGTGCATGTCCCGAGTTCATATAGTTATATACTTCCGTCTCTGTTCCACTTTGGAACTGGATGTCGCGGAAGAATGGACCACCAGAGCTTTTTTCCCGATTGCCGTAGGCCATAAATACACCGACGCCATTCCCCGTAACTCCACGAACGGATAAATCTTTGGCCTGATCATTACCATAATATTTGGAGGCCGACTGTCCATTGGCAAACCCGAACACATCCTGACTTTCAATCGCTCCGGTGTTACCCCTGTTGTTTGAATTCGCCGGAACACCTGTCAAAACACTACCATTACCACGGAAAATGTATCGCAGCTCCCCGATCGAAGGTTGAGCCGTGATATGCGTGGCCATGTATATGATATTCTCCCCACCACGTGAAGCATAATAGTGAGTTAGTGTGCTTGTGGATACCGTAATTAACACGGTTGATCCTGAAGGAGAGGTATTCCACGTCACATTGGCAGAGGAGCCCAAACCTGAGCCGATATGTGATCCTTTGTTGCTGTTCAGCTCTGTACCGTTCATTTTGGCCGATATAATATCCCCATTGGTTTTGTTCACCACATAGACTAATCCTGATCCGGTGTTTACTTCAATTCTGGAGCCGTTATCGGTCACATTAATGGTTGCCGCGTGTCCAGTAGATGCAGGGTATACAACAGCTGTTGCGATCATAACGATGATTAAAAACAAACCAAGCGCCTTTCTCACTATACTTTTGGTCATGAGTAATTCCCTCCTTGGAACTCATTTAATAAAGCGCTTACATAATAATGTATAATAACTGACACTTCCGTCTCATATCGATATGTCTGCTATGTGAGCCCGTCCATAATCAATGGAATGTTTATGTCTGCGTGCGTATAGAATAGAGTCATCACTTCATGTAAACCTGATCTCGCCACCCCCTTTTTAAATCACTCTTCTACATCCAAGTATTCTTACAATTCCAATAAAATAATACCATTATATTACATATATTTGCAATGAAAACGGCTCGTACATCCGATAGCAAATTCTGAAAACAAAAACGCAGCTTCAAAAAGCTGCGCCCGCAGATACTAAGCTAGAGACAGTATCATCTCTTCCGAATAGGTATCCATATCTCACTTCTATATTGCTCTACAGTAACATCCTTGTGCTCATTCCATAACATTTCCGGGCCCTCACTCAGCTCATAGTCCGATGAAGGAAACCATTCCGCGTAGATCCGGCCCCACACCTCCTGAAGCGTACCAGGAAACGGACCCACCACGGTAAATACAGCCCACGTCGAAGCAGGAACCTCCAGGTGTTCCAGTCCTTCAGGCGTCTCTTTTGTCGTAGCTGCACCAATGTAATGATCCAGTTCTCCCTGTTCGGCCATCCGTCCCTCACTGAAATGGGCTGAAGCACTGATTAAGCCCAGAGGTTGGACGTTTGATGCCCCCTTGATCGTATCAATCAATTCCGGTGTAAGACTCTGGTACATCGCCGCAATCTCCGGATTTACTCCGTGAAATACAATCGGCACCCTTTTACGAATACCCACGATTCGAAACGCCTCTTTATCTTCAATGCGGTAGTTCATTTCGCTTCCTCCTTGAATAGTCAGTTGAAATGTCATCCGTGGGAAGGCTTTAAGAGATGGACCATGGTTTCGCGCTTCGGAGGGCGTAGTGCCATGCATGCTTTGAAAAGCACGCGAGAAAGAATCCGGCGATGTATACCCGTATTTTAGTGCAATATCAATGATTTTGCTGTCACTATGGCTTAACTCCATGGCTGCAAATGTCAAGCGGCGACGTCGAATATATTCCGAGAGTGTTACACCACTAAGAAAAGAGAACATGCGTGTAAAATGATACTCCGAGCAGCAGGCAATCCGGGAAATCTCCTTCATGTCCACGACATCCATCAGATGCTCCTCAATATAATTCAAGGCTTCATTTAACCGCCTCAGCGTATCCATATCATCCCTCCCATGTTAATTTAAGCTTAGCAAAGTCATTCTCTTTGCATCCGACATTACCTGCACCATTCTGTAGGCTCTTTGCATTTAAACCAGAAAAAAAGAGCAGCATCAGCTACTCTTTTCTAACCTTGATATTCACATATCACCAGTAGTCAAGTCAAACAGGTCAAACCAGATACTCCGCCATAATCTGCTCGATATCATAGGGTGTAATACCTTGATCGACCGAATAGATTGTATCCGCCTGATCCATTGTATCCACCAGCTCTCCTCTAGCTTTGGCATGGAGCATGAACAAGTCATGCAGATCGGGTTTGCGTAAAGTCGTTAGTGCTTTGCCCATCAGGACCATACCTTTTTGATTGCCTTCCACATTATTGTAGTAATCCGGATGGCTTGTCAGCGCCAGGTCTGTCCAGATGACGGTACGTTCAACCAGGTCCATAATGACAGGGATCGCAATCTGCGTATCCGCGGTAATATCGATTTTGTTCGCTACGGTAGACGGTTCGAAAATCTCGCCAGACCCCGGCTTCTTCCGCATCATCCACCCTACAAAACATTCCGGCAGATCACAATACGGATGACTGGTGAACGAAAGCAGTGTTGCCACCACATATCGTCCACCATAAGCCACGATGGATGGAATATGCAGATCAATAAACTCACTTGCTCCGTTAGGTGCAGTCACGATATCTCCGCTATGGACAGCCTTATAGTTAGAGGATCGCAGATTCGTATAGGAAATATGCTCCACATAGTTCCAGTCCTTATCGTACATCACCGCAGACAAGTCAATGTCCACACGCCCTGTAGACTTTCCATCCACGTCCCCCTCTCTCCACCAGTTGAAGAAACGAATGGTATCACCCTCTGCCATCGGCACACGGCTTCCACGAACGATAGTATGCAGAGCCTTGCTCGCCGATCTCTGGGAAAAGGGCACCAGATAATCATGAAGCTGCGGATCGACATAAGTCTTTCCAAGCGGGGCAAGGGCAGCGAAGCGCTCTACCAATGCCTGTTCGCACAATTGCACGACATTCTGACACGTGGCTTCATTGATCTCTGGCAGCTCATTCGGAACAGCAAAAGCTTTGGCTACATTGCCTTTCGGGAAAAAGACACGCAAATCCTGCGGTTCATTACGGTGGGCAAAATGCTGTCTTACCTGCAATAACACCGGGGTAGATACTTGCTCCAGTACCTCACCAAATGCCAGCAGTACATACGCTTCATCTTCGGTCATCCGCAGCAAGTGATCCAATCTTCTCGCAAATTCACCTGGATGCTGTGACAACAGATCAATCAGACTCCAGACATTCCGATATTGGAAGGCAAGCTCCACACTTCCGTTGAAGGTCGAGTAAGGCTTATTATTACGCAAAATATCAAAGGCTTCTTCGCATCGCGGATACCGAAGCTTATATTCCGAAGGATGCAGAATTTCGCCAAGGCGAATCCAGCGATCTTTATAGCGGAGCATATCCTCCGTCATGGAGCCACACTGCTCCAATAATCCGAGCAAAAGGCGTCTCTCGCGGCGTTTGAATTTCCGGAAGGGAGAAGCCGCAGCGAGGCTAACATCACCATCGGACCAGGCAACAGCCAGACGCAGGACATCACTTGCCGTTTTGAAATACGGACCGATCCGGTCGATGTTCGCTTTTTCATGCTTCAACAGCGAGGCGACCACAAAGCCCACATTTTCTTTGAACGGAATCTCAGTGGGTAATAGCGCATCCACGTCTTCCGGGTCTGCATGCTCCAATACCGTGTCGATATCGGCCTTGTCTGTTTCCGAGATGGAACCTTTTGCTTCAATGATCTGACGGATGAGTGTCTGGAATGCTTGCTGGTTTCCCAGTCCAATGACTTTCAAGTCCGTCTTCTCCAGCAAAGGCATTCGCTCCACAGATGGTTGATCCGGATAGACCACAGTCAGGTTGGTCAGATAATGAATAATCGCATTGAGATATAACTCGGCCTCATCTGCTTGCATCACCTGCATTGGGAATCCTGCATACATCGGTGTGTACTTCACATGTGCGCCGACCATGACTCTTAGATCAGCCACCAGTTGAATATATGTTGCTTCAAATTGTTCCTTGGACAGCTGCCGCATCGCCTGCATTAGCTCATCCGAGAAGGTGTATCCGAGTGCTTCAATATTTTTGAGGACAGTCGCCAGATATGTCTTCGGCAACTGTTGCTTCCCTTCGTTTGATTCGATAATGAGTTTGTTTGCTCTGCGCAAATAGATTGTATTGTTCATGATAAAAGAGTCCAGGAAAGCCACATCCCTATATAACGTGAAAGGTTAGGGTTAGAAGGAAGGAAGGTGATAGCCTGGACGCCTCCTCTCTGAAATAAAATCTTCAGGAGAGCTGCGACCCTATGATCTCCAATGATTGTAGAAGGAAGGATCGCAATAGCCTGAAGGCCAGCAGTTCAAAGTTTGTCGCCCGAACCTCTGGTGAACCCATCATCTCAGATTCCACGATCTGCCAACAGGGCGAAAGTATTACGACATGAATTTAAGAATTTAATAAAAATAAAAAAAAGCCTTTGCCGACCCCCAATGTCAGCAAAGGCTTTTCATTTTAAATTGTGTTTATTGATCAATCAAGTTTGTTACTTTCAACATTCTTGCAATCAATGCAGTGACCTCGGCACGAGTCATCGTGGTCTTCGGACTCAGCACCTCCGGCCCATTACCTTGGATGATCCCCGCTGCAATCAACTGGGCTACATCTTCTTTGGCCCAATTCGATACATCCGCTGCATCACTGTAACGTTCCAGTTCTGAGTTCATCTGATCCGGGCTAATTGCCGCTTCCGGTTCAATCAGACGGTAGGCACGAGCAACCATAGCAAATCCTTGCTCACGTGTGATCTCCTGATTACCGTTGAAGTTCCCATTATCGTAACCGCGAACGATACCGAATTCGTTTGCAAGGGCTACCGCAGAGCGGAACCATGCCGAATCGTTAACGTCAGGGAATAGATTCTGTGGTGCATCCTGACGCATTAAGCCCAGTCCAAGCACAACAATCTCGGCAAACTCAGAACGAGTAACCTGACGGTTCGGTGAGAATGTGTTATCTCCGTTACCCTGCAAATCCAGTCTTGCAGCAATGTTGTTCACATCAATTTTACCCCAATGGGATCTGGCATCTTCAAAATCCTGCGGGTTCCAGATGACCGAGTAACTTCCGCTGCTACGCAAGTCATTAATGAGTGCGTAGTAACGACTACTGATCTTAGTGACAACCGTTGGTACATGGAAGATGCTACCGTCCGGATTAATGATTACGCCTGTAGTAATCCGGTTCGGATCGATACCTTCCGGAAGTGCAATATACTTCGGTGCATAACCGTTCAGCTGGCCGGATCGCACGGTCTGTCCATCTTTCGTAAACGTCAGATCCAGATCAACCGGTGTGACAAGTAGCTCGTATCCTTGGGATGCGGCTCTTGTCTCAGCGCTGTCAATCAAAGCATCCGAGGAACGTGCGATATCAACATGGACATCAATATCATTCAACGCTGCATTACCAAGCTGTCTGGACACACCATTCACGTCCATTTTACCGCCAGGTACCGGATAGATTGCCAGCGGATTGCTAATGTTTAGTTTGGAACCTTGATCCACCAATTGTTTCAGTGTATCGAGGGTTAAACCGTCCACCTTCATATCCCCATCATTCGGTGAATGAATGGCGAACTGCTGGCCTGTGCCTTGTGACATGGCAACATTCAGCTTGGCTGGATCAACTTGAACCAATGTTTCTTTGTTGTCAGATGGTTTGGATGTAGCAAATGGTTGATGGTTACCATCCCGAGTTGTTTCCAAATTATCCTTCACGGGTGCCGGAGTTGGCGTTGGTACTGGCGCAGGTGTAGGTGCTGGTGCTGGTGTACTTCCGCCGTTACCTCCCGTATTTCCACCGCCGCCATTGTTGCCTCCACCATTGTTACCATTGTCACTGGATGCTCTAGTCACGTTGATTTTATACGCCGTAACATTTCCAAGTGAATCGGTTACTCTAACAACGATCTTATTCCCACCGACTTGAAGCGGTAGATTCTCACTTACACTGCCACTTGAAACCTCGTTCCATTCTCCATCTCCAACAGCTATTTCAATCTTCGCATGTGGATCAAGTGCCGTTGGCGTGAGCTGGAATTGATATACGCTATTCGGCACAGAGATGGTGTACGTGTCTTTCGCCGGATCAAAAGCCGGAGACAAGCTTCCCACCGAAGGGACCAGCGTCTGCAACGTAGATGCATCTGTACCAATTACTTTGGTAAGTCCCGTTCTTGCATCAGTCAGATCCAAAAGTGCCTTGTCTACCTGCGCTTGAGTCGCTGTCGGTTCATTCAACACTCGATTTGCTTCGTTCCTTGCCTCTTCCAGTGCTTCCCAGCTCGCTGGTGTGTACGCTGACTCTTCCAGGCTTTCACCTGTAATTTCAGTTACTTTCGCTTGCAAAGCTGATTTATCTACAACAGGTACAGATGTTGTAGGGATTAAGCCCGTTCTTGCATCAGTCAGATCCAA
>NZ_JBFTKC010000011.1:0-205505 GCF_056395745.1 Paenibacillus sp. 10L310 | reverse complement strand
GTGTCTTCGTCTGCTCTTGAATAAATTTGACCGTTTGTTTCTTGAATTCTTCGTTATATCGTTGCCGCTGTTCTCCCATGTGGACACCTCCGTTAGTCTTATTATCCTTCCGTCCGTTAACGGGTGTCCACTTTTTATTCTAGCTCCATGGCGCGTCTTATATGGAATTATTTCATGTTTTCGTTATTCTAACGAATCTTAGACATCTTATTTTGCTGATTCCACCTATACTGATGCCGTTTCCCCGGTATTTCCGAGTAATAAGGTGACTGGAGTTCGTTAAAAAATCCAAACGGCTTTAATTGGCGTAATAGGGTGTCCTGGATTCGTTAGAATTAGTGGTAAGTGGGGGGCGATCGTTGGAGCTATTTTCGAACCGCGAGAGATCTTGATCTCAATGTACGGAGTTATGTGAGGTACTCTTTCAATTCCTGAAACTTTTGCAAAATAGCTTCCTTTTGATCTGTTTCAGAATATCCTGTACAACAATTTATAGAATCATAGCAGCTATCTCAATCTCAACGAAATCTCTAAACTATCCAAGGATTATGAACATAACGATCCAATACATCTTTCTCAAGGAGCGCCATCAGACACTGTAGCCCGCATAACCTCCGCCTGACCATGTGCAGTTCAATCCTCAACCCCATTCTACAGAGTCAGGGTCATACTTCGAGCTAGCGCTTTAGCTTACTCCACTCATCATCATTCTCAGAGGGGCTCCTATAGTTACTCTCAAAACCAACCTCACACACTCTCTCATAACCGTCCTCAAACTCACTTGGTCGATACAAGTTACGCTGATCTTGGGGTTTTGTGCTACAAGTTGGGGGTGTAACGCTGTATCCCCTTTTGTTTTGCTTGACTAACGTGTAAACTACAGGGTATGGAGAAGAAGAGCAACGAGTGGATTGCTTTTTAAAAAATTCATTTCATAATCATGATTGATATAAGGAAAACTAGTCTTGATGGCAGATACTGATACTAAGGTCATTATGAAATGGACTTATCTAAATGAATATACAGAGGTGTAACGATTGGCAAACTTTGAACAACTGGGCATTCGCCCGGAATGGTGCGAGATCCTGAAACATCAGGGCATCGCCGTGCCGACTCCGGTACAGGAGCGTTCGATTCCGGTACTGTTGGGTGGACGCGATATTATCGCTGAGGCACAGACAGGGACAGGGAAAACGCTGGCATTTTTGCTGCCGATTATTCAGAAAATTAACGTATCCGACCGTTCTCCGCAAGCGCTGATTATCGCGCCTACGCGTGAGCTTGCGCTGCAAATTACGGAAGAAGCGAAGAAGCTCACGGCAAATGACGATAAACTGCACGTGCTTGCCGTATACGGTGGGCAGGATGTGGATAAACAACTGCGTAAATTGCAGAACGGTACCCAGATCGTTATTGGTACACCGGGTCGTCTGCTGGATCACCTGCGCCGTGGCACGTTGAAGCTGGATAATGTGAAAAAACTGGTGCTGGATGAAGCCGACCAAATGTTGCACATGGGCTTCCTGGACGATGTGGAGACGATTCTTAGCGAGCTACCACATAAACGTCAGACAATGCTGTTCTCAGCAACGATGCCTAAGGGCATTCGCAACCTGGCGAAGACCTACATGAAAGATCCGGAAGATGTAAAAGTATCTTCCCAATCTGTTATCCCGATCAAACAAATTCGCCAGCAAGTGCTGGAATGTACGGATCGTGGTAAATTAGAAGCGCTTCGCGGCATGATTGATACGTATCGCCCATACTTGGCGATTATTTTCTGTCGGACCAAACGTCGTGCATCCAAGCTGAACCAAGATCTGCGTGAAGCAGGTTATGCAAGTGATGAACTTCATGGAGATCTGTCCCAATCCAAGCGTGAGAACGTAATGAAAGCGTTCCGCGATGCCAAACTGCAAGTGCTGGTTGCTACAGATGTAGCTGCACGTGGACTTGATGTTGAAGGCGTTACGCATGTATTTAACTACGATATGCCGCATGATGCGGAAAGTTATATCCACCGGATTGGTCGTACGGGCCGTGCAGGCGGTACAGGTCTTGCTGTAACGTTTGCAACAGAGCACGACAGACCGGAACTTGCACGTATTGAACAAGGTATTGACCAAAAGCTGTCCCGTATCCAGTGGACAAGCGAAGGTCCAATTGCTTCAACTGGAGCAGCTAGACGTTCCATCAACAGTCAAGGGGATGACGAACGTTCAGGCGGACGCTCTTCCGGAACTGGTAGTGCCCGTCGCGGTGCAGGCCGTAACGATCGCAGAGATGGCGGACGCAGTGGTGGTCGTAGCGGTGGCCGCAGCAGCGACAGCAGTCGTGGTGCAGCGGGTCAAGGTGGACGCGGTGCGGGTCGCAGTGGCGACGAGCGCAGCGCAGGTCGTGGTTCCGCGCGTAGCAGCGACAGCAGTCGCGGAGCAGCGGGCCAAGGCGGCCGCGCAGCTAGCAGCGGCTGGGCTGGCCGTAGTGCCGACAAGCGCACCTCCGGGCGCAGCAGCGAAGGCTCTCGCCGTCCGGAATCCGCAGGACGCGGACCGGCGAAGGGCGACCGTCGCGATTCTCGTCGCGGACGGTAAAGCCTTGGCGCAAGCGGCGATATAGCCGCAATTGCGCAGGCACCATGCCATGCCACAGGGTTTGGCATGGCACATATGAGAGGGTTCGGGTACAGATGTACCGAACCCTCAGATCAAGGGTCGCGACGGAACCACGTCGCGGCCCTTTTTCACCAGGACAGATGCTCATTTCCGCTTATTCTTTTTGTCATCTGTGAGTGCCTGTTTGCGTGCCTACTTGATCCATGGAAGATGCCATTTAGGTATTCCCCATGTAGTTTTTCCTTTTTTTCGTGTACTGCGTTTAGCACGTGGCAGACTGCCATAAAATTCAAAACACCTCATCCTAGACCTAAGGATGGGGTGTTTTTGGATTAATTCTTATATCATTAGAAGCATAACCTTCGATCTGTGGTGCTGACGCGCATGCAGGGATGGATGAAATTGCATTCGTCTATATTACAGGGAGTGAGTTTGCACTAAACTACGTTTTTCTTTCTCAATATATCATCCCTACAGCTGAACATCTGCATATTGATCCCGATATTTCTCGTTATAAACCCGACCTACCGACTCTGCCAATCCCCCTCGTGCCTTGCTCGGATAGCGTTCAATCGTGTGATAAAGTCTCATGAAGCGATCCTTGGGCATAAAGCGGGCGTAGCGGGTAATAAGACTAGGGAATAACTCAATATATTTGCTCTTGCGCACGGCAGCAGCAGCTACGGCTGTAAGTATCTGAATTCCATTGTGGAGCTGTAAAATGTTCACTTCATAGGTCGCGATATAACGAATCGCATCTTCACGGATCAAATCCGGCTTAAGCCGAGCAATCTCACCAATATATTCAGCCAGCAGCCGCTCGAAGCTGCGTAAGAGCAAGGGCTTGAGCTGCAGATCCATATCACTGCGTAGGACAAAGGATTGTAACAGCGCAACCTGTTGCAGTCGAATCCGGTCATTGTAGACGAGTGAGCCGATCTCGCGGAGCATCTCATAGGCAAGTGCTTCATCCTGTTTTCGAGCTTCGGCGACAAGAGCCCAATTGCGGTTAATACCCTGGCGGATGAGTTCCTCATCCTGTTGTAACGTGCGCTTCAACTCGCGCTGCTGCTCTACCTCGAATGAACGTTTCTGCATGAAGATCAGTAAGGCCAGAAGCAACAGGGAAACGCTGGCTGCCGCCATGGTCTGATCTATGGTCTCACCGAAATAGGTAGCAGCTACACCGAACAATATCGTAATGAACAAGTCGCGTGCAATCCGGCGTTTTACACGGGAAGTTGCCTTCGCTTGAACGGAATTGAGGGTACCCCGGCCACAGGCCGTGCACTCCTCTTCCCACAGGCAGGTGTACTGTCCACAACGTGAGCAGACTTGCAACTTTTCATAGGCATAGGTCGTTCGATGAAATGGTCTTATGGATACAACTAGTTTAGTACTCATGCTTAATCACGCTCACCATTCAGAATAGTGTAGAGGGTACGATCCGTGTCTTCCCGGGAGACCGGTTTCCGTCGATGAAGCTGGAGTGCAAAACCCTTTATAATGACAAAAAGAAACAATATGGCGAGGCATCCGTATGTAACCATAATCCGTTCCCTTCTATGGCTTGGTGAACAAGCGCTGTTATATTGCAGTTTGCTGGCAATAACTATATCATATTTCCATAGTTGGTACTTTTGTGCCAGTTCAAGGCATGAAATCGTCGATTTTTGTCAGTCATTACAAAACTGTAACTCAAGATAGGGGTGCTTTTCAGAATTTGTTAGTAGACTGTTAAGATTTCCTTAAGGCTTGACGCCTATAATAAACTATTCCCATTTTAATCTCAAACGTGAAGGAGTACACCCAATGCTGCGGACACGCAAAATACGCTGGCTTAGTGGAACGATGGTTCTGCTGACAATTCTAACGCTACTGTTACCTCAAGCGTTGCTGCCACAAGCTGCAGCGGCTCAGGCACAGACAAGCGGAATCGATGCGGTACTTGTAGCCGATGTAAGTAACTCAATGAATACAAGTGACCGTGACAAGATCAGTAATGAAGCCATGAAAATGTTTATTGATATGCTGCCCGTCCAGGGGGACAAGGTAGGAATTGTCGCTTATACCGATCAGGTGGAGCGGGAAAAGGCTATGCTGGAGATTCAGTCCGATGCGGACAAGAGCAACCTGAAGGATTTTATAGATCAGCTCGGCCGGGGGCCATATACCGATGTCTCAGTTGGTGTCGCCGAAGCCGTGAACATACTGAATCATGGTGCAGACCCATCCCACTCGCCAATGATCGTGCTGCTGGCGGATGGCAACAATGACTTTAACAAAACCAAAGGCCGTACACAGGCACAATCTGATGCTGACCTGGCAAAAGCCGTGAAGGAAGCACAGGATCAGGGTATTCCGGTGTATACGATTGGATTGAACGCCGATGGTAAGCTGAACAAGAATGCACTCGCAGACCTGGCTCAGCAGACTGGAGGTAAATCATTCATTACCGATACGCCGGATGATCTGCCACAGATTCTGAGTGAGATCTTCGCCGATCATGCCAAACTGAATGTGGTGAAGCTGCCCTCTGTAACGGGAAACGGCAGTTATCAGGAAGTTACCGTGAATGTACCGAATGACAGTGTATTGGAAGCAAACATTTCGATCATGTCTTCGAAGCCGGTGGAAGTGCAATTGACGGACCCTTCCGGACAAGCCGTGGATCTGAACTCGGATGCAGCCAAGCTCTCCACGTCGAAGAGTTATTCGCTTGTGAAGCTGTTGAAACCCCAAGAAGGAGACTGGAAACTTCGGGTAAAAGGGGCTCCGAAAGACAGCATCGATATCAACCTGTTGTTCAACTATGATCTTCAGCTCGTTGTGGACCCAATTAAGACCAAGTCCTATACCAAAGGGGACAAGGTTGATCTTGCAGCCAAACTGGAGAATGGCGGTCAGCCACTTCAGGATAATGATCTGTATACAGATATGAAGGCCACGCTGGTTGTGAAAGATGTAGATACAGGTAAAAGCGAGGAACAACCGCTGGAAAACACAGGTTCTGGTTTTGCCGGAACGTTTGAAGTACCAGACAATCATAACTATGAATTAGTCATCCGTGCGGAAGAAGACAGCTTCTACCGTGAAAGTGAGCCAATCACGATCAACACGAGTGGATCAGCCGGAAGCGGATCTCAACCAACAACGTCAGGCGGTGAACAGGACAAGCCGTTTCCTTGGTTGCCTGTCATCCTGGGTGTTATAGCTCTGATTGTGGTCGGTGTTGGTGCCTGGTTCTTGATGGGCTGGCTGAAACGCAAAAACCAGGGATTTGTAGGTCAGATGGTTGTGGAGATTCGTGATGAGAACACGGGAGACAAGTCATATCCACAATATAAAAAGCTGGTATCCTTCCGCGGTAGATTTCATCTGCATCAGTTGTTGCAACTGGATCCTGAGCTGAAGGAAACCGAAAAATACGTATTTACGCCCAGCAATGGGGATCGAATTATAATCCGTAACACCGCAGGCGGTACGTTGGAGAAATCCGGTCGTGCAGTCGATGCAAGCTCAGGCGTTGAACTGAAGAACGGTGACCGACTGAGCATCCCGCTGCAACAGGCGGACAAGACCATTTTGATCGAGTATTTGGTGTGAAGGATTATAGCTAAATGAATGTAAGCTATATAAGTTGAACTAATCCATTTACACGAGAACGCAGAGGACAGAAAAAAGCTGGAGAAGCGGAAGCGTTCGCCTAAAAGCTTTCTGAAAGAAAGCTGCATCGGAAGCATACGCTATCCCCAGATTTTCACCGTTGAAAAAGAGAATCAAAAAATCTGGGGATAACAGCGATCGGAAGGTTGTTCTGTCAACGGAGTGGCAAGTGTAAATATTCTTTAGTTTAATTATATAGATTGAAGCATACGTGCGTTAATCTAAGGAGGACATGGAATGAAACCGATTGTTAGAGAACATATTCAGCAACTGGATGTATCACTTGGCGGAGGTATTGTCAGTGAGAAGATCAGAGTTGATACGATTGATAATCCCATTCTGATTATCGGTCTGGGAGGAACGGGAATTGACGCACTGCTGCGTCTCAAATATCAGATCAACCGTCGTTTCAAGCTGCCACAAGACCCAGTATCCAAGAAAAAAATGGACAAGCCGGACAATGTGGAGTTTCTGGCTTTTGAGACAAACGAACAGGATCGTGCCAAAAAGTATAAAGGGATCGGACTCGACCCGATTAATGAATTCGTGCTGCTGTCCAATGCCGAGATTGGCGGACTTCTACAGAATCGCAGCGTGCTGGAACCTTATATTACGGACTGGCTGTCTCCCGAACTGAGCATCACGGATGGTATGAACGGCGCCGCAGGTGTACGTCAGGCTGGACGTCTGCTCCTGTTCACCAAGATTAATCAGGTCGTACAGGCTATCGACAAAAAGATCAAAACCTTATCCGTAGGCACCAACAAAAAACTGATGGTGTTCCTGCTGACAGGTCTGTCCGGCGGTACAGGCAGCGGCTGTTTCCTCGATATTTCCTATATCGTGCGCGGCATTATCGAACGTGATCACGGCTCTGCCGGGATTGACCGCGTGAATACGCTGGGATATCTGTTCACGCCAGATGTGAACCTGTCCAACAAGAGCTTGAGTGAACACACTCGTGAATACATTCGTAAAAACGGATATGCTGCGCTCAAAGAGCTGGATTACTGGATGAACGTGGATAGCCGCGGTGAGCGGTTTACACAGAAGTACGGCAATATTTTAACCGTGAACTCACCACTGCCTCCATTTAACCTGTGTCATCTAATCTCTGCTACGAATACCGAAGGCAAATTGCTGGAGAACGCCTACGATTACTGCATGAACGTCACGGCCGAGAACATTACCAACTTCATGGCAAGTGAGGAGAAGCAGTCGGGTGAGGAGTTTGCGATCCATGACTATATCAGCAACATTCGCACCAACATTGCACAGATGAACAAGGTGTACCCGGCTAACTATGATTACAACATCATCGGTGCATCTTCGGCTGTCCTGCCGATTGAAGAGATGACCACGTATCTGGCGTATCGCATGTTCGATAAAATGAACACCATGTTCTCCAAAGCACCAAATCAGGAGGATACCGAGAAGTTTGCCCGCAAGCTGGGCATTGATCTCGAAAGTGTGGTCAAGTCCTTTGAAGCCCGCGTGCCTGAGCCGCTACCTGGTTATCAGAACAGCGAGCGTTTATCCTATGGCAACGTGGTGAAATCACAGGTTGTGAATATGGACACCGAACTGGAACAGAACTTCCTGGCGCGTGCCCGTGAAGAATATATCAAGGCGAAGAAACAACTGCCAGGCGAGATTGCCGGTCAGTTCACCGAACAGATCCGGCGTATGTTTTTGCATCCCGAACAAGGTCCGTTCTATGTCTCCCGTCTGATTTATACGGAAAAAGGTTTCTGTGTACTGAAGATGATTCAGTCGTACATCGAAACGTTGCGTGAGAATGCCTTCCGCATTCCGCGTGATATCGAAGCAGCTCAGGAGCAGTCCGAAGAGAAGTTGGGCGATGCGAAGAGTGCTTTTGTCTCCAAAGAGAAGAAAAAGAATGCTTATATTGAAGCAAAAATTCATGAGTACTGGCTGCACGCCGACGTGGAACGCAACGATCAGATGATCGAGTTCTATGAAGATCTGTATGAGTTGCTGAACCAGGAGAACAGCCGCATTTATAACGTATTTACCGAAACGCTGAATGCCCTTAGCTCGATATTCGCCAAGAACGGTGACCTGCTGACACGTGGCGAAGAACAAGCCGATCACAAAGGCAACAAAACATATTACTGGAACGTTGTAAGTGTACCGGATATCGTCAGTGTGGTGGACGGGCTGTTGGATAAGCGTGATACAGATGATCTGATCCGTGACTTCTCTCGTGAATTGCTGGAAAACTCCAGCCAGTGGGTGAAAGAAAACGAGATTGATATCGTCAGCTCCATCTCCGACTTCCTGAGTGAGAAATTCGGTGATCTGATTACCCGTTCCATGGAAGATTTCCTGGTGATCAAATACGGTCAGGATGAGTCAGTCGAGAAATTCGTGGAACGTTTCATTGCTGGCAAGTTGGATGATGAGGCTGTTCCGGTGTTCAATCTGAGCAACAGTACAGGCAGTCTGCATTTCCCTTCATGGGGATTTGTATCGGTGCCGGCACAGGCGCCGGGCATTCTGAAAGGGATTCGCAATTATCAGAACAATGCGGTAGGCAAGTCTCATTTTACCGTTAAGGAAAGTGAAGTGCGTAACCGGATATTCTGGCTGAATACCCGCAACGGGGTACCACTCTTTGTGTATACTCCGCTCAAAGTATATGAGGAAAGTTATGAACGTACCATTTTGGACAAAGAAGGCATTGGTCGACACTTGGTACAAACGGAGAAAAACAACTGGACCTATCTGCCGTCTCCGATTCCGGAGAAATCATGGGGAGATGTGTACGAGAACGCCCGCGTGAAGCAGTATAACGCCCGTGTGCGTAACGAATTTGAGCAGGCGCTTGGATACAACATTGTGACAGCCAAATCCATTGATGAGAATACAAGCAACCGATATGCGATTGTGACAACAGAAGCGTTTGATCTGTCTGCCAAACTGGGAGCCTACGACATGCGTCTGACGTCCACCACGCCGAACCTCGGCGAAGTGAAGCGGGCCGTGATCGAGCTGAAGCGTCTGCAATCCGAAGGGTTGCCACGTGTGGGAGTTAAGGATATTTTCGGCAGTATTAATGAAGATATGGCCAAAGAAAACCTGGTACGCTCTCCGCAGCTGATTGCGCGCGTACGTGAGGAACTGGCGAAGATGAATGCCATCTCGGCAAAAGTCGCCGAACTCGAAGGCATTCTTGCCCAGTACCAGGACGAAGAGCAGTGGTATGACCGCTTCATCGAAGCGTTATATACTGACACCATCGTCAAAAAAGGTGCCCTCTACGTCTATGACCGTGACCCGGAAGAAGACGCATGGGAGCCGTTCGCAAACTTGATGAAGAGCCGTAACTTTGCCGAGTATGAAGTGTTTGGCAACTTCCGCGGTCTGGCAGAGAAGGATCGCAGTACATTGCTGCGCAAAGCCTCCCGCCGCGATAACGATCTTACAGCTTCTGAGGATATCACCCCACTGCTGACAAAGCTGGATGATCTGGCTGCGCTGTTCATGGAATCGCGCGATCGTCTCGAATACGAGCGGGTAGAACTGGCTAACGGAGAAGACATCTATCAGTTCTACAGAACGATGTCGTCCAAGCTGAACGACATTCGCAGAAGGCTGAAGTAAGATGGCGGCCGGGATGGAGTTCAATTCGAACAATACCCTGAAGCGTGATCTGGAGAAGTATGCAGCGCAGTATGCAATAGAGCAGGAGCGTCAAGGCAGCCTGGGTGATGGACGCAGCAGTATCCATTACCCGACGCTGTTCCTGTTTGTGGGTGATCTGGTTGCACCTGCAGTGTCTGCTGTGCAGGAGATCAATCGGCTGAAATGGGATAACGGAGACGGTGTGGTCTACGTTCAGATTGGTACAGAAGATCAGAAAGAGCATCCGGGTGAAAAGAGGAATATTGGCTCGTCCGATGATGGTCAGGTGACTCGTCACCGCTTGCCTTTGTCCGCTGGGCAGACAGAGCGACCGTCCAAAACACGGCGTAAGGATGTACATCGCAGTTTCCACGAATCGGATCAGGCGCTCTACGATCTGAATCGTACGCTTCGTCGGGTCAGTAACCGAATTGCCGAATATGGACGGTTATACTCGTCATTTGATCGGATTTACGTTACGGTGGTAACCAGAGCGGATGATCCGTTGAATGTATTGTTGCCAGAGCTCACCAAGCTAACGGAGACCATTTTGTCCCAAGCCTTCAAGTCGGTGCAGACGGATCTGCATGTATTGGTCAGCGAGATGGAACAGGTGGATTCCTTCGGGTATGCCAGCGCAGCAGGCCTCGCTTTTCTGCGGGAACTGGATTATATGCAGTCGCTGGACTACACGTTCAGCGGTAAACTGCTGGTGACGGAGGATGGGATCTCCATTCCGGTTACACATCCCGCGTCACCGTTGTTTGATCTGGTATATCTGTTGTCCGACAAAAATGAGCGTGGAACCGGCGTTCCCGGTGGCTGGATCGAAAATGCCGAGATCATCTGCCGCATCTGCCTGCTGAAGAACAGGAAGCAGGATGTGGATCACTCGGGTAGCGTTTCAAGCACGGGAGCGAACACGTACAATAATACATCTTTTAAAAACAATATTCGTACTACCTCTGATCAGCATGGTTATGCCAGCGCGGGTTTTGCCGAGATCAGGCGGCCAAACAAGCCGATTGCACTGGCGGTGTTATATCACATGTATCGGTATCTGCTCGCACGCATGCGGCAGGAGCCGGACTGGAGCATTAAGGACAAGCTATCTTTCTTTGGACTGGACGCGGCCTCGGTGGAACGCAAAGTCGAAGGCCTGCTGCCCAATGAAGATCTGGTTAGTGGCATGAGTGGCATCATGACGCATAACGTCAGTTTCTCTGATCTGAAGCCGCTCTCACTTCGTGAAGCGGAGAGAGCGTTGTTTGGACAAGGAGCTGAAGCGTACTTCCGCGATAACGTTGTCCGTCTTGTCGAAGAGCGTGTGCGCGAGCGCAGCTCTAGCGGTTCCCTGCGCTGTCATGCTGAACATTCCCGCGCGGAGCATCCAGAGGTTGGTTACTTCCAGTGGGCGGCCTGGAGTGACAGTGAGCCTGGCAGTGTGCGTGAAGCGCTGCTCGGATTGATTCGGGATAAATCGATGCAGCTTGAATCGGCACGTGCTCTACTGGAGCAACGTCAGCAAGAGCGAGTGGAAGATCAGTCGTTCAAACGAGCGTTGTTCCGTGATAAACAGAATGTGCGCAATCTGATTGACTGCATGCTGGAGCGAGTGTATGTACCAAAGGTAGAATTACTGCGACTGGAAAATGAATTACATCTGCTACGTATCTACGATACGGAGATGGAAGAACTTCATCGTTTTAGTCGTCACGTCACAGCAGCACTTGAAGCGCTGGAACGCACACTGCGAGAGACAGCTGCCCAAAGTATCGCTGCTGCCGATGAATACATCGGCCAGAACGTGATGGAGTACTACGGCAAAGTGACGGAAGAGCTAATCATCGACCTGGAAGCCAAACGCGGACGGGATGTATGGTTTGAGGACCGTTACATGGGAGACATGAACCGGCTTGCCACAGAAGGCGATGACCGTCTGTTGAAACGAATGATGGAGGTATGTCACTCGTTGCTGCTTACGGCCGAGCCGTTGCGATTGCCATTTGAAGAAGAACTGTTGCAGCGGGCGAATGTCACGATTGCCTACGGAGATAAAGATGTATTAACCCGCGATGATCTGTTCCGCAGGTTGTACCACACGCTGGAGGATCAGGCGGTTGTTCGGGTCCGGGTATTCGATTATACGCAGGAACATCGATATGAAGAGAAGTATTTCTTTGGTGACCATCATAGTGCTTTCATGGACTACGCGGCACATGCCGAAGAGACGTCACGTATCTACAAGTTGGGTGTGGTGTACGAAGAACGCAGTAGTGGCGTGGAGAAGCTGAATCTGATGGGCGGTTTCCATCTGGAGGATCTCATGGTGTATCGGAACGGCAAGGTATATTATGACTCGTACACGGAGAATGGCTATGAACTTCACCCCGCTGGTCTGGTGGAAAAGTTGTCACCCATTCGTTAAGACGCCGGCGGTGTCCTGACACCCAGCACCAATCTTGTATTAACTCAGCCTGTATACGGCTGGTATGGAAAGGATGCATGTAGACATGCAGCGAAAAATCAATCTTCTCCTGGTCCTGTTCAGCCTGATTGGCGGGGCAGTGGGCTTTGCGGCAGGAGAAATCATGCTGCGTCAATGGCTTGGGGAGATGCCACGTCTGTTGCTGATGGGATTATACTTTGGCGTACTGGCGCTGAGCGTTGGATTGTTCTGTTTGATCGCAGAGATGATCTCACCCAAGCTGAATGGCGCTTCATGGAAGCTCCGGTATCTGGGACTGTCGTGGAAATTGCTTGTTCCGGCAACACTGGCTCTGTTATTTGTTGTTGGACTCGCCCTGCAATTGTTGTATCAGATCAATCCGGGCGGTGTGAAGCAAGTGAAGGACATCGTACTGATGATCGATAACTCGGGCAGCATGAGCGAGACAGATCCGGATAACGGACGTTTTGAAGCCGCCAAGACACTAATCAGCCAAATGGAGAGTGACAAACAGGTAGCTGTCATTACGTTTGATGACCAACCGCAGTTGTTACAGCCGTTTATTGCGCTGGATAGTGAAGCGGCCAAGAATGAGGTTTATAGCAAAATCGATGGCATTGTCACGACTTCGGGCGGCACCAATTTTGATGCCGTGCTGCGGGAAGGCATGGAGCAGATTCAGGGCAAACAGGACCCGAAACGCGGTACCGTCGTCATCTTGTTATCCGATGGCTTCAGTGAAGCGGACACGACCGATATTTTGTCCCAATATAACAACGAACAGATCTCTATTAATACAGTCGGCCTAAGCCTGGTGGACCCATCAGGTACGGATCTGCTGCGTAATATTGCTCAGCAAACGGGCGGCATGTACTATGATGTACCAGATTCCGGTGGTCTGAATCTGGCATTCCAGCAGATCTACGATACGATAGATGAACGGACGCTGGTAACGGAGCGTACAGGCATGATGGAGCACAGCGTTTATCTGGCGATTTTCCGTGTAGCAGCAGTGCTACTGATTGGCGTGGCGCTGGGTGTGTCACTCGGACTCGTGTTTGATAACCGTCATCTCGCCCTCAGCTTTGGTATTGGTGGTGCGGTGTCGGGTCTACTGGCAGGGCTTCTGCTGGAGT
Source organism: Paenibacillus sp. 10L310 (assembly GCF_056395745.1). Taxonomy (NCBI): domain Bacteria; kingdom Bacillati; phylum Bacillota; class Bacilli; order Caryophanales; family Paenibacillaceae; genus Paenibacillus; species Paenibacillus sp. 10L310. Next base: position 191,994 of record NZ_JBFTKC010000011.1, on the reverse strand, counting down.
GGGGACTCGACGGTTCGAACGTGGGGGATACATTCGTACGTCTTGGTGCGATGCTCATTTTGTCTGGCGTATTGACCCTCTTCTCCTGGATTGTTCCGATTAAGGAGAACACGCCGCGGAAGAGCAGGGGTCGTCGTGAAGCTGGCGGCGGAACTTCTTCTGCCGAAGGGTTTGGTCAGAGACCAAGAGATACACGCAGCAAAGGATTCTAACGTCGGGAGGTCAATGGAAATGCGGTTTACGGATGCAGACCCTTCGACACCCTTGATTCGAAAACTGACACTTGCGGTGGACGAAGGGCGTTGTACACTTCGCTGGCTCTGGCCGGAACGGGTAGAAGCTGTGTATGTGGAACGGCTGGAGCTGGATATGATGAGCGATGATCGTACCGGGGAAGAGCCTGCACAGGGCAAGCTGAAGCTGTACACGAGAGAGGAATATAAGGCGAGCAATGGTTACACAGATCGGATTACAGGTTTTGGTGCCATCAAGTACACCGTGTATGTGTGTCAGATGGAGGAAGAGGGACCTGTACTGATCCGTCAACGAGACGAGGACAACATGGTGATTGCAAGCGCAGGGAAGGCGGATATCCGCTTTTCCATTCGCTACAAGAGCGGTTTTTTTCAGAAACGAAAAAGTGTATTGATCACCGTCACAGCGGAAGTACCTGTTCCAAAGGAAGCCCTCTGTTATGTTCGCAAACAGGGCGGGGTTCCGCTGAATAAGGAAGATGGTACGGTGTATCCTTTTGTGAGTGATTTTGCTCCCGGAAGAAATGAGATGCCGCCCGTTGAAGTTGCCAAGGATGATTATGTGCGATTATTCTTCACGGATGGACCGAAATATGGAGCCGCCTATCGGCTTATATCAGACTAGATAGTTGGACTAGCGATTGGGAGGTTACTCTGTCATCGTAGTGCAAGTGTATATCACCTTAGTCTGACTGATCAGGGGAGGGGAGTGGCTATGAGCTTTTTTAGTCGGTTTTTGAAGAGACAACAGCCGGAGGAACGTCCGCTGTTTTATGATATTGTATGCCCTTATTGTTTCAGCAAGTTTTCACCGGAAGAGGTGGTGTTCCGCGCTGCCCATCACCGTGATGATGATGAGGACTACGCACTCGGGGAAGATGCGAAGTTGAATCGGTATCGCGAAAGGTTCGGACTCGACACGGTATTTGATATGGAGGCGGTATTGGCACCCCATGATGTACCGGAGGAACACCGTATTTATTCCGATAACATCGTGATGGGGCTGAACGATCGGTATGGTGTCGTTACGCGTCGCCGCTTGTGTCCGCAATGTCATAACGAGCTGCCTGTTACGGCGGGTAAAGCACCGAGCAATATCATTTCCATTATTGGTGCATCCCAGGTGGGGAAATCCGTCTACATGACTTCATTAATTCATACATTGCAGCATTATACGGCCGATCATTTTGACGCGGCTTGCATGCCATTGAATGCGGAGATCAGCCGCCGGTTCCGTGCGGATTATGAAGAACCTTTGTTCGAACGGGGCGACCTGCTGGATTCCACGCAGAAGGAAAAGTTGCAGGAGCCGTTTATCTTCCAGTTTGTGTTCAAGGACGAAGATAAAGCGCCGCTGACACTGGTGTTCTTTGACGTTGCGGGTGAAGGTATGGTGGAGCAGGACTATCTCGGACTTCATGGGCAACACATCAAGAACTCGGCAGGTATCCTGTTTATGGTGGACCCGCTTCAAATTCGTTCGATTCGGGACAAAATCCGCATTAACCTGGGCAACGAGCCGGGAGAGTGGACACCACGATACGATGAACCGCGAGATGTGGTGCTGACGATGTTTGGAGATTTTATCGCGTATCAGGACAAAGCCAAGACCAATATTCCAACAGCGGTTGTGCTCACCAAAAGCGACATGCTGCATTCCCTCAAGGATGAAGAGGGGGATTATATCAAATCCAACAGTAATGTCTTCCGCAACATGGTGCACCGCGATTGGTTCGACTTAACCGAGTTCGAGAATATCGACGGGGAGATCCGGCGTTTTATCGAGAAGGTGGATCGCCCATTCAAGGGCACGATGGATGTGTACTTCAAGGATACAGCCTATTTCGCAGTCTCTGCGCTGGGTAGCAATCCGGTGGATATGAAATTGCAGGGTGTGGTTAGTCCGATTCGCGTGGATGAACCCTTCTTATGGCTATTGTACAAGCTGAAGTACATTGAGGGGAGAGTGGGATGATGCGTTCTTCCGTAACCCCGCCCATTGAACAACAGTTGTATACCCGAGAGCGGCGCGGGGTGTTTCGCACAACAGAGGGGTTTGATACGGTTGCGGCATCGCCGGGACTGGACCCTTCTTTTATCAAAAAAGTGCTTCACCCCTACTGTGTCTATGATGCTCCAGCGGAGCTAACAGGCCGTAGCGAGAAGGACGAGACGAAGTTTCCGGCTGCCATTCACCTGCTTCATCTGGAGAGTGGGGAGACAATCCTTGGGCAAAATGTGTACCAGTCTGCGGATTTCACCGGGCTGCGCAGTGCCTTTTTTGCACATAATTACGTCTTGTCTCCCGAACGCTCGGAAGAGCAGATGAAACAAGGCGGCTGGCTGGATGCCGTGTTCGCCACGTCATATGACATCGAACAAGGTACAGTTCTGCCGGCGCTTGCTGAATTGCCTATATCACCTAGGAGCGGACAGGGTGGGGCGACCGATGCTGGCGTAGGATTACCCACCCAAGTGCTGAGCACCTTGAAGATGAACGAAGTGCTGTTCAAGCGCCTGCTCTATGCGGTAATGCAGTCTGTAGCGACACGCAGAAAAGTATACATTGCTCTGGACCTTCCCGCAGAGGAAGTGACCGCAGGGGCCAAAGGATTGTTACGTTTGCTGTACACGGCTTTACCATACGCATTCCGGCGGCAGCTGGGATTCATGACGTTTGCCAAGGAGCCACAGGCCAAGAAGGGCATCCACGTCCAGTTTGTTGAGCGAGGGACGTTACGTCCAAAAGACCGGAATACGGAGAAGGATTTCACCTTTGATCTCGTATCAGGCAGAGTGACACATGCGGATGCATCTGTGGCGAAGTTACCTTATGCAGAATTCGCTTGGGCCTTATTGCAGGAACCTGCGGCGGCGGATGCGTTCTATACGTTTGCGGATGAAATGTTGTCCGGCATGGAACCTGGGCGGGAACTTTCCATTGAAGCCTATGGCGAACTTGCGGTGTTCTATGGTCTTGAACAAGGCATGGAAGACCTGTATCTGGATAACAAAAGTCATGTCCTGAGTGGCTTGCTGACCTATTTGAAGCCGGATGGTGGATTACAGCAACGTTCCCGTCTGAACGAGCTGTTCCTGACCTTGCTCAGCAGGGAACTGGACAGCGTGAAGCGTGAGAACGTACCCGAAGAAGACGTCGCAACTCGCATTGGCGAATATTTCAGTGTTGCCGCGCCCGTGGTGCAATCCCGGATAGTGGACTATTTTATCTACGGTGTGAATAATGCCCGCGCCCAGAAGCGTATGCGTGCTGTGCAGGAATTGTATGCTGTGCTGGATCGGGATCCGCAGCTGAATCGGGCTTTCTTTGATAAAGTGCTGGCCAATGAATCGCTCACTAAGCTGTTGTTCGAGCCTTATCTGGACAATCAGCTGAAACGCACGGAATCGGCAGCGAACGTTGTGGAAGTGATCCGAAGATGGGTTACGTCCCATCCATCTGCGATCCACTACAGCTTCTTGCAGGAGCGGACAGCCAATGAGCTGCGTGAACGGTTATGTTCTGCGCCTAATCCGGTACAGTCTGCGAATGAAGCCCTCCAGCGTGTTAACATACTGGATCGGGTATCCGCTGATGTCACCTATGATACAGGCATTACGGCACGAATTGGTCAATCTGAAGCTACATCCCGCCCTAATCGCAAAGGGGGATCTCCGTCTGCCAGTCAAGATCCGGCATATCAGGAGGAGTTAACCCGCCTTGCAGACAAGCTGGCTTATGTCATTAACCTGTTTATGATTCAGGATCTGGATCTGGAACGGGTTAACCGTGAACAGCTATTAAGCATTGATATTTTACAGCATGGCAATGAGGTTCGGGATTGGGCGGCACGTCAGGGCTCTGATGTATCTGCTCGAACGAACATGATGCTGGCTGCGAGAGTGTGGCTTAGTGGCGAGGGGAATGAAGAAGAGGCATTGGAGGCACTTTCCCTGGCAGAACGCAATGAACTTCAACGCTGGACGCGTCGCTGGCTTGCCGGAGAGCTGCAGGCTCATCCGGGGATAGCGGCTTATGAAGCTTTGCCGATGGCTTTTTATCGGGGAGGAAGCGGTAGTAACCGACTGGATTATCCTGGCCTGATTGAATTCATCCGCACCAATGCAAGTCGTGCTGAAGGGCTGTATCCATTCTTCGAATGGTCAGGAGATCATCGAATGTTTGTCCGGGGTTCCAATGTGCATAAAGGATATGCGGATGCCATCGTGGCGTATTTCAAAGCCCATGACCGTGAAGCATTCAAGTCGAAGTCAGCTTTCAAACCGTATTACGTGAGAGCCAGCAAGACAATGAAGCCGGTCTATGACCTTGCGAAGACGGAATTGTCCTCTCCACTGGTGCGGATGCTAACGGGTAAAAGGAAAAACCTGTTCGGATTAATCCTCTTGATCCTGGTTCTGGGTATTGCTGGCGGTACATATGCATGGATGAAAGATTCTGTAGAGCCGCCAGCGGCATCCCCTCCATCTACCCAGGAGCCTGTCATACCGGCTGAACCTGAGGTGCAGCTCGCGGAGCAGATTGCTTATATGATTCCTGCGAGTGAACAGGAGGGTACGCAATCACCTGCCCAACTGGTGATCCGTTTCAGGAATGATACGGGAAGCACTGAGTTTGAGCAAGGCCCGCTGCAATTGACGATGAAAGATGGCAACACGCAGGAGTTGGATGCTACAGGTAAGTGGGAGAGCTTTAATCGGAATGAGGAGCCAGATAACCAAGTTCCTTCCGATGGTGGTTCAGGAAGTACTTCCGAAGGAAGCACGGATGGTTCTTCAGCGGGAAACATAGAGCAGACGGAGGATGGCGATCAGCAGGCCGATCCTTCAACATCGGGTGATTCCACTTCAGATCCTGCTACCGATACAACAACGGATACAGGGACGAATGCATCGTCTAATGCTGCGAGTGGAGACACGGATCAAGGGACCGATTCAGATCAGGCTACAGGATCGACATCGCCTGACACATCTGTATCCAATGAACAGGATGCGAACACTCCTGCACAGATGTCTATTGGAGAGGTAGATCGTCTCTATCCGTATGGATTGCAGATCGATCTTCCAGCGAATATGGATGCCGAGAGTATTGCCAGTGTGAAGAGTACGCAGGGCAGTATGACTGTAATCCAATTGATGCCTCAGCCGAAGCTGTAAGTTATTTTATATGAGCATGTTGCATAGATTCATTAAGTGTCTTTTGATCCAATAGAAAAATGCTGACTTCATACCTTATTAAACGAGCGTATGTGAGATGACCTTGAACTTTAGATTTCAAGGTCATCTTTTTTTATTTGATATGGCGGATATAGCAAACACATTAAAAAAACTCGCACATTCACAATTCAGACACAAAATTTGCGATTCAAGAGTTTGAAAGACAGTCAGAAGTGATAAAGTGCGCGGAATGAATGAGAAAAGATCTCATGTGTACTTGAGAAAAGAGCGGAATTTCTGCTACAGAAAGAGCAAATAAAGTACGAAAAGAGAAGAAAATTTGGTTTTTTATGTTGACAAATGATAATGATTATCAGTATCTTTAGTGTAGAAGATATTTGCGTCGGAAATCACAGAATTACAATTTCGTTTTTGTTGTCATAGCCGGATTACATAACCGGGATAAATGAGAGAGGGATGATCGCATGTTTCGTCTGGAGACGACCAAGCTGGATATCGCTTATGAGGAAAGACTAATTGTAGAGGATCTGAATATTCAGATTCCCCAAGGAAAAATTACAGCACTTGTTGGAGCCAATGGTTCAGGGAAGTCAACCATCCTGAAAACGATGGCACGCATTATGGCTCCAAAAGCAGGTAATGTATTGCTCGACGGGAAGTCCATCCATAAACAGTCCACGCGTGAAGTTGCCAAGCAACTTGCGATTTTGCCACAGAATCCAACAGCCCCTGAAGGTCTTACCGTTACTGAATTGGTATCGTATGGTCGCTTTCCTTATCAAAAAGGATTTGGCTCCATGCGTGCGGAAGACAAACGTATGATTGAATGGGCTATCGAAGTGACAGCCATGACTGAATTCCATGATCGTCCGATTGATCAACTGTCCGGTGGACAGCGTCAACGTGCCTGGATTGCCATGGCACTTGCCCAAGAAACAGATATCCTTTTCCTGGACGAGCCGACTACATTCCTGGATATGGCTCACCAGCTCGAAGTATTGCAATTACTGGAGCAACTGAATGCCACAGCCAACCGTACCATTGTTATGGTTGTGCATGATTTGAATCATGCTTCCCGCTACGCACATCACATGATTGGTATCAAAAAAGGTAAAGCCATCGCTCATGGTTCACCTGTGGAAGTTATGAACTCAGATGTACTTCGTGAAGTATTCAACATTGAAGCAGATATCGTGATTGATCCGCGTTCCGGTGTACCGCTCTGCTTGCCTTACGCTCTTGCAGGCGAACGCCAGCAATCGAAGACGCCAGAGCAGCTGGTCATGAACAGTGCGATGGTTCATGCTGGAGGACGGGCAGAACCACGTGTTCAAGCGACAGGAAGTTAACGAAATGGGCCATATGTGGGTCCTTACATTATAGAATGAAGCCGCTGTGCGCTATCGCACGCGGCTCTTTTGCATTCATGGGGGATTTGCAATGCATGGGAGCAAAGGGGACGGGTAGACCCTGGATTTGGTAATCGCATCGGATCAGGTCTATAATAATAAGACAGGCTGTAAGTTCATTGGTTATGCCAACATGCTCGCAACAGCCCAAACCAACATATGTCATGGGAGGAATCAGTCATGTCCGTATATTCATATCAGGCGGTAACCACCGCGAACCAAGAAGTCTCACTGGATCTGTATCAAGGTAAGGTATTGGTCATTGCCAATACAGCCAGCAAGTGTGGGCTGACCCCGCAATACGGTGAATTGCAAAAGCTTTATGATCGTTATCGTGATCAAGGCTTGGTTGTACTGGGTTTCCCTTGTAACCAGTTTGGAGGGCAGGAGCCAGGTACAAGTGAGGAAGCAGAATCATTTTGCCAGATTAACTATGGTGTGAATTTCCCGGTGTTTTCCAAGGTAGATGTGAATGGTGAGGACACTCATCCCCTGTTCCAATACCTGAAGGAGCAACAACCTGGCGTAGGTGAAACAAGCGACATTCAATGGAACTTCACCAAGTTCCTTGTTAACCGCGAAGGTGAAGTGGTAGGTCGTGTTGAACCGAAAGAATCTCCGGAGACAATGATTGCAGATATCGAGAAATTGCTCGGTTAATACATGAACGTTTGAGAAGCCTGTCCTTGCATAAGCAAGGATAGGCTTCTTTGATTATTTTATATACGCGGATTTATTCTCTTCACAGGTAGGAGTTGGACCCATGAAATCAACCCTGTAATGAAAATTAAAGCCATTTATTTTTTGTAAAAGTCAAACAAGAATGCAGGAGACACCTCTAACTTTATACGTCCACACTGTGATCATACAGGGATCACGGAAGCCATTACATAGCATAAACCCGCCCAAATCCGGGGACAATGAAATCAATACAATGAAGGGAAGAAAGGCTTAAATACAGGGAAATGACCTCCTTCGACAAACTTTTTTTGCTCAACCTATTGCAATGTGAAAAATATCACATTATAATGAGTGTATAAAGTGAAATAAATCACATATACAGTTTCGAACAAGAAGTGAAATGTTTCACAACCATAACAACCTTATATTCAAACTCATTTATATATTTCGAGGAGGAACTTTTAATGAAAATCGCAGTTATCGGATGTACACACGCAGGAACCGCAGCCATCGTAAATACCGCCAAATTGTACCCGGATGCTACCATCACGGTGTATGAGCGCAATGACAATATCTCCTTCCTATCTTGTGGCATTGCGCTCTACGTAGGTGGGGTTGTGAAAGACCCTGACGGTTTGTTCTATTCTTCGCCTAATCAACTGGCAGAGCTTGGTGTTGAAACCAAGATGCTTCATGAAGTAACAGCAGTAGATGCCAAGGGCCATACTCTTCAGGCTAAAAATCTGCAAACCGGGGAAGAATTTGAAGATACGTTTGACAAACTGATCGTGACAACGGGGTCATGGCCTGTCGTTCCGAAGCTTGAAGGCATCGAGATGGACAACATTTTACTTTGCAAAAACTACAATCATTCCAACACGATTATTGAAAAAGCCAAAGATGCCAAACGTGTTACCGTTGTAGGTGCAGGATATATCGGCGTAGAACTGGTTGAGGCTTTCCAGATGAACGGCAAGGAAGTTACCCTGATCGACAGTGTGGACCGTATTTTGAACAAATACTTGGACCCTGAATTCACGGATGCGATTGAAGATACGTTGACTGGACGCGGCATCAAGCTGGCTCTTGGTCAAACGGTACAGAAGTTTACTGGTGAAGATGGCAAAGTAACTAAGGTGATCACGTCCAAAGGAGAGTTCGAAACCGATCTGGTTATTCTGTGCATTGGTTTCCGTCCAAATACAGAGCTGCTCAAAGGCCAAGTGGATATGCTGCCAAACGGCGCAATCATCGTGGATAAATATATGCAAACGAGTCAAAAGGACGTCTTCGCTGCGGGTGACAGCTGTGCTATTCATTACAACCCAACAGGCAAAGCAGCGTACATTCCATTGGCGACTAACGCCGTGCGGATGGGTACACTCGTAGCCCGTAACCTGGTTCGTCCTACGACACCGTATATGGGTACACAAGGAACATCGGGTATCAAAATTTATGAGCAAAATATCGCGGGTACCGGGATGACGGAAACGTCTGCTGCTGACGAAGGTTTGATTGTTGAATCTGTCGTACTGGAAGACAGCTACCGTCCGGAGTTCATGCCAACGGCTGAGAAACTGTTGCTCAAAGTAGTATATGAGCAGGCTACTCGTCGGATCGTTGGAGCACAGGTGATGTCTCAGGTTGATCTGACTCAATCGATTAATACGATCTCGGTTTGCATCCAAAATAACATGACCGTAGATGAGCTGGCCTTCATCGACTTTTTCTTCCAGCCGCATTACAACAAACCATGGAACTTCCTGAACACGGCTGGTCTGCAAGCACTGCCTCCAATAGAAGTAAAAGCACCAGCAATGGTGTAAGGAAGCAGAATAGATGGTTGAACAGCGATCTTGATAAACGCCATACAAAGATAAGTCATGCTTGTCCGTAAATAAGAGCTGTGCGATAACTGCCAAGATTACGAAACAAGGCGGACGATTATAAAGGAAAGAGAAGACTGGCGAGTATATCGTCAGTCTTCTTTTTTGTTGTTTTAGCTACAAAAGGCCTTACTACACTCTTGCTGTCATAACTATTCCAAGACACTCTTAAAGTATCTTTTTAAGTAACATTGTGATAATTTGCACAAAGTTATGTTTAGGACCGAGATACAATTAGGATGTGGTATTCAACGCATAACTAATGAATTTCAGATGGTTTTATCCAATGATGAACAATGAAGGAGAGGATGAATGATATGGCAGCAAAAACACCTCTTGAGGTTGCACAATATACGGCGCAAACAGGCAAGAAGAAGGCTCAATATCCGGTGTCTTCTGTACTGGTGCTTAGTTTTCTGGCAGGGGCTTTTATTGCGCTGGGTTTTCTATTGGATATTCGGGTAATTGCTTCTGCACCAGCAGAGTGGGGGAGTCTGGTCAATCTGATTGGAGCAGCAGTGTTCCCGGTTGGATTAATCTTGGTACTCATAGGTGGTGGCGAGCTGCTGACGGGCAACATGATGGCAGTTCCACTTGCAACGATTGCACGAAAATTATCTGTGGGTAGTATGTTGAAAAATCTAACCTTAGTGACGATTGGTAATTTTGTTGGAGCTTTGTTTGTCGCGTACGCGTTTGGACATGTGCTGGGTCTGACCGGAGAAGGTGTATATCTGGCGAAAGTGGTGGATATGGCTGGGCATAAGCTGCATGACGGCTTCCTGCAAGCTTTCATCTCTGGCATCGGCTGTAACTGGCTGGTGGCACTGGCCGTGTGGCTATCTTATGCATCCGATACGATGAGTGGCAAAGTACTGGGCATTTGGTTTCCAACGATGGCATTTGTGGCGATTGGATTCCAGCACGTTGTGGCCAATATGTTCCTCATCCCGGCGGCAATCTTTGAAGGACATTATTCGTGGGGTCAATATGTGATGAATTTCATTCCGGTATGGCTCGGGAATCTGACTGGTGGTGCTCTGTTTGTAGCTGCAGCCTATTGGGTAGTGTACCTGCGCCAAGCCGAGCCAAAAGTGAAACCAGAGATGGCGACGTCGATCGAACCTATGGAGACGGAGGCTAGAGTAATGTTGAGCAAACAAGCATAGAGGGCACAGCGAGGTATGGATACACGTATATTAGAAGTGAAGACGATTCTGATCTCGCTCGGTTCATGGCGAATATGCTGTGATGGAGCAGGGTGGGATCGTTTTTTTGTATGGGGTTCTTGTTGGAGTTTAACGCAAAATAAATTCGCCATGACAAGGTTCGGGGGAACGAAACCTGTTCATGGCGAATTTCGGGAGTGGTCCATGATATGGCATGAGGAGGAAGTGGGGAAACACTAGCCTAATGCCTTATTTTTAATTTACCCCTGAATTCTGAAGTTGAATCAAACTCAAAAACATTTTTTTGAAAATAATTTAAAGCCGCTATAGCGGCGAATATGAAGCAAAAACATACTGTTCTCTTTACGCGATAACCTCGAAGAAGATATGATATAGGGATAGCTTTTATAGAGGGGAGCCTTACGATGATCGATCAGGAGAATGGTATATTTGCGGCGGTGTGCCCGCTCGACTGTCCGGACACTTGTGGTCTGTTATTACATAAAGAGAACGGCAAAATTGTGAAGGTGGCAGGCAATCCGGATCATCCCATAACCAAGGGTGCCATCTGTAATAAAGTCAGGAATATGACTGAGCGGGTGTATCACCCCGAGCGTCTACAATATCCGATGAAACGTGTAGGAGCCAAAGGTGAAGGCAAGTTCGAACGAATTAGTTGGGATGAAGCGATTCGCGAGATTACGACCAAATTCACTGCATTGTCCGAAACCTACGGCCCGGAGAGCATCCTGCCCTACAGCTTTTACGGTAACATGGGCATTCTCGGCGTAGACGGCATGGACCGACGTTTCTTCAATGCGCTTGGTGCGAGTGTACTGGAGCAGACGATCTGTAACTCTGCTGGAAATACGGGCTGGAAATATACGATGGGTGCCAATCGGGGAACGGTGCCGGAAGATACGGAGCATGCGGATCTCATCCTGGTGTGGGGTGGCAATATCGTCAGTACCAATATGCATCAGGTCGTTTTGGCGGAGAAAGCCCGTAAAAAAGGCGCCAAGATCGTCGTCATCGACGTTCATCGCAATCGTACCGCACAGTGGGGCGACTGGTTTATTCCGCTGTATCCGGGCACGGACAGTGCACTGGCGCTAGGATTAATGCATGTGCTGTTCGAACGGGGACTAACGGATGAAGCGTTTATGCAAAAGTATACGATAGGTCATGAGGCACTACGTGATCATGTCCGCAGTTACACCCCTGAACGTGTTGCACGCATTACGGGCGTGCCGGAGGAAACCATTGTGGAGCTGGCCGAACTATACGGCAACGCACAGGCAGCCCATATTCACATCGGCAATGGCCTCCAGCACCATGATAATGGGGGGATGAACGTGCGTAGCGTTGCATGTCTGCCTGCTATTACAGGGCAATGGCTGAAGCAAGGCGGCGGTGCCGTTCGCACTAACAGCTACGCGAGCACAAATAGCGACGCGCTCGAACGTCCGGAGCTCCGGCAGAATCCCGAGCCGCGAGTGGTGAACATGAACCGGATTGGTGAAGCGTTGCTGGAAGCAGAGCAGCCAATCCGAGCGATGATGGTTTACTGCAGCAATCCACTGGTGGTGGCACCGGATACCGAGCGGGTGGAGCGAGGTTTTGCACGGGAGGATCTGTTCACGGTTGTGCATGATCTGTTCATGACGGATACGGCGAAGTATGCAGATATCGTATTGCCAGCCACATCTTCATTTGAAGCGACGGACCTGTACACCTCTTATTGGCATCAGTACGTTCATCTGCAAGAGCCGGTGATTGCACCGATTGGGGAGAGCAAGAGCAATGTGGAACTGTTCTCACTGCTTGGGCAGGCTATGGGGTACGATCCTGCAATCTTCGGAGAAACACCGGAACAGATGATTGAGGACGCACTTCAGGGCACAGGCAACCCCTACATGAATGGGGTCACGTTGGAAGGACTGAAGGAACATCGATTCGTGAAGCTGGATATGACGCCATATGCTGCATATCTGGATCAGCTGCCCACACCTTCAGGCAAAATTGAATTGTATTCCGAGACGATGGAACAGAGAGGGCTTCCGCCGCTCCCTACCTATAGTGCTCTGGTTGAAGGATATGATGGGGAGCATCCGGCTGGACCTGCCGATACGTATCCATTGATGTTCCTGTCGCCGCCAAACCATAATTTCCTGAACTCCACCTTTGGTAATTCAGCCAAACATCAGCGTTTGGAAAAGATGCCTTTATTGCAGATACACCCCGAGGACGCCATCCGTAGAAACCTAGAGGATGGAGATGCAGTAGTCGTATGGAATGATCGTGGGCGCATTGAACTTACCGCCAAGGTGAGTGAAGCCATGCTGCCGGGAACAGTGATTAGCCAAGGCTTATGGTGGGATGGTGACGGCAAGAAGCAGCGAGCGAATTCACTGACGTCCAATCGGTTGTCGGACATGGGGAACGGGGCGACCTTCTTCTCAGCCACTGTTGAAGTGAAGCGTCAATGAGTGTGCTTGCAGCATGATTTTTTTGAGGTAAGATGAACAAAGGCTAGAATTTGAGCAGGATTATAGTGCAATTGATGTAACACTTCATAAAACCTTCGCTCTGGCTGGTTATATTTATGCCGTCAGGGCAAAGGTCTATTTTTTATGGCCATTTGTATGTGCAGAGGTACTAAGGAGAATGAACTAGAGATGATGAGATGGCTGGATAACTATCCAAAAGAAGTGAGAATATTTTTATTAGCAAGTCTGGTTAACGCAACCGGCAGTGCATTGATGTGGCCGCTGACCACCATGTATGTGTTTGATGAACTTGGACGAACGATGGCCAACGCGGGTTTTGTGATCCTCATTCAGTCACTGGGTGGCATCTTTGGACAATTGCTTGGTGGTTCGTTGTACCATCGGGTGGGCGTGAAGAAGCTGATCATTGGTTCACTGGCGCTTAATGCGTTAGGTTTGTTTGCGTTGCCGTGGATTAGTGCGTATTGGGTCGTATTTATATGTGCCATGGGCTGGATTGGGCTGTTCAGTTCATTGTCGCTACCAGCGATTCAAGCCTTTATTGGCTTCCGGTTTGCGGAGCGACGCGGTGAATTATTCAATATTATCTATGTGGCGAACAATATCGGGGTGGCGATTGGTACGGCGCTGAGCGGTTTTCTGGCTGACTTTTCCTATCACCTCAGCTTTGTACTGAACGGGGTGACCTCAGCCGGATTTGCGATTTTCTTCTGGTATTATCTGTCGCGGGTTGAACCGGATCAGGGGGAAGTACATCTGACGAAACGGAAAACCGTCCCTGATGGGCCGGGCGTCTGGGCATTGCTGGGTAATACCCGACTATATCTGTTTATGAGCTTGGGCGTACTCTTCCTGTTATTCGGCAACTCCATCTGGAACACAGGTGTTTCCCCGTATATCATCTCTGAGGGTATGGAAAAAAGAATGTACGGTCTGCTCTGGACCCTGAACGGGGTGCTGATCTTTGTGGGCCAACCTTTTACCAGCTGGGTGAAACGGACCATGGCCCGTACCTCCACTGCCCAGATGACCGCGAGTGCGGTATTCTATGGCATGGCCTACATTGTGATGATTACCATGTACAGCTATCCGGGCATGGTGCTCGCAATGGTACTTGCCACGTTTGGAGAGATGTTGATCTCCCCTGCAACGCCTGCGTTTATCTCGGAGCATGCGGGCAGGGCGGCACCTTTTTACATCGGGATATCGGGTGGGATCGGTGCGGTTGGACGGGTTATCGGCCCCTATGCGATGGGGGTCATGTATGACAAACAGGGACTTATTCCGGTAGCGTGGCTGGCAACAGGCACAGCAGTTATTGCGGTACTTGGTTTTGTGTTGCATGCGGTGTTGAACCGTAATCGTGAAGTGAAGGAGTATGGAATGGACGCCTAACAGATCTCATCGGGTTGGATAGGATGCGGAAGGAAGAACGAGTTGAAGTGGACGGTAAATCCACTGTAATCTGTCTGCTCATTCGTAAATTATAGTTGACAAAAAAATATATTTATGCTATAATTTACATATATAAATATTCCGTATATAATAAGATTCTCCTGGCCAGGGGAATCTTATTTTTGTTTGTACGGGAGGAATAAGTATGAAGCAAAATGAATCCAGTATCACATCATTGATTTCGACTTTTGGCCGAGCCTATCACAGCCAACATGACACACCCCTCATTTTCGATGATTTTATGGCGAAATTGCTGATCTCTCCTCAAGAGTTTTCAGATATCAGCAATAACATGGTTAGAGGCATTCATTTTTTCAACCCGGATATGGCTCACGAGCTCAAGGACGACCCGGAAAAGGTTCTAAAATGGATTACCCAGGTACAGTTATCTCCAATAACTCTGGCTCGGGCCGCTTACTGTGAGCATGTACTTTTGCATGAAGTCGCGTTGGGATTGAAGCAGGTAGTCATTCTTGGCGCCGGGATGGATACGTTTGCTTTGAGGCATCCGGAATTGGAGGACACGCTGGATATCATTGAAGTGGATTATCCGGCTACACAGCAATTCAAGAAAGAGCGGCTGAATCAGGCCGAGCTGACTATTCCGGACAATCTTCACTTTGTACCCATGGATTTTACGCGTGAGCTTTCGAATGACAGCTTGACTATTGAAGGTTTGAAGAAACGGAAGACGTTGGCTAGTCTCTTGGGTGTTTCGTATTATTTGCCCCAAAATGATCTGTTTAACGTGATTCGTCATGTGTTTGCGAACCTGCCAACCGGAAGCTCTATAGTTCTGGATTATGCAGATGAGCATCTTTTTGAGGAAAAAGGAATGTTTAATCGGGTTGAAAATATGGTTAAATTGGCTGCAATGGGTGGTGAGCCCATGCAATCCGGCTATGCATATGTGGAGATGGAGGCCTTGCTTGATGAAGCAGGGCTACTTATTTATGAGCATCTGACTCCCGAGGCGATTCAGGAACAGTTTTTCCAGGATCGAATCGATCATCTAAGGGCATTTGAAACGATACATTTCATTCACGCAGTAAAAAAATAAATCGATCCGGGCATGTAAGTCACCTATATAGCCCGCATTTGCATAGCAGCGGCAAACCTTCACCCTGTGGCAGGGTGAAGGTTGTTTGGTTTGATCAAAGGAACAGCACAAACCATGATTCTGTAGCCAATAACATCACACGTGATACAAATGTTCAACAATCAGACTTGTTAGGGTGCAATTCCATGTCATTCAATGTCCTCCCCTCTATTTGTGCATAATGCCCATATAATAGAATGGAACTGGTTAAAGGCAGGAGGATGCATACGATGTACAAGGTTTTGCTGGTTGATGATGAATTTATGATCTCGGACGGGATCTCCAGTGTGGTGAACTGGTCCAGATTAGGAACAGAACTGATCGGCATTGCTCAAGATGGATTGGAAGCGCTCGCTTCAATTGAGCGGCAACGCCCGGATATCATCATCTCGGACATCCGCATGCCGGGAATGGATGGGTTACAGCTGGTTGAAGCTGTGGCAGAGAAGTATCAGCATATCTCGTTTATCATGCTCACGGGTTTTACGGAGTTCGAATATGCGAAAACGGCCATGCAGTATGGGGTGAAGCACTATTTGCTTAAGCCCTGCAGCGAGGAGCATCTTGTACAGGCTATCAGTGAATTGGTCAGTGAGAAGCGAGAGTTAACCGATCAGGAGCGTTTTGTGCAGTCGATCCAATATAATCTGGAGCGAGTACTGCCACATGCCAAGGAATATTTTCTGAAAGAGCTAGTCACGAACAGAACATACGGGGTCAAGGAATGGAAGTATTTCGAGGAATTATTCGATGTACAGTTTCAGGATCAGCGTGTGCGGTTGCTGCTGGTAGAGATTGAGGGGGATCATGAGTATTTGCACTTGTTCGCGGTGAAGAACATTGCCGAAGATATTTTTCACAATCCAATATTAAGTGCCACGGTTGGAAGGCATGTGCTACTAATTATGGAGGACAAGTTGTCTGAAACGCAGTTGTTCCATAATATCGATGAGATTCGCGCCACATTTACCCGATATTATCATGATGATCTCACGATAGCACTAAGCGAGCCAGGAGACCTCTCGCAGGCACGCCATTTGTACATGCAGACGCTGGTTTATCTCAATTACCGCTTTTACCTCGGTGAGGGCAGTCTCATTATGGAACGGGATATTTACTCTCCCGGAGAACGCATTCTTCCTGAATTCGAATACGATCCGGAGCGGATGGTTACTGCAATCAAGGCGGGACACTGGCAGGAAGTTGGATCAGAGCTGAACCGGATGTTTCAGCTGCTTGCCAGCTTGCGATACGATATATCCCAAACGAAGTCCTATCTTATTCAGATGTTTATGGAGATGATTCGACTCAGTGGCACTGCCGAGATGAAAAGGTATATGGACCAGTTGCCAGGCATGATTGAATCCAGCACCCTGCATTCTTTTCAACAGTTTCTGCTTGCCGTTGCCAAAGAAATCACCTTGCGCCGCTATGATCAACATCGCTCCAGACAATCGCAGATGGTAGGCAGTGTGAAACAGTTGGTAGAGAAACGCTACAAGGACGAGACATTAACACTCCAGTCCATCGCTGGGGAAATATACATGAATCCAGACTACATCGGCAAAATGTTCAAAAAAGAAACTGGTGAGAAATTTACGAACTATGTGTTAAGCTACCGCCTCCGTAAAGCGTTGGAGCTTCTGGAGCAGGACGGGAACTGCACTGTATCCTCGCTTGCCGAACAGACAGGCTTTGGTGCCAACTGGCCGTATTTCAGCAAAATGTTCAAGAAATACACGGGTTTCTCCCCTTCCGAGTATAAAAAAGTACCCTAAGACAGCGTTGCTGCGCTTCTACATAGCTAATCTTTATATCCGATCTACATCTAATCTGTGATCGGGCCCTGTACGCCATTCATCGGCAGCAGGGTCTTTTTTTGTCGGACGGAACTCGGTTTTGAACATCCATTTATCGGAAATGAGCATGGGAAGAAAAGGCGCTCGCTTCTATCATTAGAAGTGTCATGTTAGTGAATGAACATCGAGAGTGGAGGTTGAGTGGATGGAGCTGAATCGAAGCCGGGGGATTGAACCTGGGCGTTTGAAGCCAGCTGGCAAATGGAGTTCGGTGAAAAAGGAACTTGTCCGCAACAGATACGTCTATCTGATGCTCGTTCCTGTGGTAGCCTACTATCTGATTTTCAGCTATGGGCCAATGTACGGGCTACTGATGGCATTTCAGGAATCCTACAACCCGATCAAAGGAATCTTGGCAGGCGAATGGGTCGGATTTGACAACTTCACCATGTTTTTTGAAAGTTATTATTTCTGGCGACTGATTAAGAACACACTGATTTTGAGTTTTTACAGTATTGTGTTTGGTTTCCCGGCTCCGATTCTACTAGCGCTGTTGCTGAATGAAGTCCGGAAGAAGTGGTTCAGAGGTGCAGTACAAACCATCAGTTATATGCCGCATTTTATTTCGGTTGTCGTCGTGGTTGGAATGTTGAAAACGTTCTCATCTCTGGACGGTGGGTTATTTAACGTCATTCGTGACTTTTTCGATCTGCAGCCAATTATGTTTTTGGCGGAAAAAGATATGTTCCGTCCGATGTACATCCTGTCCAACATATGGCAGGGCGCAGGCTGGGCCTCGATTATCTTTTTGGCAGCACTAAGTGGTATTGATCCTCAGTTGTATGAGGCTTCCAAAATTGACGGCGCAGGCCGCTGGAGACAGCTGTTACATATTACACTGCCGGGCATTATGCCCACGATTGTGATCATGTTAATTTTGCGTATGGGGGCGGTCATGAATGCGGATTTTCAGAAAATATTGCTGATGCAAACAGCACCGACCTATGAGACATCGGATGTCATATCCACCTTTGTTTATCGATCCGGTATTTTGGAGGGGAACTATACGTATTCAACCGCCATCGGACTATTTAACGGCGTCATTAATTTCGCGCTGCTCATTATCGCAAACGCGATCAGCAGAAAGCTTAACTCAACCAGTCTATGGTAATCGGAAGGTGAAGCGATGAAACAGTCTATAGGGGAACGACTTTTTGATGTATTTAATACACTGCTGCTCTTGGTGATCATGGTTTTATGCTTGTACCCGATGCTGTACGTGTTCAATTCTTCAATCAGCGACCCGGACCAGATGCTGCGTTCCCGTTCACTGATGCTCATTCCTGAAGGTTTTCAGCTGGGAGCGTACAAGTCGGTATTTCAGGATACTCGCATCTATACGGGATATATGAACACCTTGTTCTATGTTGTGGTGGGTACCGCCATTAATCTGCTCATGACTTCACTGGCTGCATATGGGCTGTCACGCGGTGATCTGATGGGCAGAAAAACGCTGATGAAATTAATTACGTTCACGATGTTCTTCGGTGGGGGTATGATTCCGACTTTTCTGCTGATTCAGAATCTGGGCATGGTGGATACCCGTTTTGCGCTTATTATTCCGGGTGCCATCAGCACGTTTTATTTCCTCATTATGAAAACAAACTTTGAGGGCATTCCGATCAGTCTGATCGAATCGGCGAAGCTTGATGGTGCCAATGACTTTCTGATTTTGTTCCGAATTGTACTGCCTTTGTCAAAACCGATCCTGGCGGTCATGATGCTGTATTATGCGGTTGACCATTGGAATGATTATGTCGGACCTATGCTCTACCTGCGCAGTCAGGAGTTATATCCAATACAGATTATTATGCGTGATATTCTGATCAGCAGCAGTACAGAGGCCATGGGCGCTGGCGCCGATACCGGCTTTGCCATTGGGGAGAACATCAAATATGCGACTATTATTATCTCCACACTGCCGATCATGCTGGTATATCCGTTCATCCAACGTTATTTTGTTCAGGGCGCTCTAATCGGTGCTGTGAAACAATAAAAAATGTATCCTATGGAGGCGAATTACGTGAAAAAAAGAATGGGGTCCATCCTGTTGTCATCGCTACTTACCATATCTTTACTGGCGGGCTGTACGGGTGATAATGAACCAGGTAACGCAGAGCCAGCAGAAGGAACAGAACCTGCGGTTCAGGCGTTGACCGAGATTCCGCTACCGATTACAAGTGAGCCATTTACCATTGACTATTGGCGCGCCAATGATGCCAAACTGACAGCTTCCTTGAACAATTTTGGCGATATGGCGGCTTATAAGGAAAAGGAGAAGCTGACAGGCATAAAAGTGAAGTTCACACATCCTCCGCTTGGACAACAGCGTGACCAGTTCAATCTGCTGATCTCCACGAAGGAGCTGCCGGATGTCATTTATTATAACTGGGCGGATGCCGTTGGCGGACCGGAAAAAATGATCAAGGACGGCCGGATCATCCGGTTGAATGAATTGATCGACAGTTATGCACCAAACTTAAAGCGGATTATTGAATCCGATCCGGATGTGAAAAAGCAGATTGCACTCGACGATGGAACGATCTATATGTTCCCGCTGCTGAAGCTGGATGCATTGAAGCTGAATGCCACTTCAGGTTTAATTATGCGCCAGGACTGGCTTGATAAATTAAATCTCAAAGTACCTACCAACATTGATGAGTGGTATACGGTGCTTAAGGCATTTAAGGAACAGGACCCTAACGGCAACGGCAAGCCAGATGAGCTACCATTCACCGGAAACTGGGGACCGGGTAACCTGACCAAGCTCCATGATTTTGCCGCGGCATTTGGCGTCATTGGTGGCTTCCAGATGAATGGAGACAAGGTGGAGTTTGGACCGATTCAGCCGGGCTACCGTGATTTCTTGGAGACCATGGCCAAGTGGTACAAAGAAGGGCTGATTGATCCCGAGATCATGACCAATGACGGTAAAGCTTTCGATTACAAGGTCACCAGCAATCTGGCAGGCGCATATCAGGGTGGTGTGTTCAGCGGCATGGGGAAATACTTCAATCTGATGAGAGATACGGATCCGAACTTTAACGTGACTGGTGTACCGTGGCCTGTATCTCCGGATGGAACTTCGTATGCAACATTTAATCTGGACGCTAAAGTGTTGACTTATGGTGAGGCTATTACAGCTTCCGCAGACGAAGACAAATTGAAATACATTGTACAGTGGATGGACTACAACTATAGCGAAGAGGGTAGTGATCTGTTCAACTTTGGTATCGAAAATGACAGCTATGTTCGTGACGGGGAAGGTGTCAAATTCACAGATACCATCATTGATAATCCGAACGGTCTGACGTATGATCAGGCACTGGCTTCCTATGCCTTATCCATTATGGACGGTCCGATCAATCAGGATAGCCGTTATCTGGATGCACTATTATTTGACGACGGACAGCGTGCGGCGAACGCGGAATGGATGAAAGCAAGCTCAGCATTAACGCTTCCTCCAATTCGTTTGTCAACAGATGAGGTGACCACAAGTACATCCATCATGAGTCAGGTGAATACGTATTTGAATGAAACGATGACTGCCATTATTAGCGGACAGAAGCCGATCACCGAATTTGACAAGATGGTCGAAACAATCAAGAGCATGGATATTGACCGGGCGATTGAGGTTCATCAGGCTGCGTATGATCGATATCAGTCTAAATAATACGTGAGAAATCGAGCGCTAAAACTTTGGGGAAACCTTCCTGTATGTGATATACCTAGTAGTATCACGTGGTTCAAAGGAGCGCTTTGGTCATGACAGCCTACCGCAAACTCAGCATCAAAATGAAAATGTTTCTGATGATTATGTTCATGATGGCGTTTGTCATCATCCTCGCGTTTGGGTCCTTGTATTATACGTACTCGGAGTATGACAAACAGCTGTTTGATAAGTCGTCCCGACTTCTGAACCTTTCTTCGTCTACAGTGGATGTTGAACTTCAGAAGTTGGAAGCGTTATCATTAAACATGATCTCCGATACGCAGATTCAAAGAGCCTTGAAGTCGTTGCTGGATGACGATAGCGCATATTCAAGCTTTATTGAACGAAAAAAGATCACGGATCGGCTATGGGAGCATATTAGTGGGGCTGCACGATATGTGCAGTCCGTTCATCTGATTGATTCCAGGGGAAGAGTCAATAAATATGGCGAGACACTAACCGTATCTCAGGAAAAATATGATCGGATGATTGCGGCTGCGGAGCAGGCCAATGGTGCAGTGCGCTGGTTATACCCGGATGACGATGACCCGATGCTGGTTATGGTGCGTCAAGTGCGAGCCTATGAACCGATGACCCTGGAACCGGTAGGCATACTGTTTCTGCGTATTAATATCGAGCGACTCGTCGAGGAGTATGCGGGCATCGATAGCCAGGACAGTGACATTATTTTAAAAGCAGGTAGTGATGTGGTGTATCCTTATCGCCAGCTTCCAGAAGCGGTGTCCGCCGGACTGAATCCACTTCCAGGCAGTGGGGGATATGAGATCAAGAATCTGGATGGGAGGGAGATATTTCTTTCCCAGAAGAAATCCGCATACACCGACTGGGTGTATTATAATATGGCCTCTTATGATGAAATTTTTGAACGCATTATATGGTTGAAAAATATACTGATCGTCGTTTATCTTATCGCCATTCTGGTTGTTCTCGCGCTTGGTATGGTGTTCGCACGAAGTCTGACAAGGCCGATCAGGCAGCTCATCAGTCAGATGAAGGAGGTTCAGTATGGGGATCTGGAGAATATAGACGCCAATCTGTCCATTCCAACGCACCAGCACATGGATGAACTGGGGTTACTACAGCGTACGTATCGACTGATGATTACACATATTAATACATTGATTAAAGAAAATTATGCAAGCCAGTTGGTCATTAAAGAAACGGAGTTCAAGGCGCTACAGGCGCAGATCAATCCCCACTTTCTGTATAATGCGCTGGATTCGATCCATTGGCTCGCCAAAAAGAACAGGCAGGAGCAAATCTCCAGTATGGTGCTATCACTCGGATATTTGCTGCGTTCCTCCATCAGCTTCAAACAAAATATCATTACCATTGCGGAAGAGCTGGAGATCGTCAATCATTACATCACCATTCAGACCTACCGTTTCCGGCAACGGCTGGATTTCCGTATGGATGTGCCCGCTCCTTATCTGGGGTGTGCCATTCCAAAGTTGACCCTACAGCCACTCCTGGAGAATGCCATTCAATACGGTTTGGAACCACAGGTTGGATCATGTCTGATTCGAGTGTATGCCGAGATATCAGGTGGCAAGCTGGCTCTTATCGTGGAGGATCACGGCCCCGGCATGGAACCCGAATATGTGGAACAGGTGCTACGCGGTGAAGTGAAGACCAGAGGCACAGGTATTGGTCTACTGAATATCAGGGAGCGGGTACGTCTGGCTTTTGGCGAAGAATATGATGTTCTGCTGGAAAGTAAGCCGGGGCTTGGAACGAGAGTAACAGTGCTGCTGCCACCCCCATCACCAGGTAAGGAGGAGAAGTTATGGGAAGATGGATGCGAATGATAGGCATGCTCTGCCTTATGCTGACTCTTCCTGGCTGCGTGAACCAGTTGGATCAAAGGCCAGGCATGATTGTGGAAGAAGAGCCGATAACGCTACGAATCGCTTGGTGGGGTGGAGAGTTCCGCAACAATGCAACGATTGCCGTTATCGACCTGTATGAGAAGTTGAATCCACATGTGAACATCGAATACGAATATAGCAGTTTCAATGAGTACTGGAGAAAACTTGCCCCACATGCAGCAGGCAATGCGTTGCCCGACATTATCCAGATGGACATCTCTTATCTGTCCCAGTACAGTTCGCTGCAACTATTGGAGGACATGACGCCGTACATGCAGAGCGGGCTGATTGACACGACAGATATTGAGAAGGAACAGCTGGAGAGTGGTAGCCTGAATGGAAAAACCTACGGTCTCAGCTTGGGGGTTAACGCCATGCTCAGCATCTATGATCCGGAAGTGTTAAAGGCCAATGACATTGAATTGCCAACGGATACGTGGACATGGGCGGATTTTGACCGGATGGGCGAACAATTGCTCGGGAAAGGCATCTATCTGGGAACCTATTTCACGCCGGAACAGTTTTTCGCGTATTACTTGAGACAGTATGGTTCCAAGCTATACGCCGAGGATGGCAAGAGATTGGGATATGAGGATGATGGGCTGTTTATTGAGTACTTTGGCAGGATGCAGAAGCTCGCGGAAAAGAAACTTATTTTTGCACCGGATATCTGGACATCAGACATTGGCCAGCCTGATAACGACCCGTTTTATCTGGGAGAGGCTTTGTTTAGCTGGGGGTATTCCAACCAATTTATCAGCACCGCTCAGCGTTATGGCAAACCCTTAACCATCTCCCCAATGCCTGGGCCAAACAGCCAGGATGGATTGTTCTTGAAGCCAGGCATGTTTTTCTCCATGGCGGGTAATTCCAGACATAAGGAGGAAGCTGCCAAGTTCATCAGCTTTTTTGTGAATGATTTGGATGCCAATCTGCTACTCAAAGGGGAGCGGGGTGTGCCCGTCTCATCCAGTGTCAAAGCGCGGATGAAGCTGGTGGTTGAACCGGAGCTGGCGCAGGTGTTTGATTATATCGATTGGGTTGCGGATAACAGCACTCAGATGGACCCGCCTGATCCCGTAGGTGCGCCAGAGGTCACTGCGGTATTACGTGAGTTGTATGATCTGCTGCTGTTTGGCAAAATTACGCCTGAGCAGGCGGCGAAGGATTTCCGTGAGCGGGCGAATGCCATTCTGGGTGGGAAGTTATAAGAATGGACTAGATCATATATGTATTTAATGGACTTGGGGCTGTTGTCGTTCACAAGCTCAACCTTCATTCTACTCGGGTGAGGGTTTTTGTTATGGAATGGTGTATATTTCCTCTAGTATAATGAAAATGGGTAGTTGTCCTATCTGTAGATTAGATAGATTCTATCCATATATTAATGGATGAGGAGTGTCAGGACATGTCCATACATCAGATAGGTCACAAGGTGTCTTTTGCCGATATGAAAACGAAGTTGCCTCAGGAGAGCTGGATGTACACTCAGAATGAAGCGCACAACGGTGAATTTGAAGCCGAGGAAGTATGGTTACATTCTGGTGATCTTCATATCAGTGAACTGTTGTTGGATGAAGGACCCTTTTTGATCTTGGTTGAAGGAAATCTGACAGTGGATCGTTATATTGGAAATACAAGTTCCGACGCTGCCAGTTCAAATCTGGTTGTACTTGGGAATCTCATAACGCCCTATATGATCGTGGGTGGGCAGGAAATATATATTACAGGTAATCTCTATGTGGAGGATATGTTCTGGGGGGATTATAACCATGGAGAATTGACAGTGAGAGGGAATGTAGAAGGTGGATTGCTGGTAAGTACCGATCAATATACGATTCAGGTTCAAGGACAGCGTAATGTGAAGCGTCAGCTTGAAGAATGGGAGGATCTCGGACCATGGCGGGGCTTTGACATGTTGGCGTTATTGGTTCCTGAATGTGTGATTGATGAAGATACAGAGCCGTTTCCTTGGCGAGAAGAAATGTTAAAGAGGCTGCAACAAGGACAACCTGTAATCAACCGAAAGTACATTCATGCTGATGAATCAGAGCCAGATGCGCCGGATTGGTTCGAAGATCATCGGATTACCGCTGAGAACGTAGAGCGTCTTACTCATCCATCTTTGTTACCTGTAAGAGAGGAGGATGAGTTACTGAACAGCTATGAATTTTGGTTGGACGAGCAATTTTGCCGAGTATCGGTCTATGGAGATGAGCATACGGAGGGATATTTCCGTAGTCTGTATTTTCAGGATGACCACAATTGTGCATTGTTGCTTAAGATGGAGCCATCAGATCAAGGTTCCAACTCTCCTGATAAACATATCGTACAACCGGGTGAACCTGTCTGGATGATCTCAGGAGCATATCGTTATCTAAACAATGAGAAGTCGGAATGGAACGTATTTTCGGAGAACTCACCTGCTGATATTCAGCAGTTAAGCGAGCAAGGATGGAGCACCTTGTTGCAGTCTGTATCGAATTATCAGTATGCCCGTTCCTTAATTTCGCACCAACTGATCCACGATTTATTAGCACTGCCTGTCGTGGAGCCATATGACGATTATTATGATGATGATCGGCACGGGCTGTGGATTGGAGAGTTATATTATGCATTTCGACAAGCAGGTCAGATGTCTGATGGTGTTCCCCAGCCAGCTATGCTACGTATTGGAAGAGAGTATGTGGATGCTCAAGGGGAGACGCAGGTGGAGAAATACTATTATACCCTGCACCAACATGCGGACGGCTCGGAAAGTGTGTTGATCGAATACTCGGCTCAGGATGACGAGGAAGAAGATCCATTGTTGCTTGAACTTCATTACATCGGCGGCTCTCAGTTACTGCATGCCGTTCACTTGCTGGAACATGGACGCAAAGTGCTCATTCAAGCGAATGAGGATTTACTGAATGGGGAGCTGCCTTACGCTGCTGAATCATTTGCAAAACGATTTTGGAAATCCAAAGGATACCTGAAATGAACAAAACAACCTTCACCTCTATTACAAGAGGGAGGGTTGTTCTGTCATTACATTTAACCAAACTGGGCTTGATGCAGTCGGCTGTACGAGCCTTGACGCGCGAGAAGTTCTTCATGACTTCCTTGTTCAGCAACGGTGCCGTTCTCCACGACTACGATGCGATCGGCGTGTCTGATGGTCGCCAGTCGATGGGCGATCACCAATGTCGTACGTCCCTGCGCCAGCTCGGATAAGGCCAGCTGAATGGCGGCTTCCGTCTCGGTATCGAGTGCGGATGTTGCTTCATCCAGAATGAGAATTGGCGGGTTTTTCAGGATCATTCTTGCGATGGATAAACGTTGCTTCTGTCCGCCGGACAATTTCACGCCACGTTCACCGATCATGGTGTCCAGTCCATCTGGCTGGGATTGTACCAGCTCTTCCAATTGGGCCCGGCGAATGGCTTGCCAGATTTCCTCATCGGAAGCATTCAGTTTGCCGTATGCAATATTTTCTCGAATCGTTCCATCAAACAGGAAAATATCCTGCTGCACAATCCCGATATGGGAGCGCAGTGATTCCAGCGTCATGTCCTTCACCGGAATGCCATCGATGGAGATATGTCCTGCATCCACATCGTAGAAACGTGGGATCAGACTGCATAACGTCGTTTTACCTCCGCCCGAAGGTCCAACCAGAGCAACCGTCTGGCCTGTCTGGATATCCAGATTGACCTGAGAAAGCGTAGGTTTGTGTTCTCCATAAGAAAAGGTAACGTTATGGAAAGCAATATCTCCTTTGACATCCGGAATCGGTTTCGCTTGTGGTGTATCTTCTACATCCGGTACAGCTTCAAGAAGCTCCAGGTAACGTCTGAATCCGGCGATGCCTTTGGGATACGTCTCGATGACAGAGTTAATCTTCTCGATCGGTCCGAGGAATACATTGGAGAGCATCACAAAAGCGATGAATTCCCCGTAGGTCATACTGCCTTGAATGACAAACCAGGTTCCACATACCAGTACAAACAGCGATACAAATTTCATCAGGATAAAACTGAGTGAAGAGTTCCAGGCCATAATACGGTAGGTGATTAGTTTTGTAAGCCGGAAACGTTCGTTATTCTCAACGAAACGTCCTACTTCATGTTTTTCATTGGCAAAAGCTTGTACCACACGGATGCCGCTCACATTGTTCTCAACCCGTGCATTATAATCGGCGATATCCGCAAACATGCGCTTGAACGCCTTGGACATTTTACGACTGAAGTACAGTGACAGGTAGATCATCAGCGGCACAATGATGAACGTCATCACAGCGAGCTGCCAGTTGATCCCCAGCATAATCCCGAAAGCTCCAGCGAGTGTCATGAGGGCAATGAATAGATCCTCGGGTCCATGATGCGCGATCTCACCAATATCCATCAGATCGTTGGTCATGCGGGAGACCAGATGCCCGGTCTTATTGTTATCGAAGAAGCGGAAGGACTGTTTCTGTACACGCTGGAACAGTTCACGCCGCATATCGGATTCGATGTTAATACCAAGCTTGTGGCCCCAATAGGTCACTGCATAATGGAAAAAGGAACTGAGCAGGTAGATGCCGAGCAACCCGACACACGCCGCTAAGATCATGGACCAATTGCCAGCCGGAAGCAGTTGATCGACAACCCTGTTAACGGCGAGTGGAAAGGCCAGCTCCAGCAGCGCGGCAGCGATGGCACAGGAGAAGTCCAAGATAAAGAGTCTTTTGTAAGGACGATAATAAGACATAAAACGGCGAAGCATATGTAAGTCCTCCTCAATATGACATAAATGCCCGAGCAGGATGATTAGCCTGTCCGGACACCTGTATTCATGCTTATGTTATTTACGGTTTTGCTCGGCACGTTCTACGATCATATTGGCGAATTCCTCAGCCTGACCTTGAATCGCAATTGGGTCGAAGTACCAGTAACGGTCTTCCAGCAACTCATACACCTGATTGTTTTTCACAGCCGGCAGGGATTGCCAGATGGAATCACCTTGGTAATTTTTGGTGTTCTCTCCAACGGTTAAGAAGATATGATCCCCTGCATAATCACCAACAACTTCACGCGAAATCTCTTTCCATTGGGTATCACCCATCAGTTCTTTTTTGGTGATTTCGAGTGGGGCAAGTTGCAAAGCACTGTAGACCGCTTGTCCTCCTCGACCAAAATTGTCTCCATATCCATAGTAACTTTTGTCGGATACTTCAAGGATGGAGAAGGTTTCCTCCGGTTTAATGACTGTTTTCACCTTGGCGCGAGCGGCTTCAATCCGTTCATCGTACGTTTTCAGCCAAGCTTCGGCTGCTTCGGATTTGTTCATCAGCTCTCCGAATCCCCGGATTTCGTCGTGTACATTGGTGAAAGTACCATACGGAATGACCACGGTCGGTGCGATTTTTTGATAACTCTCAATTTCGCTGGCCTGATCGGAGTAGGTAATGATCAGATCCGGGTTCATGGCAATAACCTTCTCCATGGATACCGCCGCCCGATCACCGATACTCTCTATGCCCGCTACCTGATCTGCATAGAACGGGTTTTCCAAATAATATTGAACAGCACCAACGGGTTTCACACCCAGTGCGAGCAGATCACTTACGTACATATCGGTAACGATTCGTTTCGGTTCAGCCGGAATTTCAACATCTCCGCTTAATGACTTGTAGATCCGTGTAGCATTTGAATTGTCTGAACCGGACGACGTGTCTGTGTTCGTCTCGGAAGAGGCTGTTGTTGTTTCGGTTCCCGCTGCCGAAGTCTGTTCAGTGGCAGTCGAGCCTGTTCCGCTACTACATGCAGCCAGAATCATAATGATGGCGAGCATAAGAAGCAAGCCGGAAAAGCGTTTTTTTGCAGCAAACATATTTTTGTTCCCCCTGTGTATAATCAATAATGATTATTATTCTCATTAATAACATAGAGGAAGATGTGATATTTGTACATGGACAACTATGATCACTACTGCATGGACAATTATGATGTGAGGTGACGCATGATATGTTGCAACTGCTCCATAACGGACAAGGGATCAAATCCATAGAACATGTCGGCATCAATCTCGTATACACGTCCTTCACGAACGGCGGATAGGGTGCCCCAGGATTCCAGACTCAGCAGGTTAGCCAGCATTTCTCGTTTGGCAGGTTCCTCAGGGAAGGCGACAAACATGTGATCTGCGGCATACAAGTGAATCTCGGACAACGGAACATGAACGTACCCCGTAAGTAACTGTCCATCCTGCTCCATACGTGAGGGTGGAGTGAAGCCCAGCGATTGATACAGCACATGAGAGGCTCTGCCCCAGCCATGACCGTAGATATAAGCCCCGTCTTCTCCAATCATAAACATGCAAACGGCGGACCCTCGTGTTCCTTCCATCTGTTGGTCTAACTTATGATTGGCTTCTTGCTCCAGTTGATGATATTGATCTAACAACGCTTGTGCATTGGACTCAAGCCCGGTAATTCTGCCCAAAAGAAGAAGCTGCTCCTGCCAATCGATTTCCTCAAAAGGCATCAGAATGGTCGGTGCAATCAGACGTAGTTCATCGGAAGCGGGATGCGGCGCATACCCGACAATGACATCGGGCTGAGCGTTTGCAATCAGATCCGTATGTTTAACCAGCTCATATTCGGAATGTCGCTCAAATTGCTCATGACCATCATGATCATGCGCACACATTTTTTCTTCCATCCAGCTTGCTACGGCGCCCATGTGGGGAGTGTGGCCCAGTGCCAGAAGTGAGGCCGTATAATTGTAAGTCAAAGATACAATCTTTTTGGGCATTTTCCGGTAGTGTGTTGGTGCTGATCCAACCATCTGTTTGAATTTGCGGCTCAGATAAAAGGTGTCCCTGTAGCCTGTCAGTTGTGCAATCTCCTGTAGCGTAGGGTTCGCGAACAACAGATGCTCCTGAGCCATCCGGATCCTGAGACGGGTCACATATTCAACAAACGTAAGACCTGTATGTTTCTTGAACTCCCGTGAAAAATGCTCAGGACTCACATTTGCATCCCTAGCCAATTGTTCGCGGGTCAGCGGATGGGTATACATCTGATGGATATGTCTAAGCACGGCATCAAGCCAAGAGTGATCTTCATGAGCAGAATGAGCCACATGATCCCGTAAAATATCCAGTAACTCATAGAAAAGCATATGTGGCCTGAAGGGGCTGGAATCACGGCCTGCCGTACTGGCTTGAACCAGCTCTACTGCCCTGTCGGTGAGAGTGCGACTCGCAATGGGAACTGGTATCCCGAACGGCCAGAACAGCTGTTCATTTTCAGTGGAATCAAAAGCAATAGCAATGCCCTGTACTGGCGACAGGGAGCCGCGCTTGTTCTCGTGCTGAAGCAGGTTTCCAGCTTGCCGAACGACTGCACAGCCTGCATTTAATGTCAGTTTCCCCTCTGTACTAATCAGCCTGGCCTGGCCAGCAGTAATGACGTATAGCACATGAAGAGTGCTCCACATTTCATCTATGCGGGAGAATGCCTCG
This sequence comes from Paenibacillus sp. 10L310, assembly GCF_056395745.1. Taxonomy (NCBI): domain Bacteria; kingdom Bacillati; phylum Bacillota; class Bacilli; order Caryophanales; family Paenibacillaceae; genus Paenibacillus; species Paenibacillus sp. 10L310. Next base: position 161,381 of record NZ_JBFTKC010000011.1, on the reverse strand, counting down.
CGGTCGTGAAGCTGCACCAGATGGCACGGCTTGAAGTGGGTAACAGGTACGGACTGAATCTTCTGCAAGGAAATGGGACGGGACAGCGATTTTTTATGATAAATAGGCTTGGAAATATTCATTAGATAACTGTCTCCTTACATAAGTCAGCAGGGACAGTATTCGTCTCATGCCCCTGGTGTACTGGCGTAATTCTCGGATCTCGACTATTATGCAGTATATACTATAAACGGAGTGACGTGGATGGACAGATTGAACAAATCAACTTTTTATTTGAAAAATAGATAAAGTGGTTGAAATCGCTATCAACACCGACTATAATGAAAATGTCGAAACGTTTCAATCTGGCGTTTACTGCCAGTTTCATTGTATTAGGCACGAACTGTTTATAGAGCGCCAGATTGAAAGACGTGTCATGACCATCACTAGTGGTATGGAGTGGAACGGGACGCATTCAACCGTGGCCCCATAAGGATGGGAACGAGGATTTTTTTTGAGAACACCTCGAAACGTTTCGATTGACATCCATCGCTATGATATGTATAAAGATTAATAAACGATAATGAAGGATTTAGTGGTTGTTCTAACCATGTACCGTATAAAATGTGGGTAACCTTGAATTTGTTTTAGTTTAGAAGGAGCGAACGTGGAATGGCAACGATTAAGGATGTGGCAAAGCTGGCAGGTGTAGCACTCTCGACTGCTTCCTATGCGCTGAGCGGGGATAGCAAGGTTAGTGCCAAGACCAAGGCTAAAGTGCTTGAGGCAGCACGAGAACTGAATTACCGCAAGAACGGCTTTGCCATGGACCTGAAACGGAGCCGGACAAACACGATCGCTTTGATCCTGACCGATCTGTCGGGCCCATATTACTCGGAATTGATCCGTAGTGTACAGGATGTAGCCCTCGCGAACGGGTATGACCTGATTGCTTGCAGCTCCATGGGTGGACGGGATTCAACGGCAGTGCGATTTTTGCGTGAAAAAAGAGTAGATGGAGCCATCATTCTGGCACATAACATTCATGATGATATTCTGGTAGAATCTGCCGGTCATCGTTTTCCCATCATTGTGATGGATCGTCAGCTGTCGAGTGACCATCTGGTCAACGTGCTGGTGGATGGAGAGCAGGGCGGTTACCTTGCTACCCGCCACCTCATCCAGGCTGGACATCAGAAGATTGCTTATATCAGCGGTCCATCCAACTCGTATGACAACGCGCTCCGTTACCAAGGGTATCTGCGAGCGATGCGGGAAGCGGGACTTGAAGAAAAGTCCAAATGGCGTCTGAGCGGTAATTTTGTACGTGAGGGCGGATACAGTGCAACCAAAATGATGATCATGCAGGGCGATCTTCCCTCAGCTGTATTTTACGGTAACGATGAGATGGCGATTGGTGGCCTGAAGGCATTGGAAGAGCGTGGTGTATCGGTGCCAAATGATATTTCAGTGATCGGTTTTGATGATATTCAGTTGTCCGAATATGTGCATCCACCGCTGACAACGATACGCCAGCCGAAGCATGAAGCCGGGTCGCTCGCCGGACATCTGTTATTCCAGATGCTCAATGGCGAAGCGGTTGACCCTTCATATACGTTAACGATTAATATGATCGAGCGCAGCTCTGTACGTTTGGTTTAGACCGAGTCTGAACAACAAAGAACTGCCTGCATGCTGAAGTAAAAGTTTAATGATGGGGTTATCGTCCGGACGGGCTGTAAAAAGCCGGTTTGAAGAGGCCCCTATTCTTTTTCAAATTTATCGAAACGTTTCGATTTTAACTAATTCAAGGAGTGAACCTTATGACAACGATGATTAATGAACCGATCCGGTTAAGTGCCGGAGAGTTATCCTTTACCTTTTTGAACAGTGGCGACCTATACCAGGCTACATCCGGTACAACGATGTTAAACCAGTTGCTCAGCAACCAGATTGATGGATCATTGAACAACCTGTACCTGCGTGTACATGAGGGAGAGCATATCAGCTCGTTCCCGTTGCTCGGTGTACGTTCGAACAGCAAGGTGATTACAAGCAAGGCACAATCCAGCAACCAGTTGATCTGGGAGGGCACAGTCCAGCTGGAAGGTAGCGAAAAAGGCATTGGCTATCAGGTCGTATTTACAGCTACACCTCAAGGTGTATGGTTCTGGGATGTGAAGCTCACAGGACAACAACATAACGTAGATGTGGTATACGGACAGGATGTTGGGCTTGCAGATCCAGGTGCGGTACGTAGTAATGAGGCTTATCTGTCACAATACATTGACCATACGGTGTTTGAAGATGAGGCGAAAGGTTATGTCGTTTGTTCCCGTCAAAACCAGCCTCAGGGCGGTGCATTTCCATATATGCAACAAGGTTCCCTGACCAAAGCAGTTGGTTACTCTACAGACGGATTCCAATTCTTCGGTCTGTCGTACAAGGATACGAATCAACCAGAGAGCTTGAATCGCCCAACGCTGGCAAATGAGACATATCAGTATGAATTTGCCTATACGGCATTGCAATCTGAACTGCTGAATCTGAACGGAGAAGCTCAGGTGGTCTTCTATGGACTGGCGAAGCCTAATCATGCCGAAGGAATCTCTGCACTGGAGTTCGGAGATGAAGTTACCGCAGCATGGAATGAAGTACAGGCTCTGACTGTGGAAAACGGCGATACGTTGGAACAGGTGAAACTGTCCTCCTTCCTGGGTGAACCGCTGGTAACACTCGATCTGACACAAGATGAGATTTATGATCTGTTCCCTGATCGTCATCAGGAAGAGCACAGCGGTGAGGAACTGTTGTCCTTCTTCACAGGCAGCTATGAGCATATCGTTCTGAAAGCAAAAGAATTGCTTGTAGAGCGTCCGCACGGTCACATTCTGATGAGTGGTGGCAACGTGCAACTTGGAGCACAGGTTATTACGACAACATCGTATATGTACGGTATTTTCAACTCACAACTCGTTATTGGTAACACCAATTTTAATAAAATGATCAGTAATGCTCGCAATGCATTAAACGTGCCGAAAACGGCGGGACAACGCATCTATGTGGAAATGGACGGACAATATCGTCTGCTGACGATGCCTTCCCTGTTCGAAATTGGCTTCAACTATGTACGTTGGATCTACAAAACGGCATCCGATACGATCATCGTAACGAACTATACAGGGGCACACACCACCGAAGTGAGCATGAACGTACGCTCCACAAGTGGCACAGCATACCGTTACCTGGTAACAAACCAGATTACGATGAATGTGAATGAATACGAGTATCCACTGCATATGACGCAGGACGGCGATACATTGATCTTCAAGGCTGATCCACAAGCGATTAGTGCAGGAACGTACCCAGATCTGCAATACCGCATGTCGGTGGATGGCGCAGCTGTGAATGTAGGGGACGAAACGTTGCTGGCAAGTGGTATCCGCAGTGGTTCCGCATCTCTGGTAACGCTTAGTCTGGAAGCGAGTGCTGAATGGACGCTGAAGGTACAAGGAGTATTGGAAGGTCAAGCGGATAGCGGAGTGGTAGCAGGCTCAAGCCTTACGTTTGAAGAGGAAGTGCAGGCATACCGCGAGTTCTTCGCAGGTGTGATGAACGGGTTCCGTTTGTCCCGTGGAGAAGGTCAGAGTGCTGAGGATTTGTTCAAAGTAAATGCGCTGGCTTGGTGGTACACCCACAACATGCTGGTTCACTACTCCGTGCCTCACGGTTTGGAGCAATACGGTGGTGCGGCTTGGGGTACACGAGATGTGTGCCAAGGTCCGGTGGAGTACTTTATGGCAACGCAAAAATATGAGCAAGTTCGCGATATCATCAAAATGGTTTATACCCACCAATATGAAGATGATGGCAACTGGCCGCAATGGTTCATGTTTGATAAATACTTTGCGATTCAACAGGAAGAGAGCCATGGCGATATCATCGTATGGCCGTTGAAAGTATTGGCGGACTACCTGACAGCGACTCGCGACTATGCAATCCTGGATGAGAAAGTACCTTATACCGTCAAGCATAGCTTCGGGTTCACGGAAGAGACGGCAACGGTACTGGATCACGCGAAAAAAGAGATTGAATATATCCGTTCGCACTTCCTGCACGATACGTTCCTGTCTTCCTACGGAGATGGCGACTGGGATGATACGCTCCAACCAGCCAATGCACAGCTGAAGCAATACATGGTAAGCAGTTGGACGGTGGCATTGACGTATCAGTCCGTGAATGTGCTCTCGCAAGCGCTGAAATTCAAGGATGCGGACTTTGCACAGGAGCTTGATGTGCTGGCTCAAGGCATTCGTGAGGACTTTAACCGTTACATGCTGGGCACAGATGTGATTCCAGGTTTTGTATACATGGAAGAAGCGGACCAAGCGAAGCTGATGCTTCATCCAACAGACACAGAGACAGGCATTCAATACCGCTTGTTGCCAATGACGCGCAGCATGATTGGTGAATTGCTGAATGCGGAGCAAGCAGAATCACATTATGCCTTGATCCGTGAGCAGTTCCTATGCCCGGATGGCGTGCGTCTGATGAATCGTCCGGCTCAATATGCTGGTGGTGTAAGCACACACTTCAAACGTGCAGAGCAAGCGTCCAACTTCGGACGTGAGATTGGTTTGCAATATGTACACGCCCATATCCGTTACGTGGAAGCGATGGCGAAGCTGGGTAAGACAGATCAGGTGTGGAATGGTCTTGCGATGATCAACCCGGTTGGTATCGGCGAGGTTGTACCTAACGCGGAGATTCGCCAAGCGAACTCATACTTCAGTAGTTCGGACGGCAAGTTTAATACGCGTTACGAGGCACAGGAGCATTTTGACCAGCTTCGTAAGGGGACTGTACAAGTGAAAGGCGGATGGAGAATCTACTCCAGCGGCCCTGGAATCTACATGAACCAGCTGATCTCCAATGCACTTGGCATTCGTCAAGAGGGCGGCGATCTGGTCATTGACCCGGTATTGCCAGCTGAGCTGAACGGCATGCAATTCGAATTTGAGTATGCGGGTGAGCCGGTGACGTTTATCTATCACTTGAACGAAGGTGCTGTGAGCCGTGTAGCGGTGAATGGCAAAGACATTCGTACTGAGCGTACAGCGAACCGTTACCGTCAAGGCGGAGTAAGCATCTCACTGGATGAGTTCAGACAAGCACGCAGTGCAACTGAGCGTACGGTTGTTGATATCTATATGTAATTTCATAACATGATGTACACCAAGGTCATCCTCCTTTAATCAAGGCGGGATGGCCTTTTTGGCATATGCTCATAATCCACTAGCGCAGCGGGACCGCCAGCAACGTGTACAACAGCTCATTATGCCGCACATGTTTTGTTACGTAGCCCTGTTGCTCCAGCCAGCCGCATAGCTCATCCAGCAGAGGGAAGTGACGCTCGCGTAAGGCGCGTAGTTGTTCCTCGTGTCCTGTGGTTTCTGCCTGCCGAATATAGGAATCACGGTGAGTCGCATCAACAAACATCAGATCCGTTAGACCGATACGTCCACGCGAGGTTAATACTCGCTGCATCTCCTGTAAAGCCAATAGTTGCTGATCTGGACTTAGATGATGGAAAGCAAAGCTGGATACAACAAAGTCGAAGGAATGATCGGTAAAAGGCAACGCCAGAAAATTACCAAGTTTCACATGCATCTCAGGATATTTGGTACGACATCTGCGTAGCATCTCCCGGGATTGGTCGATTGCAGTCATGTCTGCGCCGTGCTGTAGCAGTTTCCCAGCCAGATTACCTGTGCCTGTACCAATATCAAGTCCTTTCTCACCAAGGGCGGGAGAGATCCAATGAGCTGTCTGTTCGAGCGCTTCGTCATAGTTGTGATACAGATAAAAGGAAGACTGTACCGTATCATTGGAGTCGCTCTGCGTGGAATGATCTGCATCCTGGTTTGGATGTGAAACTTCATTCTCATCGCTTATAGGCGAGGCGTTGGCCGAATGATGCCTGTCCTCTGAATTGGGGTGTTCAGTACTGACTCTGCCTTCTGCCTGCACTCGCTGATCATGGATGGCTGCCTGCATGTCATAATTCCACCGATCATGCCAGTTCTGCCGTGCTTCACGCAGGCGACGGGCACTGTCTGCGAGATCGTGCAGATGGCTGACATCCAGCGGACCGTCCTGACGATTCAGGTCAATCATGCGCTGGGTTGTATCCATCATACGTTTGAGCTCAATCCACTGGGCATACATGACGGCCTGTTGCAGTTCCAGATATTCTTCCAGCCGTTGCTGATTCCCTTGATCAATCTCTCCGAGCGCATGTGTAATATCCTGTAGCGACATGCCAATCTCACGCAGCGCAGCAATGGTCTGAAGCCGCCAGATATCATTCTCCGTATAGGTACGATACCCGTTACTGGACTGTTTGGCGGGGAGAATTAATCCTTTTTCCTCATAAAAACGAATGGCTCTCGCCGATATACCAAGCCTGCTTGTTGCCTCTTTGATGTTCATCATGCATCCCCCTCCTTATCGAATCAGTATAAACCATGACGTTACGGCAAGGTTAAGTGTTTATTTCATTTTGCGAAAAGGTTCAATACCGAGTGGAATTTTAGTCAAAGCTGAGGCTATGCTACAATATATAGAACAAAAAACTTAAATAGTGGAGTAAACGAACAATGTCTTCCTATTCCTAAGTTTCTCAACGTTCTTAACTCTCTTAACTTTCCCGACGTTGTAACGCACAGCGTTGTCGACTATAGCACGAAAGGTTGAATCATTATGCTTACCAGCCATACATTTACGATTCGTCCATCCGAGATTAAAGATGCAGCCCAGCTAATGGAGTTGGATGCCCTGGTATGGGACAAATACACCTCTCCTGCACCGATGCAATGGCGTTCCAGACAACAATATTTGCAACATTGCCCGCCAGGCAGTCAATTGATTGCGGTGCAGGGAGAGCGGGTATGTGGTTATGTGGGCTTTAATCCAGCCACAGGTATGCCCGTCAACCGTCATGTCTACGAGATTCATATTGCGGTTCATCCTCATGATCGGCGTTGTGGCATTGCCACAGCTTTGATGGATGCCATTAAGCAGCATGCGGCCCAACAAGGCGTTCGCAAGCTCAGGTTGCGCGTACTTTCCAGCAATCCGGGAGCCATCACGTTTTATACACAGTGTGGATTTGTGACGGAAGGCAGGTTGGTTTCCGAGTTTTATATCGGAGGCAAATATGTGGACGATATTCTTATGGGTTATTTTATCCAGACCAAATAGAAACATAGCTGAGGAGGAGGAACAACGATGGATATGGGACTTAGGGGTAAAAAAGCATTGGTGCTGGCTTCCAGTCGCGGGCTAGGCAAAGCGGTGGCTGCTCAATTGGCAGCAGAAGGTGCTGACGTCATGCTTGCCAGCCGGAGCGAAGAAAAGCTCGCAGCAGTGAAGCAGGAGCTTCTGGCGCTTGGTGGTGGCGGACGTGTGGAATATTGTGCAACCGATGTGACACGCAAGGAAGATATTGAGGCTCTGATTCACAAGACAGCAGAAATGTTTGGACAGATTGATATTCTGGTGAACAATTCGGGTGGCCCGCCATCGGGTTCATTTGAGTCACTGACGGATGAAGATTGGGAACGTGCATTTGAATTAAATGTGCTCAGTTATGTAAGGCTGATTCGTGGCGCTCTTCCTTATATGAAAGAAAGCGGAGGACACATTGTCAATATCGCTTCAACTTCGGTGAAACAGCCGATTCCGGGTCTGGTGCTGTCCAATACGTTCCGTACTGGCGTGTTTGGATTGGCGAAGACGTTATCCCAGGAGCTGGCTCCATACGGAATATTGATCAACACGGTGGCGCCGGGACGTATTGCAACAGACCGTATACGTGAGCTTGATGCAGCACGGGCTGAGCAGAACGGAATCAGTGAGGAAGAGGTATCTGACCAATTCCGTAAAGAGATTCCACTGGGCCGTTATGGTCAACCAGAGGAGTTTGCCAAAGCGGTGGTATTCCTGTTATCCGGAGCCAATACGTACATTACCGGAACCTCATTGATCGTGGATGGTGGTATGGTCCGAGCACTATAAAAGTCATGGATACAATAAAATACCCTCTGTCACCACATTACGTGGAGATCGAGGGTATTCGTGTTGATCCATTATGTTGGGAGAGATCACTTCGATTTATTATGTAGGCGAATTAGCGCAAGAGTTCCCATTCATGCTGAAGCATGCCGTACACCGCATGGTTCACGTAACCTTTAGGCAGTTTCTCTGCCTGACGAATGACACCCTCGAGAACAAATCCAAGTCTTTCAGGGATAGCGCGACTCCGTTTGTTATTCGTTGCCGAGCGAATCTCGACGCGATTCAGGTCCAGGGTCACCAGAGCATAATCAACCAGAACGCGACAAGCGCTTGTCATCAAGCCTTGACCCTCAAAGCCTTTGCCAAGCCAATATCCGATGCTTACCGAGCGATTGGTCCAGTTAATTTCGTGGAATCCAATGACGCCGGCTAGATCCCCTTTTGACCATACTCCGGCGGTGAATCCGCCATTCTCGGCACCTTGTTTTAACGCGTTGGTAATAAAGTTCGAGGTGTGTTCCACTTCTGTCACATGATCCACCCACGGCAACCAATGTCTCAGTTGATCCCGCGAGCGATCCGTCAGTTCGAACAGTGGTTTGGTATGTTCCATGGCCAGTGGCCGGAGTTCGGTATATTCATCCAATGAATAGGTAAACATGAATGCAACCTTCTTTCTTTGTATAGTGTTGTTCAAAAAAGTCCACTTTTGATTACGAATTATGCCTAATGGCATTATCAGCATCGAATATGAAAACCAGATTTTTTGAACACGTATTTGTAGTGGACTAACGTGAGGTCTTGGGCAACTTTTGCTCCAGTGCAAACAGGTCTTCTTCCATTGAGGCCATGCGTTGATTAACCGTTGTGCGTGCGTCACGGAGTGCCTGATTATATATGTAGGGAGCGAGCTGTGTCATGAACAGGTCGAGGACACCCCAAGCGGCCAGATCGCCGAGTTCTTCGCCACGTTCCTCTTCGAAATACGACTGGATGGTGCGAATGGCTTCATCCTGCTGTTCTTTGGTCAGTTTAAGCGAGTTCGATGGAATGGGAAACCCTCCCTTTAATTTGTTTTTACTATCATGCTACATGATTCGAGCGAACCCGTCAAAATGGTTTAGGGCCTATTTATGCACGGCTAATCCTGACTTTGGTGCCGTTCTTTATTGAACTCCTCCCCCGTTAAAGGTATATTTAAATGAAACGCGTACGAAACTTTCCAAGAAAATAGTTTTTTTCAGGAAATGACTTCGTTATTAAGGAATTATAGCCGGAATTGCTGCAATTCCCTAAGGCTCCAATCCATTCATGAAAGGTTTGATACCTGTGGACAATCGTACAACCCCACCTAACTTTATCAAAAATATTATTACCGAAGATCTCCGGTCTGGGAAAGTCCAGGAAGTTATTACCCGTTTTCCTCCGGAACCGAACGGTTATCTGCATATCGGCCATGCCAAGGCGATCTGGATTAACTTTACGCTGGGCGGCGAATTTGGCGGCAAAACGAATCTGCGCTTTGATGACACGAATCCGGTCAAGGAAGATGTAGAGTACGTTCAATCGATTCAGGAAGACGTGAAATGGCTCGGATACGAGTGGAATGAGAAACGTTTTGCCTCGGATTATTTTGACGAGATGTACAACCGTGCTGTCTTGTTGATTAAAAAAGGTAAAGCTTACATCGACGACCAAAGCGCCGACGAAATCCGTGAAATGCGCGGAACGCTGACGGAGCCGGGTAAGAACAGCCCGTACCGTGATCGTTCGGTGGAAGAGAATCTCGACCTGTTCACACGTATGCGTGCAGGCGAATTCAAGAACGGAGAGAAAGTGCTGCGTGCCAAGATCGATATGTCTGCACCAAATATCAATCTGCGCGATCCGGTTATTTACCGGATTTCTCATGCACATCATCATAACACGGGCGACAAATGGTGTATCTATCCAATGTACGCCTTTGCTCACCCGCTCGAAGATGCAATTGAAGGTGTAACGCATTCCCTCTGTTCCCTGGAGTTCGAGGATCAACGTCCATTCTACGATTGGGTTATTGCCGAGTGTGAGATGGAGAACCAACCACGTCAATATGAATTTGGTCGGCTGAATCTGTCCCAGATGGTGACAAGTAAGCGGAAGCTGAAACTGCTCGTAGATGAAGGACATGTGGATGGATGGGATGATCCACGTATGCCAACGATTTCGGGTCTGCGCCGCCGGGGTTATACACCGGAAGCTATTCGTGATTTTGTATATGAGACAGGCATTTCCAAAAACTATGGAGTTATCGACCTGCAAACGCTGGAGCACTTTGTACGTGAAGACTTGAAACTGAAAGCTCCGCGCACGATGGCTGTGCTGCATCCGCTCAAAGTGGTCATCACTAACTATCCTGAAGGACAAGTGGAATGGCTTGAAGCAGAGAACAATGTGGAGAACCCAGAGATGGGTAATCGCCAAATTCCGTTCTCCCGTGAGATTTATATCGAACAAGACGATTTCATGGAAAATCCGCCGAACAAATATTTCCGTTTGTTCCCTGGCAACGAAGTTCGTCTGAAACATGCATACTTCATCAAATGTAACGATGTGATCAAAGATGCAGAAGGTAATGTAACCGAGATTCATTGTACCTATGATGTGGAGACAAAGAGCGGCAGTGGATTCACTGGCCGTAAAGTCAAAGGAACAATCCACTGGGTAGAAGCGACTCAAGCGGTACCTGCTGAATTCCGTCTGTACGAGCCGTTGATCCTGGATGAAGCACCGGAAGCAGAGGTGGAAGTGGCAGTAGCTGGGGCTGAAGCTGAGGTTGTGGAAGAGCAACCGGAGAAAACGTTCCTGGATCAATTGAACCCGAACTCCCTTGAGATTGTTAATGGGTATGTGGAACAAGAGATGAAAGAAGCGAATGCTCAGGATAAATTCCAATTCTTCCGTCACGGTTACTTTAGTGTAGATCCGAAACATTCCGAACCAGGACGTCCGGTATTTAACCGGGTCGTATCCCTGAAGAGCTCATTCCAACTGCCAAAGGCATAATGCCGTTGAGAGAACTTAAGGTCTGTTCATCAGAGTGCTGGTAAGCAGCCAATTTATAAGTAAAAGTAAGGGCATCCTTCGTCATAATCATGGCGAAGGGTGCCCTTTTTGTTTTTCTGGATCTAGCCAGATCCAGTTTTAGAATGAGCATACAATTCGGCATGAACATGAACATGAACATGAACATGAACATGAACATGAACATGAACATGAACTAAGGCCATAGATGTGCGTATGAGGCAAGAATCTAACGAACCGAAGACACGTTATTTAAGTGTATTTGGACATTCCAGCAACGTAATGAATCGTAGACACCTTATTTCCTCGTTCGGTCTGTCTTTTTTGGATTTTTAACATCTTTTATGCAAAATAAGGTGGCTGAGATTCCTTAGCTTTAGAATTTCGTGAAATTTCTGCAAATAAGGCGTCTAAGGTTCGTTAGGAGCAACAAACCTTAGACGCCTTCCTCTTTACTGCACCTATTCTTAATCTTTTGTTTCGGTTTTTTGTACGCTGATGTTACACCCTAACGTAGAGGACAGAAATAACCTGAAGAAGCGGAGCGTTCGCCTTTATCTCCGGATTTTACCCTTTAAAAAGGGAATTAAGAAAATCCGGGGATAACAGCGATCAGAAGGTTGTTCTGGCATCGGAGTGCTCAAGTAGTAACTTTAATCGTGCAAATATCCCCCTGCAACAAAAGATTATCTGTCCTCATCCATATTGCCCATCTCCGTCAACACAACCGGCTGATAGCCGTTACGTCGATTCGATAACCACATGATGCTAAATCCAACAGCGCCGATGAGCGAGAAGAATACGCCAATGCTATACATGATTTCTGCACCGAAGCTCTGGAACAACCAGCCGCCGAACAGACCGGCAATCACGCCGGAGAGACCTCCCCAGGCCATCGTATAGACCGCTTGACCGGAAGAACGATAAGGTCTTGGAATGAACAGCATGGTCAGTTGCGTACCCACATAGAAGTACCCACCAAACGTAATGGAGTGCATCAACTGAATGAATACAATCTCCAGTGGGTTGTTAGCCATTGCCATGAGCTGCCAGCGAAGTGCAAACAGCACACTGATCAGAATGAGAGATGCCAGGAGCATGCTCATTTTGCGTTTGAGTAAACGGTCGAGCAGCAGGAATACGCCGACTTCGAGAATGGATGAGGTGAAGATGGCCCAGCCGACCATCTGTTTATCGCCACCCATCTCTACTATGTATAGTGACATAAAAGTACTGTTCATGGCATTAGGCACCGATACGAGTACACCCAGGCCGATAAATGCCATAAAATACGGATTGAACATGACTTTGCCAAACCGCCGAAAAGTAACCACCGGTGTATCCGAAGCGATCGGCTGTCTGGGTAGAAATACGGATAATACAAAGGCGGTGGCAATCATGCACGCAAATATAATAGATACACTGCCGATGCCAAAACGGTCAATGAGCGGTCCGGCTGCGACGGCAGTCAGCGCCCAACCGAGTGAACCCCAGAGCCGGAATGATCCGAATTTTTGGGTTGTACCATCGATATATCCGAGAATCAGACTGTTCGTTTGAGCAAATAATGGGCTTTGAAAAAAATAAAAGAAAATCATGGCTACATAGATCCACGTATACGTGGGCGCATAGAATACACCTTGGGCGAGCACAAATGTGCCTCCCATCATAATCATCAGAATGATGCGAATGTTGCGAGATTTATCGCTCCAGAAACCCCAGAACGGGTTGGCAAACAAGGATACAAAGGGTCCAATCGCCATCAGACTGCCAATCTCCAGTTTGGTCATACCAATCTCTTGCAGGTAAAGCTGCAGGAATCCGGCGAAGATGGAGATGGCTCCATATATGAAAAAGTTATATAGTTTCAGAGAAACCAATGAGGGATTGCCTCTTGAAGGTGCAGGTCTGTCCAATTAAGCCATTCCTTTCAAATGCATATTGTTCAATGTATCATTTGTTGAAAGGGGATTCAATGCATAGCGAACGTTTTGAAATTGATGCAGTCAAACACATATCGTTACCAGGAGGGAGGATAACAACATGAACACGCGTGAATGGACAGGCATCATATTGGCAGGAGGATTATCCAGTCGCATGGGGACCAACAAGGCCATGCTGGAACTGAACGGTTCCGTTGTACTGCAACATGTCACAAAGGCCATGAGACCCGCCGTATCCCGTATCATCGTGGCTGCCGGACCCAATGTGACAACCTACGGTGCAATAGGCTACGACTGCGTTCAGGATCACTATCCGGGGAAGGGGCCACTCGCCGGTCTTCACGCGGCGCTGGAAGCTTCCGATACAGACTGGAATCTGGTATGCGCCTGCGATATGCCGCTCCTGCAAACGTCCTTTTTTGATGGGATAAAAAAGCTGGCCGAGTCGCATGACTCTTATTCTGCTATCGTTCCACGCGTGGATGGACATGTCCACCCTCTTGCAGGGGCTTACCACATACGAGTGCTCCCTGATCTGGAGCAGCGTCTGATACAGGATCATCTTCGAGTCATGCGATGGCTTGAAGAGATCGGATGCTGTTATGTCGAAGCGGAAGAGCTTGAGAGAGCTGGCGTTCATCAAGTAGCGATGCAAATGAGTAATATGAACACGCCGGAAGAGTACGAGCGTATCCGTAATCAAGATTCTGGACTCGATTCCGATCTGTAGGATACAGGATCACCTGATGCTTCTGCATGATGATTGCGATATTGAAGCGGGCTTTGGCCTGTCCAACGTTTGAATTGTCTGCTGAAATGGGACAGATGGGTGTAACCGAGCTTCCATGCAATTTCCCCGAGCGACAGCTCTGGTTGTTCGATCAGTACTTTGGCCTCCTGCAACTTCAAGCTGGACAAGTAAGCCCTGGGCGATCGCCCGTACACCTTGCGAAAGACCTGTAGACCATATCCCGAGCTGATGCCAAACGAGGATATAATCTGCTCTACTTTGACCGTGGATACACTGCTTTCCTTGGTTCGAAGCTGGGCATGGAATGCCTGCTTGATTGCCTCCGCTATAGCTCCCGCATAATGCATGGCTGTTGGAGCTGGTGCATGTGAAGCAGCAACGGAAGTGGTGGACTCCGGTTCATTGTCAGCGGCTTGGGACAACAGGGCAAACAATTCAAACATGCGGGCCTGCATGATCATTTTGTCAGTGGACGTGTAGGCTTCAGATACGTTAATCATCCCCATCCAACTCTCCAGCACAACGCGCATTTTCCTATTATCAGCCGTACCTGCTGCGTAGATTCGGCTGTGCTGTGACATCAGCTTCAGGGTGAAGACCGGATCATCCACATTAAAGTGAGCGCTAAAATAAGTCATGCCTTCCGAGGATACACATTGATTTGTATGTTTGAACCCGGGAGGAATGAGAAGAATGGAACCTTCCTCCACGGTATAGGTATACCCGTGAATCACACTCTCCTGCGTACCTTCGATGATCAACATAATCTCAAAGCCCGGATGTGATTCCTCCGGCATCGCCCATCCACAGGGTACTTGTTGGCTGTGAGCACCATAGAATTTGATGTTACTGTCGATAATAGGCAGCCAGTGGGCCAGCGTATGGTGAGGCATTTCTCGGAGCTGTGATCGGATATCCATAACATTCACCTCGGAAAAGGGTAAAAACAACTTGCCTTATACAATCGGCACCCGTAGTATACTTCATTATAATCAGTTTAACGTGGGCATGGTTAATCCATGGAACGCATCAACGTTTGAAGTGGTTGCTGAACAATCCAAGTTCTTCAACCGACATTAATGTAAACGCTACCATTATAGATTGGAATATGTCAACTCTTGCACACGTCAAGATCATTATATTTTCCACCTAAAAAGGAGATTAAATCATGGACAAATTATTATATGGCGTAGCTTACTATGATGAATATATGCCTTACGAAAGATTGGACAAAGACATTCAGATGATGAAGGATGCAGGGATCAACGTGGTCCGCATTGCAGAATCAACCTGGAGTACCCATGAACCACAAAATGGCGTATTTGACTTCTCTTCCGTAGACCGTGTGCTGGATGCCATGCATGAGGCGGGGATTCAGGTTATCGTAGGAACACCAACGTATGCAGTTCCTACATGGATGGTCAAGGAACATCCGGACGTGCTGGCTACCACCTCACAGGGGCCTGGTAAATACGGCGCAAGACAGATCATGGACATTACACATCCAACCTATCTATTCTATGCCGAGCGGATCATCCGCAAGCTGATCTCTCGGGTAAGCACACATCCAGCAGTAATCGGTTATCAGACAGATAACGAGACGAAGCATTACAATACGGCCGGAGATAATGTACAACTGCAATTCGTCAAATATATGCGGAACAAGTTCAGTTCCCTGGATGAGCTCAACAAGGAATTTGGCCTCGACTACTGGAGCAATCGAATCAATAGCTGGGAAGACTTCCCGTCTGTTGTAGGAACGATCAACGGCAGTCTGGGTGCTGAGTTTGCCAAGTTCCAGCGTCTGCTGGTAACCAACTTTTTGGCTTGGCAAGTGGGAATCGTGAATGAATACAAACAGGAAGGACAGTTTGTTACCCAGAACTTTGACTTCGATTGGCGTGGATATTCTTACGGCATTCAAGGGGATGTGGACCATTTTGCCGCATCGAAACCTTTTGACATCACCAGTGTGGACATCTACCATCCTTCCCAGGATGATCTGACCGGCATTGAGATTTCATTCGGCGGGGATGTGGCGCGTTCGACCAAACAATCGAATTATCTGGTACTGGAGACCGAAGCGCAGGCGTTCTGGCATTGGGTTCCTTATCCGGGACAGCTGCGTTTGCAGGCATTCAGTCATCTGGCTTCAGGGGCGAACATGGTCGCTTACTGGCACTGGCATTCGTTGCACAATTCCTTTGAGACGTATTGGAAAGGATTGCTCAGTCATGATTTCGAACCGAATCCGGTGTACAACGAAGCGAAGACCATTGGTAGGGATTTTGCAAGACTGAGTCCTAAGCTTGTGAATCTGAAGAAAAAGAATCGGGTGGCCGTGCTGTTCAGCAATGAGGCCCTGACTTCCATCAAGTGGTTTGGGTTTAACTTCACCAGTGACAAGAACTACAATGACGTGGTGCGCTGGATGTACGATGAATTGTACAAGATGAACATTGGCTGTGACCTGATCGATCCATCGGTTGAGAGTTATGCGGAATATGATGTGCTCGTTGTACCTGCTCTGTATGCTGCTTCGGATGCATTGCTGGAAAAATTGAATCAATTCGTAGAGGATGGCGGACATATCGTCTACTCGTTCAAAAGTGGATTTGCAAATGAGCATATCAAGGTACGCTCTACCCGCCAGCCCGGGCTAATTAGTGAGGCATGCGGGATCAGTTATAACCTTTTTGTAGAGCCAAAACATGTTTCGCTGCGCGATGATCCATTTGTAGTTGGTGAGGAGCAGAACCGAGTTCACACCTGGATGGAACTGATTACACCAACAACGGCTGAAGTACTCGCTTGGTATGATCATCCACATTGGGGTGAATATGCGGCAATTACCCAGAATGCCTATGGAAAAGGCAAAGCAACCTATGTCGGCTGTTACACCAGTTCTGCGGTGATCCGTAAGGTGTTGGAACGTGTCATGAAGGAAGCGGGCGTATGGGGAGCTGATCAGGAGCTGGCTTTTCCGATCATTGTGAAGACAGGTGTGAACGATCAAGGGAACACGATTCGCTATTATTTCAATTATGCAGATGAGGCAACATCCTTCGTGAATGCTTATGGAGAAGGGACTGAACTTCTGGCAGGAACCCCGATTGCTGCGGGAGAGAAGATCGAACTGGAGCCATGGGGCATACGGATTATCGAACAATAATAGAAAATAATAAATATAGGTATATAAGTTGAATTCAACAAGTACACGTTAACGGAGAGGGCAGAAGAAACCTGAGGAAGCGGAGCGTTCGCCTTTATCAACGGATTTTCCCCTTAGAAAAGGGAATCAAAAAAATCCGGTGATAACAGCGATCAGAGGGTTGTTCTGACCACGTAGTGATCTCGTGTAACCATTCATTCTATTGTATAACGTGATATTTTAACATTTCCAAACGAATATAAAGACCAAAGCGCCCTCAGCTTCCATGCTGGGGCGTTTGTCTATTTTAGCTCAGGAGTGGATGCGCTGTGTTTACCGAATGTTATCGGAAGCTGATAGATCCTTTCAAACGCAGCATTCGCAATAAATTGATTCTTACCATGACGCTTCTGGCTGTTCTGCCCGTCATTGCCATGACCGCTATGGCAGCCGAGAATACCCGCTTTTCCATGGAAAAGGAGATTATGGAGACCAACCGAGCCAATATGAACTGGGCCTCCATCTATCTGGGTGAACAGTTCGCGCGCATGAACAATATTATTTATTCCATTCAGATCAGTGACGAATTGCATCAATATCTGGCGTTGAACGAGGAAGCGCCGGCAGCCAGTCGGTTCGATGAACAGAAGGCCATGTTCAATATGCTGAACAGTGTATACTATTCGGCTGGCAATTATGTATTTGGCGTTGAACTCTATCTGAAGGAATTGGACACCCTGTTCACCTTTAACTCGATGGATTCTCGCATCAAGGCGGTATCGGAAATACCGGAAGGATATCATGAGCTTTTTGCACAACATAAAGATTTTACGATTATCAATGATCCGGACGATCCGCAAAAGTTTCACATGACCCGCAGCATGAACCGCTTCGAGGATCAGGCACAGATCGGGGCCATCAGTCTGGAGGTCAAGTGGGCTGAGTTCAACCAGACCCTGGAGCTGCTGGATAGCCGGGGAGACTATGCGGTATACATTGCTGATAGCGCGGGCAGTCCGGTCTATCAGCCAAACCAAGAGATTCAGCCGTCTGCGGAAGCACTGGAGAAATTGGCAGGCACAAAAGAAAGCTCGGGTTTCATTCGTACAGCCAAGGAATACGTATTTTTTCATTCCATTGAGCCGTCAGGACTGCGTGTGATCAAGATTGTACCTGCCCACGTCATTAACGAAAGTGCCTTGGAAACGATGAAATACGGATTGGTTGTGGGTGGCCTGGCAACCGTCATTTCTGTAGGACTAGCTGCGCTCGTAGCCTGGCGTACATCGAAACCCATTGTCAGACTGGCGAATTCCATGAAGGGTATTCAACTGATCAAGGACAGGGAAGTGGTGCGAAGTGGCCGGGTAGATGAGATTGGTCTGCTGGAGAAAAATCTGCACGGCATGGCTAGTCGTATCCGGGAACATATTCGCGACAACTATCTAATGAATCTGGAGAAGCAGACGGCCGAGCTCAAAGCACTGCAATCCCAGATCCATCCGCATTTCCTGCAAAACACACTGCAGATGATTGGCGGCATGGTCTACTCGCAAAAACCGGCAGACAGTTACAAGGTCATTCGAGCCTTAAGCGAGATGTTTCGTTATATTGTGCGAGCGCCGGATGGACTGGTGCCCCTGCAGTCTGAACTCGATCAGTTGGAGCATTATATGCTGATTCAGAAGCAACGTTTTGCCGGCAGGCTTGAATATACACTGGAGATTACGGGAGAATTTCGGGCGTGTTATATCCCCAAGTTGTCTTTGCAACCCATTGTGGAGAATGCATTTTTGCATGGTCTGGAGAAGAAACAGGGCGAATGGAAGCTGGGCATTGAGGTCGTCTATGAACCTAAAGATGTAACCATTCGAATTTGTGATAACGGTGTGGGTATGGATGCTGAGAAACTAACGGAGATGAAATCCAGACTGGAGCGGCTTACCCGGCAGGCAGATCGGGTGTGGAGTTCAGGTACAAGTATTGGACTGGTCAATGCGGCCTCACGAATTGTAATGCATTTTGGACCTGAATACGGGATGAGCATGGAAAGTGAATATGGACAGGGGACGAGCGTTACGGTACGAATCCCCTGCAATACAGGAGGCGAAGCCTTGTGACAAAGGAACTGTACAGAGTGCTACTGGTGGACGATGAACCGTGGAACCGGGATATTTTGCGCAATCTCGGAGATTGGAATGAACTCGGCATGACCGTTGCAGGTGAGGCAGAGGATGGCGAGCAGGCCATACAACTGGTCAAGCAGCATCAGCCTCACATTATCATTACGGACATGCGCATGCCCGGTACAGACGGTGTGGAACTGTTACAGACGCTGAGCGGACAGTACCCACAGATCAAGGTGATCGTGGTGAGCGGGTATGATGACTTCAATTATGCAAAACATGCGCTCCGCCATCGGGCTGCTGATTATCTGCTCAAACCGGTGAATCCGGATGAACTGAATGGTGTACTTGCTAAATGTGCAAGGGAGTTGGAAAAGGTTGAATCAGCACCTGAATCGTGGGAATCGTACCCATCTTCGTTCGCAGGTGAGTTCTCCCTGTTTCAGCAGCAGGCCCGCCTGCGGTTTAATGACCTAAACGTTCAGAGTCTGCGGGAGTGGTTCCAGCAATTACAGCAGAAGCTGGAACGATGTGAGATTAACAGACCTCGGCAGCTTGGAAGGGTGGCTCATGAATTACAGGCTTTGCTGGACGAACTGTGCGTCTCCAATGGCTTGTACGAGCGGCCCGAAGCAACGGCGCTACCTCCTGCGTCTGCGCTGGCTTCCATCGAATCCACGATCACATGGATTTCGACTCCGTACTATCAGGCTTTGGAGCAACTGATTGCGCAGCGTAAGTTCAAGAATAAGCTGAACCTGGACGAGGTGAAACAATACATTGAGCAGCACTGTATGGAGATGATTACGCTGGAGCAGCTCGCCCAGATCTTTTTTGTCAGCAAGGAATATCTCAGCAAGGTATTCAAGAAAGAGTATGAGGTGAATGTGACCGACTATGTTGTCCAATTACGTATGACGAGAGCGAAAGAATGGGTGATGGATGAACAGATTCCGTTCAAGCATATTGCCGAGATGGCGGGTTATGAGGATGTGTCCTACTTCTATCGAGTGTTTAAGAAGCATTTCGGAATATCTCCAGGGGAGATGCGGAAGGGACAGGCTCGTATATCAGGTAAATCAGGCAATAGTACGGAATGAGACATTCGAGAGAGCATTTGCGGCAGGATTAAGGTTTAAAATAATCCAATACACAAGTCTAATTTTGTCCAATGAAGCGCTTTCATTTACTGATATATAATGATCCTATGAAAGACAAACCAGTTACACACCGGGAGGTCATAAGAGATGAAAGTATGGAAAAGCGTAGCAAGTGCGGTACTGGTCAGTGTTCTGCTCGCAGGTTGCGGTTCCAATGCAGGAACGGACAATGGGCAGGAGGAATCCGCATCAGGCAGCACGGTATCACTCAAAGTATTCGTTGCACAACCTCGGCTGAAAGAACATTACGACAAATATATAGAACAGTTCAAAGCTAAGGAGAAAGCAGAGAAAAACATTGAAGTGAACGTGCAACTGGAGATGCCGCCTGCGGACAATGCACCTCAGATTCTGAAGACTCGTCTCGCCTCCAATGATGCACCGGATGTGTTCGCCCTGCATGCAGTCAATGAGATTCCACCATTCAGCAAAGCTGGTTATCTGGAAGACCTGTCGGGCCAACCTTTTGTCGATAAGCTACTGGATTCGGTTAAACCTTCCATAACGGATGCGGAGGGTAAAATCGTAGCTATTCCATTGGAAACAGTATCATGGGGCTATCTGTACAATAAAGATATTTTTGAAGAGCAAGGGCTGGAAGTGCCAACGACGTTAACAGAAATGAAAGCGGTCGTGGAGAAACTCAAAGCAGCCAACATTACACCGTTTGAACTGTCCTACAAAGAAGCCTGGATTCCGCAATTATTCCTGCCACTTACCGTGGGTGCATTAACTCAGTCTGAGCACAAAGACTTCGTGGAGAAGATGAATCAGGATCAGGGCTCCTTCTCCGATATGAAAGCATTGTTTGATATCTTCGATCTCGTCAATGCCAATGGAACGGACAAAGCGCTGGAAGTGGGCGGAGATGATGGTTCAGCAGCCTTCGCATCAGGAAGCGCCGCGATGTGGATTCAGGGACCCTGGTTTGCCGAAACCATTCTGAAGTCCAACCCGGACTTGAACTTTGGTGTAGCACCAATGCCGATCAATGACAATCCGGATGATACCAAAATCAATCTGAGCACCTCCACTTCGCTGGCAGTATCGTCATCTAGCAAAAACAAAGAAGTGGCACTCGATTTCGTGAACTACATTCTCGATGACAAGGATTCAAGTGCATTCTTCGAAGCACTCAAGTTCAATCCGATTGCCAAGATCCATGACTTCAAGAGCTTCCCGTGGGTAGACGATGCCCAGAAATATGTGAGTGAAGGTAAAGCTTATGAGGACCCATCTCTTCCTCAAGCGGTGAAAGACGAGTCAGGCAAAGCGTTGCAAGGCTACTACTCTGGGCAATTAAATCAACAGCAGGTTATCGATGCGCTCGACAAGGCGTGGAAATCCTACAACAAAGTCAACAAGTAAGGAGCTGTGAGGAATGGAGTATCCGCTTTTGTTGGCAAATCTCTACGGTTTGAGAGTTTTGTCAACAAATGAGCGGTACTTTGTTTCGTCAGAGTCTCCAAGCAGATGATACGGCAGGCAGAACGTTCTTCGTTCCCTCGTTTACAATCATCCGCTTCGAGTGAAAAGGGGGAGAACCAATGGCTACGAATGTGTTCAAGAAGTATCTGTCACTGCTCGCGTTCACTGCGCCTGCCTTTGTCATCTATGCGATTTTCCTGCTGTATCCCACGTTTAGTGGCATGTTCTATAGTCTGACGGATTGGAACGGACTCAATCAGGATTACAGCTTTATCGGTCTGGGCAACTTCGTGGAATTGTTCAAAGAAGATCCAGACTTTCTGAACTCTCTGTGGTTCACGATGAAATATGTAATATTTATGCTGATTCTGCAAAATGGAATTGCCTTGCTGCTCGCTGTGTTGATTGAGTCACGAACGCGCAGCAAAGGGCTTTTCCGGACGTTGTTCTTCATGCCTAACATGATCAGTACAATCATCAGTGCTTTCATGTGGACCTTCATCTTCTCTCAGGTGCTGCCACAGCTCGCAGAGAAACTGGCTTTTTCGTTCCTCGACCAGCAATGGTTGGGTGATCCGAAGTTTTCATTTTACTCCATTCTGATCGTATCGCTCTGGAACGGTGTAGGGTATATGATGATCATCTATCTGGCTGCTCTCCAGGGTGTGCCGAAAAGTCTCAAAGAAGCGGCTGTTATTGATGGGGCCAACGCATTCCAGGTACTGCGTAATGTAGTGTTGCCGATGATAACTCATGCCGTGACCATCTGTTTCTTCCTGACGCTGAACGGAGCATTCAAAGTGTTTGAAGTGGTATATGGACTGACTGGTGGCGGACCGGGTCGGGCCACGCAGGTGATCACGATGAACATCTATGAAGAAGCATTCTCCAACAACTTCAGATACGGCTATGCGAGTGCCAAATCGGTTGTGCTGTTCATCATCGTACTCATCTTTACACTCATCCAGATCACCGTCATGAAGAAGAAAGAGGTGGAAGCATGAGGATGCAACGACTGAACAGTTATCTGATTCGACTGCTGCTGATTCTGGGCTCTCTCGTCGCCATGCTGCCGATCTACATGGCGGTTGTGAACTCTTTCAAAACACAGGGTGAGATGTTCCAATCTTTTCTCGCGCTGCCAACAACGTTGCACTGGGAGAATTATTCGGACGCGTTTAACAAAATCAATCTGTTGGGCAGTTCCATGAACTCGGCAATTGTATCCTTTCTGGGGATCGGGGGAATCGTCTTCTGTGCCTCACTTGCGGGATACAAGTTGTCACGTACCTCCGGCCGTTTGAGTAACCTGATCTTCTTCCTGTTTGTTGCATCCATGCTGGTGCCGTTCCACTCGATCATGATTCCGCTGACACGGGTAGCCAAAGGCATGGGGGTGCAAGGAAGCACGTACGGATTGGCCCTGATCTATATCGGACTTGGCGTGAACATGGCAATCTTCCTCTATCACGGGTTTGTGAAGTCCATTCCGCGTGAATTGGAAGAATCAGCTCAGATGGACGGATGTAATGAGTTCCAGACATTCTTCCAGATTATCTTCCCACTCTTGCTGCCGATCACAGTCACCATCGCGATTCTGGACTTCCTGTGGATCTGGAATGACTTCTTGTTGCCACTGCTCATGCTGACCGATGTGAATCGTTATACGCTGATTCTGTCCACAAACATGCTGTTTGGTGAATATAATAAGGAATGGCCATTGATTCTGTCCTCCCTGGTACTGACTGCGATTCCGGTTATTCTGATCTATGCGTTCTTCCAGAAGTTCATCATGGAGGGTATTGCAGAGGGTGCGGTCAAAGGATAGAACGTTCAAAGGAATCCCGCAGCGCATCTGGTGTTTGCCCGTTCTGTTATTCGGCCAAACTTTCGAAACTTACGCAAATAGCCTTGATCTGAAGGACGTGGTCCTTCAAGGTCAAGGCTGTTTTTTTTTGATTGTGAAATCAGGAAAAAGCATTCGTCGAAGTCAGGAGCCAGAATCCATAAGCCTGTGGACAGCCTCTGCCAGGCATTGTAATCCACGCTCCATCTCATCGGGGGATGCATAAGCGTAAGACAGCCGAATATGACTCGCATCTAACCGGTCATACAGATAACCCGGGTGGATAAGTACATTTTGCTCCAGACAGGTATGGAACAATTGGCGGATAGAGAGCGGAGAGACAGTGAATTGCAGCCAGATGTAAAACCCGCCAGCGGGTATTTCCCACTCCGCAATCCCATGGAAGCGACGTTGAAGCAGCTCCAGCATGAAGTCTCTGCGTCTGCGTAGTTCAGGGCGAAGGCGTTCCATATGTCCAGCGTGATGTCCTTCGGCGAACCATAGGGCAGCAGCTTCTTGGGCGAGTGAACTGGTGCCGTAATCGGTCTGCATCTTGATATCTGCGAGACGGCGAATGACCGGCTCTGGCCCAACCAGCCATCCGAGGCGCAGTCCAGGACTGACTGCCTTTGACAGGGTGCCCATATGCAGCACCCGTCCTTCCTGGTCACGCGCCTTCAGCGATGAGGGAGGAGGAGTATCCATCCACAGATCACTGTAGGCGGCATCCTCCAGTATGGAGATGCCTAGTGTTCGAGCCGTGGTCATCAGTTCTTCCCGGCGGTGATCACTCATGACATAGCCGGTGGGATTGTGAAAGCTCGGGATCGTGTAGAGAAGCGAGATGTGGTCTTGATCTTTGACATGCTGCGCAGCATCCTCCAGACGTGCAATATGCAATCCTTCGTCATCCATAGGGATGCCACTCATTTTCAACCCTGCCGATTGAAAGGCGTGAATCGAATAGAGATACGACGGTTTTTCCAGGAGAACCGCTGATCCGCGAGGGAGCAGTCCGACCGAAATCAAATGCAGTGCCTGAAGAGAGCCCGATACGATCAGTATGGAATCTGGAGAGGCTTGAATGCCATTCGTCTGCAAATGGACGGATAAAGCCTCACGAAGCGCCAGGCTTCCTTGAGGTTCCAGGTAGTTGAGTGTACGAGAACGATGGGACAGGGAGTGCAGAATGTCGTTAAAAGCATCCTGAGGCATCAGTTCCGGGGCAAGCTCCCCTGTACCAAGACGTATGATGCCAGGCCGGAATTCAGCCTGATTAATCTGCTGGATCTCGGGCAGGTTGGGATAATACCAGCCCTCCTCGATGGCTTCGTTCCAGTTGGGCATCGCTCCGTGAGCCATGCCATGCCAACCGGAGCCGGAAATATATGTTCCACCGCCATGCCTGCCTTCAATCAGACCAGCGGCGGCCAGATTATCCAGGGCGGTGACCAATGTACTGCGGTTTACGCCCATGGACTTAGCCCATAATCGCTGTGAGGGGAGACGATATCCTGCGGACCATTCGCCCGTTGTGATTTTCTGCCGGATATAGGCTTCAATCTGGCGATATAAGGGCAAGTCGAGAGAAGGGTTCGGCTTCCACCCCATGCTTAGCCGAGAATCAGAACGTTCCATAACTGGCAGAATCACCTCCGGTTTTCTTTGTAACAAACAATATATCATTTGGTTGGGTCTGATGCCATCCAAGTGGTTGGTTACGTCAGCCATCATCTGCCCTACTATGGAATACAGAGATAAGGGGGAAGCGCGATGGAGGTTGTTATTCACGCAGTGGTTCTGGCGTTTGGCCTGATCTTGCCACTGGGTGTGCAGAATGTATTTATTTTTAACCAAGGCATGAGCCAGAGGCGTTATATACATGCCCTGCCTGCTGTAATAACGGCAGGGGTCAGTGATACGTTGTTGATCGGGGCAGCCGTTGGAGGGGTGTCGCTCATTTTGTTGCAATGGCCATTGCTAGCGAATGTGATGTATGCAGTAGGAAGCTTGTTTCTGCTATATATGGCATGGAGTATTTGGAGGTCGTCCGAATCTGTGGAAGGTTCGCAAACGGTAATGTCAGCAGGGCGACAGATTGCGTTCGCAACATCGGTATCTTTACTCAATCCCCATGCTCTGCTGGACACGGTTGCCGTGATTGGCACCAGTTCACTTCAGTATGAAGGGGTGGAGCGCATTTATTTTGCCCTAACAGCCGCGGCTGTATCGTGGATATGGTTCTTGGGACTTGCAGGCGCAGGCAGGGTGATTGGCAGAACGGATCGAACTGGACTCATCAGTCTGGTGTTTAATCGGTTGTCCGCTGTGGTCATGGTTGGTTTGGCGGTTATGATGCTGTGGAAGCTCATCTATTCCTAAAAAGGACCGTGATGTGGCTCGTCTTGTTTAAAATAAAAAAACTCCCCGTGACGTTAATCGCACGGAGAGTTCAATGTGGATGCTGAATGTGATTATCAGCATGCCTGGTGATCAAGTTATTGAGTTGGAACTGTAGTGCTCGATAACGCTTTGGTGTTGTGTCTCTTATATATGGTTGGTCATTTGAATTAGGGTCATCGTAATCGGATCTATTCTGCCTTCAGCAGCATGGATTCAATAAACACTTTCAGATCACGGCTTACACTGTTCAACTGATCAATGACCTCGCTGAACTCGGTTACCAGCACCGCTTGTTGGTTGCTAGACTGTGAGATGGATGTGATCTCCTGCTCCATCTGCTGAATGGAATGCTGAACATCTTTCAAGGAACGTTCGATATTCACCGTAGCTTCTTTGGTACCTGTAGAAAGTTTACGCACTTCAGATGCAACGACGCTGAATCCGGCGCCTGCTTCACCTGCTCGGGCCGCTTCGATGGCTGCATTCAGGCCTAGTAGATTGGTTTGTTCTGAGATTTCACGGATGAATGCGGCGACCTTGTTCACTTCACCTGAGTTCTGCACAGCCATGCGGGTATTATCCAAAATCTGCGTGGAAGATGCCGTCAATTGCTCGGATTGGGCGGCTACCGTCTGCACCATATCTGTTAATTTTCCGCTGATACCGCCGATCAATTCAGTGAAGTACTCCAGTTTTTCCTCGTTCTGAAGAGAGAAACCAATGGCAAGTGTGCCCACGATATTTCCTTGTTCATCCCGAAGTGGGGTGGCCGCCGAGTTGATTGATGTGCCATAGAATTTCGCATCAATACGGTTCGCTGAAGTTTCCCCATGTATAAGTGCCCGGCGTAGTGTAGGGTCATCGAGGGAAACGGGGTCTCCAGCCTTGATGCCCAGATCGAGTTCATTGCTCGGTACATAATACCAGAACTTCTCGGTATCGGTTACTGCAATCATGATATCGTGTTCTTTCAGCATAATTTTAAAATATGGACTTGCTGCAACGAGTGCTTTAACGATGTTCAATAAGGTTCAGCTCCTATAATGTATGTGTATCATCTAGATGTATTGTATACATCGTCAGAATGAGGTTGATCTTGAAGGCCTGATAAGGGCATAACGTATATTAATTAAATTTTCAACAAATGAAACAGGAGAATTGATGATTTTCAGAAATTTATGAAAATATAACGAAAAAGCAGACAAGAACATCATGTTCTTGTCTGCTTTGGGTATTCGCCTATTCCTTGTGACACGCTCCACTTCACGTTATGAATGCTGATTCACGTAAGGGGTCACCGCGCCAGCGTTACCTCATCCGTTGCGTGAAGAGGTCATCCTGACGGTAAAGATATATATCCATATGCAGGAATACGCGGTTGAGTTATATTGCGTACTGTTGTTATCCGCCAATCTGGGACATGCGGCGTACCGTCGGCGTGTGCGATTGCATTTTTTGTTCCAAAGCCAGAGCCATCTCATGATTCTTTGGTTTCGTACCCAGCGCTTTGAGGAAAAGTGCCGCCATGGCATTCGGATCATCCACGAAGCGGCGAACATTATACTCATCTGACCAGTAGAGGCAAGCTTTGATATGTCCATCAGCGGTCAACCGAAGTCGGTTGCAATTGTCACAGAAATGATCGCTCACGGGATGAATCAATCCAAATGTGCCTTCGGAGCCCGCAATTTTCATATTGCGTGATGGGCCATTGCCCGCAGGGCCTGTTGTATTCTCTACCGTCCAGCCTGCTTCAGCACATACATCTGTCACGGCTTCCAGCGGCAAATAAGATTTGCGCCATGAATCCGAAGCCTGTCCAATCGGCATATATTCAATAAAACGCACATGAAGAGGTTGATCAATCGTCATAGCAATAAAATCCTTGATCTCATCATCGTTGATACCCTTCATCAGCACAACATTCAGCTTGATTGGAGCAAGGCCAGCGGCAGTTGCAGCTTCAATGCCTTTCAGCACCTTGTTCACATCTCCGCCGCGGGTAATCATGGAGAAGCGATCAGCGCGCAGGGAATCCAGACTGATGTTAATCCGGTTCAACCCAGCATCTTTCAACGCCTGGGCTTGTTTGTCCAGCAGAAGAGCGTTGGTAGTCAGGGCAATATCGTCAATCCCGTCAATTGCCGAGATCATGCTGACGAGCTTATGCAGATCCTTGCGTACCAACGGTTCGCCCCCGGTGAGTCGGACTTTGCGCATGCCCATCGGGGCAAGTACCTTCAGCACCTGTGCTATTTCTTCGTAGCTCATAATCTCATCATGTGGAGCAAACTCCATACCCTCTGCGGGCATGCAATACACACAGCGTAAATTACAGCGGTCCGTAACAGAAATACGGATGTAGTCATGTATCCGGCCAAATGAATCCTGAAGCAGTTCCATGCAGACCACCCTTTCATCGGTTCAGATTGGAAATCTTCTATTATAAATGATACGACAATTTCAAAAGGAACAGTTGCATCAAATTTTAGCTATTTCTCCAATCCGCGTCAACGATGACGTCAGATGACAGCATTTTTGGCGGGGTGATTCAGATGGAATTGTCCCACGAGTTGTTGCAGAAAAACCGTAATGGCTTCCACATTATGCGAAGAATGCTGAACCTGCAACATATCACGGATCAGCTCCATCATTTCTGCTTCTACCTCGGCAGAAGTCGCCCGATTTTGATGGCTGATTGCAGCAATATTCTCCATCAGCATGACCACTTGATCCACGACTTGAGTGCGCTCAGGTTCTTCAGCAGTAGCATTTTGCAGAAGTTGCGAAGCGGCCTGAACCAGTGTTGTTCCTTCAGCCAGTACCTGATCACCCTCTGTGATCAATTGAGATGTAGCTCCTGCTGCCGTTGAGATTCGGTCCAGAATCTGATGAATATTTTCAGTTGAAGAGCGGGATAACTCGGCTAGCTTGCGGATTTCCCCTGCCACGACCGAGAACCCTTGGCCATGTTCGCCCACGCGTGCGGCTTCAATTGTAGCATTCAGAGCCAGCAGGTTGGTCTGAGCTGAAATTTCATCAATGACAGCCAGTGCACGGTAAATCTCTTTCATGGTATCCATGAAGGACAGGATGGTACGGTTAGTATCGGATACCGCTCCTGAGATTTGGGTCATTTTATCGCCGATTCGTTCCACTTCCTGCTGGGCCACGCTGATCTGTTCGGTAGCAGAGGTCTCCAGTTGTTGCAGCGTTATGCGCATGTGATCAGCAGCGATCTTGGCCTGGTCGAGATCTTCCAGTTGGGTGCGAATGGCCTGAATCATCGAACCAAGCTTGTGGTTCACACGTTCAGTCGTGCCTTGGGTTGTCTCTGTTGAGGTTCGCATCTGATACTGGTTGTCCATAACGTCTACCGTGGCAAGTTGTACCTTCAGCATAATGCCTTCGAGAGAATCAATCATGTTGTTGATCCACTTCGCCAGTTCACCTGATTCATCTTGGGCAAAAGCAGACGTGTTCAGGCGCTGGGTCAGATCACCTCTGCCTTCGGCGTTAATTCGAATAAATCGGCTGATGCGACGCAAGTCTTCATGAACTCGTTGATATTGGCTACGATGCAGCTGTAGTGCAGTGAAGAATCCAAATAACACGTTAAAAGCGGCCATTGCTGCCGCGCTCCAACCACTACCAGTGAAGGTATAGACAAGAGCTGCTCCTGCAACGCCTGACAAAAGCGTGAAGAGACTGTGTTGCTTGAACTGGCGCCAGCCGATGCTTCGTATCCGATACACTTCCTCCAGATCCCCTTCACACATCATGCCCCAGCGATCAGGACAGTGTGGCAGCTGGAAGGTGATGCCTTTGCCGATCACAGAAATATGGCGGTAATCCGAGTAGCCGGGAAAGGCTACGAACAGATTGGAACCATTCTGAATGGTGTTTGCTACTCCGGGGTGTAGTTCTCCGGTCGATGGATCAGTGAACATGAGTTCCAGCTCGGTATGCTCCTTAACGGAAACGATACCCCATTCGGTGGTGACACCATCTTTGAGATTTTCCCCATGTGTAAAGGTACGGTCTTCGAATCGACTTCGGGATAAGGCGGTGCCGGGTTGCAGATGGGGCCGTAATATCGACTCAGCCATAAAGAGGTAATTGTCACCGGAATCGGGATAGATATGACCTGATTCTCGTTGGATCAGGTCACCGAGTACATCCCCGGGAACACGGCTGCATAATGAACCGACATATCGACCTTCCTGCAGGATTGGGGAGATAAACAGCAAGGTGACATCATCGTGAAAAGCGGACGAACGGGGACCAATATCCAACGTCAGTGGATCAGAATATGGACCATACAAGCATTTTTTGCCATGACGATCTGCTCTGGAGTATTTCAATCCTGGTCCAATTAAAGCTTCGTAATCTTCATAGATCTGTCCAATATGTTTCTTATATGTAGAGAATACCACCTGATTCTGTTCGTTCAGCATAAATAGCTCCGTACTGTCTACGGCTCGAATATAACTGGATTGAAACCATGTATCTAGTTTACTTCGTTGCTGTGAACCTTGTAATACATCTTGTAATCGGACCGACTGTATCTGTTGAAGCAAACGATCCAGGTGATTCCATTGTTCATCTGCCCAGTCCATCATAAGCTGTCGTCTCGTTTCGGCAATCCCCTCAAAAATCTGTTCCACATCTTCCTTTATATGTGCGTTCAACCGATAGGATCGCCACAGCGGCAATCCTTTTCTCCATCCCAGCCAATCAAACATCATGACCACCCCGATTTCTGGATTCTATATTCAATCTTTATACAAGAAAACGAACAAGAATACGAGGGGATATGTCATATTTTCCGAATATTTAATCAATAAATACAAATGATTGTGCGCTTGTTGTTAGGTGAAATGAATGTTAGCTATCTACGAAGAAAACTCACATGTATGTATCTGAGAATCCGTCTCATTTTACATTGTGTAACATGAACAGGTCCATACTCAAAACACACTGTATAATGTAATCCCCGCCCAAAGCGATATAGTATTATCTAACAAGCAAAACCTGTTACGTTTGTGTATATAAACCTCCCATTCAGCCTTGGTGTGTAATGAAAACAACTTCCCACAAAGGAGAATGCCCATGTCCTCCATATCCTCAGCCACAGTCCCCGAAGCCTGCCATATTGATGTAGATCATGTGTCCGTTGTTTTTGGTACAGGTACACAACAAGTGACTGCCTTGTCGGATGTTACATTCCAGATCCAGTCTAATGAGTTTGTCTCTCTGCTGGGCCCTTCCGGCTGTGGCAAGTCGACCTTGCTCCGGCTGGTGGGTGATCTACTTCAACCTACCTCAGGCACCGTTCGCATCGCAGGTCAGGAGCCTGAGCGGGCTCGACTACAGCGACAGTTCGGCATTGTCTTTCAGACACCCGCCTTGTTCGATTGGCGCACCGTTCGACACAATGTGGAATTGCCCTTGGAACTGCTGGGTACCCGCCGTAAGGAGTGCCGCCGCATTAGCAGTGAACTGCTTGAAATGGTAGGGTTAACCCGCTTCGCAGACCATTATCCATGGCAGCTCAGTGGCGGAATGCAGCAACGTGTATCCATTGCACGTGCGCTTGCACTTGATCCACCATTGCTGCTCATGGATGAACCCTTCTCTGCCTTGGACGAATTCACGAAAGAAAAACTTCAATTGGAGCTGCTTGAGATCAAGCGCTCAACAGGCAAGACCTTCCTCTTTGTCACACACAGCATCCCCGAAGCCGTATTTCTGTCCGACCGGATCATCGTGCTCTCGGCACATCCGGGGCAAGTACATTCCATTCATTCCGTCAATCTGCCTTCCGAACGTCATAGTGAACTGAGAGAAACGGAAGCCTTCTACCACATGATCACAACCATTCGCAACTGCTTCTACGAGGAGCGTGATGAATCTCATGTCCCTGCGGTTCTTTAAACCGGGATATCGATCCTGGGTTGTCATCTGGATTATGACCATATTGGTGCTATGGGAAGGAATCGCCTGGATACTCCAACTGTTCTTGTCACCCCAGCAGGCGGCGTCTCGCCTTCCTTATCTGCACGAAGTCCTTGCAGCCTTGTTTCGTTACTCGAGTACGCTCGCAGAGCAGGGGGCTGTCACGTTTGGCAATGCAGCCATTGGTTTTGGAGGGGGAACGTTGCTTGGTCTGGGTCTGGCTCTACTCATGAGCGGGGCTGTCTGGCTAGAGCGCACGTTATCTCCATATGTTGTCTCCTCACAGATGGTTCCGGTTATTGGTCTCGCACCAATTGTGTACGGGATCATCCACAATGCGGAGTGGGCCCGAATTGTTATGGCCGCGTATGTCACTTTCTTCCCGATCATCATCCATACATTAAAAGGATTGAAAAGTGCAGCACCAGAGCACCTGGAACTGATGCGTTCCTGTGGAGCTTCACTGACTGCACGATATATCAAATGCCTGCTGCCCTCAGCACTGCCGGGACTATTTTCCGGTATGAAAATAGCTGCTCCGCTCGCGGTGACTTCCTCCATCGTTGTGGAATTGATGGGCGCTCCCGATGGACTCGGCGTCCTGATGGTCAGTTCGTTATATTACGGTCATGCCCAAGTTGGCATGTTCTGGGCCACCATCATGCTTAGCATTGGCATTGGCCTGATCTCGTATCTGGCCATCAGTCTGGCTGAACGTTGGCTAACCCCTTGGCAGCCTGAATTCAGGGCCAAAGGAGGCGATGCCACATGAGTGAAGGTAGAGTTTTGCAACGGAAGCGTGATGAAGGTGTGGCTATTGCTGCTGTAACTGGCGCGGCTACGCCCCTCACGGGTTCACAGATAACATCTGCTCCAGGATCAGAAATTCACGGACAACAGGGACAAGCCGAAAAGGCCAGATTGGGTACCAGCGTTCGCAGGCGCTCAATTGTACTGAGCATGCTTCCTTGGGGTGCGGGTGTGTTGTTTCTCACCCTCTGGCAGCTCAGGTTGTTTCATTGGATATTCTCGCTGGAAAGCTACCAACTGCCTGTGCCTTCCGCGATTGCGGCATCCATTCAGGAAAATGCCAATATGCTCTTTCGATACGCGATGTATAGCGGAACCGAAATGCTGGGAGGTTTTTTGCTCGGTTCATTGTTGGGTGCTCTGGCAGCGGCAGGTGCATCGTTCTTTCCAACAAGCGGCAGGGCGGCGGTTACGGTTTTGTCGGCACTGAACGCAGTTCCGATTGTGGCCCTTGCCCCGATTATGAACAATTGGTTCGGAGACGGGATCTGGTCGCGTATTGCTGTCGTCACGGTGATTACGATGGCAGCGATGGCTGTTAGCCTGTTCAAAGGGCTGACTTCCATTCAGCCGCAGTACAGTGATCTGCTGAGTGGCCTTGCCGCGAGCAGGATGCAGTTTTTTTGGAAGCTGAGACTGCCTCATGCGCTGCCTTCCCTCTTCGCCGGTCTGAAGATCAACATGTCGACCAGTATTATCGGGGCCATTGTGGGTGAATTTTTCATCGCCTCCCAGGGGCTGGGGTACTTGCTCTCGGATCAGATTCGACTGGCAAACATGCCCTTGGCCTGGTCCTGCATTGTCATCGCCGCCGCGCTCGGCATTGTGTTGTATGAAGCGGTTGTCCTGGCAGAAAAACGACTCATTCCGTGGAATCGTGCACGCACAGATCACTAACATACATCAGGGTATCAACCATCCATAGATCGTAATACCTGATAGAGGTTGTTCAAAAAGTCCACGGTACTGAAAAGTAGACTTTTTGAACACGGACTGATGCTTGATAAATCGTATATAAACAGGGGGTTGTTCTGTACATGTACAAAACGTTGAAGCCGGGTTTGCTGGTATTGGTCCTGTTGGTTGTTACGATGCTGGGTGCATGTTCTACGAAGTCCGAGCCGGCTATTGAGCCTGTCGTTGCAAGTTCAGGAGGGTCAGGAGAGGCGGATCAACCGTTAACCAAAGTGAAAATTCAGCTGAAATGGGTGCCGCAGGCACAATTTGCCGGGATCTATGCAGCGAAGGAAAAAGGTTTTTTTGCAGATGAAGGCATTGATGCCGAGATTATTCCGGGTGGTCCGGATATCGTGATAGAGCAGCAGGTGGTCAATGGTGCGGCCGATGTGGGCATTACGGGTGTAGACAGTTTGCTGGTCAGCCGGGATAACGGTCTGCCACTCGTCTCACTCGCCCAGATCTCACAGAAGAGTAGCTATCGCTTGATTGCCAAGAAGTCCCTAGGTATTACTGATCCGGCTCAGATGAAAGGCAAGAAGGTCAGTACCTGGTTTGGCAGTCAGCAGTTTCAGGTGCTCGCGTTCATGGAGAAGAATGGTCTGGATCCGAAGAAGGATATTGAACTGGTGAAGCAGGGGTTCACGATGGATCAGTTTTTCAACGATCAGGTAGATGTGGCGACGGCAACGATCTATAACGAATTTCACGTGGTGCTGGAAAGTGGGATGAAAGAATCCGATCTGGATGTATTCAATATTGAAGATGCCGGTGTTGGGATGCTGGAGGATACGCTGATTGCCAAAAAGGATTGGGTAGACAGCAACCGTGAGCTTGCGGTCAAAGTGACCCGTGCCATTTTGAAAGGCTGGAACTACGCCATTGATCAACAGGATGAAACGGTGGATATCGTGATGAGTAATGTGACGGATGGTAGTACCACTCGTGAGCATCAGGTAACAATGCTGGAAGAGATTGCAAAGCTAATTCGCCCGGAAGGGTTTACGGAGCAGCAAGTCGGCAGCTTTGTAGATGAGTCGTTTACCCGAACTGCGGATATTGCACTGAACTATGGTTTGATCAAAAAAGCCGCCAACCTGGATGAAGCGCTGGAGAAGAGTATCTATGAAGAAGCTGTGAAATAAGCGCGTGGAGGAGGATGACGAATGAGTTCTGTAGATCAGCAGCCCCAGCCGCTTGGCGGTACGAAGGAAGAATGGCTGGAGAAGGATCGCAAATACGTATGGCATCACATCTCGCCTCATAACGATCATCCAATGATTGCAGTAAGCGGGGAGGGCAGTTGGATCACCGATCAGGATGGTACGCGTTATTTGGATGCGATGTCTGGACTGTGGTGTGTGAATGTGGGGCATGGCCGTGAGGAGATTGCGAGAAGTGCCTATGAACAGATGAAAGCAATTGCTTATGTACCGATGACACAGAGTCACGAACCAGCGATTTTGCTGGCGGAGAAGCTGAATGAATGGCTGGAGGGGGAGTATCGAATATTCTTCTCCAACTCAGGTTCAGATGCAAATGAGGTGGCTTTCAAAATAGCCCGTCAGTATCACCATCAGAATGGTGAGCCTACACGGCATAAATTCATCTCCCGTCACCGTGCGTATCACGGCAACTCCATGGGCGCACTGGGCGCCACCGGGCAAGCCGCTCGCAAGATCAAATACGAGCCACTCGGCGTAGGTTTCTCTCATGTTCCACCACCGTATTGTTACCGCTGTCCGTTTGGACGAAACAAGGATGGATGCGGACTCGAATGTGCAACCATCTATGAAGAGGTGATTCGTTGGGAAGGTCCTGAGACGGTTGCCGCAGTAATTATGGAGCCAGTGATTACAGGAGGCGGCATGATTGTGCCCCCGCCGGATTATATGCGTACCGTGCAAGAGATCTGTCAGCGCTATGGCGTGCTGCTCATTGTGGATGAGGTAATCTGCGGTTTTGGTCGCTCTGGGCAGAAGTTTGGTCATCAGAACTATGGTGTACAGCCAGATATTGTGACGATGGCAAAAGGCATGACCAGTGCCTATTCGCCGCTATCGGCAACGGCCGTGCGAGCCGATCTGTATGACACGTTCCGCGAACCCGGACCGGATGCCCATTTTCGCCATGTGAATACATTTGGCGGAAATCCGGTGTCCTGCCGGGTGGCACTGGCAAATCTGGAGATTCTGGAACGAGAGAATCTGGTCAGCCGGGCGGAAGAACTGGGATACCTGCTTCGTGAGAAGCTGGAGCCACTACTGGAGCTGTCCATTGTGGGGGATATCCGTTCATTCGGATTCGCCTGTGGCATTGAATTGATTGAAGCAGACGGATCTCCTGCGGAGGCGGATAAAGTAATGAAGGTACTCGCCAGTTGTAAAAGGGATGGCATCCTGATTGGCAAGAACGGCGATACCGTGCCGGGGTTTGCAAACATTTTGACGATCTCTCCGCCGTTTGTCACCACCGAGGATGAGCTGGATCTGATCGCTGGAAGTTTGCTCGTTGCGCTACGTAGTCTGGACGCAGGTTAGTTGCCATACACAGGTACGACAGACGTTTACGGTTTAGCAAGCAAAATGAAAATTTTCATATCATTACGCGATAAATAAGCGCAAGGAGGCGAGGGAGGATGCAGACGACAACAGGCAAAGTCATTAATCAGCTTCGGCTGAATGAGCGCATTGAGCAGTTGTCACAGATTGGCCGAATCGCGGAGACGGGTGTTTGCCGACTTGCCCTGACCCCGGAAGATATGGATGGCATCATACAAGTTCGTCTCTGGATGGAAAATGCCGGTTTGACGACACGACTTGATGCCTTCGGTAATCTGATAGGTCGTCTGGAAGGTGCGGATCAGGCACTGCCGATCCTCATGATTGGTTCCCACATCGACTCTCAGCCTTATGGCGGTCGATATGATGGAGCGATTGGTGTGCTAGGCGCGCTCGAAGCCGTGCAATGCCTGATCGAAAATGGTATTCAGCCCCTGATGCCAATTGAGATAATTGCCTTTTGCGATGAAGAGGGTTCCCGTTTTAACAAAGGCCTGTTCGGCTCACGTGGTATAACCGGTCAGTTGGAAGAAGGCGAACTGGAGCGGCAGGATAAAAACGGAGTGACCCGTCGGGAGGCGCTGGAAGCCTTCGGCTGTTCTCCTTCGGATTTTGATGAGGCGATCTATCCGCCAGGTTCCATAGGGAGTTATCTGGAGCTACACATTGAGCAGGGGCCGGTGCTGGAAGCGATGAATGCTCCAGTAGGTCTGGTGACGGGCATCTCGGGTCCGTTGTGGCTTACGGTGACGATGAAAGGCATGGCGGGTCATGCCGGCTCCGTTCCGATGGGGATGCGGCATGATGCTCTGGTAGGCAGCGCCAAAGTCATTGCGGCTTTTGACGATATGGTGAGAGAAGACCCGGAAGCCCCAACCGTAGGTACGGTGGGAAGTTTGAGGGTGTTTCCAGACTCACGGAACATCATTCCAGAGGAAGTCAGCTT
This sequence comes from Paenibacillus sp. 10L310, assembly GCF_056395745.1. NCBI lineage: Bacteria > Bacillati > Bacillota > Bacilli > Caryophanales > Paenibacillaceae > Paenibacillus > Paenibacillus sp. 10L310. The sequence continues at coordinate 124,220 of NZ_JBFTKC010000011.1, read as the reverse complement.
CACGGTTGATTTACGAGACATGGAGATGGAGCGCAGGAACCGGCTTGAAGCCCGATTGATGAACATTTTGGATGACGTGAGTTTCCGATATGGTCTAACCTACTCGCTGACAGAGGATACGAATAGTGAGCCGCGGTATTGTGCAGAGCCAATCAAGTCGGTGATTCGTTCATCCGCGGAAGAGATCGGGGTTACTTTGCCAGAACTGATGAGTGGTCCGTTCCATGATGCGTTGGCCCTTTCGCTTGTGTGTGATTATGGCATGATTTTTGTCCGCAGCAAGGACGGCATCAGTCATCATCCCAGCGAATATTCCTCCCCGGAGGATATTGGACTCGGCACGGAAGTGTTATATCGCACCATTCGGAGGATGTGTAGTGGAGTGAACCAACCAATCATTTTACCCGAGGAGGCGTTGTGACGTTATGAGCAAAATCAGCATCGGATTAATCCAGGCTTCTCATGAAATTGAAGGTTCGGCTCCCGTTGAGGTACACAAAGAAGCTGCGGTTCAGAAACACATTACGCTGGTCCGTGAAGCTGCTGCAAGAGGCGCCAAGATCATCGGGTTGCAGGAAGTATTCTATGGGCCGTACTTTTGCACAGAGCAGAATCCCAAATGGTATGCATCCGCTGAACCGGTGCCGGAAGGACCGACGACCAGACGTTTTCAGGAGCTGGCAAAGGAGCTTGCGGTGGTGATTATTTTACCTGTATACGAGGTGGAGGGTATTGCTTCGTATTACAATACGGCAGCCGTTATAGATGCGGATGGTTCGTATCTGGGCAAATACCGCAAACATCATATCCCGCATGTGGAAGCAGGTGAGGGCACGAATGGGTTCTGGGAAAAGTATTATTTCAAACCAGGTAACCTTGGGTTTCCGGTATTTGATACGGCCTACGCCAGAGTCGGCGTGTACATCTGTTATGATCGTCATTTTCCGGAAGGCGCACGATTGCTCGGGTTGGCGGGGGCAGAGATTGTTTTCAATCCGTCCGCTACGGTTGCGGGTACATCGGAATATCTGTGGAAACTGGAACAGCCTGCTCACGCGGTAGCTAACGGCTATTATGTAGCGGCCATCAACCGGGTTGGCGTGGAAGCGCCGTGGAATATGGGTGAATTTTATGGACAGTCGTACTTGGTGGACCCGCGAGGCAGAATGGTAGCGATAGGCAGCCGGGATCAGGATGAGGTCGTCATTGGCGAGATGGATACGGAGATGATTCGTGAGGTGCGTAATGTGTGGCAGTTCTACCGCGATCGCAGGCCGGAAACGTACGAACATCTGGTTAGTCTGTAAAAGTAGCTGGAAGCTGTGCGGATCAAACTTCAGGAGGTGCATGACATTGATGAACAGCTCAGGAACAACGTTATCCGATTATGGGTGGGAGAGTCGTTTTGCCGAGATGAAACCCGCCATGACAGGCAAGGAAGCGATGGAGGAATCAAACCGCTGTCTGTACTGTTACGATGCACCTTGTATCAAAGCCTGTCCAACCGACATTAATATCCCTTCTTTTATTAGCAAAATATCCACAGGGCACCTGAAAGGATCGGCCCGCACCATCATGGATGCAAATCCGGTTGGAGCCAGCTGCGCACGTGTCTGTCCCACAGAGGAATTGTGTGAAGGTGCATGTGTTCTGAACGAATCGTCGAAGCCGATTCGCATTGGTGACTTGCAGCGTTACGCCACCGACTGGGCGCGGGCGAAGAATGAGCCGTTATTCCAGGCAGCACCTGCCAATGGGAGAACCGTTGCTGTTGTGGGAGCGGGGCCAGCAGGACTGTCGGCAACACGTGAACTGGGGCGTGCAGGATATGAGGTGACGATCTATGAAGCCAAACCCAAAGGCGGGGGGCTGAACACGTACGGCATCGTATCCTTCCGTTTGCCCGAATCGGTTGCGCTATGGGAAGTGGAGCAGGTGGAGGCACTTGGTGTACAGATCCGCTATGGGGTGCGTATTGGTGTGGATATCCCTGCTTCGCAGTTGCTGGAGCAGCATGAAGCGGTCATTCTGGCCTGTGGCATGGGTTCAGTACCTATGCTGGGCATTGAAGGGGAGACATTGGAAGGTGTCTATGATGCGATTGAACTGGTGGAGTCTACCAAGCAAGGTGTTCCGCCCGCATTGAATGGTCTGAAGGTTGCCGTTATTGGCGCGGGCAATACGGCGGTAGATGCAGCGACCTGTTCGGTACGTCTTGGTGCCGAGCGGGTGCAGATGTTATATCGGCGCGGGGAAAGCCAGATGACGGCGTATGCGTTTGAATATACGTTTGCCAAGCAGGAGGGTGTGGAGTTCCGCTGGTTTACGATGCCGCAGCGTATCATTGGAGACGAGAACGGTCGGGTTCAGGCTGTGGAATGCGTGAAAATGGAGCTAATTACCCCGTCTGGTGGTGGGCGCGCGTTGCCTGCGCCTGTCGAGGGATCGGAGTTCATGATTGAATGTGATACGGTCATCCGGGCGATTGGGCAGCATCGGTTATTACCATTAATCGAAGCATTTGGGCTGCGTCACCAATGGGGCGTCGTTGAGATCGAACCGCATACGTACCGTACCTCGCATCCTCAGATCTATGCGGCAGGAGATGTCATTTTTGGTCAGGGCCAGGGTGAGGCGATGGTTGTCTCGGCTGCACAGCAGGGTAAGCTGGCTGCCGCCGCAGTCATGAAGGCGTTGCCTGGACAGGTGGAAGAGACGGCGTGAGTTGTGAGGGAGACAAGGGAAAGTGGAGAGTACACGGAAACCGTGCAATGAAAGGGTGTAAGGAGAGAGTACAAGGAGAGGCGAGGGTGGGAGGGCGCAAGGGACTGCTAGAGTGATATAGGTGTAGATCAGATCTGAGCAAGAAGTGTGGGTACATCAAATTCTCGTGTACCTGACACGCTAACGAACCCTACACACCTTATAGTGGCAATTACCGAGGATTGGAAAATTTAACGAATCTCACACGTCTTATGTTGACGAACACCTGTTGAAATGAAGCCGAAATGAGCTACTACAGCCAAATAAGACTTTTACGATTCGTTAGATTTTGAAATTGCCGCAAATGAGTCCAATAAGAGGTGTACGGTTCGTTAGAATTTAGGTGCGTGCTATCCAGAACTAATTACTACGCATAAATCCTGAGCGCGACCAAATGTCCAGTGTAACTAATATGTTCAAACAACACCAAGGAGGGATCGTTATGGCTGACTTATCCATTAATCTGGCAGGTATTCGATCACCCAATCCATTCTGGCTGGCTTCTGCACCACCGACCAATACGGGATATCAGGTCCAGCGTGCGTTCGAGGCGGGCTGGGGTGGTGCGGTGTGGAAGACACTGGGTGAGCCAATTATCAATACATCCTCGCGTTTCGCGGCGGTCCATTTTGGTGGGCAACGGGTGGCGGGGTTTAATAATATTGAATTGATATCCGATCGTCCGCTGGAAGTGAATCTGCGGGAGATCGCCGAGACCAAGAAACACTTCCCGGACCGTGCGGTTATAGCTTCACTGATGGTGGAACCTACGCGGGAGAAGTGGCATGAGATTGTCAAAAAGGTGGAGGCTGTCGGCGTCGATGGCCTGGAGCTGAACTTTGGTTGCCCGCATGGCATGGCCGAACGTGGTATGGGAGCCGCCTCTGGTCAGCAACCTGACCTGGTCGAACTCCAGACGATGTGGGTGAAGGAAGTGGCGACCACACCGGTGATCGTGAAACTCACGCCGAATATCACGGATATTACGGCGACTGCCCGGGCAGCTGTACGAGGTGGCGCGGATGCGATCTCCCTTATCAATACAATTAACTCCCTGGCAGGTGTGGATCTGGATTCGTGGAATACCGTGCCCCATGTGGGCGGCAAAGGAGCGCATGGTGGATACTGTGGCCCAGCTGTGAAGCCAATTGCACTGAACATGGTTGCGGAGTGTGCACGTAATCCGGAGGTGGGTGTGCCGATCTCTGGCATAGGCGGCATATCTGATTGGCGGGATACCGCAGAGTTTCTGCTCATGGGCGCTACAGGGGTTCAGGTATGTACCGCAGCGATGCATCATGGATTCCGCATTGTGGAAGACATGATTGATGGGCTGAACGATTATCTGGATGAAAAGGGTCTGAGCAGTGTAGCAGACCTGGTAGGTCAGACGGTTCCACGTTACTCGGATTGGGGCAATCTCGATCTGAACTACAAAGTGGTCGCCCGCATCAACCGCGATGTCTGCATCAATTGCAACAAATGCCATATTGCTTGTGAGGACACCTCGCATCAGTGTATTGATATGTTGACCGACCCGTCCGGCTCCTATCTGGAAGTGGTGGAAGAGGACTGTGTTGGCTGTAATCTGTGTTCGATTGTTTGCCCGGTGGATGGGGCGATTGAGATGGTTGAGCTTGTGCCTGAGCAGGAACCTGTAACCTGGAATGAACGGCAGTCTGCGATTGCGATGTTGCAATCGGTTAGAGATCAATCAACCAAGGAGGCGATATCATGAGTACCCGCAAATTGATTCGTAACGGTGTGTTGGTCACAGCGTCAGATACCTTTGAAGCAGATATGCTGATCGAAAAGGGTAAAATCACACAGATTGGCATCGGGCTGGTGCCAGATGAACGAACGGAAGTTGTGGATGCAGCGGGCTGTTACGTCATTCCGGGCGGGATCGATCCGCATACGCATCTGGATATGCCCTTCGGTGGAACGGTAACGGCGGATGATTTTGCGACGGGAACGACAGCGGCAGCTTTTGGCGGTACAACGACGATCATTGATTTTTGTCTGACACAAAAAGGCCGTCCATTAATCGAATCTCTCCAGGAGTGGCATGCCAAAGCCGGGGGTAAAGCTGCCATCGACTACGGTTTCCATCTCATGATTGGCGAGATGAATGATCAGGTGCTAGAAGAGCTGCCGCAGATCATTGAAGAAGAGGGTGTGTCATCCTTCAAGGTGTTCATGGCGTATAAAAACCAGTTTCAGGCGGATGACGGGATTCTCTTCCAGACGTTGCAAAAGGCAAAAGAGTACGGCGCACTCGTCATGGTTCATGCCGAGAACGGGGATGTCATTGACCTGCTGGTTCGACAGGCGCTCGCCGAAGGGCGCACGGAGCCGATTCATCATGCGCTGACTCGTCCATCCATGCTGGAGGGAGAAGCAACAGGGCGTGCGGCGCGTCTGGCTGCACTTGCGGATTCACAGCTGTATGTGGTGCACGTGACCTGTGCGGAAGCAGTGGAGCAAATTGCGCGTATGCGTGAAATGGGCTACCGGATCTGGGGGGAGACCTGTCCTCAGTATTTGGCACTGGATCAATCGATCATGGATCAGCCGGACTTTGAGGGTGCAAAGTATGTTTGGTCACCTCCGCTGCGGGAAGTAGCGCATCAGGAAGTGTTGTGGAATGCATTGAAAAGTGGTCAACTGCAAACGATTGGCTCCGATCATTGCTCGTTTAATTTCAAGGGGCAGAAGGACTTGGGCAAAGATGATTTTAGCAAAATTCCTAACGGGGGGCCTGTCATCGAAGATCGTCTCAGCATTCTGTATTCCGAAGGTGTAGTCAAAGGAAGGATCACACTGAATCAGTGGGTTGATCTATGTTCGACAAGAGCGAGCAAGTTATTTGGACTATTTCCGCAGAAAGGGACTCTCGCTGTCGGGACAGACGCGGATATCGTTATTTTTGACCCCTCTGTAAACAGGGTGATATCGGCAGATACGCATCATATGAACGTGGATTACAGTGCCTTTGAAGGTATGCAGGTACAGGGATGTCCGGTGACGGTGTTGTGCCGCGGGGAGTATGTCATTCGAGATCGGCAGTATACCGGAACAGCAGGGGCAGGCCAATATGTGAAGCGCAACAAGTATGATGCAGGCGCGCCCATACCGATGAAACATCCTGTGACGGCAGTGAATGGAGGGAGAAGCTGATGTCGGATCATGATGTGTTTGAGGCCGAGAGGATCGCCATAGAGCGAATGGTTGCACAGGGTTATCGGATCTATGCGGTACGGGAACATCTGGAGGGTGCTCACGTCATATGGGGGCACCCGGATCTTCCCGAAGAGAAACAAGAGCAATACGTAGGCACGGCGTCTGGACGGAAGTGGTTCAGTCACATCCTGATTCGCCAGCTTCAGGAGCAACGGGGAGCGTAGATCATACTGAAGCTCTTCATGCGATCGGGCCGTGTACGTACTCATAAGCGTAGATGGCAAGTTCGATCGCGACCCTTTTCTCGGGGAGGATATAGTCTTCTCCCAAAAGGGCTTCGATTTTGTCCAAACGGTGATACAGTGTCTGTCTGACGATATATAGAGCGGTGGCCGTCTCTTGCTTGGAGCAGCACAGGACCAAATATTGCTTGAGGGTCCGCAGCAGCTGACCTCCTTTCTCCACATCGTAACGAATGAGCGGCCCCAAATATTCTTCGATGAAATCATCCAGATTGCCACTCTGCTTCATACTAGCGATGATGCGGTAACAATGAAGATTACTGTAAAAGGGCTGCTGCATCACACCGATGTCCTTCTGAATTCGCAGTGTCTCCTTCGCGGATTCCAGACTATCCTTGAGACGGGAGAGGTCTGTGCAGTTATGACTGATACCGATCAAGCCTGAGAAGAGGCAGTGGGTCTGTTCCTGCTCGTGCTGCTGTAGCTGTTTGATGCAGCGCCAGAGACTGCTTTTGCGCTGAGATCCAGGTAGTGGGTCGAGAATGATAAGAATGATCTGGTGGTTCAGAACGGTGCTGTAGAGGGTGAAGTTCTCCCGAGCAAATACCGACCGGGCGACGATGTTACGTTGGATCAACAACTTCTGAAGTCTGATGCTATCTGTGTATGCTGGATTGCTGTCGAATAAAATAATAGTGGCTTTGCTCGTTGCGAGAAGGGGATTAACGGTAGATATATATTCATGGACTTCCTTCGTGGAGTGGTATCCGTTAAGCCAATCAATGACCCACATATCTTCTTTGTAGCGGCGTTTCTCTTCCATGTATTTGGTTCGCATCCAGTCCTGAGCAATCGCGGCCGCGCATCGTTCCAGTGCCTGAATGACGAATTCATCCGAAGGTTTGATCGGTATGCTTGAATCTTGATCCGTCAGCTTTTGATGCATCAGCACAAGGTCGGCAAAGGTGTAGTCCAACGCCTGAACAGGCATGCTGATCACATCCAATGTGTTATCTGACAGCTGCATTAAATTCGGAATATCCTCCTCCGCCAAATGTTCCCGCTGCAAAAACCAATCCTGCCGACGAGTCTCCAGCTGCTCTGGAGGGCAGTAGGGAACGGCACTTGCTTCCCCTTCAAGTGGATATAACGCCACGGCAAATCCGGTTGTTCGTGACAATAATCGAAGAAGGGGTTGTACCCCGTCTCCATTCAGAAGAAGTTGGTTAAAGGAGGTGGTGAGACTATCGAGTTCAGCGATCATCCGCTGATGACTGCGAATCAAGGTGAAATGCAAGTCTTGCGTAATATCGATATAACGGACTTGTTCGTGAAACCAGATCAACGGAAAATCAGCTGCTACTGCAATTTCTTTCATAGCCCCGAGCTGTAACTTGGTGTGATCCCCCAGTTCCATACAGAGTCCGGCAGCCCCACGTGCAATTAACTGACGCAAAAAAGACAGGCCTTGCTGCTCACCCTCCTGCCAGCCAATGCCTGTTGTCAGCACCAATTCCCCGCCATTGAGCAAGTCCCCCACCTCGGGAACCTCCATGATATGAACCCAGCGAACATACCGCTCCAGCGCACGATCACTGGCCAGGACTTCTGCCTTGCGAAACACAGGACGTTTTAACATGTCTCTGACTTGAATATGAAGCGTTGTCTCCCCCACACAACCACCATCCTTCCCCAATCACATGTGATCTATCTGGAGTCTGGAATCCGTCAACTTACATAATTAATCCATATTATAAGTCTATTTACAGCCAATGGGCTGAAATCTAACGTTCATTTGTTTCAAATGACAAATGGGACTGTTCTTTTTGTGATTTTGATTAAAATAAAGAATTTATATGTCAGTCTATGTCTCGTGTGAATTTTCATCAGCATTTTGCATAATTCGATTCCAATCGTTCACGGGTACAAAATATAGACGAATAGAATCATTTCGATCTATATCTTGCTGATTGGAAGACGCTCATGGGATTTATGCAAAATGCTTAAATAAAAAAAGCCCCTTAACATCACATCGGAATTCAATCATTCCAATATGCGCTAAGGGGCGAGAAGCTAATATTATAGTCTGTATTTAAGTTGTACTCGAACCGTTACATGAGTACAATCAACGACTTCTTAATCTTCGATTCTTTTCTTTTTAAATTTCATCAGGAACTCATACACAATCGGTACGATAACCAGCGTGAGCAGCGTGGAGCTGATCAGACCGCCGATTACAGTGATTCCGAGTCCTTTGGAGATGATACCCGCACTCTCTTCGAGACCCGTTACCAGCGGCAACAGGGCACCAATGGTCGCGAGAGCGGTCATCAGGATTGGACGCAGACGAGTTGCACCGGCTTCCAGCAAGGCTTCACGGGTAGGCATACCCTCTTTTTCCTTGTGAATAACACGGTCGATCAACACGATAGCGTTGGTGACCACGATACCGATGAGCATCAGTCCACCCATCATGGCGGAGACGTCGAGCGTACCACCAGCGATGAACAGACCTACCATAATACCAATGACCGTAAATGGCAGGGAGAACAGGATTGCGAATGGTGCCAATCCGCCGCCGAATGTAACAACGAGCACGAAGTATACAATGGCGATGGCCGCCAGCATGGCGAGACCCAGTTGAGTAAAGGTATCATTAATCTGTTCGGTTGTACCGCCGAACTTCACTTCAACGCCATCAGGCAGATCCAGCTTGTCGATCTCAGCCTGTAGGTTACTCGAAGCTTTCGTTACATCCGAAGCCAGGATGTTGGCTGTAACTTGTACAACAACTTTACCATCAATTTGCATAATGGAGTTCGGGGACGTACCTTCTTCCACTTTGGCAACATCTTTGATTGGTACTTCAATGCCAAGCGGTGAAGTGACGGTTTCATCCTCAATCTCTTTAATGCTGCTGAATGATTTGTTGTCTGTCTCTACATATACTTTGTACGTTTTGTTATCAATATCGACTTCCGTAAGCACAGGACGTTCCCGTGCCGGGCTCAGCGTCATCGCCAGTTGGCCTGCAGTCAGGCCCAGGGAACTTAATTTCTCCTGATCCGCCACGAGCGTATACTGCCCGTAGGTGTCAGCAAGTGTTGTATCTGCTTTTTCAAAATTATCCTTATCCGCTTCAACCAGTTTCAGAATTTCATCCGATACAGGTTTGAGTTGCTCTACATTATCGCCATAGATGGAGAGACTCAGGCCGCTACCACCCAGACCGCCGGACATGTCGAGCTCATTCCAGGTACCTACGGTAACTTCTTTCTTCAGACCTTCTACAAGCTGTTCCTTCACTTTGGTAAAGTCTTTCGTGTCTTCGTTATATTCAATATAGAATAGAGCCGAGTTGGAACCACCGCCACCCATGCTGCTCAGTGGATTACTTCCGCCGATGGAATATTGCATTTTCTCCAGACCCGGTTGTTCCAGCAACCACTTCTCGGCAACAAGTGCTTCTTTTTCTACATCTTCACGCAAAGCTCCTGTTTGTGGGCTGTACGTAATGGTCACATATTTATCTTGTTGTTCAGGCAAGAAGCTTGCACCGATGAACGGGTACAGGAACAAACTGCCGACCAGCAGGATCACTGCAATACTGACCGTGATGAGTTTGTGTGACAGAGTCCAGTTCAGCAGGCGTTTGTAACCTTCCGCCATTTTGCCTGGTTTTTCTTCGTGATTCTGTTTGTTCTTCAACCCTCCACGGAACAGGGTGTGCGCAAGCATCGGCACAATGGTAATGGCAACGATCAGGGATGCCAGCAAAGCGAATACCATGGTCAGTGCAAATGGCGTGAATAACTCACCGACCATACCGCTTACCAATGCCAGTGGCAGGAATACAGCAATCGTTACGATGGTGGAAGAAAGAATTGGAATGAACATCTCGCGCGTTGCTTCACGAACCAGTTCACGGCCTTTCAGTTTCTCACCTTTGAGTGTTAATCTGCGGTAGATGTTCTCGATAACAACGATGGAGTCATCGACAACCCGTCCGATGGCAACTGTCATCGCACCCAGCGTCATCATGTTCAGAGTAATATCCATCATATTGAGCGCAGTCAATGCCATGAGCAAGGAGAGCGGGATCGAGATAATGGAGATAATGGTTGAACGAATATTACGCAGGAAGAGCAGGATGATCAGGATGGCAAACAAAGCGCCAAAAATGGCTTTGCCCAACATCGTGTTCACCGAGTCCTGAATCGGTTTACCTTGGTCGAGCAGGACAGTCAAATCAGCATTTTTGAACTGCGATTGCAACTCTTCCGCTTTATCTTTGACTGCGTTAACGACATCAACCGTGTTGGCATCGTTGGATTTTACAATGGAAATACCAATCGATTCCTTGCCGTCTGTCCGGGAAATGGATTCCGCTTGACCGATGACTTCGATCTTGGCAATTTCACTTAATTTCACTGTCGGGATACCAGCTGCGTTGGCAGCACCTGAAGGGCTACCTACACCGGCATTACCACCAGCGGCTTGGTCCGTTCCTTGTGAAGCACCTGGAGCGGTACCTTGACCAGCTTCACCAGTTGGTGCTCCAGAGCCTTGTGGGGCTACGTTTGAACCATTGCCTGCGGAAGCACCGGCACCGCCGGGTACAACTGGAATGGTAAGGTTTTTCAGATCATCGATGTCGATGATGTTACCATCTACAACAACGGCTTTCTGGGATTTATCCAGTTCAAACAGTCCAAGGGGCACACGAATGGATGAACCTTGAACGATGCCGTTTACCGTATCTTCCGTTAGGCCCAGCTCGGCCATTTTGGCTTGGTTAAACTTCAATTGAACTTCTTTCACATATTGACCGGACACCTGAACTTGAGCTACACCGTCAATGTCTTCGAGTGCAGGCTGAATATCCGATTCAACCAGTCGTGTCAATTGTTCCAGGTCACCGCCGTCCTTGTCGGACAGGCTCAGAGATACAACCGGGAAAGAGTTAATGCTGAACTTGGAAATGGTCGGCTTCTGCACACTGTCAGGCAGTTGAACTTCATTCAGTGCCTCACGAACGGTTGCAGTTGCGTTGGTCAGATCTGTTCCATAATCAAATTCGAGTGTGATCGATGCTGCGTTCTCCATGGAAGTGGAGGTCACCGTCTTCACGCCATCTACATTGCGTAGTTTTACTTCCAGCGGCTTCGTGACATCCTCAACAATTCCCTCCGGTGCAGCCCCCGGATCAATGGCAGTGACATTCAGAAACGGTACGTTGATGTTCGGAATTGTCTCTTGTTTCATCGTCAATCCGCTGTACAAACCTGCGAAAGAGATGATAATCGTCAGAATCCAAATCGCAAACTTGTTGTTCAGTGAAAAATTAATAATACCTTTCATACGATGGTTTCTTCTCCTCTCTGTTTCTCCTGTTTATGTGTGTGACGAGTCAGCTTGGATGAACCGGCTATACATGGCATCCAGAATATGCTGAAGCTCGGAGTGCAAAGATTGAATGGCAGTTACGTTCTCCAGATTGTGCATCATGCCCAGAATAATGGCACGCCGCGGTGTGAATTCCATCATCTCCTGCCGTAGAATGGCAATGGTCTCAAGTACATCATTCTTTGGTTGCCCAGCAGGCAATTCGGAGGCAGCAATATCCTGCATTTGCTTGATAATATGAATAGGATGCCGCATCACCGTGGAATCCGGATGGGGTTCGGTAATCCATGCAGGCCAGTCCTCCAAAGGAATCAAAGGCAAAGGTCGCTGCTTAAGGAATCCGTGCGCTGCATAATCCATCATTTGCAGTAAATTTGTTGCCATTTTGGTAACAGTAAGGGACGGCATCTCTGTAAACCAGATCTTGACGTAGGAAAGGAATAGCCCCTGTGTCAGCAAAATAAGGTCAATCGTATAAGGTTCAATCTCCGATCCGTACTGCTCCTCCAGCTTATCCTTAAACCAATGTAAGGTACGGACTTCCAGATCTCTTTGCAGCGGATGGCATTGTTCCTTGCGTTGCTGTTCATCATCCATCATCATGCTGCGCATCTGTACTCGCAAAAATTCCTTGAGCTCGGCAACATGGATCAACAGTGTCTCAATTTGCTTGTGCAGACGTTCACGCGAGGTAAGGCTGGTTTCATGCTCAATCTGTGTCATCTCGTCCATGAGCGTGTACATGCAGTACTCCAGAGTACTGGCTTCTAATTCCTCTTTGGATTTGAACATGATGTAGAGGCTGCCTTTGGACATCCCGCATAATTCTGCAATCTCTTGCATGGATGTTGCAGCACTGCCTTTGGATGAGAATAACTTGAGTGCTGTAGTAATGATGAGCTTTTTCTTCTCATTCATCTCATGTATAGGGTTCATTAGAGATACATTCACCTCATCAGGGAACTTGTGAGTTCTTGAATTGACTTTAAGGTCAAAATAAGTATAAACGATCTGGTTAAAGGAATTCAAATGGGAGTAAATTGGAAAATGTATATGGGGAAAAGTGGCTGATCAAAGGGAAGGAGAGACGGCAAGTAACAAGGCGTAGCTTGTATGTACGATATGGATAAGGTATCAAGAACGTTTAAGTTAGTTTCCTCCAGTGAAGGCGTACAAGGCGAGTATAATAATGGCGACTAGAGCGATGAGATAGAAAATGGCCATGCCGATCAGAAGGGTATACCCTGTATAAGAGCCCATGCGTGCCAATAACTTTTTCATGATTTACGACATCCTTTCTTACGTGGCAAAGTATAAAGAGGTTCCCTATTTATATCATTCCCCAAAAAAGACGACTTTCTGATCGAAGTCGTCTTTTTTATATTACAGAATTTAATAGATATCATAATGGAAGCTAAGAATTACACGATAACGGAGATTGCAGAACTGACTTGAAGAAACGAAGTGTTCGCCTTAAAGCTTTCTGTAAGAAAGCTTCTTCGGAAGCGTATGCTATCACCGGAGATATAAAGTGTAACTTCATTTCGTTCCATTATGTGATCAGTTTCAAACCAACGGCTGCCACCAAAATCATCGCGATAAACAGGATACGCTTCGCTTCTTTCCGTTCACCGAACAGGAACATGCCTGTTAACGTACTGCCGACCGTCCCGATTCCCGTCCACACGGCATATGCTGTGCCCATCGGAATGGACGTCATGGCGTAGGACAACAACGAGAAGCTGAACACAAACGACACCAGCATAAGTACGATGTATGGCCATCCTTTTTTGGTGGAAGCACCATTAATACCGATTACGCCGAAAATTTCACATATCCCTGCACCTACAATTGCCATCCAAGCCATTATACTGCACCTCCTTTGGCTTCTTGCTGATCCGTTACCAGCTTCAGTCCAATTACGCCGCAGAGCAGCAACCCGATGAGCAATACTTTGGCCAAGCGGAACGGCTCACCAAACAATACCATTTCCGTAAGGACGGTACCCGCCGTACCAATTCCCGTAAAGACGGCATACACCGTACCCACAGGTAGCCTTTTGGAAGCGGCAATGATCAGTCCAAAGCTGATCACGATGGCAATCCCCGTTAAAGTCCACTCCCAGGCATTCGAGGCATGTTTCAGCCCGCTTACCCAGACAATCTCAATAATTCCGCCGATAAATACATATAACCAGTTGCGATTCATGTTGTTAAATCTCCTTCCGGCACAACGCTGTGCGCCTCGTCGTTCAAATGATGAATGCCATGCCAAAATACAGGCCAGGCTGCTTCCAACCGTCTCTTGTACCGACGGGAACTTCCATAGATAATTTCCACGGTAATACCGTCCAGAAACGTCATGAATGCAATGGCAGCCTGTTCCGCGGGAATGGCCGGAATATCTCCATTACGCATTGCCCTTTGCAGCAAACGAGTCAGTGCACGTTCCATACCATCGATAAACGGATACACTTGATCCATCACTTCGCCATACAGAGAAAGGGGGGGGTAAAAACAATTACGCAACATCAAACGAGCCGAAGCATGGGCATTGTATTCTTGTTCGAACCAGATCAACAAGCCTTTCAGCCTCTGCTCCAATGGCAGATCCGCATGATCACGGAAATATTCCAGTGTGTGCCGTGTTACCTCGTGAAATGCAAAGTCCAGTGTGTGTAAAAACAAGTCATCCTTGCAGCTAAAATGCGCATATATGGACGGTTTTTTAATCCCGACTTCATCAGCAATTGCTCTCAGAGAAGCTCCCTCATAGCCATCTCTGGCAAAATGGAACAGGGCTGCATCCCGAATGGATTGTGCAGTCATTCAATCACCTTCCTAACGGTCGTTAGGTAATTATATTTCCACACTTTACATCACCTGTCAAGATGAAAATATCCGCCTGCACAGTAGAGTACAGGCGGATATAACAGGTATGGATGTGGTTTCTGATCAAAAGGTCGTAAGACCCAGAATCAGTTGCAGCTTATATAGGATACCTTTCAAAAACGTAGTCTTCTCCTGGAACTCATCCAGGTCTAACGTGAACTCGGCATCATTATTATTCCATATGCGCTCAAAATAATTCGCGATATCGAGTGTGAACTTATTGTCTGGAGGTGCAGCAACCCATAGATCATTCTCCAGATTGTAGTCATTCATGTTTCGGGGGGTGAAATTGGTTGAACCCCCTAGGACAATATGATCTCCGGTTGCTTTGGCAAGATAGATCATCTTGGTATGGTATTGCTCCTTGGTGGTGTTATACCAGCGGATCTGTATTTTACCGTCCGATTTATCATGCAATTCAGCGGCGACAGGACGGTTCGGAATCCCGATCTTTTCCTGACCAAAAGCATTTTCATTTGGATCTAGTACAAGCCGGATCTCGGTTCCTCGTTTTGCGGCTTCCAGCAGGGCTTCCAATACTTTCGGAGAGGCCACATAGAACATGCCCATCCATAAGGTGTCACCTTTGCCAGCTTGATTGATCTCATGGAGTACAGCGTCATTCACTTTGCCTTCAGTTAAATAGCGTATTCGCAAATCTCCCGTGTTTGAATTCGAGGAAGGAGCTGTGTAGGCAGGAACCTTGCCTCCGCCTGAGATGTCGAGAACAGCTTGCTCGGACTGAAGAATATCGCCAATGATTGGACCTGTTACTTCAAATGCAATATTCGAGTGGTAGGCACTCGCATCATGGATATTGCCAGAAGAGACAATCGCTGTCTTCTCACTAACAACAACTTTACGATGATTGGCCTTCACATTGAGCAGCTTGAGATAGGAACGCACAGTGACATCCGGACCATCCGTGGCCATCAGGTTTTTGATCCAGCCATCTCCAGATTGGCCAAACCATTGGAAGAAGGTCCGCCAGACCGCAGAGTATACTGGAGTTGAATCACGCAAAGGGTCCACATCCGTGATGACCACATGAATGCCTGCTTGTTTCATTTGTTCCAGCAACGGATTGGGTGCTGAGTTATAGTTGGTATTTACTTCATCTGTAATAAACCAGATGTCCATATCAGGATGTTGATTTTTTTTGGCGACCAGCGCTTCGGTAAATTCGGAACTGACAGGTGGGAAGTTCTGTCCCTTATGTTGATAATTATTGAACAAGAACATATCCACCAGGACAAACTGCTCTGCTTCCTCGACAATCTGCATCATGCGCTGGAATATCTGTTGTTCATGCTGCATCTGTCCGTCGGAGGAAGGATAAGTGAGGTCATGCAGGAACTCGACTTGATCCACACGATACTCCGGACTTTCGTAGGAAATGCCCGCTGGTAATGGTTTGTAGGTCTGATAGAGCATGACGGCGATGAGCCATAGGACTAATAGGACAAGTCCTGTTCGTATGTATGGAAATTTGCCGCGTGAAGACTTGCGGTCTGATGTATGGCGGCGTAATGAGACCAACGGTGGACTCCCCCTTCTGTACTTGCTGACTTCTATTACCACACGGATGATAACGTTGACGCAGGAGAACCCGCTAGCATAACGAATGTAGCATAAAACGCATATGGCAAAATTGGCAGTATGCAATCGACAGGTGTCTGAGCGTTGTGTATAATGAGTGTATTATTTTTGTAGAATGTTAGGGTTTTCATATGCCTGACAAGGACGGGGAACCAATGATATAACCTTTGAAATCTGGACATTTAGGAAAGAAAGTGGGTAATAAGGTGTATTCCATCAAACAAGTCGCTGCCATGCTCGGTATCCCGACGGTGACGCTCCGGGCTTGGGAGAATCGGTATAGTGCGGTCACCCCTGAACGGACGGAATCGGGTTATCGAATGTATACCGAAGAGAATGTTGCGGATCTGCGCTGGTTGAAAGAACAGGTTGAGCTACATCAGACCAATATTTCGGAAGCGGTACGGATGTTGAAAGTAAACAAATTAAATCCGCCCGAGGCTGTGCCCACGCCGATCATGGCTCCGGTGCCTACGATGGAAGAAGCCTACGCACGCATGGCTGATCAGATCTATGACTCGCTCTACAACTTTCAGGGTGAACGTGCCAATGGTTTGATTGATTTTGGGTTCACCATGTATGGGTATGACTCGATGTTCTATCATGTGTTGGTGCCCATTCTGGTCCGGGTTGGAGATGCATGGGAGCAAGGCAGGGCTTCGGTGGCTCAGGAACACTTCATGACACAGCTGATATCACAGCGGTTTTATCAGTTTTTCCATCTGTTCCCGATCTATCCGCATCTGCCCAAAGTTCTGGCGTTGTGTCCGGAGGGGGAGCACCATCAGGTCGGATTGCTGCTGTTCTCTCTCTTTATGCGCAAAAATGGAGCGGAAGTACTGTATCTGGGTGCGAACACGCCAGAAGAAGGTATCTTCCCGATTATCCGGGAGCAGAAGATCAAGTTGGTCTGCCTGTCGATCACAAGTCCAGGGCTTCTTGAACGGTGTGATCAGCTCGTCGAGCGGATTATGAACGAATTCCCGCATATTCGCTTTGTACTTGGAGGTAAAGGCTATGAGCGTGCAGAGCATGCGCGTTATCCGCAATGGATTATGCCGGAGAGTTCTGCGGACTGGCAGTCGTGGATGGAGCGTGAATATCTCTCCGAGCGATCACCCGGTGCGCGGTTCGGACAGGCCAATAATTAAACATAATCTCAAATGATTTGAATAGGTTAGTGTATAAAGGACATCCTTTGACGAAAGTGATCAAAGGGTGTTTTTTGTGTTTATATATGGATTAGTAGAGTGTTTTGACCAACGGGTCATTTTTTGGTTTACAAGGTCGTATAATATTTGTATTATATTTGTATAATGTTTTTGCTAGTTACCGCTTGAAGTGTTCTTGGGCGGTTTAATAATAGGTTAGGGGCTAAAGAACTATAGGAATTCCCTACATAGAAAGGTGAGTGGCATGATACCGAATCAACAACGCAAACGTGCAGCTGTCATTGGTGCAGGTCCAGGTGGACTTGCAGCAGCGATGTTATTGTCCGGTCAGGGGTACGAGGTAGATGTGTATGAGAAACAGCCAGTCATCGGGGGGCGTTCTGCCAGATTGGAACTGGGTGAATATCGATTCGACCGGGGTGCTACATTTTTGATGATGCCACAGCTGATCGAAGAGATGTTCGATGTGGTGGGACGCAAATTATCCGATTATGTGGATATGAAAGAGCTAACTCCGCTGTACGCACTGAACTTTGGTGATAAGGTGTTCACGCCTTCTCGTAATCGGGAAGATACAGCTGCACAGATTAAGGAATTGTTTCCGGGCAATGAAGACAATTACCTTCGGTTCATGCAAGAAGAAGAAGTGAAGTTTGGCAAAGTCATGCCTCTGCTCCGTCGTCCTTTTGGCAAGCTGACTGACTATCTACGCAAGGATGCGGTAACAGCTCTACCTAAGCTTGATGTCCACAATACAGTCTATGGAATCTTGTCCCGCTATTTTACAGACGAGCGTCTGCGCTGGGCATTTACATTTCAATCCAAATACCTTGGCATGTCTGCCTGGGATTGTCCGGGTACCTTTACCATATTATCGTTTATTGAGCATCACTACGGATTGTTCCACCCCATTGGCGGCGTGAATCGGATCTTCCAAGCCATGGCCGATGTCGTGGAAGAATACGGAGGACGCATACATACTTCCACCCCGGTGAAACAGGTCATCGTTCGCAATGGTCGTGCAGAAGGTGTGTTGCTTGAGAACGGTGAACGCATCGAAGCAGACCATGTGGTGGTGAACGCCGACTTTGCACATGCGGTTAACCATCTGTTTGAACCAGGCGTGCTTAAGAAATATACCCCGGAGAAAATGAAACGCAAAAAGTATTCCTGCTCTACAGCAATGCTGTATCTGGGCGTGGATGGTGATGTGGATCTGCCGCATCACTCGATCTATTTTCCCGAGGACTACCGGTTAAACGTTGATGAGATTACAAAGCATAAAATGTTATCAGCCGATCCATCTCTATATATTCATAACCCTTCCAGACTTGATTCGACGCTGGCACCGGAAGGGAAATCCGCTTTGTATGTTCTTATGCCTACGCCTAACCTTACCGCAGACATTGATTGGGAGGCAGAACGGGAGAATGTGCAGGAGGCCATGATGAAACGCATGGAAGGCATTCCTGAGCTGGCAGACATACGCAGCCGTATTGAAGAATGTATGCTGTTCACTCCACTTGATTGGGAGACTGAACTGGATGTGTATCGCGGAGCAACGTTTAATATGGCACACAATCTGGGTCAGATGATGTATCTGCGTCCCCATAACCAGTTTGAAGAGTTGAAAAGTGTATGGCTGGTAGGCGGCGGAACACATCCGGGTAGCGGGTTGCCCACGATTTTCGAATCGGCACGGATCAGTGTCAGACTGATTCAGGAAGAGGACGCACGCACACGTTCCAAGCCATCCTCTTATGTGAAGACGGCAGAAGCCAGAGGGCATTCATGAAGCGGGCCGCTATTGTAGGCGCAGGGATTGGCGGACTCACTTCGGCACTGTTATTGAACCGTCAAGGCTGGGATGTCACCGTGTATGAACGGGGTTCCCGCGTTGGCGGACGCATTGGATATGAGCAGGAAGGCGAGTATCGGATCGATCAGGGGCCAACGATCGTACTGCTGCCGGAGATGTTACTTGGCATAATGGAGGAAGCAGGCGTAGATCGTTCGAAGATTGAGTTACTTCGCTGTGATCCGTTATACAGAGTGCATTACCACAGTGGTCGTGTCATGACCAAGATGACCTCACGTGAAGAACAGACGGCGGAGATTGAACGTTTGTTCCCGGGAGAGAGCCGGGGATTCTCACGATTCATGAAAGATATGGACACGTTGTTTCCGGCAGGCAGGGCAGCGTTTCTGGAAAGGGCTTTTCCGCGCAAAAGGGATTTCTTCACCCCTTCGCTCATGTCACTCATGGGCAGATTGCGTGCACACAAAAGTGTCCGGAAAGCGGTAGGCGATTATTTTGAGCATGAGGAATTGCTTGATGCGTACTCTCTGCAAAGTTTATACATCGGTGGATCACCGTTTGGAACGCCAGGTATCTATTCCCTTTTGCCTTACGCAGAGCATGAATATGGCATCTGGATGGTCAAAGGTGGATATGCAGCATTGCCGGCTATTCTGGAACAGGAACTGATATCACGTGGTGGGCGTGTCGTGCTGAATTCGGAAGTGACCGGACTCAAGATTAAAAATGGTGTGTGTGAAGGTATAGAAACGGCAGCAGGCGCAGAAAATGTGGATGCAGTTATCTACAATGGTGATTTCCCCCATCTATCAGGTTTGCTTGGACAATCACCAGAGGTAGCACGTAAAAGAAAACCGTATCGTCCCTCTTCCGGATGTGTATTGCTCTATGTGGGCGTGGACAAAACCTGGGAAGATGCAACGACGCACCAGTTCTTCCTGCCACCGAGTCTTGAAGGCAGTTTGCAGGAAGTGTTCAATCAGCGACGCATTCCGGCAAAGTCCTCATTTTACGTATTTAATCCGGTCGCATTGGATGAAACTGCAGCGCCTCAAGGACAGAGTGTATTATATTTCCTCATTCCCGTACCAGATGCCGAAGGTGTCGACTGGGATCAGGAGAGTGAAGCATTGGCAGAACGGGTACTGGAAGAAGCGGAGCAACGTGGATTCCCGGGACTTCGTGCAGCGATCAAGTGGAAAAAGGTACGTACACCCGCTGACGCAGAGCGAGACGGGCTCTATGGGGGCGGAAGCTTTGGTATAGCACCTGTATTATTCCAGTCCGGTGTATACCGACCGCAACCCAAACCATTCCCTAATATAAAGGGATTATATGCCGCAGGAGCATCTGTACATCCAGGTGGCGGAGTGCCGATTGTAATGCAGAGTGCACGGATGGCCGTCAATCAACTCATGAAGGAGATGGGAACATGAATGAAGCGATTTTGAGCAGGTGTGAAGAGTTGATGCAAAAGGGTTCTTCCTCTTTTTATCAGGCCTTTAGAGGGCTGCCAAGTCCACGTCGGGAAGCGGTATATGTCATTTATGCCTTCTGCCGCATGATTGATGACAGTGTAGACGAGCCGGAACATTCGCCATATACGATTCACGAGATCCATGATTTGTTTGATCGGCTAGACGATGCGGAAGGACACTTTATCTGGCCAGCACTGAGATGGTTGTTCAGCAGTTTCCCTCATCTGGATAAGGGGCCATTTTTCCGTCAGATGGAAGGGCAGCTCACAGATCTTAAAGTAACGCATTATACAACGATGCAGGAACTGGAGCATTATTGTTATCTGGTGGCCGGAACCGTAGGCGAGATGTTGTTGCCTGTATTGAGAGATGATAACGGCGCAGAAGTAGCGATGAACGGGATTGCTTTGGGTAAAGGGATGCAGATCGTTAATATTATTCGGGATGTTGGTGAAGATCGGGCCAGAGTGCGTCGATATGTTCCGCTGGAAATCATGGAGAAGCATGGTTACACCGAGCAGGACTTTGAAGACGGGGTTGTGGACGAACGTTTTATTGCCATTGTTCATGAATTAAAAGCTGCAGCATTGAACTGGTTCCGTATTGGCATGGATCGTCTGGATACGTACCCAACGGAAAGTGCATTTTCCATCGAGCTGGCAGCAGCCTTTTACTCCACCATTCTACACGCCGTTGAACGCAACGACTATGACGTATATACCAAGCGGGCATATGTTAGCGATGAATTGAAACTGGAGATGCTGGGTGCGATTGTGAAACGTTACCCGATGCTGGCCTATCAAGCCTCCCGAACGGCGGTATCCTGATGATCCAGTGGCTTTACTGGGCGTGGTATGTCATTGGAGCAACCTTGATGCTAACGATCGGTGTGCCTGACGTATTATCTTTTTCAAATGGTTTATTTCTAATCTTCTACGCATTGTATGTGCTGGATCTGATCTATCAAGGGCGTAATCGGACAGGCCTGTCCGACCAGTCAGTCATCTGGCTGAAACCCGGACTCTGGATATCCTCTGTGATTATCTGGCTTGGAGGTATGGGCGTAGAGTGGGTAGGCGTTCATACGCATTGGCCTTTTGGCGAGTATGCCTACTCAGACTTCTTCGGGATTCATCTGTTCAGTGTGCCAGTTACGCTGGGTTTCGCCTGGATCGCAGTGGTGGGTAACTCGGCGCTGTTAAGTGGCGGTGGTTCAACGTGGACTGGCAGACTGCTTCGAGCAGTGAAGACCGGGTTCTGGGCGATTGTTCTTGATCTGGTACTCGACCCTGTTGCGCATGCAAGAGGATTCTGGGAGTGGCAAGCCCCAGGTGGATTCTACGGTGTTCCGTGGTCCAATTACATAAGCTGGTTTATCATGGGTGCATTCTTGTCCCTTTTCCTTCCGGCCATGCCTAATGACCGTAGCTCATTGCTGCGTGCAAAATGGTTGTATCAGCTGTTTATTCTTCTGTTCGGCCTGCTTGCTCTAAAGGAAGGGATTACGGGCAGCTTTATCATCGCCATTGCTGGTGTGCTTCTTGCCGAAGGGAGCTGGCTCTATGATTCGCGCCGTAAAATCAAAACCGTTTAATCGTATTTTTGCCTTATACAATCACTATTATCTGCTACGTCGGCGCTTCCGCTCCTTCACGCTCACAGGGTCACTGGACCCGCAGGTGGACATCAGGGACAACTCCCCGATTGAAGCGACTCGTCCGGTGATCTATTTCATGAATCACAGCTCCTGGTGGGATGGTCTGCTGCTCTATCATGCGGCCAGGCAGACATCGCGGGGTGATCATTATGTGATGATGGAGGAGCAACAGCTTCAGCAATATGCTTTTTTTCGTAAATTGGGTGCGTATTCGATCAATAAGGAGAGTGCGTCCGGTATTCGGACCTCTCTACAGTACACCAGTGAATTATTGGATTCAGGTAAAAGGGTCTGGATTTTTCCCCAAGGAGAAATTCTGCATCAGGAGGCCAGACCGATTCAGTTCCGTCCAGGCATCGGATTGTTACTTCGTCGTTCTCCAAATGCCATTGCTGTACCGGTAACCTTGTGCCATGGGATGGTTCAGCATGATTTACCCGAAATATCGATGCAGGCGGGCCCGGCTGTGATGGAAGACTGGAAGGCGTTGAAGAGTGAAGAGATTGCCGCCAGACTCGGCCATGTGCTGGAACAGCAGTTAGACGATCATAGATCAGAGCTTATACGGATGGGGCAGGGAAGTTTGCCAGATGCGATTCCACTGATTCGTCATGTACGTTCGACAAGTGAAAAATACGATGCGGCACGAAAGCGGGTGAACCGTTAGCATGAATGCATCTGAAATCTTCTGGATTGTGCTTACCTGCATATTGGGCATACAGTTGCTATTCGCTCTATGGAACGTCTCCTGTCTGCCCAAAGTGCGTTCATTCCGAGCAGACCGAATACAACCACCAGACCTGCTGGTCTCGGTGCTGATTCCAGCCAGAAATGAACGACTACATATCGAAGGATGTCTGGAAAGTGTGCTCGCGAGCGATATGTCAGGATTCCGGATGGAAGTATTGGTGCTGGATGATCGCTCCGAAGATGAGACAGCGGCCATGGTACAAGCGATTGCGGATCGGGATGCACGTGTGCGTTTGCTGCATGGCGTTGATCTTCCCGAAGGCTGGATGGGGAAATCCTATGCGTGTCACAGGCTGGTTCAGGAGGCCAAGGGAGAATGGTATATGTTCGTGGATGCGGATGTGCGTCTGGAGCCAAGTGCCATTCGGCAGACTCTTGCGGCAGGGTGTGAGCAGAGCGGGGGGCTGGTAACCGGTTTTCCTTATCAGGTAACAAAGACGTGGATGGAAAAGCTTGTTGTACCCATGATGGTCTTCACCATCATCAGTCATCTGCCCATTTTCATGATACGAAGATCATCCAGTCCGATGTTTGTGGCCGCTACGGGGGCTTTTTTGCTGATTCATCGCTCCAGTTACGAAGCTTCCGGTGGTCATGCTGCCATTCAGGCACATCTGGTGGATGATATGAGTCTCGCCAAAGCAGTCAAGCGTGCAGGTCATCCGGTGATGCTGACCGATGTGCATGATGTAACAAATACCCGTATGTATCAGAACGGGGCAGAAGTATGGAACGGATATAAGAAAAACATGTACGAAGGTATGGGGCGCAAAGACGTGCTGCTGCTTGGCACGATGTTAATGTATACACTGATGTATATTGTGCCTCCACTAGGATTGATTATTGGACTCCTTATGGGCAGTTCGATGTCCATTCTGTATGGATTGTTAGGAACATTATTAGGTATGGCTGTAAAAAGAGTAGCGGATCATGCTGGCGGACAACCCTGGTGGCTTGCCCTTCTGCAACCGGTCAGCATGGCCTGTGTCATTGCCATCGGATTCGCTTCCTGGCAGGCAGGCCGCTCCGGCAAGGGGTATGTATGGAAAGGTAGGCGGTACAGTTGAGAGGTAACGTCATTATAATCGGTGCAGGATTTGGAGGTCTGTCGTGTGCAATACGACTGGCTTCACAAGGTGTGCAGGTGACCATTCTGGAACGGCAGCAACATGTAGGTGGCAAGCTACAGCAGATTGAGCGGGACGGGTATCATTTTGACCGGGGACCGAGCACGATCACGATGCCATCGACCTTTCGTTCAGTCTTCGACCATGCTGGAGTAGCAATGGAAGATTACGTACAATTATATGAGTTAGAACCGCGCACGCGTAATATATTTGCAGATGGCACAGTGGTAGATTTGTCAGGTAATCGCGGGTGGATGAAGGAGCAGATCGCTACGTACAGTCCGGAGGATGCAACTCGTTATGATGCGTTTATGGATGAATCTGCCGCGCTATATGCGGAAGCCAATCGTCATTTTCTGGGTAAGTTGCTGCTGTCTCCTTCTGACAAATACAATCTTCAGATGCTGCGCAGCCTGCTCCGCGTGCGGCCAACGGTGAAGCTGGATAAGTTACTGCGCTCATATTTCCAACATCCGCATACGCTGGCTATGTTCGGACGGTACGCGACCTATGTGGGATCATCGCCGTATCAATCACCTTCGATCTTTGCCATGATGGGGCATGTGGAAGCAGAAGTCGGCATCTACGGGGTCAAAGGTGGAACCTATCAACTGATCGAAGGAATGACCCGGCTGGCACGGGAAAAAGGTGTACAGATCATTACCGGCACAGAGGTCCGACAGATTGTTGTTCGGAATGGCAAATTGGCAGGTGTAGACACGGACCAAGGCTTTCGGGAAGCCGATCAGGTGGTTGCCAATGGAGATGTACTTAGCATAAATCGACTGCTGCTCGCACCGGAACATCGGAAAGAAATGAGCGATGCCCGCATACGGAAGTATGAGCCCTCCATTTCAGGATTTGTGACGCTGGCAGGTGTGAGAAGACAATATGATGCGTTGTTACACCATACGGTCTTTTTCCCGGAACGGTATGAACCGGAGTTTGACCATATTTTCCGTGACCGTAAAATGCCCGCCGATCCCACGATCTACATCTGTTATTCCGGTTATTCGGAAGCGGGCATGGCTCCGGCGGGAGCCAGTAATCTGTTCATTCTGGTCAATGCCCCCTATTTGTCGGATTCATGGAATTGGGAGCAGCAGACGGAACGTTACGGTGCGTTTGTGCTGGAACAATTGGCGGCGCGGGGAATTACCGGGTTGAATGAATCCGATGTGCTGATCCGGTACACACCGCGAGATATCGAACTGGATACCTTGGCGCATCAAGGGTCGATCTACGGCATCTCGTCCAACTCGGTGAAGCAGACCTTTATGCGACCAGGCAACCGAAGCAAAGATGTACAAGGACTCTGGTACGTCGGCGGAACGACACATCCAGGCGGCGGAACCCCGATAGTGACGTTGTCCGGACAGCTTGTTGGTGAGCAATTGGCATCGGAAATCTTGAGATAAGTTTGTTGTGCAGATGATGGAGTGAAAATGTGTTTTGTTGATCCATGTGCGTGTGTATCGTCTCTGCTAATTAACTTTGAAGCTGCTACGGATGATCCGTGCTGTTGAGTAGGTATTAGATAGTGGTGCTCCGGGATTTAAGTGAGACATTTGGTGTCGGGGCATCCTTTCAATAGCCGGTTTGGAACGTTATACTGGATAGAGTTAAACTGCTGAGCTGCAATGCTTATAGGATTAATGTTTTTGTCTTTTGCAAAAGACGTATATACATAGAAGTAAGGAACGGGCAGGTTATCCTGTCGATCCGCACGATTCTCACATAGGAGGTCTCATCATGAATGAACAAGAGCGAGCCGGCGAACGGCTGCTTCCCGAAGTGGCTACGGGAGAACGGAAGCTAGAGCACGTGCGCCTCTGTCTTGAGGAGAATGTGGCAGGAGAAGGGGTAACCAGCGGTATGGAGCGGTTTGCGTTTCGCCATCACCCACTGCCGGAACTGGATTTTGAAGAGGTGCATCTGGAGACTTCGTTTATTGGCAAAAAAGTACGCACACCTTTGCTCATCAGTTCGATGACGGGTGGAAGCAAAACAACGGGCGCCATCAATGAGCGCCTCGCCCGAGTAGCAAACGCCAGAGGCTGGGCGCTCGGCGTAGGTTCGATCCGGGCTGCCGTGGAACAGCCGGAACTGGCGAGTACCTTCGATGTCCGCCGTTGGGCACCAGACATCCCGGTCATTGCCAACCTGGGTGCGGTGCAGCTGAACTATGGTTTCACAACAGCTGACTTCCAGCGTGCTGTAGATATTGCGGGTGCGGACATGCTCGTGCTTCATCTAAACACCTTGCAGGAAGTCTTTCAGCCGGAAGGTAACACCAACTTCAGCGGATTATTTCAGCGGATTGAAAACTTGTGTCGTGAGCTAGACGTACCTGTTGGCGTAAAAGAAGTAGGTTTTGGCATCGATGGCGTGACGGCTCAACGCCTATATGAAGCGGGTGTCGCGTTCATTGATGTAGCCGGAGCAGGGGGCACAAGCTGGGTGCAGGTAGAGAAGTACCGCAACAATAACCCGGTACGCCGGGCAGCAGCTGAAGCTTTTGCCGACTGGGGCATTCCGACAGCGGAGTGTATTCAGGAAGTACGAGCGCTGAATCCTACTGGTGCCCTGATTGGCAGCGGTGGACTGCACACTGGCGTGGATGCGGCCAAAGCCCTCGCGCTCGGTGCGGATCTCGCTGGTTTTGGTCGATCTCTTCTCGAATCCGCAGTAGCTTCCGATGATGCGCTGAATGAGCGGCTGGAACAGGTTGAGTTTGAACTGCGTACTGTGATGTTTGGTATTGGTGCAGGGCAGATTGAAGATCTGAAGCAGACAACACGTCTTGTGGAACGGCGGTAGAGTGAGGGTGGAAATACAGGTGCGAACCCCAAGCTCACATGATTTCCCTGGGGGATTCGCACCTCGAATTTTGTCGAAAACATCGTTTTCGTGACCTTTTGGCAACACTTGTGTTCGTTGAAGGATGTTTTTTATCACAAATGTTTCTATAATTTGGTATAATGATTGAGAATGCGTGATAATTTTTGGATTTGATGACGTTATTACGTGTGGTTTCGCTGTCGCACTCCGTATGGAGTGCGTGGATTGAAATTTGCATCAAACGTTGTGCGTCTGCATTATTTTGTGTCGCACTCCGTATGGAGTGCGTGGATTGAAATCATCCATTAAAGGTCTTCACTAAGCGGTAGGTGGTCGCACTCCGTATGGAGTGCGTGGATTGAAATCTTGATGGTGTTATCGGCAGCAGTATCTTGTACGGTCGCACTCCGTATGGAGTGCGTGGATTGAAATAGGTAACAACGCATATGAGCGTGGAATAAAAGAGTCGCACTCCGTATGGAGTGCGTGGATTGAAATGTCCTGGCTAACACCGGGAACCATACCATTGACAGTCGCACTCCGTATGGAGTGCGTGGATTGAAATGTCCTGGCTAACACCGGGAACCATACCATTGACAGTCGCACTCCGTATGGAGTGCGTGGATTGAAATTACTTCGCGTTCTGGCAATTCCGCCGGGCCCATCGGTCGCACTCCGTATGGAGTGCGTGGATTGAAATCTTTTGAAGTTGTTCACTCACTTTTGTATCCTCCGTCGCACTCCGTATGGAGTGCGTGGATTGAAATTTCCGCAAGTTGAGCCAGAAGGAGAGAAGCGGGAATGTCGCACTCCGTATGGAGTGCGTGGATTGAAATTTAGCGGAATCCCGTACGGATGAGACGGCGTAGTCGCACTCCGTATGGAGTGCGTGGATTGAAATATCTGTCGGCAATCCCAGGCATTTTAAAAGGAAGTAGTCGCACTCCGTATGGAGTGCGTGGATTGAAATTCATGTTGAGTGTAGCTGCTCCCGCGCTTAGCGCTGGTCGCACTCCGTATGGAGTGCGTGGATTGAAATTTGTTGATCTTGGTTTATCTGATCTTGTCACAAGGGTCGCACTCCGTATGGAGTGCGTGGATTGAAATATTCGTAGAACCTCATAAATACTTCCATAGGATTGGTCGCACTCCGTATGGAGTGCGTGGATTGAAATAATGATGTAAAGAAACTATCTGTGTCACCGCCAAGTCGCACTCCGTATGGAGTGCGTGGATTGAAATTTCCATGGGAAAATGTACCTATCAACGTATTGGAGGTCGCACTCCGTATGGAGTGCGTGGATTGAAATTCGACGTACCGCGCGTTATTGATTACCAGGACCTTACGTCGCACTCCGTATGGAGTGCGTGGATTGAAATATTTGTAGGTGAGTCAGAAGCTAACATGCAAACGTCGCACTCCGTATGGAGTGCGTGGATTGAAATATGATGACATCGCCTTTATCGGCTGTTCGTATCGTCGCACTCCGTATGGAGCTCAACTTATCAAATCCTTAAAGCTCCTTATCTATTTTGTGCTTGTTTTAACATAACCAGAATTCAGTAGTAAGCCAAACAAACCGTCCAAAGTAAACATGGACGGTTTGTTTGTGTTTCTCTTTGAAATTGAGAAGGTGAGGGCTCCATTGACAATGCTCAGCCCAGTTTGTTTTTTTACCCCTTGTCATCATCCGGTATGTACTCCAAAACATCTGTAAGAGTGTAATCATTTCCTGTCATTGCCCGTAGAGTGTTCACGATATTATTCAACGTATCTAAATCAAGCCTTTTCGTTTTTCCTTCGCACAGATCATAGATAAGGTTCGGTCTAACTTTTGCTTCCCTGGCCAGTGCATTTTTAGTGACGCTGGCTGCATCTAAAGTGTCGCCCAATCTTATTTTTATAGACATAGCCAATTCCACCTTTCACTTTAATGATAACCTAACGTTAAATATACTGGAGGGTTAGTCCTGGCTGAGCATATCACAGGAAATGCAAGAGAGATGCTAGAGTCAATCGTGGACAGATTGAGTGGTATGGATGCGATGACATTTCTCACGGATGTCTTATTGTGGACTCCCGACCGTGTGGATATGAATTTGATGCTTGATCGCATACTATGACAAGGCTCTCCAGCCCTCTTCCAGGCTATTTTTTACAACATTTTAAGCAAAGCAGATAAATATCTTTATAATAAAAGTAAATTATTTACAAGTAAAATATTGATATTAAATTCAAAAATATAGTATTATTTTATTGACCATTGCTTATTTTTGTTTGGAAGGTGGTGTACCTTTGAAATCAGTAGCCACAATACGTGATCATTTAGCAGACTACTTAAAAACGAACCATATGACACTCAATCAATTCTCTGAGATATCGGGAATTAACTCAGGGACGTTGAGTAGTACGCTGAACGGGCTTCGTCCCATAGGCATGCAGCAATTGGATCGAATTACTGCCGGGATGGGTCTAATAGAGGGTTACTTCTATGAATTATACATACATGAGTGTTTTGTACATACGAGCCCGGATTGGCGAAGACTTGGGCCCTTTTTATACCGTTGTGCCGAACTCGGTAAGGTCGATTATATGAAAGAAGCCGTTAATCTAATTATGGATAATCTTTCCTATGCACGACTTTTGTTCGAGTTGGCTGAACAGTTATATCGTGAAGGGAAGTTGGAAGCGGCCAAGCCCTTGTATGTATGTGTAGCCGAGGGTGAGAAAATGCAACATTCTGAACGGTTGGCTCTAAGTCAGTATCGTTTGTTCACAATCGGACTTTCCAAGGATCAGTTGAGCAATCTTACACTTGCTACGCAGTTTGAGTTTTTTGTAGATCGGCTTGATGAACACTACCAGCTGGATGGATTGAACGATTTGATTAATGTGTATGCTTCGTTACGCCGATGGGATAAGGTGAAGAATCTTGCTGACAAGTTAAAACTAAAAGCAATGATCCATTATGAATTAGGGGTAACATCTGAAGAGCCCGAGGCTAAACCCAAAAAGCAGATTGTTTTCTACGTTTTGTACGCATATTTAGCGCTTGGAGAAGCTTGTTTCTACTATGAAGAATATGAAAAGGCACTTCAATATGTATCTATGTACACCGATTATAGCTGGGTAAATAATCCGAGTGACGAGGAAACCGTTGTTATTCGTCAGTTCGAGGAATGGGCAGAAGGCAACTGTTATCTATATGAATTAATGTCAGGTAAAACAGAGGTTATCCCAAGTTATATGAACTACATCTCGGAGAGAGAAAACGAAATCTTCCCTGCTTTATGTGCAATTGTGAATGCGGCAAATCGGTTTGATATCAACATTGACTCAGTTCTTGAAGCGTATGACTCTTATTTTATCTACCAAGAACAGAGCAGTCGTATTGGAAAAATCAGCGAGCAGTATACGAATGATCAATATGTTACTTTGCTTGTCGGCCTAGGGAGATATTATCTACAACATCAAGATTTTACCAAAGGATATGAGTTTATCCTTAGAGGGTTGGATTTTGCAATTAAAATTAAGAATAAAGAGGGTATTCTCGAATCTTTGTTTGAGGAGTTTCGGTATTGTTCAGTCGAAGAAGTTAAACTGCGTTACAATAAGTTGATTCGGGAGCTTTGAAGATAAAAGAAGATGAAATTGGCAGTATTGATAGTTACATGCAGTATCGCAGTAGGCGTAGTTGTTCCTATAACTCAACCCATCCCCGTTGAAAAAGACCGTCCAGTAATCATGACAACTAATGGCCATGGCATGGGAAGTTAACCAGCGTTTCTGAAATCAATATGAGCTGCTCCCTCAAGTAGAATGGTGAATTGTCTACTTTGAAGGGAGCTTTTTCGTGTTGGAGTTCACTTGATTTCCTACTAATTAGCAGAATGGACTAGAATGTTACAACAGGGAGGGGTGAATATGGATTGTGGTGAGCTCAAGTTGCAGATCGAAGCAGCGAGACAAAAGCTCTATCAACTCAAGGTGGACTATGGAGATCTGCTTCATCCTCATGTTATACAGCAATCTATGGTCCTTGATGATCTAATTAATCAATACAATCAGGTTAAAATAAATAAGCCGATTGAATAATTCAATCGACTTTGGGCGAGAAACTTTGGCGGGTCGCTCGCCCCTATATTTTAACATAAGTCCACAGAGCGAAGTATCGCTATTACATACATTCATCTTTCACGGTGACATTCTCATTGGTTACAGTGACGTAGGAATTGCCGGACAAGTATTCGGTATAACCGCAAACCGTTTTGTTATAGGTTTTTCCGCGGCTGTCCGTAAACGCCAAGGAGACGACCCCCTCCCCGGAAAGTTTCAGCTGCGGGGCGAATTTCACGTTTGCTCCGCTGGGAATATCCTTATTGAATACATAGGTGGAGCCACTCTCATTGTTGTTTAACGAGTTGTCGCCTTGGACTAGGCTAGCCTGAATATTGGTGAGGTCATAGTCGGACTGATTGTAGATCGAGATCCTTAAGTGGCGAAAGGGATCCATTGCATTCAGAAAGCTCATAAAAGCGACTATGGCGATTCCGAGTATGATAGCGGATAAGATAATCATTTTCTTTTTGGAGAATCGGCGACGTGTGTTCAATATGATCCACTCCTTTCCTATGAGGTATAAACGATAAGAAGAGATCAAAAGTTTTGATTAAAATGGATAAATATAAAAATTGAAAACCGTATCATCAGAATAACTTCATGCGCTAAGCGAGAGAACAGGATACAATACGATATAGTAGTGCAAAAAAAAGATTGCACGGAGATCATACATAATTAAGATCACTCTTAATAAGGAGGGGAATAACTTGGAACTTTCTCCAATGAATCAGGAAGATTATGCGAGTTTTCGCATTCGATCGATTAAGGATTTTGCAGAAGAAAAAGTAGAAGCAGGTACCTGGGCGGAGGAAGAGGCACAGCAACTGGCGGAGGAATCTTATGAACGTTATCTGCCAGAAGGCTTGGACACACCCGGAGCGTATCTCTACAATCTGGTGCATCCTGTGGACGGCAATGTAGGGTATATCTGGTTTAACATCACGGATAATCGTCGTGGAAAAGATGCCTTTTTGCTGGATATTGTGGTTGAAGAAGCACACCGCGGTAAGGGATACGGAACAGAGACAATGCAGGCGCTTGAACAGATCGCCTTGAGTCTTGGCGTGGATCGCATTGGTTTGCATGTGTTTGGACATAATGTGCGGGCGAGCAGCCTGTATCGCAAGATGGGATATGAGGTAACGGACCTGACGATGTACAAGGAAATCAGAGGGTAAATCTAAAAACGGATAATCTAGGCCAAACTTAAGATCTGCGCAAAACGAATTATCCGCAGTAACCGGGGATTTCGGGAAGCGTATGGGACTCTAGTCGAATTGGCGAAGTTCCTTGATGCCTTGAGGTTTGTCATATATAATGTATAGGATTATCCATACCGAACAAGTAATCAATGAGGAGTTGTCATATACATGGCTTTGAAAGCAGGAATTGTAGGGCTTCCGAACGTCGGAAAATCTACGTTGTTTAACGCAATTACACAAGCAGGTGCCGAATCGGCAAACTATCCGTTCTGTACAATTGACCCTAACGTGGGGATCGTTGAAGTACCAGATGAGCGTTTGGACAAACTGACAGAACTCGTTGTACCTAAGAAAACAGTACCAACGGCGTTTGAGTTTGTAGATATCGCTGGTCTTGTTCGCGGTGCGAGCAAAGGCGAAGGTCTGGGTAACAAGTTCCTTGCCCACATCCGTGAAGTAGATGCGATTGTACACGTGGTACGTTGCTTTGTAGATGAGAACATTACACACGTCGATGGCAAAATTGACCCGGTAAGCGACATCCAGACAATCAATCTGGAGCTGATCCTGGCCGATATCGAGAGTGTTGAGAAGAAAATCGATCGCTCCAAGAAAAACATGAAGGGCGGCAACAAGACTGCCTCTCAAGAAGTAGAAATATTGGAGAGAGTGAAGGCTGTTCTGTACGATGACAAGCCGGCACGCAGCATGGAACTTACGGATGATGAGCTTCTGATCGTGCGCGATCTGCACTTGCTTACCCTGAAGCCTGTTCTGTACGCAGCCAATGTAGCTGAGGACGAAATCGGCGACGTGGCGAACAATGCTTACGTGCAAAAAGTAAGAGAATTCGCAGCTGCTGAAAACGCAGAAGTGGTGCCGATCAGTGCAAAGGTTGAAGAAGAGATTTCTGAGCTGGAAGGCGAAGATAAACAAATGTTCCTGGAAGAACTCGGTATCGAGGATTCCGGTCTGAACCTGTTGATCAAAGCGGCTTACAAATTGCTCGGTCTGTACACATACTTCACAGCAGGTGTGCAGGAAGTTCGTGCGTGGACAATCCGTAAAGGTACCAAAGCGCCTGGCGCAGCGGGAGTCATTCACACCGACTTCGAACGTGGATTCATCCGTGCAGAAGTTGTTTCTTATGACGATCTGGTTGCAGCGGGTTCCATGAACGGTGCCAAAGAGCGCGGACAACTTCGTCTTGAGGGTAAAGAGTACGTTGTAAATGACGGTGACGTTATGCACTTCCGTTTCAACGTATAGGTTGTTACACCTTTATATGTAGATTTAATAACATGACCCTGCGACCTTCTCGTGAAGTTCGTGGGGTCTTTGACTTAGAGTTTTGCAGATGAGGAACAAGAAAAACCACCGGGATTAGGTTGGTCGCCTTGCAATCCGGTGGTTTTTCATTCGTTTGATTGAAATTCGCCGTGGTCGCCCACCGGCCTTTGTTTAGAGAAGTCACGATGTTAGCGCATCGTGGCTTTTGTTTATTTTACATTTCGGAACAACATCGAACAATAATTTCATTTTGTATTTTGCAGAACTGAAAATTAGTTCATCCGCATGCGGAACAGTTACTATTCAGAACCATAAGAATATGCTATAATTAAGAGTCGTATACCACGTTAAAATTCGCGCTGTAACAGATGAGCTTAAGCGAGTTTCATACAGGGTACGCGATTTCTTGATTTCACTTTAAAAGTAAAGGATTTGATGACGTTGTAGCGATGTTATACGTCGATCATACAGGAATGTGAATACATGCTGCGGTCAGGGGATTCGGTGAGAATCCTGTGCGTTGTGGAATATAGATTATAGATGTTATGAATAATGAAACCGAAATAATTATTAAAAACGATATTTGCATGGACAAAATAATGTGTGAGGTGACTATACATGTTGGATAAATTACAGGCGTTAGCCGACCGTTATGACAAGTTGAGCGAGCTTTTGTGTGACCCGGATGTGGCAAGTGACAACAAAAAGTTGCGGGAATACTCCAAAGAACAATCCGATCTGCAACCGACTTATGAAGCGTACAATGAATACAAACAGGTAAGTCAGGATCTCGAAGCTGCGAAGGAAATGCAGGGTGAGAAACTGGATGATGAGATGCGCGAAATGGTCAAAATGGAAATTGACGAACTGAGCACTCGCCAGAAGGAACTGGACGAATTGATTCGTGTGCTTATGTTGCCAAAAGATCCGAATGACGACAAAAACGTTATTGTTGAGATTCGCGGAGCAGCTGGTGGAGATGAGGCAGCGTTGTTTGCAGCAGATCTGTATCGGATGTACACACGTTATGCAGATGCACAAGGCTGGCGTGTAGAGCTGATGGACGTTAACACAAATGATCTCGGTGGGTTCAAAGAGGTTGTTTTCCTGATCAACGGACGCGGCGCTTATAGCAAAATGAAATACGAAAGCGGCGCACACCGTGTGCAGCGTATTCCAACAACTGAGTCAGGCGGACGTATTCATACGTCAACTTCAACGGTTGCGGTTATGCCTGAAGCCGAAGATTTTGATATTGAAATTCATGACAAAGACATCCGTGTTGATACGTTCTGTTCCAGTGGTGCCGGTGGACAATCGGTTAATACCACGAAATCCGCAGTACGGGTAACGCACGTTCCAACGGGAATCGTGGCGACATGTCAGGATGGAAAATCACAGAACTCCAACAAGGAAAAAGCGTTGCAGGTTCTGCGTACACGTATCTTCGATATGAAACGTATGGAAGAGGAAGCAAAGATCTCTGTTGAGCGGAAGAGCAAAGTGGGAACGGGCGACCGCAGTGAGCGTATTCGTACGTACAACTTCCCGCAAAGCCGTGTGACGGATCACCGTATCGGCCTGACGATGCACAAGCTGGATCAGATCATGAACGGGGAGATTGAAGATATCTTGTCTGCACTGACGATTGCTCAGCAGACCGAGTTGATGGATAGAGGAGAATAATCTGTGACCCGCGCGCAGTTTGTCATGACGCCGGAACAGAGCTGTCGGGAAGCCTTCGTGGAGGCTTCCTCTTTTTTGGAGAAGTGCGGCGTGTACGAGCCGCAAAACAATGCCCGGCTGCTGTTGGAACATGTACTCGGCGTTTATGGCGCCGCGTATTACATGATGCAGCCGGAGCCTTTTCCCAGCGAGCATCGCAGCAGCTGGGAGGACGCCGTCACGCGCAAGGCTGCGGGTGAGCCGGCGCAATACATTATCGGCAACCAGGAATTTTATGGGCTGCCGTTCGAGGTCACGCCGGCCGTGCTGATTCCGCGGCCGGAGACCGAGCTGTTGGTCGAGGCTGTGCTACGCGAAGCCGACCGCGTGTTTCCCGACGGCGCTCCGCTCGCCATCGATATCGGCACGGGCAGTGGCGCCATCGCGGTGACGATGGCTTCACTGCGCCCGCGCTGGCAGGTTGGCGCCGGGGATCTCTCGTCGGCTGCCCTGCAAGTGGCCGCGCGGAACGCGGCCGCGAACGGGGTACAGATCGACTTCCGTGAAGGCGATCTGCTGGCCCCGTTCGCCGAGGCACGGGTGGACATCCTGGTGTCCAACCCGCCATACATCCCGGCGGCTGATATCGCCGGGTTACAGCAAGAGGTGCGCGATCATGAGCCGCGCATGGCATTGGACGGCGGTCCGGACGGGCTTGCACCGTACCGTATCATGCTGGAGCAGTTGGCGCTGTTGCCTGCGCCGCCGCAGATCATTGGTTTTGAGCTAGGCGAAGGGCAGGCTCGCGACATTGCAGCTTTGCTTGAAACGGCGGGACATTGGCCGGAAATTATCATTGTACCGGACCTTGCCGGAATCGAGCGGCATGTCCTGGGTGTTCGTACTTCGGAACAGGTGACGAAAATGTAAGGTTCTGCGGGTTTTCTTTTTGCCGTGAAATCCTCTACAATGAGATATACCGAAGATTTCTGAATGCTTGGGGGAACATAATTACATGCTGCACAAATTTAAAAAGATAGACTATTCTATTGTCTTTATACTCGTTATTCTGATGGGTATCAGTATTTTATCGATTTACAGTACAACGTTTGGTCGTCCAAAGCTGGAGGGACTCCCGAAAAGCGCAGTGATCTTTTATATTTTGGGCTTCGTAGTCTTTTTTGGGATGTCGATGATCAACTATAAATTCATAATCAAAAATTATTTATATATCTATGGCGTGGGGATGCTCCTGCTCATATTCGTTATGTTCTTTGGTAAGGAGTATTATGGTGCAAAAGGTTGGCTGTCCATCTTCGGGGTCAGTTTGCAACCTGCTGAATTGTTCAAGTTATGCCTGATTGTGTTTTTATCGGCCTTTTTGGCCCGAAAGAAGAACCGTCCGCTCTATTTTGGACGTGACGTTATTCCGATTTCGCTCTGTGTTCTGCCGCCGTTACTACTCGTATTGCTTCAAAATGACTTGGGAAATGCATTAAGCTATGTAGTCATTCTTGTGGGCTTACTGTGGATTGGTAACATTAAATTTACGCATGCCCTCATTGGCTTTATGATCGCAGTGGCTGCTTTTATCGGTGGTACACAGGCGTATATTCATTACCATGATGAGATTGTTAAATTTCTGAATGACATTGGACGTTCGCACTGGGCGGATCGTTTTGACCCTTGGCTTGTACCAGAGCTGACCTCAAGAGATGTACTCTGGCAGACGTATAATGCAAAGCTTGCGATTGGTTCTGGTGGGATTACAGGCAAAGGTTATATGGAAGGCACAACGATTCAGTCGAATCGGGTGCCGCTGGCCTATGCTGACTCCATCTTTGTGCAGATTGGGGAAGAATTTGGTTTCATCGGTGCCTCGGTACTGCTTCTCCTGTACTTTATCCTGATTCACAGGCTGGTGCTGATTGCACTGGAGTGTAAGGATCGCGCGGGGCCTTATCTCATTGTTGGGATCATAGCGATGCTGCTTTACCAGATCTTTGTTAATATTGGTCCATTCATTGGTCTGATGCCGTTGACAGGAATTACGCTGCCGTTTATCAGTTCGGGTGGTACCTCCATTATGATCAACATGATCAGCATGGGTCTTGTGATGAGTATTAAGGTCCACACGGAAGAGAATGAGGATATTCTTGGCTCTGCGGAACAACCGAGTATTACGGATCTGGTGAGGAAATTGCTAAGACGCAAGCCATCCCAGCAGGAGCAATAACGTTTCTGAGTCAAACCGTGAAATAGCACGTCAGATTTATGTATATAAGCTAGATAACTATAGAACCCTGGAACAGACCAACCCAAGTTACATTGGGTGGATGTTTTGGGGTTTTTATTGTTTTTACGGCGTAATTCAGGCCGTTGAATAGTTCGTTTTTTAACCTGAAACGACCCTGATTTCCATTTTATTATCCAATTATATACAATGGTAATATTGAGTTCAATTGGAAATCATAGAATGCTAGATTTCAGGGGGATGGACAGAGTCATGTTGAGAATGTTGAAAAAGATGGACGGTGTGATTCTTTTTGTAATGCTGTTGCTCATGATTATTAGTGTATTTGCGATTTATAGCGGAACGCAGACAGATGCCAACCTGGCGAATCATCATGTCAAAACGATGTATTTCTATGTGGCCGGGTTCATTGCGGTGCTTGTGATCGGGCTTGTGAATTACAAGTTATACGTGAAATATGCGTTTTATTTGTATGGCTTGGGAATTATATTGCTGATCCTGGCCAATGTCCTGGGAAGTTCAATCAATAACGCCAACGGTTGGCTGAAGCTGGGCGAAAACTTTTCTTTTCAACCGGCAGAGTTGTTCAAGATGATTCTGATTCTGTTTCTCGCCCATTTGATCGTGAAGAGACAACGAGGCACGCTGAAATTTTGGAGAGATATTGTGCCGATTGGCTGTTGGGCGTTTATTCCGTTTGCCCTTGTTATGGCTCAGAATGATTTGGGGAATGCGCTGGGGTATGTGGTGATTTTGGCTGCGGTATTCTGGATCGGAAATATGAGGCTGAAGCACGCATTGATTGCACTGGCGATTGTGGGAGTGGCGTTCTTTGGTTTTGTCAAAGCCTATACCTTCTACCATGGTGAAGTTTTCACTTTTCTTGAAAAGATAAAACGTGAGCATTGGGCGGAGCGGATTGATCCCTGGCTTGTACCGGAAAAGGCTACCTCAAAGGCTTCCTGGCATACGAAAAATGCAGGTTTAGCCATCGGTTCTGGGGGCATCATCGGCAAAGGTTATTTGCAAGGAACATCCGTTCAGAGTGGACGAGTCCCCTATACGTATTCTGATTCCATTTTTGTTGTGATCGCAGAGGAGTTTGGGTTTGTTGGTGCATCCGTACTGATTCTGTTGTACTTTATCCTGATCCACCGCATGGTGCTGATTGCTCTGGCATGTAGAGATCGCGCGGGACCCGTCATCATTGTAGGTATTATCGGAATGTTGTTGTATCAGGTGTTTGAGAACGTGGGGGCGTTCCTCGGACTGATGCCACTCACAGGTATTACGTTACCGTTCATCAGTTACGGCGGCACCTCTTTGCTTATAAATATGGCTTGCATCGGTGTAGTCATGAGCATTAAGTTGTACGGGCAAGAAGAGGAGGATGAACTTCTGATGGGAGAGCAGCAACCCCGGTTGTCGGAACGTTTATGGAATATGCTCAAGAAAGAAAAAAGTGCTGTGTAACTGTTGAGTCGGTGTAGGTGAAAGGTAAAGCGGTGGGACGTATAACGTGATCGTTTATAGGAATGAAGAGGTTGATTTGCCCTGTAACCAGGTGCGGATCAGCCTTTTTAACATGATGGGTGAGAAAGTGTGAATGAGAGATGAAAGAAGTAATGCATAGGTGTCTTCGAGCCTGCTGTAGGCTGAGGCGAACCTGAAAGAGTTGGAAATAGAGTGTTGAGCATTGTGTGGAGCTTCAGGTGCCAGCTGTTAGGAGTTAAGAGTTAGGTGGTGCTAGGAGCTAACGAACCACACACATCTTATTCGGGGATTTGAAGTGTCCGGAGAAAGCTAATGAATCTGAGACACGTTATATCAACATAAACAGCCTTCTGTAGCATGTTGATCAGATAACTTTGGGGAATAACGTGCCTCATGTTCCTTACAATTTCAAAAGAATGCCTGAAGGGCAAATAAGACGTCCTCGGTTCTTTAGAACATCGACTGGTCACTCGCGAGAGTCATTCGCCTAGGGTCAGCCAGTACAGTCTTCAAGGCTTTTTGGACGCTGACATTTTGTCATCGTATAACTTGCCTGGGTTTAACCACACATTCTAGTAGTACGTGTTCAAAAAGTTGGGTTTTCAGTACCGAGAAGATGGGATGAGGCTAGAAATGGAGTAGTGGAGCGTAGGATAAACTACGTGAGCAATCAAAATGGTTCTTTGGTAAACATACTCCGTAAGGCTCCCGCTTATTTCGGCTGAATTTCATATTCGACGTTGATGATGCAGCTGGGCATTCTTCGTAATCAAAGCGGACTTTTTGAACAACTTCTAGTAGATTTATTGCAAATGCTAGGTTTACTTCCGTCTCTACCGGGCATACTGATAGACATGAGAGAGTTGCAGGTAGCGTGATCAGAGAGCCGAGGGGGAGAACGGAATGAGCAGAAGAATTGTAAAGCAAATTGGACTTATTATTGTATGTCTTATGATGATTATCATGATGTGGGAAGGTCAGAAAACGGATGCAGCTGTGGCGGCCACAGCAATTCCAGAACAATCGATTCGCTTGCGTATTCTAGCAAACTCGGATGCACCGGGAGATCAATTGGTGAAACGCGAGATTCGGGATGCTGTCGTTGCTCAGATGGGCGAGTGGGTAGCCGAACTGGAGAATCCGCAAAGTCTGGATGAAGCGCGCAAGGTTATTCGTGAGCATTTGTCCGAGATTGAGAATAGAGTAGGAGAAGAGTTGGCCAGTCGCGGTTTAAATTATGAGTATCAGGTGGAGCTGGGTTCCGTTCCGTTCCCGACCAAACTATATGGTGGCACTGTGTATCCTGCCGGAGATTATGAAGCGGTTCGGATTACGCTGGGCGAAGGCAAAGGTCAGAACTGGTGGTGTGTGTTGTTCCCGCCGCTGTGCTTCATTGATGCAGGGACTGGGGATGCACTGGAGAAACCTTCAACGGTATCAGCCGCAGCGGCTGAACCAGGAGATGCAGAAGCATCTGTGCAGGGAGACACACCGGAAGCGAGATTCTTTCTGTGGGATATGGCTGTGAAACTGTGGAGTTGGGTAACTGGATTGTTCGCATAACAACGTATTTATACTATGGTAAAGGGCAACTTCGATTCAGGGAGCTGCCCTTTTGATATGAATTAGTGGTGAATTTCCGGGCGAAGTATGAAGGGCATCCGAGTTGGGACAGGTATGTTATAATTACTTATATTGAATATGGATATGAACTAACCTACTTGAAGTTTAGGAATGATGATATATGAGCAGAGAAAACGAACCAGTGCAACACACCTCTGAGATGAGGGATGGTAGAGAAGAACGTGATATGAAAGCTCCGGGAGAGCTGGTCACTGAGATGTGGGATGTACGCGTCTTGGTGAGCGCTGAGAACGATCACGGATTGGGTAATATTGAATTATTGGATGTGAAAAAGGGGAGCGCCGATCAACAGGCGCTCGCCGACTTGCAGGCTGCCGCAGCCTGCATTCGTCTCGGTCAGACGGTGGCCTTTCCGACCGAGACGGTCTATGGCTTGGGTGCTGATGCGCGTAGCACAGCAGCCGTGGAGGCTGTATTTGTCGCCAAAGGCCGACCTTCCGACAATCCACTGATTGTGCATATCGCGCACCGTGACCAGTTGGATACGCTGGTCACGGAAGTGAACGAAACGGCGGAAGCGCTGATGGCGGCCTTCTGGCCGGGACCACTGACGCTGGTGCTGCCGGTTAGGCCGGGTGCGGTGTCCCCGCGTGTCACCGCCGGTCTGGACACGGTGGCCGTGCGCATGCCGGACCATCCGGTGGCCTTGCAGTTAATCGCGGCGGCGGCATGCCCTGTAGCTGCGCCAAGCGCCAACCGCTCCGGGCGGCCAAGCCCGACACTCGCGTCTCATGTGCGCGAGGATCTGGATGGCCGCATCGGCGGCATTGTGGACGGCGGCCCCACCGGGGTGGGCGTCGAGTCCACGGTGGTGCAGGTCGGTGACGACGGTACCGTCACCATCCTGCGCCCTGGCGGCATTACGGCGGAACAACTGTCCGCCGTTGCCGCCCGTGTCGCCACGGACCCCGCGCTACTCGCGGAGGGGGCCGATGGCGTGGGTAGCCCGGCGCCGCGCTCGCCGGGCATGAAGTACACGCACTACGCACCCGCAGGGGCGCTGTGCGTGGTGGAGGGGCCGCCCGCAGCGGTGGCGGCCTGGATTAGCGCCGCCCTCGCAGAGGCGGCGCAGCGCGGAGAGCGCACCGCTGTGCTGGCGTTCGCCGAGCACGCGGAGCAGTACCGCGCCGATGCCGTGTTCTCGCTGGGCGACGCCAGCGAGCTGGAAGAAGCAGCGCGCCGGCTATACGCCGCGCTGCGCAGCTGCGATGAGCAAGGCGCCACATATATTGTGGCTGAAGCCTGCTCACGCGAAGGGCTGGGAGCAGCCGTCATGAATCGGCTGCTCAAGGCTGCGGGGAACCAACTCATACAAGTTGGCAACCAGCGCCCCTTATAACCTCTCCTGATCATACAGTCAGGAGAGTAATCACTCTTTTTCCAAAACAAAATCAAGATTCTATAAAGCCAGCATCTGACCAGAGATCCGTCGCCGTTTGCCTTTCATCGGTCATGTTTAGGTCCTTGTCCGCATATCGTGTACAAGAACCTTTACGTGACTTGGGGGTATGGGGATGTGGGATGTGTCTGTCCATGTAGGGCAGTTGGTAACCATTTTGATCATGGCTATTGCGCTTGGCCTCGATGCGTTCTCACTCGGGATCGGAATTGGCATGAAGGGCATTCGGCTGCGGGATGTATTGCGAATCAGTATTGTAACGGCGCTATTTCATATCATCATGCCGCTCATCGGCATGTATATGGGCAAATACGTCAGTTCCCTGCTCGGTGACATTACGACGTATGCGGCAGGTGGATTGCT
Organism: Paenibacillus sp. 10L310; assembly: GCF_056395745.1. NCBI lineage: Bacteria > Bacillati > Bacillota > Bacilli > Caryophanales > Paenibacillaceae > Paenibacillus > Paenibacillus sp. 10L310. The sequence goes on along the minus strand of NZ_JBFTKC010000011.1, from coordinate 81,861 downwards.
TGTTTTGCTGGGTGCTCATATGATTCTGAATGCATTCCGTGAAGGCGATACAAAGCTGGTGGACCACCGTTCCCTGCTCGGCGTTGTTTTGTTCTCCCTCAGCGTAAGTGTGGATTCATTCTCCGTTGGCGTTTCCTTAGGGATGTTTAGCAGTGATCTGATCTTAACCGTACTTGCTTTCGGCGTTTGTGGCGGGGTGATGTCGGTTATGGGGCTGCTATTAGGCCGTCGGGTGAGCCAGAATCTCGGAGATTACGGCGAAGCTATTGGTGGCGCAATCTTGCTTGCGTTTGGACTTTTGTTTATATTTTAGAATAAAACTTGAGATATCATATCATTCGCATCATATGTAAAATGGGGAGGCTAACACAATGAAACATATTTTATTCGTATGTACAGGAAATACGTGCCGCAGCCCCATGGCAGAGGGGCTTTTGCGAAAATTGGCATCGGAGCGTGGCATTCAGGTAGAGGTTCGCTCCGCAGGTGTGGCAGCAACGTCGGGTATGCCGATCTCCCGACACGCTGAAGCGGTTTTGAGAGATCATAACGTTGAAGGTCCACCTCATTCCACACAGCTTAGCTCTAACCTGGTAGGTTGGGCCGATCTGGTTCTTACATTAACACGTAGTCATAAGCAGCATGTCATGCAGGTTTTTCCCGATTCAGTCCACAAAACCTATACATTGAAAGAATATGTGGAGGATGATGAACAGGTATTAAGTGATGTTCAGGAGTTGGACAGCCTGTTTGCAACGCTTGAGATGAAACGTGCCCTTGGCCAAGAGATCCTGGCATCGGAGCGTGAGCGAGCCATTGAGATTAGACAACGAATTCCAAGTTTCGACATCTCCGATCCGTTTGGGGGAAGTCGTGATGATTACAATATAGCTGCAGCTGAGATTCGGACGGCATTGGACCGGCTTTTGGATAAGCTTGGATAACTCTGATCCTGCGAGGCAGGTTATAGAAATAGGACACGTGATGTAAATTAACCGTTGATTTTAGCCGCGGGTTGTTTTATGATGAAGGGGAAAACAGGGATCCGGTGTAACTGGCGACGAAGTGGGCATAACCACGATGGAGCACCGGAACAAACGGCCGGTCGCCTGGGCAAAAGAGCAATTCTGCGTTACCCGCAGACTGCTCTTTTTTTCGTCTTTCATCTGATTATTCGCTATAATAGTACCTGAGATGCCGTGCAAGAATACGAAGGACAACCAAGAGACAGCGGGCATGATTTTATCGGGAGGCGATAATAGGATGACTATAGAGTTAGATTCGGAACAACCCGGATTGCAGGAACAGACCGCGTCTATTCTGCATGAACTGGCGCTTGCCGGACAGCTTGGGCCTGGACAGATCGTTGTGATCGGTACAAGCACAAGTGAAGTCGCAGGCGCTCGGATTGGTACGAGTGGTGCCATTGAAGTGGCGCAGCAGCTTCTTGCGGGTATACGCGAGGTGCAGGAAGAGTTCGGTTTTGACACGGTATTCCAATGTTGTGAGCATCTGAACCGTGCGCTGGTAATGGAACGTTCTGTGCTTACTCGACTTGGATTGACCGAGGTTGGTGCAGTACCCGTGCCCAAGGCCGGAGGTTCAATGGCATCCGCAGCATATCGTTCGCTGACCGATCCATGCCTGGCTGAACATGTGCAGGCCCATGCGGGACTGGACATTGGGGAGACGATGATTGGGATGCATCTCCGGCATGTAGCCGTACCCTATCGTACAGCGCTTCGCTATGTTGGAGATGCTCGTGTAACCACAGCGTTGACCCGTCCGAAGTTGATTGGCGGCGAACGCGCGGTGTATCGTATGGAAGAACAACCAGATTCGACATTTTGTGACTAACATATAAAGCGAGACTAATTGGGTTACACTCCTGACTTTGATTGCATCACCATCTTCCGATCGCTGTTATCCCCAGATTTTTTAATTCCCTATTTAAAAGGGGAAATCCGGTGATAAAGGCGACCACTTCGTTTCTTCAGATTGGTGTTGCACTCGCAGTTTTCGTGTAAACATTAGTTTCACTTTATAACTTCACTTATAACTGGGAGGAATTTAATCATGGAACAATTGCGCAAGAATGACCCGGCAGTACTGGAAGCGATGAATCTTGAACTGAAACGTCAACAGAACAACATCGAACTGATCGCATCCGAGAACATCGTAAGTGAAGCAGTAATCGAAGCAATGGGATCTGTTCTGACCAACAAGTACGCTGAAGGATATCCAGGCAAACGTTACTATGGCGGTTGTGAGCATGTGGACATCGTTGAAGACATCGCGCGTGATCGTGCAAAAGAATTGTTCGGAGCAGAACACGTGAATGTTCAACCTCACTCCGGTGCACAAGCGAACATGGCAGTTTATCTTGCAGCGTTGAAACCTGGTGATACTGTACTTGGTATGAACCTTGCCCATGGTGGACACCTCACACACGGTAGCCCGGTTAACGCATCTGGTTTGCTGTACAACTTTGTAGCATACGGCGTACAGGAAGATACATTCCTGATTGATTATGATGAAGTACGCAAAGCGGCTTTCAAACACCGCCCTCGTCTGATCGTTGCAGGTGCAAGTGCGTATCCGCGTACCATTGATTTTGAAAAGCTGGCTTCCATCGCCAATGATGTAGGCGCTTTGTTCATGGTGGACATGGCTCACATCGCAGGACTGGTTGCTGCGGGTTTGCATCCAAACCCGGTTCCACATGCGCATTTCGTAACAACAACTACACACAAAACGCTGCGTGGACCTCGTGGTGGTATGATTCTGTGCCGCAAAGCGTGGGCAGCAGCGATTGATAAAGCCGTATTCCCTGGTTCCCAAGGTGGACCTCTGATGCACGTGATCGCTTCCAAAGCAGTAGCATTCGGTGAAGCTTTGCAACCATCGTTCAAAACGTATGCTGAGAATGTTGTGAAAAACGCACAGGTTCTGGCTGAAACACTGATCGCTGAAGGACTGAACATCGTATCCGGTGGTACAGATAACCACTTGATGCTGATCGACACACGCAGTGTGAACATCACAGGTAAGGAAGCTGAGCATGTGCTTGATTCCATCGGTATTACCGTGAACAAAAATGCCATTCCATTCGACCCTACAAGCCCGTTTGTAACGAGTGGTATTCGAATTGGTACACCTGCTGCAACTTCCCGTGGCATGAACGAAGAAGCGATGGTAGCCATCGGTAAGATCATTGCTAAAACGCTGAAAAATCCAAAAGATACAGCGAAGCTGGATGAAGCCCGTGCAGAAGTGACTGCACTGACAGACCAATTCCCGCTCTATACAGATCTTAAATACTAAAAAACTTTGCTCATGCTGTTTGTATTTGAGTGTTCTTAATGTACACACGCAGACGGAGCAAACCGAAAGAACCTGAAGAAGCGTAGCGCTCGCCTTTATCCCCAGATTTCAACAATTATAATTGGATCAAAGAAATCTGGGGATAACAGCGATCGGAAGGTCATTCGGTTTGCGGAGCATCATTAGTGTTTACACGTTTTTGAACATACTCAACGACATAACAGCAAGAGCAAAACAGGACCGGATGGATCATTTTCCGGTCCTGTTTTTTATAGGATTCGGTAATCTGTAATGATTGGGTGCCCTTTGATGGTGTAATTCGTTGTTGGTGATGATATAATATACAGGATTTATCGAGCCCATGAATGGTGGCTAGGTATATTTGGAAATGCTGAACATGAAGAACTTACCGGAGGGACAAATTAGATGGGAAAATTAGTAATATGTGATCACCCTTTGATTCAACACAAACTGACGTTTATACGCGACATGCGTACGAATACGAAAGATTTTCGTGAATTGGTGGATGAAGTAGCAACGTTGATGGCTTATGAGATTACAAGAGATGTTGAACTGGAAACGATTGATGTACAGACACCTGTAGCTGCAACACAAGGTAAAGTCATCTCTGGACGTATGCTCGGACTGGTGCCGATTCTGCGCGCAGGACTCGGAATGCTGGATGGCGTTGTGAAATTGTTGCCAGCGGCAAAAGTTGGACATGTGGGTCTGTTCCGTGACCCGGAAACACTGCAACCGGTAGAATACTACACCAAACTGCCTACAGATGTAACAGAGCGTCAATTGATTGTAATTGATCCGATGCTGGCAACGGGTGGTTCGGCAATTGCGGCTATTGACGTGCTCAAAAAACGTGGCTGTACCCAAATCAAAATGATGAACCTGGTTGCAGCACCGGAAGGCGTAAAAGCTGTGCAAGATGCACATCCCGATGTGGACATCTATGTAGCAGCATTGGACGATCGTCTGGATGATCATGGTTATATCGTTCCAGGGCTTGGAGATGCAGGAGACCGTCTATACGGCACTAAATAAGCATATTGCATGCGGAGTAGAAAAGGGGCTTTGCTCGAATGTCCAACAAAATTAAAGTCATGACGATCTTCGGGGTGCGTCCGGAAGCCATCAAGATGGCTCCGCTTATTTTGGAATTGCAGAAACACCCTGAGTCTATTGAATCTATTGTTTGCGTAACTGCGCAGCATCGCCAGATGTTGGATCAGGTACTTGAAGTTTTCGACATTCATCCCGATTATGATCTGGATGTGATGAAGGACCGTCAGACATTGAATGAAATCACAATTCGTGTGCTTGGCGGTCTGGAGCCAGTGTTAGCCGAAGCTAAGCCGGATATTGTACTGGTTCACGGGGATACATTAACTACCTTTGTAGCGAGCTATGCAGCATTCTTGCAACAGATTCAGGTAGGACATGTGGAAGCGGGGCTGCGGACATGGAACAAGCTGTCTCCATATCCGGAAGAGATGAACCGTCAGCTGACGGGAGTACTGGCTGATCTACACTTTGCGCCTACGGATTGGTCTTCTTCCAATCTTGCCAAAGAAAATAAATCGGAGTCTAGTACGTACGTCACAGGCAACACGGTAACAGATGTGTTTCAATATACTGTACGGGAGGACTACACACACCCGGTACTTGATTGGGCCCAAGGCAAACGCCTTGTGCTGATGACAGCTCATCGCCGTGAATCTCAAGGCGAGCCTCACCGCAACATTTTCCAGGCCGTCAAACGGATTGCCGACGAATTCGAAGATATTGCCATCGTGTACCCGGTGCATCCAAGTCCTGCTGTGAAGGAGCCGGCTCACGCGATCTTGGGGAATCATCCCCGTATTCAATTAATTGATCCACTAGACGTGGTGGATTTGCATAACTTTTACCCGCACACTCACTTGATTTTGACCGATTCAGGCGGTTTGCAGGAAGAAGCACCTTCGTTTGGTGTGCCTGTGCTCGTATTGCGCGATACAACAGAACGCCCGGAAGGTATTGAAGCCGGAACGCTGGAATTGGTAGGTACCGAAGAGGAACGTGTGTATGAACGGACCAAAGCTCTGCTTACAGACAAAACCCTGTATGCAAGCATGAGCCAGGCTGCCAATCCATACGGTGATGGACATGCTTCGGAAAGAATTGTCAATGCGATTTTGCATCATTTCGGTGTAAATAGTGAGCGTCCGGAATCATTTCACAGAAAATTCAAAAAATAATACATTTTTTCTGACGGATTTATAAAGGGCAAGCATACAGTTAAACTGTACGGTTTACGCGGGTTTATGGGCTTTGAGGGTCTGTATTCCCGTCGTTTCCCCCTTTAAAACGCTAAAATCATTCAATTGACAAAGGCTCTCATCATTCAGTAAAATTAACTGGGATTGCAAGGGTGGCGTGGAAAATGGCCGATTCGAACAAACCAAATTCATCCCGTAACCATGACGATAATGTATGGAAAGCGATGGGACTCGTGACAGCTTTTGGGATCGAGATTGCCATTCTCGCTGTTGCCGGATATTACGCTGGCTCCTGGTTGGACAAGACCATCGGAGGTAACGGAATATGGATCGCCGTAAGCGTTCTCTTTTTTCTTGCGGCAGGCGGTGTAAGCATCTACTTTATCGCGAAAAAAATCATGGGGGAAAGTGATGAGTGAACTAACCAGATACCGCAGATCGATGACTGTTTTCGTCATGTACTTTCTTATGATTTGTTTTCTCGCAGCGGCCTTTATGCCACGTGTGGAGACAATTGCTTTGGGACTGGCCCTGGGTACAGGAGTTAGCTGGATCAATGCATTTTACCTGGGCTACAAAGTAAGGAAAATGTCTGATGATGCGGCAGAAGGTAACTTGAAGCGTGTCAACTTGGGATTTTTGACAAGAGCGGCATTCGCTGTGCTCGGTATATTCATATCGATGCGCTTTCCGCAGTACTTCAATACATATGCGGTTGCAGGCGGTCTCGTCATTGCACAATATTCCTTATTGATTATAGGGATTGTCTATTCCCGCAGAGCAGAATGATGTTAAGGGCTGCAGCTTTCAAGTCGAGAAAGGGGTGAGAAAAATATGCATGAAGCTCCAATTATTATGCTTGGCGGATTTCGACTGGATCTATCGGTTCTGTTGATGCTGGTAGTTACAGGTGCAATTGTTTTTATTTTTGCTGTACTGGCAACACGGAGATTATCCGTTGAAAATCCCGGCAAGCTGCAAAATTTTATGGAGTGGGCAGTAGAATTCGTCCGCAATCTGATTTCCAGTACAATGGATATGAAGAAAGGTAAACATTTTATCTCTCTCGCTCTTTCCATGATTATGTTCATTTTTGTAGGGAACATGCTCGGCCTTCCGCTCGTGGCTGTATCTGAGGTAACAGATGTTAATCAGGCACAGGTATTCGGTAAGCCGATTGTTACAGCGGTGGAGGCGTTTGAAAAAGCGCATGCCAAGGACCCTGAAGCACACCCACACGTTGAACTGGCCTGGTGGAAATCACCAACAGCCGACTTGTCTGTAACGATGGGACTTGCTCTCGTAGCGTTCCTTGTATCTCATGGACTTGGATTGTTCCGTAACACGAAAGGGTATCTCCAGCATTACTTCAAGCCATTCGCCTTGTTCTTGCCAATCAACTTGATTGAGACGGCATCCAAGCTGTTGACACACGGTATGCGTTTATTCGCGAATATCTTTGCAGGTGAGGTACTGATCGCAACGATCCTGAAACTGACCACATTCAAAGTGTTTGGTGCTATTGCAGCGATTCCGCTACTTATGGTGTGGCAAGGCTTTAGTATCTTTATCGGCGCGATCCAGGCATTTGTGTTTGTTATCTTGATGATGGTGTACATTTCACAGAGCATCGAGACGCATGACGAGCATTAAGTTTCAAGCCCTACGAAGATTTCTTCACCAGGCTGAACAATAAAAAATTCGATTTATCATTTTAAGGAGGATATACAAATGGGAGCAATGGCATTAATCGCAGCAGCAATTGTTGCAGGACTGGGCGCGTTTGGCGCAGGTATTGGTAACGGTATGGTAATCAGCAAAACGGTGGAAGGTATTGCCCGTCAACCGGAAGCAAAATCCACTCTTCAAACAACAATGTTTATCGGTGTAGGTTTGATCGAGGTATTGCCGATCATCGGTGTGGTACTCGCGTTCATGTTCTACGGTATGGCTTAATCAAATTTTAAAGGTTTGGCGGGGAAGGCCATAGCCATCCGCGCCTTCTTTTTAGGTAATGTCCGTTCTAACGGATGACGTTTCAAGGATACCTCCAGGAAGGAGTGAACAGATTGAGTTTCATATGGGAAAATACGCTTCTTGCGATTGTTGCATTTGCAATTTTATATTGGCTGCTTAGCCGTTATGCCTTCGGGCCTTTGTTCTCCATTATGGAAAAACGTCGTGAACTCGTGATGACGCAGATGAATGAGGCTGCACAGACTCGGGAACAGGCCATTGCCTATGTGGAGGAACAAAAACAAGCTCTTGAACAAGCACGCCAAGATGCTTACGACATCATTGAACAGTCCAAACAAACAGGTGGCAAACAAGCTGAATCGATTTTGGCTGATGCAAAAGCTGAAGCTAATCGTCTGAAAGACGATGCAGTACGCGAAATCGAGAGCGAGAAGAACAAAGCAGTCGCAGCACTTCGCAGCGAACTGGGTACAGCTTCCGTTCAGATTGCATCCAAGTTGATCAAAAAAGAAGTTGAGAACGGTCCTGCACAAGAAGAGCTTGTGAACCAATACCTCAATGAGGTAGGAGGCCGACAATGAGCCGCGATACGATAGTTGCCAAGCGTTATGCGAAAGCATTGTTCGAAGTTGCTCTTCAGCAACAGCAGGTGCTTGAGGTTGAACAGGAACTGGTTGCAGTAGTCAGTGCATTGACCGGAGATGCAGATATCGAGAAATTTATCGTATCCCCTAACATTTCTGATGAAGCGAAGCAGAACGTGATTCACTCAAGTCTTGATGGCAAGGTATCCGATTCAGTCCTTCGTACAGTCTTGTTGTTGATTGAGCGCGGACGCGTTGAATTGCTGGGAGACTTGCTGAATGATTATCGGAAGATCCAAGGTGAGTCGCTGGGCATCGCTGATGCGCGTGTCTACTCGACTTATGCGTTGAATGATGAAGAAAAAGAAGCGGTAGCCCGTGAATTCGGTGGCCGTGTGAATAAAAAGATTCGTATCGAGAACATTGTTGATCCGACTCTGCTGGGCGGATTGAAAGTCGCCATTGGCGATACGATCTATGACGGCAGCTTGGCTGGCAAGCTCGAACGTCTTGAGCAGTCTTTTAACAGACGAGTACAGTAGATTGGGGTGAGGACACTTGAGTATCAAACCAGAAGAAATCAGTACATTAATTAAGAGCCAAATCGAACAATACAAGACCGATATCGATGTAGTCGAAGTCGGAACGGTAATCGAGGTTGGTGATGGTATCGCTCGTGTTTACGGACTTGAGAACGTCATGTCCAACGAGTTGGTTGAATTCCCAAGCGGTGTTATGGGACTCGCCATGAACGTCGAAGAAAGCAATGTCGGTGTCGTTATCCTGGGACCTTACTACGATATTCGTGAAGGTGACCAAGTGAAACGTACTGGTCAAATCATGCAAGTGCCTGTAGGCGAAGCATTGATTGGACGCGTTGTGAACCCGCTCGGTATTCCTGTAGATGGCAAAGGGCCAATCGCTACAACGGAATTCCGTCCGGTTGAAGGTAAAGCACCAGGCGTAATGGATCGTAAATCGGTTCATGAGCCGATGCAAACAGGGATCAAAGCCATTGATGCAATGGTTCCAATCGGTCGTGGACAACGTGAGTTGATCATCGGTGACCGTCAAACAGGTAAAACATCCATCGCGATTGATGCGATCCTGAACCAAAAAGGTAGCGGCATGAAGTGTATCTATGTGGCTATTGGTCAGAAACAGTCTACGGTTGCTCAAGTTGTGGAAACTCTTCGTCGTAAAGGCGCAATGGAGTACACAATAGTTGTAACTGCAGCAGCTTCCGATCCATCACCACTCTTGTACATCGCACCGTATTCCGGTTGTTCGATGGGTGAGTACTTCATGTACAAAGGCGAGCACGTTCTGGTTATCTATGATGACTTGACCAAACAAGCCTCTGCATATCGTGAGCTTTCCTTGTTGCTTCGTCGTCCACCGGGCCGTGAGGCTTATCCGGGTGACGTCTTTTACCTGCATTCCCGTTTGCTGGAGCGTGCTGCGAAGCTGAATGATGAACTTGGTGGTGGTTCTTTAACCGCACTGCCGTTTATTGAAACACAAGCTTCCGACGTATCTGCATACATCCCAACGAACGTAATCTCCATCACGGACGGACAAATCTTCCTGGAAGCTGACTTGTTCAATGCTGGACAACGCCCGGCGATCAACGTAGGTATTTCCGTATCCCGTGTCGGTGGTTCTGCTCAGATCAAAGCGATGAAAAAGGTTGCAGGTTCCCTGCGTCTCGACCTCGCTCAATATCGTGAGCTTCAAGCGTTCTCCCAGTTCGGTTCCGATCTGGATAAAGCGACTCAGGCCCGCCTGAATCGTGGTGCGCGTATGATGGAAATCCTGAAGCAAGGTGTTAACCAGCCTCTGCCTGTAGAACAACAGGTTGTCAGCTTGTACACTGCGGTTAAAGGATTCCTGGATGAGATTCCAACAGGTGATGTTACTCGTTTCGAGCGTGAGTTCCTCGCGTTCATGGAGAGCAGCCATCCGGAGATTCTTGCATCCATCCGTGATACTAAAGAATTGACTGCAGACAACGAAAATGCACTGAAAGGTGCAATTGAGAAGTTCAGAAAGAGCTTTGCTGTCTCTGTCTAAATAAATGATTGCAGGTGCGGAGTTGTCTAACCGATTCCGCATGTCTGCATGTAATACTTTGACTCTGTCAAAAAAAGATGATGCTTACGATGTAGTTTTGACTTTGTCAAAACTTTAAGGTGGTGAAATCATGGCAAAAGGCATGCGCGAAATTAAGCGGCAAATTAAAAGCGTACAAAGCACCAAGCAGATCACCAAAGCAATGGAGATGGTAGCTGCTGCAAAACTGCGTAAAGCGCAGGAAAAAGCGGAAGCAGCCCGTCCTTATTCGGAGAAACTGAAAGAAGTTGTAGCTAGTATTGCATCAAGCACGCAAGGTATACAGCATCCGATGCTGGAGAGCCGTCCGGTCAAAAAGACAGCTTACCTGATCATTACATCGGACCGTGGTCTTGCAGGTGGATACAATGCGAACGTTTTGCGTCAGGTTAATCAGACGCTCAAAGAACGCCACAACTCCCAGGATGACTACGAATTGTTCGTCATTGGACGTAAAGGACGCGATTACTTCAGACGTCGTGAAATTGCGATGGCATCCACAACAACGGATCTGTCGGATTCGCCTTCATTTGCAGACATCAAATCCATCGCACACGAGGCTGTTCATGGGTTTGAACTGGCTGAATTTGATGAATTGTACATTTGTTATAACCGCTTTGTGAATGCGTTGACCCAGATTCCTACGGTAGAAAAACTTCTTCCGATGGAAACACCTGAGGTAACTGCTGCGGAAGGACCAACGGCAAGCTACGAATACGAGCCGTCTGCTGAAGCTGTACTTGAGGTCTTGCTTCCGCGTTACGCGGAAACGCTGATCTATGGTGCACTTCTGAACGGTAAGGCAAGTGAGCTCGGCGCGAAAATGACGGCAATGGGTAATGCAACCAAAAATGCATCCAAACTCATTAACGACTTGTCATTGACATACAACCGTGCCCGTCAAGCGGCGATTACGCAGGAGATTACGGAAATTGTGGCAGGTGCCAACGCAGCACAAGGCTAACCGTTTTTTTATTAATGAAGGCTTGCAGAGCAAAGATAAACGAACGGTACATTATTTTTGCAAAAGTAGCAGGCTTGTAGGAGGGGAACGTTAAGATGAACAAAGGACGCGTTGTGAGCATCATGGGTCCGGTTGTTGACGTCGAGTTTGATCGCGGCGGTCTGCCGGAAATCCTCAATGCCATTACGATCACTACAGTAAGTGAGAGCGGCGTTAGTGTAAACCTTACACTCGAAGCTTCGAAACATCTGGGTGACAACCGAGTACGTTGTATTGCGATGTCCTCCACGGATGGACTTGTTCGTGGTATGGAAGCTTTAGATACAGGAGCACCAATCTCTGTACCCGTCGGAGAAGCAACACTGGGTCGTGTATTTAACGTACTCGGCGAAGCGATTGATACTGGCGGTGCCGTAGCTGCTGAGCACAAGAACCCGATTCACCGTTCAGCACCTGCATTTGATGAACTGACTACCCAAGCAGAGATGCTGGAGACAGGAATCAAAGTTATCGACTTGCTCGCTCCTTACGCTAAAGGTGGTAAAATCGGTCTCTTCGGTGGTGCCGGTGTAGGTAAGACGGTAACCATTCAGGAATTGATCAACAACATCGCACAAGAGCACGGCGGTATCTCCGTATTTGCGGGTGTTGGTGAGCGTACACGTGAAGGTAATGACTTGTATCACGAGATGAGTGATTCCGGCGTTATCAACAAAACAGCAATGGTTTTCGGACAAATGAACGAGCCTCCAGGCGCACGTCTTCGTGTAGCCCTCACAGGTCTGACGATGGCGGAATACTTCCGTGATGAAGAAGGCCGTGACGTGTTGCTCTTTATCGATAATATCTTCCGTTTCACCCAAGCGGGTTCAGAAGTATCTGCCTTGCTTGGACGTATGCCTTCCGCGGTAGGTTACCAACCTACGCTGGCAACAGAAATGGGTCAACTGCAAGAACGTATCACATCAACGAAAAAAGGTTCTGTAACATCCATCCAGGCCATCTACGTGCCTGCGGATGACTACACTGACCCGGCTCCTGCAACGACGTTTGCCCACTTGGATGCAACGACGAACTTGGAGCGTAAAATTTCCGAGATGGGTATCTACCCTGCGGTAGATCCACTGGCTTCCAGCTCCCGGATCTTGTCCCCTGAAGTTGTAGGTGAAGAACACTACAGCGTAGCTCAAGGCGTTAAACGTATCTTGGCACGTTACAATGAATTGCAAGATATCATTGCAATCCTGGGTATGGACGAGTTGAGTGAAGAAGATAGAGCGCTTGTATACCGTGCTCGTAAAATCCAACGTTTCTTGTCCCAGCCTTTCCACGTTGCTGAAGCATTTAACGGTATTCCGGGTAAATACGTTCCAGTTAAAGAAACGGTGCGCAGCTTTAAAGAGATTCTCGAAGGTAAGTATGATGATCTTCCGGAAGCAGCTTTCCTCTTTGTTGGTACAATTGAAGAGGCAGTGGAGAAAGCCAAAACACTGGTTTAGTCTGAATCCAGGATTGTCCTTATGAAGCGGGCTATCCTTCGGATATTTCAGGAGGGATGGAATTGAGCACCTTTTTGTTGGAAATCGTAACACCCGAGCGTTTGGTCTATTCAGAACAGGTGAATAGCATTACGGCTCGTGGTATTGAAGGGGAACTGGGCATTCTGCCAGGTCATATTCCTATGGTTACACCTTTGCAGATTGCACCAATCTATATCCATAACGGAAAAGAAAATAAACGAGTTGCTATCGGTGGCGGGTTTATCGAAGTTCGTAAAGATAAGGTTGTTGTACTCGCAGAGAGTGCTGAATTCCCGGAAAGCATTGATGTGGATCGTGCGCGTGCGGCGAAAGAGCGGGCAGAACGTCGGCTTGCAAGCCAAAGCAATCAGGACCACTTTGATCACCGTCGTGCAGAGATTGCGCTGCAAAAAGCGGTTAACCGGATTAATGTGTTCGGCAAATAAACGATTCTTTGAAGCCTGGCGGCTTAGTCTGCCGGGCTTTTTTGAGTTTGTTTAATAGAATTGTTTTATCGAATATATCAAAAGGGCTGACCACAAATCCATCCTATCCCTTCAGTAAACAGAAGTATTTTAAGCAAAATATTCACCGATTATGATTATTTGAATAGAATGTAGGACTAAAGTAGTGGGCGCATTTACCACTAAGAGAACCATTTTTTTCATGAGTAAATTTAAATTATTTCCGAGGAAATGACAGAATCGATATCGAAATAGCGCTCTTTTATGTCGTTTTAGTCACAAAATCCCGGCATTTTAAAATTAAAATATTTTAGAAGTGGAAATCAATGTAATTGACAATGTATGATGAAAGAGCCTATATTCCATAGAGTCAGCAGAAGCAGGAAGCTGCGTAGTAGATTCCATAGTCATGCACAGCCGCATTGTTGCTGCTCGGTGATTGGGCATCAGGAGATTCCTGCCTGGCAGGAGTAAATCTGACAGTACGCTCAGTATGTTGTGCTTAAGACATTCCAGTATACTAACAAGTTATGGGTGCCGGGCATATGATATGCTGATCGCTGCAACAAATGTGGAGGTAAAGAATATATGGATACTGATCTGACGAATCAGGTGAACCAAGCGTTAAGCACCAATGGCTTGGTCTCAATCATCGTCTCCCTGTTATGTATTGCGTTGTCTTGGTGGGCTTTGACAAATCTCAAACTGGATTTAATCATCAGGCAACCACGAGGTGCTCAGGGAAGACTGTTGCATTTGTTGCTCGCCATCATTTTGGGGCATGCCGTTGCTGGCTTTGTCATTGACTACTTGTCCTGGACTCAAATGTTGCGTAATTTGTTTTAATGTTGAGATGGTTGGTTAATCATCTGTTAGGTTCTTCAAGCTGCTCATTGTCGAATAACATCGATTAATTGTGTTAACAATTAGAGTATGAGTTGTCGGTAAAGAAATTAAGAAAAAAATGTGACGTAAAATTGGATGAATTTGAGATGTTTTATGTAAAAATGCTTGTATCGTACAATTCAACAATGTTATGATGGAAGTTAGGGAATTCACAATTGTTCACTTATTTTGTAGTTATAAACGGGATATCCGGTTCATGCCGGCTAATAACCATCCCACTCTGTCTGTTCTGATGCTCTGCTGGCTTGTAAGACACTGATTTTTACATGCTGAATAGCAAGATGCACGGCACATGGTATCATTGATATGGATTATAAAAACCAATTCTTTTCTGAACAGACATCTGTGGCAATATGCCAGAATATGTCGAAATTCCACACACAGCAACAGTCCTTTCTAGCATAGTGGGGCTTACGTATTCCGGAATGAAGAAAAGGGAATAAAAGCGCGGAGGGAACCATGATGAGCAAATTTATCGTCCGCGGTGGCAAAAGGTTGACCGGAAGTGTCAAAGTTAGCGGCGCTAAAAATTCTGTTCTTCCGATCATCGCTGCCTCTCTCTTAGGGGAAGAAGGACAAAGCGTTATTATTGACGCGCCTCCTCTAGACGATGTGATGACGATTAACAAGGTGTTGGAATCGCTGGGAGCGGGAGTTACATACCGGGACGAAGTGATTACCGTAAATGCGGAGAAACTTACTTCCTGTGAAGCCCCGTATGAATGGGTAAGTAAAATGCGGGCGTCTTTCCTGGTCATGGGGCCTTTGTTGACTCGTATGGGTCATACAAGAATCTCACTTCCTGGTGGATGTGCCATCGGTACACGGCCTATTGATCAGCATTTGAAAGGTTTTGAAGCCATGGGCGCAGAGATCAGCTTGGGCCAAGGTTATATCGAAGCTCGTAGCCAAGGTCGGTTGCGTGGCGCGAAAATTTATCTGGATGTGGCTTCCGTAGGTGCCACTCAAAATATTATGATGGCTGCAACATTGGCCGAAGGTGTAACTGTTCTGGAGAACGCGGCAAAAGAACCTGAGATTGTGGATCTTGCCAACTTCCTGAATGGGATGGGTGCCATCGTACGTGGTGCTGGTACTGGAGTGATCCGCATTGAAGGTGTGGAGAAACTGACAGGTGTTACACACACCGTTATTCCGGATCGGGTAGAAGCTGGTACGTATATGGCTGCTGCTGCAATTTCGGGTGGTGACGTGTACATTGAAGGTGCAATCTCTGATCATTTAGGCTCCGTTATCGCGAAGCTTGAAGAGATGGGTGTTACAATCCAACCGGATGAGAATGGCGTGCGTGTAATCGCAGATCGCCCTCTTAAGGCTGTGGATGTGAAAACATTACCATACCCAGGATTCCCGACAGATATGCAATCCCAGATGATGGCACTTTTGCTTGCATCTGAAGGAACAAGTGTCGTGACAGAGACTGTTTTTGAAAACCGATTCATGCATGTGGATGAATTCCAATTGATGAATGCGGAGATCAAAGTTGAAGGACGTTCGTCCATCGTCACAGGTAATGCCAAACTGAAGGGTGCCAAAGTAACGGCTACCGATCTGCGTGCGGGTGCCGCACTCATTATTGCAGGTCTTGTTGCTGAAGGTACAACGGAAGTGGGCGGTGTTCATCACATCGACCGTGGCTATGTACATCTCGCTGAGAAGCTTAATGGACTTGGCGCTGACATCTATCGGATCTCGGTTGATGAGCCTAAGCTGGAAGCAACCAAAGCACCTAGTGAAAAAGTGGAGAAAGAAGTACCGATGTTTAAGGTGCAACCAACTTTGGCTTAACACTGGATTGAATAGAAAAAATATGGTCCCTCTATTATAAGTCACACAGTTGTGTGGATTATGAATGCGATGGAACGTGATTGTCAAAAATGATAAAGCTAAGCCATCTGGCTTGGCTTTTTTTGTGTTTACTTTTAAGAAGACAACGAGATATTTGATACCTGATTCTATTAATAGCTGGTCCTAACTTGTATAGCATAACATCGTATTCTGTATCGATTCTGAACCAAATGAAAGAGCATACTTTATATGGGTGTCGGATCCAGCTAAACACCGGTATACAGCGACAGGTCAACGTTTCTAAGATGTAGATAGCAAAAGAAAACAAGAAATTGAACAGAACGAAAAGGGCCTCGTTTCTCTCAAATCAGGTTCTATCAGATCAAGCCAGCTCATAACCTAAACTATGGATTTGAACAACACGACCGGCACATGACCGGCCATAGATAACGGAGGGTTATATTCGAATGAAAGAAGCTCGTGTACAGGTAAAGGTACCCCTTGTCCCTCGTCCAGGTATGCAAGAGCCGGAGGGAAATATCGTTTCTGGAGTGGAAAAAGACAAGCCTGCCCCATTGAACCTGAGGACTGTTCCATCACAGCCTGCAAGATTATCCAATCCAGGACGGGTGTCGGCAGATGAACTGAACCGACAGACAACCGAGCATATTCATATACCTGTTATTGAGCTGGACCAGTTCCGCCGAGTGAAGCGTCGCCGAATGCGGACATTTGGACGAAAACCCCGATGGGGACGTAATACGACGCGATGGCAACCTGCTGCCGCTGTATCTGCCTTATTGGCAATGGCGTTACTGATTCCGGTAATTCTGGTATGGCCGCGGACAAGTGAATCACCAAAGCCGATCCCTGCTCCAACAGATTCAAGCAGTACAAGAACCCCAGCTCCTGCGCCAGCCGTTCCTGTTACGTACCCTGAACCTAAAGTGCGCGTATACCTGTCTGCAACGGGCACAACGATGAATCTGCCATTGGAAGACTATGTTACCGGGGTTGTGGCAGCTGAGATGCCAGCGGAATTCAGACTGGAGGCGTTAAAGGCGCAGGCAATAGCTGCTCGTACATTTATCGTGCGTAGGTTAGCTGCGAGTGATACAAGCGGTGTTCCATCAGGTGCGGCGGATGTGACGGATACGGTCAGCCATCAGGTGTTTATTCCGCCAGATCAGGTGGAATCGGATTGGACGCGTCTAGGGAAGGCGAAGGAATGGGAGAAGCTGCAACAGGCTGTGCGCGAAAGTCGAGATACGGTGATGACATATCAGGGCAAGGCAATCACCGCATCCTTTTTTTCCACAAGTAATGGGTATACCGAGAATGCTGAGGATGTATGGGGGAACGCCGTGCCGTATCTGCAAAGTGTAGACAGTCCGTGGGACAAAAACCTGGCACCAGGATTCAAGCAGACCGTCACCATGAAGCGTAATGATATTCTGCAGAAGTTAAACTTGGATGCTATTCCGGTTACCGCACAGAAGGGTGGATCGTGGATGGAAGTATTGTCTACAACCAAAGGACATCGGATTAAGGAAATGCAGATCGCAGGTGAGACATTCAGCGGACCCGAGGTTCGTAAACTGCTTGGATTAAGATCCAGCCAGTTCAGTTGGAAGACCACAGGTGACGAAATCCAGATTACAACGTACGGTTACGGTCATGGGGTTGGCATGAGCCAATGGGGAGCAAACGGCATGGCGCAGGAGGGACACACGGCCACCCAAATTCTCAAACACTACTATACCGGCATTTCATTCGGACAGGCATCCAAGATGCTTGCATCGAAGTAGGAGAGATGAACACGGATGGATAAAGCGAAATAATTCGAATGAGTAGGAGTATGTGCGAATGTATGCAAATGTATGTGAATGAGAGCAGTTTTGGTTTGGAACTCATCAGACTCTCCGTATATCATTGCGTGCTAACGAATCTGAGAGATCTTATTGGGCGTTATCACAACGAATGGAAATTCTAACGAATCTCAGACACGTTATATCACGATATACCACCGAACTGATCCAATAATAGCGCCCTAAAGAGTAATTAGTGTGTCTACGGTTCGTTAGAATTCCTAAGCCGCGATTTCCCCGCCAATAAGGCCGTCTGAGTTCGTTAGAAATATTTTATAATCTAATCATTAACAAAATGGAGGATACTGCCATTCACTACATGCTCATTCGCAATAAGCAAGCCGAACCAGAACCAGAACGTTGAAATTAAGTTTCCAAGCCCTAAGGTTAAAAAATTGATTTATGTTCCCTGTCTACTAAGCAACTTCTAACTATACTGTAACCATTCATGATTTAGCTTCTTTCAAATCAAGATGTTAGATGGAACATTCAGTATTGGCGCGCTTTGTCTATCTCTAATCTCACATCTCACTTTCAAAGAACCTGGGCGGTTTAAATCTGCATTATCCAGTCACATCCTATATCCTTTCTCTCACCGATAAATGCACCTCATAGAAGGATTGGCCTCTACAGGCAATCCGGACCAGTCTACCAACACCCATTCCGGAGCTTTCGAGATTCGGCTATATATGCGGAGAGTGCTAGCCGTATGGGGAGCGCAGGGGACAGAAAAGACCTGTAGAAACAAAGTGTCCGCCTTTACTATCGGATTTCACCATTCCGGAGCTTTCGAGATTCGGCTATATATGAGGAGAGTGCTAGCGTATGGGGAGCGCAGGGGACAGAAAAGACCTGTAGAAACGAAGTGTCCGCCTTTACTATCGGATTTCACCTTTGAAGAAGGTGATAGAAGAAATCTGGTAGTAACCAGCGGTCGAAAGGTTTTCTGGCCCCGAAGCGGCGCACGCACTAACCACTCACCCTTCACATATATAGCACTCTCTGAAACCTCCGTGAAAATAATTAGAGTCGCGCGTGTATAAAAGAGTTGCACCCGGTAACACTTGTTACTGAGGTGATTAACATGAATGAACAAAACAAAAAAACAAACCAAGAAGAAACTCCTAAAACAACTCAAGGAGTACCGGCTAGTCAGCCCTCTTCATGGAAAAGAGCAATGTCCAAACGCTGGGTCTTCCCGGCAGCCTACATCGCAGCAGCAGGCATTATACTAACCTTAGTGTGGGTCTATCAGGGCACAGGCGACAAAACGCTAAACTCGGACCCTGCTAGCGGGGTAGTAGAAACAGGCGCATCGGCGGGTACAGAAGGAACAGCAGTAGGTGGAGAAGAAGAAAGTGTGGAAGTTGTTGCAAAGTCGGAGAATTTTGTATGGCCGGTAGCGGTACCGTCCGAAATTTCGGTAGTGAAACCTTTCTATGATAGCGAAGCTTCAACCGAGGAACATGAAGCGGCAATGGTGCAGTACAATGATACATTCATCCCGAACACGGGTGTGGATCTGGCACGTGGGGATAACAAAACGTTTGAAGTCAAAGCAGCACTCGCCGGTAAAGTTACCCGGGTTGAGCAAAATCCGCTCACAGGTCAAGTTGTGGAAATCACACATAGCGATAACCTGAAGACGGTGTACCAAAGCTTGGCAGACGTCAAAGTGAAACAGGACGACGAAGTGAAACAGGGAGATGCGATTGCATCCGCTGGCGTCAATGAATTGGGTAAAACGCTTGGCAACCATCTTCACTTTGAAGTGTACGAAGACGGACAGCCGGTTAACCCTCAAGGATATCTTCCGGAAAAATAAATGAATTTTACCGCAGCAACATGACGGGCAGGGGGTTAAACCTCTGCTCTTTTTGTGCTTTTCAGAAAATAATGGGACCTTCGAAGCTTGTCACACCTCTAAACCGCGAATATATAGGCATGCTCCTCATATAATGTACCAAACTATCCACACAGTAGGGAGGCGGGAGCGTGCACGATTACATCAAGGAACGGACCATCAAAATTGGTCGCTGCATTGTTGAGACGAGGAATACGGTCCGTACCATAGCCAAAGAATTCGGCGTGTCAAAGAGTACTGTGCATAAGGATCTGACGGAGCGTCTGCCGGAAATCAACCCTGATCTTGCTGACCAGGTGAAACACATTTTGGAGTATCACAAGTCTATCCGCCATTTGCGGGGCGGTGAAGCGACCAAAATTAAATACAAAAAAACGAGTGGCAAGAAACGTGAGGTGTTGGCTTCCGCCAAATCGTAAGCATCTTCACAAAGACGTAGGCCAAAAAGCTCACACATGCATTGAATCCCTCCCCTGAAGTATGATATGTTAAATGCTGGTACAGGATCGAATTATGACATCTTATCAGCCCGATTTTTACATATATATGTTGCACTTTGTCGAACGAGCGGTGACGTGATAAGGGACTCTTTTTCACAGGATACGCTGACCAAATAATATCACTTTGGGGGCTCTTTTATGTTTAGCAAGGATATCGGTATTGATCTTGGCACGGCCAACGTGCTTATTCACGTGAAAGGAAGTGGGGTTGTCCTCGATGAACCTTCCGTCGTGACCATTGAAAGAGATACGAAGCGTGTCCTTGCTGTTGGGGAAGAAGCGCGTCGTATGGTGGGGCGTACTCCAGGTAACATTGTTGCCATTAGACCGCTGCGTGACGGCGTTATTGCGGATTTCGAGATTACAGAAGCGATGCTCAGACATTTCATTAATCGTGTGGGTGCAAGAAGCTGGTACAGCCACCCTCGAATTTTGATCTGTGCACCAACGAACATTACTTCCGTGGAGCAGAAGGCCATCCGTGAGGCGGCAGAACGCAGTGGTGCCAAAGAAGTGTTTCTAGAAGAAGAGCCGAAAGCGGCAGCGATCGGTGCGGGAATGGATATTTTTCAGCCGAGCGGCAATATGGTCGTGGATATCGGCGGCGGTACGACTGACGTTGCAGTCCTTTCTATGGGCGACGTGGTCACCGCCTCTTCTATTAAAGTCGCAGGGGACAAGTTCGACGAAGCCATTATCAAGTTTATCAAAGCCAAGTACAAGCTCATGATCGGTGAACGGACCGCTGAAGACATCAAAATTGCGATTGGTACCGTACATCCGGGTGGACATCAAACAGAGATGGACATTCGCGGACGCGATATGGTATCCGGCCTTCCTGTTACCGTAACGATATCGGGAAATGAAGTACAGGAAGCACTTTGGGATTCCGTGCAATCCATCATCGTGGCAGCCAAATCGGTATTGGAACGTACACCGCCTGAATTGTCAGCGGACATTATCGACCGTGGTGTTGTATTGACTGGCGGAGGTGCATTGCTGAACGGACTGGACGAGCTTTTGTCCAATGAATTGCATGTACCGGTATGGGTGGCGGAAGATCCAATGCACTGTGTCGTGAAGGGGACAGGCATAATGCTTAATAATTTGGATCAGGTGGTTAAGAAAAAGTTCTAATCTGCCGATATAAATAGCAAAGGTTCGCCATGCTCGGAAAGCAGAACGGACAAGCAGCCAACCTGTGACAGGTCAAGCGCTTGAGGAGAGGGGTTAATTCATGTTAAGAGGTCTGTACACCGCTACTGCGGGAATGATTACGCAACAACGCCGCCATGACACAGCAACACAGAATATCGTAAATATGAACACCACGGGATATAAACAGGTGAACAGCGTAAGCCGTTCCTTCCCGGAAATGCTCATTACTTTGGTGGGCGGAGATGCAAATCTTCCAACAAAGCGGCTGGGCAAGCTGAACACGGGGGTGTTCGCGGAAGAGAGTTTGTCCATGAATTTGCAGGGGACCATTATGGAGACTGGGCAGAAAAATGATTTTTCCATTTCATCCAATATGACTGTCAATGATCCGCAGACTGGACAACCTGTCCCGTTTGACGCATCAGGCAAATTTGTACGGGCCGACGGCACGGTGACTTACCAGCCTCAGGCGTATTTTACAGTTCAGGATGCAGAAGGTAACACCGGATACACACGCGATGGTCACTTCGAGATCACTGGAACGGGACAATTGCTGAGTTCAACAGGTTCACAAGTGTTGGATAATAATGGACAACCTGTAGTGTTGACAGGTTCTGTGGAGCAATTTAAAGTGGATGAGCAAGGCCGTTTGGTAGATGCAGCAACGGGTGCACCAACAGGGGTTACTCTTGGCATTAGTGTCATTGACCAGCCGAATCAACTGGTTCGTCAAGGTAATGGCAATTTCAGTCTCAGCGATGCAAACGGGGCAACGTCCCGGATGATGGCTGCCGGTGATAATGTGCAGATCCGTCAGGGTTACCTGGAAGGTTCCAATGTTGATGCCTCACAGGCAACGGTTGATATGAACGCTGCATTCCGTGCGTATGAAGCGAACCAGAAGGTCGTACAATTCTACGACCGCAGTCTTGATAAAGCCGTCAATGAAGTCGGGCGTGTATAACGCCGACGTTTAAATATAACCGCGCAGCGGAGAGCCAAACGCCCTTTGCGTAGCAAAGCAGAGAGGCTCACGCGAAGCGCAAGAGCCTAGACGTAGCCGAGCCTATGCGAGGAATGCGTAGCAATACCTGAGCGCAGCGACGGTCTCGACAGCCCTTTGCGAAGCAAAGCAAGGAAGAGACCCCGCGGAGCGCAAGAGCCTAGACGCAGCCGAGCCTATGCGAGGAATGCGTGGCAGTACCTGAGCGCAGCGACGGTCTCGACAGTCCTTTGCGGAGCAAAGCAAGGAAGAGACCCCGCGGAGCTACACGCCGCATAAAGAGCGTGCCCGACTATGATTCAGCCATGTGAAACGATGGCGGGAATCATAGTCGGGCAGTCGCGGCGAACACACACCACCGTCACTTAGCAAGATCGTACCCCACTTACCTAATCCGCCTGTTTCGGGAGTCCAGAGGGCAGCGCCATCTGGGGCCCTCCCTACTAGGGAGGGTTTGGGAGGGTGGACAGGACACAAGGGAGGGTATACCACCAATGAATAATTCCATGATTAGTGCCAAGGTTTCCATGACTGCCATACAGCAACGTCTGGATGTCATTTCCGATAATATTGCCAACGTGAATACGGCAGGCTATAAGAGCAAACAAGCGGCCTTCGAGGATGTGCTAACCCGGGTTCAACAACAACCGGACAAGTACAAACTGGATGGGCGTTCCACACCGATGGGATATAACCTCGGTTTTGGTGCTCGTTTGGCAGATGTAACGAAGGATATGTCTCAAGGCCCCTTGAACGAGACTGGTCTTCCGACCGATCTGGCCATTGAAGGAAATGCGATGTTTGCAGTTGAAGCGAATGGGGAGAAAATGTGGACACGTCAGGGTGCATTTCATTTTGTACCTGATACAAGACCTAAGCCTACTCCGAATTCACCTGATATGATGGTGATGGTCAATGGCGAAGGCCACTTTGCCCTGGATCGTCAAGGCAATCGTATTACGGCACCGAATAATAGCAAAGTTGCTTTTGATGAAAATGGCAACCTGTTAATCCGACGCGGTAATGCGGCAAACGCAACCATTGGAGCACAGCTGCAAGTGGTAGACATTGAACGTCCTGAGGGGCTGGTGCAGTTTGCGGATAACCTGTTTGGTCTGGATGCGGGATTAACCGAAGATGATGTATTTGGCGCTAATGCAGCTACACGTCAAGCAGCGGCCTTGATCCGACCAGGATTTCTGGAGCAATCCAACGTTGATCTGACACAGGAGATGTCTTTGCTTATGCAAGGACAGCGGACATATCAGCTGGCGGCAAAGGCGCTAACTTCAAGTGATTCCATGTTGGGTCTTGCCAACAATATGAGAGCGTAAAAGGTGAATGTGATGACAGAAACACAGCAGCAGAACAGTAAGCCGGAGAAAAAGGAAGTCAAGAAGAAGAAGAGTGGATGGCGCATCGCAAGATGGTTCCTGGTTCCGGTCCTGCTTGTTCTTGCCCTCGCTGGCGGAATGGTAGCTGGATATGTGGTACTGGGCAAACAGGATATCGGTTCCGTATGGCAATGGAGTACATGGGAACATGTATATAATCTGGTATTCGCTCCATAATGTAACGAGTTAAGCGAAAACTCCTGCGCAGGCAGGAGTTTTCTTTTTGACGTTGAAAACAGTATAATGATGGATGACGTTTGACGTCACAAAAGAGGCCTCCCCTGCGAAAGACATTCGTCATCGCGAAGAGAGACCCCTTATCTTAACCTTCACTACTGCAGTCATGAAGGATATAACTAGTGTTAACCGAAAATATGCTTTCCATACAAAATTTAAAATTAAAAACCTTTTATATGAGCTTCGACTTGATCATAATCAGGTTTTCCATGTCCGCACTAAAGTCAGTGAAGGGAACGGAATCGTTCGAAAGAAGCGAAGCGCTCGCCTTTGTTTCCTAATGTTATCCATCTGAAAAATAGTTCAGAAACATTAGGAAACAACAGCGATCGAAAGAACGATCCGTAACCGTAACGGTCACCTATGCGCACATGAAAAATCCATGATGAAGAACGCTCATATAAACATCCTGAGAGGAGATTACACTGTGCTCGATATCAAACAGATTCAAGAAATTATCCCGCATCGTCCGCCGTTCCTGTTGGTGGACAGAATTTTGGAGATGGAAGATGGCAAACGTGCGGTTGGTTTGAAAAATGTAACGATTAATGAACCATTCTTTATCGGTCATTTCCCTGAGTATCCGGTAATGCCGGGTGTTTTGATCACCGAAGCATTGGCTCAGGTTGGTGCAGCGGCTATGTTGAACCTGGAAGCTAACAAAGGAAAAATCGGATTTTTGGCGGGACTGGACAACTTCCGATTCCGTGGACAAGTTGTGCCCGGAGATACGTTGATTCTGGAAGTGGAGATTACACGTCTGAAGGGTTCTATCGGTAAAGGTAAAGCAACTGCCCGAGTGAACGACAAAGTGGTCGCTGAAGGCGAGATTATGTTTGCACTGTCAGACCCAAGCTGATTACATACGTGAGCATTGACATCATGCAGGAACGTAGACGGACCGAATGATGCAAGATGTTGAAGTAACTCAGCACACCTGAATTTATATAGACGGAAGGGGTTTATCGGAATGGAACAGTTAAGCACAGCAGCAGCAGAGACGTTGCAGCAATGGTTGGAGGATGCTTCGATTGATGAAGCAACGAAACAGGAGCTTCGTGACTTGCAGGATCAGCCGAAAGAGCTGGAGGAACGTTTTTACAGAAACCTGGAGTTTGGTACAGGTGGATTGCGCGGAGTCATTGGTGCCGGAAGCAACCGGATGAACCGCTACACCGTAGGTCGGGCAACGCAAGGATTTGCGCGTTATTTGCTTGAGCAGCATGGTGACCAAGAAGGCAAACCTTCTGTTGTCATTGCTCATGATTCCCGTCATTTCTCACCTGAATTCACACTGGATGCTGCGCTTGTACTGGCTGGAAACGGCATTGTAGCCAAGCTGTTCCCATCCCTGCGTTCAACTCCTGAGCTGTCATTCGCAGTGCGTCATCAGAAGGCAACTGGAGGGATCGTTGTAACAGCGAGCCATAACCCACCGGAATATAACGGCTACAAAGTATACAATCATGAGGGCGGTCAATTGGTACCGGATGAAGCTGAAAAAGTCATTCAGTACATCCAGGAAGTGCCTTCCCTTGCTGACGTGAAAAAGCTGACGCAAGAAGAAGCAGAAGCTCAAGGGCTCCTGATCTGGTTGGGTGAAGACCAAGATCAAGCGTTTGTGGATACCGTAGCAAGCCGCAGTCTGAGCCACGAGCTGATCCAATCCGGCATAGGCCGTGACTTTAAAATCGTTTACACACCGCTGCACGGAACGGGCAACATCCCTGTACGTCGAGTGTTAGAGCAGATCGGATTCGAGCAAGTGCACATTGTGGCTGAACAAGAACAACCAGATGCTGAGTTCTCTACTGTGAAATCCCCTAACCCGGAAGAACGCGAAGCGTTTACGCTTGCAATGAAGCTGGGAGAATCCGTGGGTGCTGACATTCTGATCGGAACAGATCCGGATGCAGACCGTATGGGTGCTGTCGTGAAAGACAATGATGGCAAATATTTCGTCTTGTCCGGTAACCAGTCTGGTGCCATTATGGTACATTACCTGCTCAGTCGCCTGCAAGAGACGGGTACATTGCCAAGCAACGGTGCGGTTGTCAAAACAATCGTAACAAGTGAGATGGGTGCTGTTATTGCTGAACATTACGGTGCAGAAGTGATGAACACACTGACGGGCTTCAAATATATTGGTGAAAAAATGAACCAGTTCGAAGCAACAGGCAGTCATACATTCTTGTTCGGATATGAAGAGAGTTATGGCTACCTTTCCGGTAACTATGCCCGTGACAAGGATGCTGTCCTTGCCTCGATGCTGATTGCTGAAGCAGCTGCGTATTATAAGAGCCAAGGCAAGACGTTGTATGATGTCTTGCAAGAGCTGTACAACCAATTCGGATATTTCCTGGAGAAGCTGGAGTCCCGTACGCTGAAAGGCAAAGACGGCGTGGCTCAGATTCAAGCCAAAATGACGGACTGGCGTTCCAATCCGCCACAAGAAGTAGCGGGAATTGCTGTACAAGATGTACTGGACTACTCCCTTGGTCTGGACGGTCTTCCGAAGGCGGACGTACTGAAGTTCATTTTGGCAGACGGTTCATGGTTCTGCTTGCGCCCTTCAGGAACAGAACCGAAGATCAAAGTATACTTCGCCGTGCGTGGAGAGAATTTGGAAGATGCGGAAAGCTGGATCGAGCGTCTGGTGACTACAGTGATGTCGCGTGTAGACGCACAATAATACGAATGCAACAATGAGCAAGAACATGAGAAGGCCTCTCCGCACCGTAAGGTTGGTTGGCGGAGGGGTTTTTCTTTGAAATAATATTACAGATGGATCTGGCATATAAGAGGGCTTGTTGACACAAGCTGTTTGTAACCTATTGTATGAATGTTAAATGAACGAATTACTTGAGCTGAACGTGCATTTGGTTCCAACACTTGAGGAGGTACATGTAGTGCGTCAAAAATGGCTTTATTGGAATAACGCTTCTCGGAAGTGGTTGTGGCTCGTCGTTATCATCGGTCTGGTCGCGTCCATCCCTGTAATCAGTGATCGGGTGCAGACAGAATCTTCTGCCAAAAAGGTGGAGCTTGTCTTCAACTATCGAGGTCTGCTGGATATTTCCGCCTATCAGGCACATCCGCAAGATTTCATGAATGAACAATTGACTCGTCTAAAAGACGCAGGCGTAACAACGATGGCTGTGTTCGAAAGTACATTGGACGAGCTGAGAAAGACACGCCGACTAATGGTATATAACGGCCAGGATCTCGCGAACCTGACCAAAGATGTGATCCCTTCTAATGCAAATTACACGTATGTGTTATTTACATCGGAGGAAAACGCACAGACGTATACCCCTATTATTGAACAAACGTTCGCTGATCGGCAGATTCCGGTAGTACCATGGGAATATGAAGGTCGTAGCGGCTTAATATTGCAGACTCCTCCGGAGAATGCCAACATGCAGCCTTTGCAGCCCGATCCGGTTGCCGTGAAGATGCTACGTGATAAAGGGTTCTACATTTTGCCGCGGATCTCGGACAGTGTGCCATACAGCCAGGAATCGATGGAGCGCTTGCTTACCTTCTTCGAAGAGAATGGCGTAAAGCGCATCTTGTTTGATGGTGATGCTGTGAAAGGGTACAATGATAATGCAGAGATGAAAAGTCTCGACCAATTTGCACAGTTGCTGAACAAGCACAATATTGGTCTTGCAGCCATTGAGAACTTGAAGAAACCGCAGTCTGGATTCCAGACCCTTGCATATAAAACGGATTACAACGTTACGCGTCTGTACTCGCTTAGTGATGGAGATGCCAATCTGGACGTAGACACGATTGCTGACCGTTTTGTTCTCGCAACCAAGGATCGCAATATTCGTATGCTCTATATGAATGCATCGCCAAGCCGGAATACAGCAAAGGCTATGATTACAGATCCAATTGAGAATCTGATCAATAGTCTGGGTGAGCCGGGTCATGCGGTAGAACGCATGGCGAAGCATGGATTCGAGTTAGGACAAGCTGAAGCATTTACAGTTAAGGATTCTTCGATTCAGCGTTATGCCAAGCTGGTTGCTCTTGTTGGTGCAATTGCCATGATTGCACTTATGGTTTCTTATTTTATCCCACTACTGACTTTGATCGCATTTGTGGTCGCTTTGGTGGGCAGTGCAGGATTGTTCCTTTTGAAACCAACGCTGCTGGAGCAAGGAATTGCCTTGCTTGTGGCAATCGCCGCGCCGACCATAGCGATGGTGCTGGCCGTTCGTACAGTGAACTATCAGCAACAGCGTCAACCCGACGCATCTGCGGGTCGTCGTTTGAAACAGACATTAGTTTTATATGTAAGAACTTCGATTCTGTCATTCCTGGCGGTACCTTTTGTCATCGCATTGCTTAACAGTATTACGTACAGTCTGGTGATTAACCAGTTCCGCGGCGTGAGTCTGTTGCACTTTGCACCGATGGCACTGGTAGCGATCTATATTGTGTTTTACCGGGGGGCGGGTTCGTTCTCCATTAAACAAATTAAAAATATCCTTCGTACACCGATTACCGTTGTGATGGTTGTACTGGGACTTGTTGCTGCCGTTGTTGGATATTACTATTTGAGTCGTACAGGCAACTCGGGTTCGGTAACACCATTCGAGATGTTCCTTCGTGTTGTGTTGGAAGATACGTTCGGTGTGCGACCGAGATTCAAAGAATTTATGCTGGGACACCCGCTGTTTATCGTTGGCGTGTTCGCCGCTTTAAAATATCGTAAAGTCATCTTTGTGCTCATTATTGCAGCGATTGGACAGTTGTCCATGGTGGATACGTTCGCGCATATCCATACGCCGGCTGTATTGTCACTCATTCGTGGAGTGATGGGATTGGGACTTGGCTTAATCTTCGGTATCATTGCTGTGGGTGTGTGGCAAGTAGCGGAAGGATGTTGGAAAAAATGGTCACCACTTCTCAAAAGTTAGTCATCTCGGGGTATTACGGATTCCGCAATAGCGGAGACGAAGCGGTGCTAAAGTCGATTTTGACAGCGCTGGAAGAGGAAAGCCAAAGGTCGAGCATAACGATTGAACCTATTGTTCTCTCGGGTGATCCCGAGTCGACAACCGCCATGTACGGTGTGCGCTCCGTGCATCGTATGAAATTGAAGGAAGTCCGTGAAGCACTCAAAGAGAGCGACGGGTTAATCAGTGGCGGAGGAAGTCTATTGCAGGATGCAACTGGACTGAAATCCATTCCTTATTATCTGGGTGTAATCAAGCTGGCCCAGTGGCTGAAAAAACCAACGTTTATCTATGCACAGGGGATTGGCCCTGTGAATCGTAAAATTTTCAATCCGATGATCAAATCGGTCTTTAAGGCCTGCACCTATGTATCCGTTCGGGATGAACAATCTGCAGACTACCTGCGTGGGCTCGGGTTACAGTGGAATCAGATCCATGTTGTACCCGACCCTGTAATGGGTTTGCCATTACCTGAAACAAAAGTTGAGAGGAGCGCAGGTGCTGTCTCTGCAAATGCTACTACTCAAGCTAATCGAGTGGAACCTTCAACTGGAGGACATACCAAGCTTCCTGTGATCGGCGTATCGGTACGTTTCTGGGAGTCAGACCGGAAGGAACTTACGGCTATTGCCGCCGGATTAAAAAAGCTGTGCTCCAAAAGAGCGGTGCACTTGCGTTTTCTGCCATTTCATTTGCCAGTGGATGAACAGGCATCACGTTTCCTTATGGAAATGCTCGGTGATGTGACCAGCAAAGGCAGCAAGATTAGCATCACAGAAGATCTGACCGACCCTCAGCTTATGCTGGAGGAAGTCAGCAAGTGTGATCTCGTCATCGGTATGCGTCTGCACAGTCTGATCTATGCAGCTTCGCAATATGTGCCTCCGGTGGGTATCTCGTATGATCCGAAAATTGATCAATTCCTGCTTCGTCTGGACAGTGAACCAGCAGGAAATACGGATACACTCGATGGAGATAAACTCGCCAAGACTGTTGTTGGACTGCTGGATCAACGTTCACAGTGGTTGAAGGAACATGAAGAAGGCATCACCCAACTGAAGCAGGAAGCCAGAGTGCCTGCACAGCAGATTATTAACTATTTAGGCCGCAAAGGATGAGATAAAGATGAGTCAGACCGGATCAATACCTACCGTTTCGATCTACGGCATTCCTTTTTCCAAACTGACGATGAAAGAAACGGTAAAGGTTCTCCAGGAAGCTGTGCTGTCCAAGCAGACACCATATCAGGTCATTACAGCCAACCCCATTATGGTTATGGCCGCATTAGAAAATCCCGCAATCATGGAAGTCATGCAAGCTGCGGAATTGATTGTTCCTGATGGAACAGGTGTCGTATGGGCTGCAAACTATTGTGGAGATCCTGTAGCTGAGCGAGTGCCGGGTTTTGAGCTTTTACATGAATTGCTGCGTGTTGGAGAAAACTATCGATGGGGCGTATATCTGCTTGGTTCCACCCCTGAGGTGATTCAAGAAACGGCAGTTCGGTTACAACAGCAATATCCGGCGATTCGAATTGTGGGTTATCGCGACGGTTATTTTGGTCCGGCTGAGGATGAACAGGTCATCGCTTCCATTCGGGAAGCGGCACCTGATCTGTTGTTTGTAGCACGTGGGGCGGACACACAAGAACCGTGGATTCACAAGCACAAAGATGCACTGCAGGTTCCCGTAACCATGGGCGTTGGCGGAAGCTTTGATGTGATTTCGGGTAAAACCAAACGTGCGCCTGTCCTGTTCCAAAAGTTAAGACTGGAGTGGTTTTATCGCTTATTGCGTGAACCAAGCCGGGCTGGACGGATGCTTGCGCTTCCGAAATTCGCTGTTAAGGTGATGCGTGACAAAGAAAACGTGACGAAAGTCCGTTAAAAACAGGTAATTGCGAGATAAATGCGTGTTTTTGCTAGAAATTGAGGATGGCTTTTCGGGTGTGATGAGCGTATAATTCATTCCGGATTACATGTGTGCCACTCCATGAAAACAGAAGCGTTACATTTGGCACTACGATTGCAAGGCAACCTGTCGATCGCCGTTATCCCCAGATTTCCTTTTATCCTTTTCCAAAGGATGAAATCCGGTGATAAATGCGAACGTTACACTTCTCTAGTTTTCCTTGCACTCTCCGTTATCGTGTAACAAAATTTTTCATCAAAAGTGACTAACAAATAATTTTTTATATATAAAAAGAGATCAGGGGATTTATAATTTCGTACAGGTATTATAATTGGGGGTCGAATGTTCAAATGGTAGCGATCTTTATCATTGGATTTATCGTGTCAATGGGACTGGCTCTTGCCCTGACACCACTTGTCAAAAAGTTCGCAGTCCGCATTGGCGCAATGGATACGCCGAATGCACGTAAAGTACACACACGGATCATGCCTCGTCTTGGTGGTCTGGGGATATTCCTGGCCTTTATTATTACAGTTGCTGCATTGCTTCCGTTTGTATCGGCATGGTTCACGACTCGGGATATGAGTTTTGTCAGCGCGTTTCTGATTGGTGGAACAATTATTGTACTGATCGGCGCACTCGATGATCGGTTTGAACTATCGGCCAAAGTGAAGCTGCTTGGTCAGATCGTTGCTGCTTCTGTCGTTGTATTTGGATTTAATATCCGGGTAGATTTCGTTAACATTCCTTTTCAGGATTCCTATTCTTCACTCGAAGCTTGGGTATCCATACCGCTGACGATTTTCTGGATCGTTGGTGTAACCAATGCGATTAACCTGATTGATGGTCTGGATGGTCTGGCAGCCGGTGTATCTGGTATTGCAATTGGTACCATTGCCGTGATGTCCTTCCTGATGGGTAACATGATGATTGCCTTGATGTGTCTTGTATTGCTGGGTAGTATTATCGGATTCCTATTCTTCAACTTCCACCCGGCCAAGATCTTCATGGGGGATACCGGATCACTATTCCTTGGTTTCTCTCTGGCGATGCTGTCCATGCTGGGATTCAAACAAATTGCTATCGTGTCCTTTATTACACCGCTGATCATTATCGGTGTGCCGCTCTCGGATACCTTCTTCGCGATTATCCGTCGTGCGGTACAACGGAAACCGATTTTCGCACCGGATAAAGGTCACCTGCATCACTGCTTGCGTGAACTTGGTTTCAGTCACCGTCAGACGGTACTGATCATATACGGAATTGCCGCGTTCTTCGGAGTTCTGGCGATTATCCAATCTTCCGCTGCTATGTTCGAAGCGAACTGGGTAACGTTTGTGGTCATCTGTATCATGATGTTCTTCCTCCAGGTGGGAGCAGAAGTCATCGGGCTTGTTAGCAAAACGAGAAGACCGGTTATCAACTTCCTGATGCGCATGCGCGTCAAGCTGAATCCGGAGACCCGTTCGAAATCATAAATAGATAAATGTAATGGTTATAGCTATTCTTGAATATTATTCCAGACCCAACCTTATCCCTTGTGGATAAGGTTTTTTGTTTATTTTGAGATTTTTACTAAATAATTGGAACCTTTTGCCGATATATAAAGGTAACTGACTTAAAAGAGGAGAGATGATATTTAATGCAACAAAAGAAACGGCCGTTGGTCTGGATGATGTTGGTCACCATGGTGTTCTCATTGTTCCCACAAGGTCTATTCGGTGGTTCCGTTGCTTCGGCAGCTGACGCATTTTCCACATACTTCACGCCCTCGGATCAAACAATTCGAGAAAGTTCCAGACTCTCACTTGTTTTTGATTCTACTCAAGGTAAGGATAACTCCAATTTCCTAACCCGTGATAAGGTATACAAGAGCCCTACCTCAGCGCTGACAATTACAGGTACATTCGCCATGGTGAGTGGGACAAGTCTGAAGGTAAAAGTTGAACAGTTGAAATTAGTCGAACAAGGAACCCTTAAGACATGGACTCCGGACGAGACCCGTACAGTAACAACAGCTATTACGGATAGTGGAAGTAATCGATTTACAGCAAATGATGTTGCACTGTTTTCAGGATTTAACAAGATCACGTTTATCGGAACACAAGGTAACAGCTCTGTAGAAAGCTCCGATAGTTTCTATGTGATGTATGATCCGGCTCCTTATATTGAGAACTTTGTATTATATACAGATCGAACTGTTCCAGGCGGTGGTGTAAGCTACAACTTGAATGAGGGAACAGAGACGGTAGTGGATACAGAGCGTGTTGATTTCCAAGGTACGGTTAAAAACGCAACGCAGGTTTCGCTCTCGGTTAATGGTGCAGAACCTATTGATCCACCAGTTACTTCAGATGGCAGCTTCTTCGCATCACAAATTAAGTTGTTGCCGGGGGAAAACATTCTGAAGTTTAAAATTGAAGGTCAGCCTAACGGTATTGAAACAGAACGTATCGTGTATTATTTTGATAAAACAAAGCCATTTGTAGATCTTAAGGTAAAGATTGGAACTGAAACTAAATCCGTACTGAGCAGGGACGAAAAGTCAACATTTACGGATCCAAATCAAACCACAGCAACATTGTCTGGACAAGTATTGATTCCTTATGTTGAAGGCAGTGGTAAATTCGCTGATGAAGGTGTAGTAACAGTTCAAGGACAACCCTACACCGTTAATATTGGTGCTAATGATGAGAAGTTGATTACAGGTCCTGACGGAAGATCTGTAAGATATCGTATGGTATCATTTACTTCTAATGATGTATACAACCTGACTGCAGGTAAGAATCAATCGCTTACTGTAAGGGTGGCTCAAGGCGCATTCAGTGCAGAATATACAACCAGCTATTTATACTCGCCTGGTTCACAAGACATCACGAACCTGTACTACCTGCCTAACTTCAAACCAGGATCTACAATTACGTCCAAAGTACCGCTTAACGGCGCGACACTACAAGAGGATAAACTGTATATTCTCGTAGAATCGAGTAGCTCACTTGATAAGATACCAAGGCCTGTTCTTAAAGGAGCTTATCTGCCATCAGGGCTTAAGACGGTGGATATGACAGAAGTTACGGATGTCTCAGGATTAACTGATAAACAACAAGTGTATGAAATTAATGGTCTTGCAAGTGGTAAGCAGCAACTTCGCTTCTCCTTCAGTGATACTCCAGAGCCTGAGCTGTCTAAATTCGTTGAAGTTACCTATGCAACGATCAGTTCGATCTATGTTGGAAGCTTGCAAACAGGAGAAACTTATGAGTTCGACTCCTCTGCAGGGAAGCAATACGTGAGTGTAGAGGGAGAATTGCTTGGCTTCAAAGATCTGACTGCATTGAAAGCAGAGATGATTGTGAATGGTCAATTGACTGCAACGACTGCCACAGGACTGGTGACGGGGGATACTTTAGATGTTGAGCATCCAACGCCTATTCCAGTAATCGAGTTTCCCAAAACTCAAAAATTCAAATTCAGCTTACCGATCAAGCGGAATGGTCCAATATACTATGGAGAAAATACGATTGAACTTCGTGCCGTAGTTGATGATGGGGGCGGAAGGCCCAAAACAATTACAACCTTGCTGAAAATCAATGTGATCGATACTTATCATTCAACCATATCTACATTTATGCCAACACGTATTCCAACAAGCAGAGAGTCTTTTGATAATTCGGTAATTGGCAATTACACACAAGAGAAGCTAAGCAGAATTTTTGCGGTGACTCCTGATTTTATCTTTAAAGATGAAAAATATGTAACGAGTGAAAAAGAGTTTGACTTGGTATTCAGAGGTGCTGGGGCCCAGAATGTAAATCTGAGCTTTGGATCAAAAGTCATTTTCAGCAGCCAAACATTGAATAGTGATAATGTGCTTCAGAGTAAAGATACTGGCAATACGGCTGATTATACAGGGTCAGACTTTGCGGGTAATCAAGATGCATTTATTGGCCGGATTCGCGGCTTGAAATTTGATGCGCCTGGAACACAAGTATATACACTTGAGTTAATTAACAGCACAGGGGCTCGTTCTACTCAAAGAATCGAGATCGTGCGTGAGCCTGCATCTTATCGGATATTAGCTCCACAGCCTACAGTGGGTGATCAGATCGTTGTTAATAAAAACTTTGTCCGCTTCGATATTGAAGCAGAAGGCGCAACTCAAGTGAAGATTGGTAAAGACATCGCTGAGAAACGTACAGACTTAAACAATCGTTTTGTGCTTGATTATGTAGATCTTAAGGCGGATAAAGAGAATAAAGTGAAGATTGAAATTACCCGTCCAGGCGGGAAAATTAATGATACGATCTCTATTTACTATACAAGTGCAGTAACGACAAATTCGGAGTATATGGCTCCGAAGGTTGCCAATAAATATACGGCGTTTAATAAAAACTTGCAGTTGTCTTTCCCGAAAGGAACTGTGTTACAATCTCAAAACTCAATCGGTGTAACAAAGTTTTATCCAAATAACAAACTGTTGTTTGGTATTGCGGAACCGAAAAAAGGGATTGTAGAGAAGATCAATGATTATGGTTATGACACCGAGATTGGTGGAGAGAATAAGCCGAAAATTGAAATACCGCTTGCTGTCTCAGGGAATTTCGCATCTTCATTGGACACAGGTGACTTTACCTTAATCTCAGATATTTACTGGATTAATGGTGGAGTCGGTGAACTGGGTAGCAAAAGTGATAGCAGCTATAAACCAGGTACGGATGGTCTCACTCCTTACAGTATGGAAGGGATCTTCTCTACATTCGCTTCTGAGCGTATTCTCACACCGTCTAGTCGAGGATCATTAATTTTGAACTATGATCCGTCTATTGTGGATGATGTTGGTGCTACAATTACGGTATTCCGTCTTTCCGATAAAACCAAAACAGGGACATGGGTTCCAATTGGCGGCAAGGTGGATACGAAGAAACATACCATTACAGTCCCATTCGATGAATTTGGATATTACAAAGTAATGAAACAGAGCAAAAGCTATGCGGACATTACTAATCACCCTTGGGCAAGAAACTACCTTAATGCCATGTATGCCAAAGGTCTGATGAAGCCATTGAAGAGTAATTCGTTTGGTGCAGATGATCGTATAACTCGTGGTGAGTTCGCAACGTTGCTGGTAAAAGGCATGAATATTCCAATTACAACGCCAACACAGCAGACCTTCAGTGATGTAGGAAAAGGTACGGGAGCGGAGATTTGGAACTATGAAGCTATTGAAACTGCAGCACGTGTAGGTATCATTACGGGACGCAGTGACGGCTTCTTCCAGCCGCAGTTACCAATATCAAGAGAAGATGCGGCGGTAATGATTGCCCGCGCCATGAATGCTAAACTGTCTGCTAATGACGACAAACTGTCGCAAGCATTAGGTAAGTCATTTTTGGATTCTGGTTCAATCGAATATTATGCACGACCAGCTATACAAGCCGTAACCAAAGCCAAAATTATGGATGGAAGTCCGGTTACAGTAGCTGGATCTAAGAAAGCACAATTCCAATTCAATCCAAAAGGCAATATGACTCGTGCTGAAGCTGCTAAAATTGCTGTAGAGCTGCTTAAGAAAAGTACAGGTCTATTCCCTAAAACCTTGAGTTAATTCATTTGATACATGGAATCAATTTAGGAAGGACCTGTCCCTTACTCTAAAGGGGCAGGTCCTTTTCATGGCTGTCAATGAATTGACATAGAGTACTTTTATAATAGAAGAAACAGAACTTTTACCAATAACTATTTTTGTAATTTGCTAGAGTTTAAGATACAATAACGGTAAATACACAATGATCTAGAGGGTGAAGTTAGCTAATGAAACCGATTTATTCGAAAGCCCAGCTGGGCTACATGAAGGCAAAGACACAGTTTGAGAAGCAGGCAGTCATTCTGGAGAAAAAGTTGGAAGATACACGCAAGACTCAGGAGATCTCTCAGGAAGTTATGGAAGGGCTTGTACAGTCCACTGGCTTCCATGATGCGTATAACAATCTGGTTCTGGCTGAGAATGAGTTGATTGAATGGTCTCACACGACGATGAAGCATGAGAAAACGTACCGTGAGAACAGACAACCAATTGACGATATGTATCTGAGATTGAACAGTGATCCAAATATGCGTGCTCAAATTATTGAACTCGCGATGAAGATTAAATAACTTATATTTCCAGAACTGCAGGAAAAGCATCCCAATAGGGGTGCTTTTTTATTTTATTTTTTGTGAATTTTGTCGCTTCATAGGTTGAAGTTGCGGGTATAAATAAACGTTGGTAGCACAGACAAACCATAGATCACCATTCCAGATTCACTGCTGTATCAATGGTTTGAAAAGGTTTTGAATGGCTTCAATACCCGCACTGTACCTATACATAAAAAAAATCAAAACTTTTTTTGTGCAATCCGCAACTTTTTGAAATCTACTGCGTTTAAAGTGTAGAGTCGAAAACATTGGGCCTGTTACCAAGAATGACCTCGTGAAGAATCTTGTCTATTTTTTAGAAAAAATTGCTTTACGGCAAGAGAGACCCATTGTATAATACGTAAGGTAGGATTAGGAAACTACTCTATTTACGTGTGATTCTGCTTTATAAACTAGTTTACAAGTTTCTGTGATATGCTCACAGACATCATTTATATTAACTTGCTCACAACTCTGGAAAGGGGGTGCAACAATATATGAGGAATACGAGCGACCCTATTAAAAAAGAAAATTCAAATGTTATGAACGCCCAAGGAGGAGAAAAAAAGGTTATGAAGAAAATTTTATCCGTAGCATTGTCTACAGCAATGGCATTCTCAATGTTTGCATCTGTAGCATTCGGTGACACAGCAGTTTCCCCGCAACAACAGTTTGATGCATTGAAAGCAAAAGGTATCTTCAACGGTTATCCGGATGGTACAGCAGGTCTTGACAAAGACATGACTCGCGCTGAGTTTGCAAAAGTTATCACTAAATTGCTGGGTCTGAAAGAGATCACTGGAACTCTTTCTTACACTGACAAAAACTACACAGCTAAAAACTGGGCTGTACCTTACATCGAAGCAGTAACTGCTGCTGGTATCATGGAAGGTAAAAACGTTGAGAAGAAAATCTTCGACTTCAACGGTAAAGTGACTGTGTCCGAGATGGCTACAATCCTGACTCGTGCATTGGATCTTGAAATCCCAGCTGAAACAAACAACACTGCTCCAGCTTGGGCTAAAGGTTATGTTCAAGCAGCAATCAACGCTGGTTTGGTTGATGCAAACACTAACTTCACAGCTAACGCTTCCCGTGAATTGCTTGTAGGCGCTGCTTACGCAATTGACGAAGCACAAAGCTTGAAAGTATCTTCTTACACAGTAACTGAAGGTGGAAAAGTTGTTGAATTCAAAATCAGCGACGGCGAAACTGTAAAAGTTACTTTGGATAAAGCTCTTGAAGCTAACAAAGAAACTGAAGTGAAATTTACTTACAAAGAAAAATCTTTCACTGAAAAAGTTACTTATGTTGTAGAAGCTGCAACTAAAGTACAATCCGCTTCTTCTGTTAACTTGAAAGAAGTTGACGTTGCTTTTGACGGTAAAGTAGACAAAGCTACTGCAACTGACAAAGCTAACTACACTGTAGATTCCAACGCAAAAGGAATCAAATCCATCACTTTGTTGGCTGACGGTAAAACAGCTCGCCTGTTGTTGAACGAATCCAGCAAATTCACGCAAGGCACTACTTACAAAGTAGCTGTTAAAAACGTGAAATCTTCTACAGGTACTGTATTGCCACAAGGTGAAGTTTCCTTCACATCTGCTGACAATGTACTGCCTACAGTAACAGAAGTTAAAGCTCTGGGAACTAAAGTTATCAAAGTAACTTTCTCTGAGCCAGTTGTAGCTCCATCAAGCAGCAACTTCCAATTGGATGATAAAGCTTTTGTTGGATCTGTAACTCCAGGTGCTAACCAACGTGAAGTAATTCTGCGTGACTACACAGGAACAATTTCTGAAGGTGCTCACAAATTGACAACTTCCATGATTGAAGACTTCGCTGGTCTGAAATCTTTGGCAGCAACTACTGATTTCACTGTAGCAGCTGATACTGAAGGTCCTAAAGTGACTGAAATTTCCGCTACTTTGGAAAAAGTAACTGTAACTTTCGATGAAGAGATCGATCCAGCTTCTGTAACTAACGACAGCTTCTACTGGAAATCTGGTTCTTCTAATAAAACAGGTACAGTAACTCAAATTGCTTCCAATGTATATGAAGTTCAATTTACTCAAGCTAACCGTCTGCCAGGATATGAGTCCACTTTGTTCGTAGAAGTGAAAGACTATTCCGGTAACGTTAACGCTGTGAAAGAACACAAAATCAACGCTACAGTTGACTTGGTTCGTCCACAAGTAGTTGAAACAACATTTGGAAACCGTACTAATGAATTGACAGTACGTTTTGACAAAGCTGTAGATGCTGCAGACAAAAAATACTTCACTGTTAAAAAAGGTAACGATGTTATCCCAGTAAGCAGTGTATCGGCATTGGATAATTCCAATAAAGTATTCCAAGTTAAGTTCTTCGGCACACTTGCAACTGGAACTTACAATTTGAAAGTTGCAGATGTTCAAGACATGACAGCATTGAAAAATACTTTGGTAGAGTACAATGGTACATTTGTAGCTAATGATACTGCTAACCCAGAAATCACTTCTACAGACTACAATGAAGCAGCTCGCAAAGTAACATTGAACTTTGGAAGAGAAATGGATCTTTCCACTCTTAACCTGAAATCTAATTACTACGTTACTTTTGCTAAAGCTGGAAACAATGTTCAAAACATTGCTCTGCCAAGTGAAGCTACTGTGAGCGTGGTTAATGGTGGTAAATCCGTAGTTATCCTGTTCCCTGAGAATATCGATGGAACAAAAGTTACTTTCGGACCAACTGGATCTGTATCCGGTGTATGGGCTACTGGTTTGAAATCTAAAACTGGTCAAGCGGTTGCTATTGCTGCAAAAGGATTGAGTGAAGCATCTGTAAACCAATTGAAATGGACTGGCGCAGTACAAAAAGATGCTAGAACATTCGAACTGACTTTTAATAACGTAATTGCTAATGCAAGCGCTGGTGACTTCCAAATCAATGGAGCATACCCTACTTCAGTTTCTATTGATGAAAAGGTTGTTACATTGAAGGTCGATAAAGATCTTACTGGTGCTGACATTGTGATTTTTGCTAACAATTCTATCGAAACTTACTCTAATGGTAAATTGAATCTGTCTTCTAGCATCTCGATGCCAGTTAACAATGCAGTGGCACCAAGAGTAGAAAAAGTAACTACTAGAGGTGTTAATCAACAATTTGAAGTACAATTCACTTCAAATTTGAGCGCAATTGACGTAAATCAAATTGCCAATGACTTTATTGTTAGAGATCTTTCTCTGACTAACCCATCTACTAAACAGTTGACTCCTGGAAACAACGGCTTTACAGCGTCGTACGATCCTGCAAAACCAAATGTTGTAACTTTTGAAATCACTAACGAAAATGCTAAGAAAAAACCAGTTTCTGTAGAAGTTGCTTCATACGCTAAGTACTTGACGGCGTTTAACTCCACTACAGTAATTGCTAAATCTGATGCATTCACAGTTGCACCTCCAACAGGGGATAGTGCAGCAGTTAAAGTAACTTCCACTAAAGTTACTGCAGGAAAAGCAGCTGTTCCAGCTACTGCAGAAGCAAGCGGAGTTAAACTGACCTCAACAAGAAGCACTGTAAGTAATGGTTATGCAGTTGCTCTTACTGTGGATAATACTCTTCCTACAGGTGCTAATGATCCAAAAGTTATAATCAGCCCTGATGGAAAAACAATCACTGTGAACACAGCTGCTACTTCAGAAGATATCGTTAATGAAATTAAACTTTCTAATCTTCCGTTCAGTGCTGAGCTTGGTACAGCTGCTCCAGTAGTAACTGGTCCATTCAATTTTGCAGGCGCTACAGCAGCGACTAACAACAGTTTGCTTGTAACACTGAACGAAAATGTTGAAGCAATTAAATCTGTTAAAATTGGTAACACAACTTACCCAGCAAGTGCTGTAACTTTCACAGCTGGAACTTCAACATTCACTGTTAATGTTGGTACAGAGAACGTTGCAGGCTCGCCATTGGAAGTCGTTGCAACAGTAGGTACTGGAACAAATGCTACTGATATTACTCTTCAAGTAGCTATTGGTAATACTATTTAATAAAGTTCATTTCAATAAGAGCTGCATCAAGATATTACTCTTGATGCAGCTCTTTAATTTTTATTTGTACACATTTTCCCGAAAACAGATGCTTAATCAATTAGTTTTTGATAATCTGTTAAACTCATGAATATGATTTCCAACAAGATCGTAACTTTCTGTCCCTCTCAAACGTTTATACTATAAAGCAACAAGCAACTTATGGGAGGTTTGGAAGTGGATCATAAAAAGGTC
Source organism: Paenibacillus sp. 10L310 (assembly GCF_056395745.1). Taxonomy (NCBI): domain Bacteria; kingdom Bacillati; phylum Bacillota; class Bacilli; order Caryophanales; family Paenibacillaceae; genus Paenibacillus; species Paenibacillus sp. 10L310. Next base: position 40,575 of record NZ_JBFTKC010000011.1, on the reverse strand, counting down.
ATAACGACTTTGATAACTAGTATGTTATTCATCAGTTCAAGTGGAGGTTTAGTAGCTGCAGCAAGTACACCAGCTAACTCAGGTAAACCTGCTACAAATAACAGCGCAACAACAAAGAAGCAACAGACAACAACCACGAACAAAGTCGTACATACACTGGCTAAGGTACCTGCGGTCAAAGTAACTGCACGGAGTACCGTTAAGTTAACAGACGTCAATATCTTGTCGCAAGACGACGGGAATACGGTGACGTATACACTGACGTATAAAAATAATGACAGCACACCGATGATGATGCTCGATTATTGGAGCAAAGTGAAAACAAAAGGTGGAACAAGCTTCTCTCCAAAGCTGATCGCCAAGGATCAAGAGAAGAAGACGGTATCACCGGGTTCCACGGTGGATCTCACATATGTTATGAAGGTTGGACGTGAGGTGAAATTAAGTGATCTGAACTTCCTGATTGTAAAGTGGGATTTCAGTAAACCAAATTATGAAAGCACGTTGGGGAAATTCAATGTTCCTGCTTCATATAGCATCACTACACCTGTAGGCAAAACGAAGACGGTTCGTTTGAGTGATTCAGCCGTCAAGGTTAAAGTCTCTGGTATTAAAGTGTATCCAGGGGAGAATAAGAAACAATACGTCAAAGTTGGCGTGAACCTAAATAATATCAGTTACAAGCTATTGGATAGTCCAAATATCAAGTGGATTCTACGTACACCAGGTGGTACGAATTATCCGTTGACCCCGGATAAGGATAGTACAGGTGTCAGTATTCAGGCACAGGCCAACAAAACGTTAAATTTAATGGCTTCATTGCCTACAGCATTGAAACTGGAAAAGTCCGAATTACTTCTTGTGGAAGAACAAGGTGAAGAGAAGACTGCTCTGCCAGTGGCTGCATTACAGCTTCCTGAAGCTAGCCAAACCAATGTAAACGTAGTAGCAAATCAACCGAATATTATCTCAATTGATGGACAACCTGTATCGACTCTTTTGGAATCTGCTCGTGTCCGTGGTGAGGATGAAGAGTTCGATCTAACGATGCAGTGGGTCATTAAGAACCAAGGGAAAAAAGAAGTTAAGGTTCCCAAATACGCATTAGAGATCCGTACAGAAGATGGTACTTCCTATCCGATCGAGACGAAAGCGCTAGATGATCTGAAGTTGAAGCCAGGTGCGACTAAAACGATCAAGCTGATCACTACGATTCAAGGGGATGGGGATACCAGCAAGATCAAATTATATGCGATGACACCTACAACCAAAGATGAGAGCAAAGAAGGGGAAACATCTGGCGGAGGCACGAGTGGCTTTGAGTTCTCCTATCCGGTTGGCATCTATGCTATTCCTGAATCCGTAACAAGTGGAGATGGACTTACAACAGAAACGGTAATTAAGAATAGTAAAGGTACATTCGGTGTATCTGTTGGCTCCTTACAACGGCTTCCATGGACAGACAGTGATATTATTGCTGCCAAGGTCACCATCCGTAATGCATCGGCCAAAACAGTTCAATTGCCAGAACTGGAAGCGATGTTCACAATCGATTCTGCACGTATTGATGGAGATACGAAGCTGATTCGTGCAGAAGGCGGCAAGTTACTAGGTTCTGGTATGGTCACCGAAGCTTATCTCCTGACGAAGATTCCATCTGAACTCAATATGAGCCGTCTGGAATTAACTTTGCAGGAGAAAGTAAGTGAAGAAGAAAAGAACGATTGGATTACTCTTAGTACGTCCGGTTTAATTCAGCCCCTCTCTTATGTAGGCGAAGGGAAAACTTATACTCAAGGAACTGCAGATAAAGAAACAGAGCTGGGCATACGCAGAACATATGTATATCCGGGATCTTCGTCCGATATTGTATACACCGAATTCGAGATGACGAATAAGTCGCTGCGTCAGAGTGGCCTTGCGAAGTTGGTAGGATACTATAAAACAGCAGATGGTCAATATTACAAAGCAACAGCCAAGCAGGCAAACCGTGTACCGGGACCAGGTCAGAAGAGTATCGTTACGTTCTGGGCCAAAGTGCCGAAGAGTGTGAAAACATTATCTGATATGCGTCTGATTGTAGGTGAAGGGGTTGCTGACAACAAATTTGTCACCGGTGAAGGTGATGCAACGGCTTACGTTAACGCCATGTCATTCGAGGTGCAACCGAAATCATTATCTGTTCTATCATCTCTGAATGATATCGACTTGTATCCGTTCAAATTCTCGGGCAGCAATATTAAAGCTTACCTTACAGGTGGAACGGCAGTACAGATTGAGATGATCTACTCCTTAACACAGGAGGAAGCTGTGGATAGTGGAGAGTATGGACACAAGCTGATTCTGTCTCTAACCGATGGGTCAGGTAAAGTGTTTGATAAAGAGATCACACCAGGAACTGATCTGAAAACAGGCATTAACCAGACGCTGAACTGGAGTATTGATGATACGGTATTTGATAAAATACGTGGTGGCTCATATCGCGTAGCCTTGTATGATGTTTTCGAAGGTCAACGAATTCGTCTTGCAGAACAAGGCTATAGTTACGATGTATCCAAACTGCCTAAAGAAGAACCGATCATCCCGGAGTTCCCGGAAGAGGGTTCTGATAATCCCAATAATAATCGGTAATTTGTACGAAAATTAAGATATTTTAAAGCTAAGACCTCGCTTCCACATCTACGGAAGCGAGGTTTTGCTTGTCGCATGTCTATTTTTTCTCTATAGTTAAAGTTAATAGATTACCAGAGGAGGAAAATGATTCACATGAAACCTTATATGAAAGTATCCCTCGCTGCGCTCGCCATTGGTGTTGGCGTCTGGGTTGGGTCGGTATACAGCAATACAGCCATCGGTGCAGGTACAAGCCAGCCAGGAACAGCAGATGATCCGGTTGTAACAAAGAGTTATGTAGATCAGCAGATCCAACAGGCTTTGGGCGGTAAGATCCCGACTGGAGGAGGAAGTACCAATACGGGAACAGACAGCAATGCAGGAAATGGTAACAACACCGGCTCTACAGGAACCGGGAACTCCGGTACAGGTGGAGACACATCCCTTCCTCCACTGGTCTCGGGCGCTTCTGAAGCCGTTGAGATCGTAACGGTGAAGCCGGGTCAACAGCTGATCGGAAAGTCCGGCGCGGAGTTCATTGTACGTAGCGGCAAGGCTGTGATCGTCAGTGAAGGTACGAATGGTGTAGCTGATCTGACAGACGGGATTGATCTGACGAATGGACAGGCAGCGCCGACCAATCACCTGCTTTCTTTTCCAAGGGATGGACGGGGAATTACGGTATTGGAAGGAAACAAATATAGCCTAACCGTAATGGTTCGTGGTGGATATACTCTGAAATAGTTTTTGTAGCTGTTAAAGGAATTATTCATTAGTCTTACTTTTCATTTGCTCAGATTACCCATTTCTAACAAACATTAATACGGCTAGCCAGCCTTGTTCCTGCTCACTCTATAACTGTTGACAATCAATTAATGGAGGTGCAGGAATCATGGCTAGAAGCAATCGTAAAGTGGTACCCGAAAGTCGTCAAATGCTGGATCAGATGAAGTATGAGATTGCTGCAGAGTTTGGTCTCAATGTAGGTTATGGTGGCAGAGGTTTAGCTGGTGCGGATACAGAATTTGGATCTGAACTGGGTGAAGTAAGTGATCACTCCTATGGGCAATACAAAGGGTGGGGACATCTGACTTCCCGCGAGAATGGATCGGTTGGTGGAGAGATCACCAAAAGGCTAATTCGCCAGGCAGAACAGCACTTATAGGGCATTTTCCTTACCCCATTTCGTTTGACACGTCTTGACAAATACGTTAAGATGGCACTTGAGGTATGCAACCTTTTCCACTAGGGAAAGGTTGATTTTCGTTTGAGGCAATTACCTGAAAAATCCTTATCTTCGGTACTGCGGACTCTGCGTCCTTATTCCATTTTGGAAAGCTTCGAGGGTACAGTGAACGAATCGCTGTCATGTTTTGTTCGGGCAATCGCCATACTACTAGTTATGGGAGGTTGAAACTTCATGTCTGTTAAAGGCCGGCATCTATTTACATCGGAGTCTGTAACCGAAGGACATCCGGATAAAATCTGCGATCAGATCTCAGACGCCGTATTGGACGCGTTTCTTGCAAACGACCCCAATGCTCGCGTAGCTTGCGAAGTTTCCGTAGCCACAGGCTTAGTGCTTGTCATCGGTGAAATCAGTTCAGCTTCTGAATACGTGGACATTCCGTCCATCGTTCGTAATACAATTAAGGATATTGGCTACACACGTGCCAAGTTCGGTTTTGATTATAACACTTGTGCAGTTCTGACTTCTCTGAATGAGCAGTCCGCTGATATTGCCCAAGGCGTTAACGCAGCGCTTGAGAACCGTGACCCGGAACAAGTTGCTCGTGAAACAGAAAACATTGGTGCAGGTGACCAAGGTTTGATGTTCGGTTTTGCAACGAACGAAACACCTGAACTCATGCCTTTGCCAATCGCTCTGTCCCACCGTATCGCGCGTCGTCTGGCGGAAGTGCGTAAGAACGGTACATTGGAATATCTTCGTCCGGATGGTAAAACGCAAGTAACGATCGAATACGACGGTGATAAACCGGTACGTGTGGATACAATCGTCGTGTCTACTCAGCATGCTGAAGAGACTACGCTGGAGCAGATCCAAAAAGATATCAAAGAACATGTAATCTTGCCTGTTGTTCCAGCTGGATTGCTGGATGAGCAGACTAAATATTTCATCAACCCAACAGGACGCTTCGTTATTGGCGGACCTCAGGGAGATGCAGGCCTTACTGGACGTAAAATCATCGTAGATACCTATGGCGGTTATGCACGTCACGGCGGTGGTGCGTTCTCTGGTAAAGATCCAACAAAAGTAGACCGCTCCGCAGCATATGCGGCACGTTACGTAGCGAAAAACCTTGTAGCTGCAGGTCTTGCAGACAAAGTTGAAATCCAGCTCGCCTACGCGATTGGTGTAGCCAACCCGGTATCGATCAACGTGGATACATACGGAACTGGCAAAGTCAGCGAAGAGAAATTGGTTGAGCTTGTGCGTAACAACTTTGATCTTCGTCCGGCTGGCATCATTCGTATGCTGGATCTGCGTCGCCCAATCTACAAACAAACCGCTGCTTACGGTCACTTCGGCCGTACAGACCTGGATGTACCTTGGGAGCAAGTGGACAAAGTAGACCTTTTGAAAACTCAAGCAGGTCTGTAAGTTAGATTCAAAAGTAATGAAGCCCTTGATTCCGTTAAAGGAATTAAGGGCTTTTTTGTGCTTCCATCGATTTCACTGCTTGTCATGGACAAAGAAAAAATTATGGAATAAATCCCCAAATAACTAAATGAAATCCCTTCTCTAACCGAAATACATAATGAGGTCTGTGCATCAGACAGGAGAAGAAATGCAGATAAGGGGGAAGATCAGTGGAATTGAAGAGAATTGCAAGAAAAGGCATGCTTGGAATCTTAATTGTTATGCTGACCGCTCAAGGTTGGCTTACGGGTTGGAGTGGAGTCGAACAGGGAGCATATGCTGCACACGTATTAAGTGCAAATGGAATAACGAATACTGTTCCTGCCGTGAAAGGAACGAATGTGGATAGTTCAATACCATTCGTTATTGATTTTGATAAACCTGTTCAGAAGGCACCAGGTACACAAAGTTCAATCTTGATTAAGCGTTTGGATGACAATACAACGATGGGTTCGGTGCTGGTATCCAGTGACCAAGTCGTGATTGATCCCACACCACCGATTACAGATCCTACGACACCGGATGCGGGAGACAGTACGCCTGTACCAGCTATTGGCCTACGAGTGACGATTACACTGGGCAAGACTCTACCGGGAGCAACATACTACGTAGAGATAGATAATAAATCATTTGTTTACGCGGACAACACTGCATTTCCGGGACTGACTAACAAAGAGTGGACCTTCAGTACTCTGGGGCTAGGCTCAACTTCCCTTGTGAGTAGAGTTCCTGATAACGCAGCAATGGTATCCCTTTCAACTAAGGTAGTAATGACGTTCGATAAGCCGGTAACCCCAGGTAGAGGGAATCTCATTATTTATCAGGGAAGAGTTGGTGGTACAGTATTTGAGCAGATTCCAGTAAACGCAGGAGCACCTCGAATTACAGGTTTTGGAACCAATACGATTACGATCGTTCCCACGAATAACTGGAATAACAACACTACATATTACATCGTAATGCCAGAAGGTTATTTGCGGGATAGCAATGAGAATGATATCAGTGCAATTAGTGGAAATGTTTGGGGATTTAATATCATATCCGATCCGACGTCTCTCATGGTATCTACTGTATCTCCCGCAAACGGTACTACCAATGCACCATTAACGGGAAATTTAACAGTTACGTTCAACAAAGAACTTGATCCGAATTACATTCAGAATGTAACGCTCAAAAAATCAAATGGAGCAACCGTTGCATCCAAGACAGCCATTAATAGTTCAAACAATAGACAATTGCTGATTACACCTGCGAGCGCATTGGATAGCAACACAAATTATGTGGTAGACATTCCAGCCAATACGCTTCGTGATAAAGCAGGAAATACATTTACAGGTCTTAATGGGTCTACATCATGGGCCTTTAAAACATTAAGTGCAGATACAACTGCACCTGTGTTGAAAAATGCTAAGATGCATAGCAATAACACCATTCGCCTGACGTATGATGAGTGGCTGTACAGCACTAATTCGCTGAGTAGTACTTATGCTGTAACTGTAAATGGTGAAAAGAGGAATGTCAGCTCCACTTATATCTCAGGTGACAGTGTATATGTTGTCTTGGATACGGGTGTAGCGGTAGGACAGGTTGTGCGGATCGCATATGCACCCGGTACTACAGGTAATCGTCTTACAGATCAGTCTTCCAATGCTGCGGCTGCTTTTGGCACAAGAGATGTGGAGAACGGTTTAGATTCTGTTATGTCCAAGCCGCGAGAAGGTAACGTGTATTACAGTACAATGACGTTGTACTATCCTGAGACGGTATATATCACTTCAAGTGATGCAGCAAGACAATTCAGTGTAACTGCGGATCAGTCGGCTGTAGGCATCAATAGCATATCAATCAATGGCAGCTCTGTGGTTACATTGAATCTTAGTCGGTCGATTACGGATGGTGAAGTCGTTCGGGTTGCATACACGCCAGGTTCATGGCCTGTAAAAGATACACGTGGACAGGCTCTTGCTGGGTTCAGCGGCTTCTATGTCCGCAATTCAATTGATACCAAACCACCTGAGTTTAAGAGTGCTGAGGTGAGTGGTAACAAGTTATGGATGCGTTACAATGAACCACTGAACACGACGAATAAACCGCTCAACAGCCAATATTCTGTTCTGGTCGATGGTAAGCCAGTCTTCGTTAATGATTCCGAGATCGAAAATGATCTGGTTACGTTAACGCTGGCTTCAGCGGTGAAGGATACACAAAATATATCTCTATCATATGTACCTGGAGCATTGCGATTAACGGATCTGAACAATAACCCAGCAGGATATCTCAATCTGACTCCAGTAACGTACACATATGGAAATGGCAAAATCCTGTCGGCTACGCTTCAGGGAGACACGGTTCAGATTAATTTCCGTGATTCAATACAGTCCCAGGCTGCACTAACAGCATCTCAGTTCAGTGTAGTGATTGGTAATTCAACCACAACTGTATTGTCTGCTTCAGCTTCTGGCTCTGTGGTGACGTTGAAAGTGGATACTTCAGCAGTAACATCGACAGCTACTCAGACGGGAACGGTGAGTTATGTACCTGGGGCAGTGCCGTTACGGGATGCGTCGAATGTCACGATAACAGCATTTGGTCCACTTACGTTACAACAGACGAATAATAGTTCGAACAATAATCAGTCGGGAAACCGTCCTTCCTGGTTGTCGGAATTGGATGCAACGAGCTATGGTCAGTCTTTACTTGTGATGAATAATACTACGGCTTCTGCTGTATCTGCGATGTCCCACTATAATCGGCCGACTCGTCAATTCAACGTGGATGCAACCAAGTTGATTCAGTCCTTTGAATACGCTGGAGCAAACGGGAAATTGACTCAGCCGGTGGTATTTGAGATTCCGGACAGTGAATCGGCTGCGTATGTTGGATTCCCATTAAATGCACTGACTCAGATTGCTGCAAGTTATCGCACAGGCACTATTGGTGTGAAGTATGGCGATCTTCTCTGGACGGTGCCGCTGTCTAATTTAGATATGGCGGCTATGAGTCGGAGTGTAGGAACGTCAAACACAAGTACAACGACAGGAGCAACGGTTCCATCCTTATACGTTCAGTTAGAGACGGTACCTGTCTCTTCATCGGGGACGATGGAAGACTTGATTGCAGGTGCAGGAGCGCAGAAGCTTGGCAACTATACGGACGTATATTTGTATGCCGGTAATGGAACAAGCGATCAACGTGTAGATCAGAATGTCAAAAGCCAACTGGCCATGCAATTGGCTGCCAATACCCCGAGTGTAACATCTGGATTTACGTATATTGATCCAGTTACGTTTAGGTTATCCAATGTACCTAGTTCCTTTAAAAATACGACAGGTGGTGTAGTTGTTCAAGGACAGCTGAATGGCAATCAGTCGGTAGTCCCTGTTAACAACATCGTTAGTTATCCGGATACGGCGTCACACTGGGCTAGTGAGGTCATTAAGGAGCTCTCTGCCAAATGGATAATTAACACACCGGGTGGTTCCTTCTACCGACCGAATGAGAACATTACACGTGCGGAATTTGCTGAATTGGTCGCTAGAGGTCTAGGACTGAATGGAGAACCTACTGCAGCAAGTCGTTTCCAGGACGTTCGTAGCGGTAGTGTGACAAGTGCCTATATCGGTGCTGCTGCTGAAGCGGGAATCATTACGGGAAATACCGATGGTACCTTTAAGCCGGATCGCCCTATTACGCGTGAGCAGATGGCACTTATGATGGTACGTGCTATGAACTACGGTGGGAAAACAGTCTCTCTTCAATCTTCGGCTGCTACCACTCTATCCAAGTTCAAGGACAGCAACAAAATCCAGTCCAAGGATTCTGTTGCCAAAGCGGTGCAGGAGGGAATCATTCAAGGCATGACAGCCAGAACATTTGAACCTCAGGGAAATGCAACTCGTGCACAGGCAGCAGTCATGTTGAAACGTGTCCTGGATAAGTTAGGATATCTGTAATAGTAATTAGCTCTTTATCTTAGTGAAGCGAAATCGATCAGGGGAATAAGTTCAACTGGTTGGTTTCGCTTCTTTATATTATAAAGTCATAAATTTCATGGATAGAGGGTGTAAATTTGCTTAAAAAAATGCTAGTTTTTGTCCTCGTTCTGGGGTTAATATCTATACCATCACTGGCGTATGCTCAAGATAATAAAGAATCCATACAACTGTACGTAAATGAAAAGCCAACAAATATTAAACTGATGACAAAATCAGGAACGGTGTATGTTCCGTTTCGAGAGTTTATTCAACTAATGGGGTACCAAGCGGATTACTCAGTGGTAGATCGAGAGATCTCAGTTAAGATCGGGAAATCAAAATTTATCTTTCTACCGGACGATGGTTACATTAGTGGATCGGGAGATTACTACGAATTACAAAGGCCAGGTATTCAGATTGATGGAAAATTCTTTTTACCTATCCGTTATGCCGCCTGGTTAACCAAGCATGCGGTTAAGTATGATAAAAAGTCGAATACGGCGTGGATGGTGCAGTATGGGTATGGTCAAGAGAAAGAGATACTTGATTTGATAACAACATATGATAGAGCTTTCACTGTAGAACTACTAGCTTCAGATCATATGCAGAGATCTTATTTGACGGATAGTAAGATAGCACCCCAAGTGAGCGAAATCCCTGATCGAATCTACAATGTCGATATCACAAGCATTACATATGAATCTGCGAACCAGGCATTATTGTACGTTACTTATATTCATAATAATCAGGTAATGGACGACCAGCATGAGATCGTATTCAGAATTAAGAAAGAAAATAATATGTGGAAAATACTTCAGGATCGATATCTTTCCAGTAATACTACGCTTCCAGAAGATATCGATAAATCTGTACATACGATAAAAGAGAATTTTAATGAGAAGCAACAAAATGTCCTATCTGACCTCAGGCAATATTATAGAGCGTTTAATCAGAAAGACTTTGATTTAACGTATAAATACACTTCGCCATTTGATATTGAACGAATGAACGCAAATGCAGTTGATGAATGGAGAACATGGGAGCACATTACAAGAGCTTCCTTTGAGTATGGAGACACTACGTATCATATGTCTAATGAACGAGTCGTGTTTCTTGGGGAGAACCAAGCTGTTGTTCATGCAACCTTGGAATGGAGCTACATCTCAGAGAACATAGAGCAGAACCATTCTATATATGAGGCGCTGATCTACCTCGATTACGCCAATGGGCACTGGAATTATAGTTATGATCATGACATTAGTGAGAACGAAGAGGACCCCAATCGAATGTTACCCGAAATTCATTTCCCAGAGTTAAATTGAAAATATAACGAATATCAGTATACAGATAAATTCCCATGTATGAGTAGCTAATTGCATACATGGGTTTCTTTTTGCCAAGAATCCCCTCAAAGTTAGCTGGGGGCGTAACTTTTTTCACAAAAAGTAGTCTATTAATAGAAGAGTATACTAGAGATCTCGCTATCGGCTGCCTACTTGGCAGTGTTCGTGATGTCTAAGATTGATATACAAGATGGGAGAGACGTTTCAGACATGCTGGGGAAACATGAGAGACAGCTGGAAGACGTTAAGGGCAGTAAGGTGAAGAAATGGGCGATTGTGACGCTGGCGGGTGTGATCTGGATTGCACCGGTGATGAGCGCAGGCGGGCAGATGTGGTCAGGCACTTCGTGGCAATCGGTGGCCGCTGCAGCATCTACGAATACAAGCAAGTTGAGTGAAGAAATTCTGACTTCGGGTGCGAAGCTCATGAAATACAGATATACAACAACACGTTCCGGTTCCAAGGTCAACGTACTGGCGGATGTAGTCCAGGTGGATCTGCAGAACCCGTATGTGAAGCTGGATGTAATGACAGGCAAGGGCGGTAATCTGAACAGTAAACAGAGCACAGGTGCCATGGCCAAGGAAAATGGTGCAGTAGCTGCTGTAAATGGCGATTACTTCAATGTATCCGGGGAACTCTCGCCAATTGGTGGACAGGTCTCCGATGGCGTGCTGGTCTCCACACCTTCTGAGCTGTCAGGCATGTATGCCCTGACGGTGACCAAGGATGGCAAACCGATGATCGACGAGTATTCCTTTGACGGAACTGTGAAGGCACAGGATGGTTCAACTTTTGCTTTGCGTGGGATAAATAAAGAGGATTATACGGTAGAGTCGGGCGCGGTGAAATATAGTCATGCCAACTCGATGTATATTTATACACCGGCATGGACCTCCTCCAAACGTCCAAATGATCCTTCCACAACGCCGACAGAGGTTCTCGTGCAGAACGGAGTAATTACCCAAATCTCGGATAAAAAAGCGTTAAACATGACGGTACCGAAGGATGGGTACATTTTGCGTGCGCATGGAACAGCGGCGACTTGGATCATGAGCCATTTATCTGTTGGACAAACCTTGGATGCGGATTACAAGTTAAAAGCCAAAACAACCGGACAATCGGTTGATCCGAGTAATCTGGAGATGATGATTGGCGGTCATACGATTCTTGTGAACGGTGGAAAGGCAGCATCCTTCTCCCGTGATATCGCATCTTCCGGCATTGGTGGCATTCGTGCCAGAACGGCAGTAGGATACTCCCAGGATGGTCGGTATGTCTATATCATCGCAGCGGAGAAAAACAGTAACAGCAGCGGGATGTCGCTGACGGAACTGCAATCCTTTATGACCAGTGTGGGTGTCTGGAAAGGCATGAACCTGGATGGAGGCGGCTCCACAACCATGGTAACACGTCCGTTGGGTGAGCAAACCGCCGGTCTGACGTTCAACACAGAGTATGGCACCGAGCAACGTCAGGTTGTAAACACGCTGGGTGTGTTCTCTACGGCTCCTGTAGGTAAACTGAAGGGCTTTGCCGTGAGTGGCAGCCAAACGTTGCTGGTGGGGCAAGAGGGCAAGTACACAGCCAAAGGATATGACACCTACTACAACCCGATCGCAACAGGCGATATCAGCATGTCCTGGAAGTCCAGCAACAACAGCATCGTGAGTGTCAGCAACGGTACAATCAAAGGCGTGAAGCCAGGTACAGCAACACTGACGGCAACGAGCAATGGAGCTTCATCCTCCATTAAAGTATCGGTACTGGGTGGAAGTGAACTGGCTTCCCTGACAGCAGGATCAGGTCTCGGTTCGCTCCAAGCAGGCACAACGATGTCCATTCCTGTAACGGCAACAACGAAGAGCGGACAAAGTGTGACGGTTCCGGCAGACTCGCTGACATGGGAATTTATCGGATTCAAAGGTAAAGTTACTGCTGATCAATTAACCGTATCTTCCGTCAATTCCGGTGCACAAGTGGGATATGCGATTGGTCGTTATGATGGTTACAGCACAGTCGTTGTACTCTCGGCTTCTGCAAGTGAAACGATCTGGGAGAACTTCGAAAACGTGAATTATCCGATTAACTTCACGACGAATGCAGCGGGTGTAACTGGTACGGCAACCGTTACAGCAGGAACTGGTGAAAAAGCCGGCTCCAATGTACTGCAACTCGGTTATGATATGACTGCTGGAACAGGCAAAATGTACGCTTATGCACAACTGAATGGCTCTACCGGTAGAGAGGTATCTGCTGCAGCTACATCGATGTCGATGGATGTTATGGGAGATAAAAGCCTGAACTGGTTACGTGCCGAATTCACGGATGCCAATGGCAAAACGGTATATGCTGATCTCGCCAAGGCAATTGACTGGAACGGGTGGAAGAAGCTGAGTGTGGACCTGAACGGACTGAACATCGCCTATCCGGCGAAGCTGAAGCGGGTCTATGTGGTGAACGTGGAAGAAGGTCAGGATGAGCGTGCGAAATCAGGTACGGTTGCTTTTGACAATATCGCATTCACGATGCCTTCCAAGTCCAGTGAAGTCGGATTGCCTACGGGTACAGCTTCGCTTGTGCTTGGACAGAAATCAATGACGGTGAACGGAACGAAAAAAGTGATTGATGCAGCACCGGTCCTGAAAAATGGTACAACGTATGTGCCAATCAAACATGTTTTGGACGCTTTTGGTGGTCAGGCAAGCTGGGATAGCAAAAATCAGCGGATCACGGTATTACGTGGTGGCAAGCTGATTGATTTGGTTGTAGGGCAGAAAGAATTCATTCTGAATGGTAAAAGACAGAGCGCAACTGTTGCACCATACGTAACGGGTGGTAGGACTTTAGTCCCACTCAGACTCGTTTCCGAGCAACTTGGTCTGACTGTAAAATGGGAACAGAAAACGAAGACCGTTACCATCTCATCGTGATATGGTATGATATATACCGGAAACGATAGAAATGGAGTCGAACAAACGTGGATTTACAAGCCGATGCCATAGACCGCGTCATTAAAAACGCCATACAAGTCATGGAAAACAGCAAATATCAAATGTTCGAAATTATGGACGCAACTCGTGATGAGCTGAAAACACTCAACGAGGAGTTGAAGTCGGTACTGAAGGAGACGGCGGAAACGATCGAGAAAGTAGATCAATTGGAGCTGAACTACCGCCGTTCCCGGATCCGGCTGACTGAGGTTAGCCGCGACTTTGTCCGTTATTCCGAACATGATATCAAGCAGGCGTACGAGAAAGCAACACAGCTGCAGCTGGATCTGATGATTTATCGTGAGAAGGAAATGTATCTGAAGGCTCGTCGGGATGATCTGCAGAAGCGTGCCAAAAATGTGGAAGCTTCTGTGGAGCGTGCCGAGACCATCGGTTCGCAGATGGGTGTTGTACTCGAGTACCTGTCAGGTGAACTGGGTCAAGTGACCCGGATCATTGAAAATGCCAAAAATCGACAAATGATTGGTTTGAAAATAATTTTGGCCCAGGAAGAAGAGCGGAAACGTATTGCTCGTGAGATTCATGACGGGCCTGCGCAGATGCTCGCCAATCTAGTGCTTAGGACGGAAATTGTAGAAAGAATGCTCATTAAGCAGGATTTTAAGATGGTCCAGGCCGAAATAGTAGATTTGAAAGGCCAGGTTCGTTCCAGTCTTGAAGAAATGAGAAAAGTTATTTTCAATCTGCGTCCTATGGCACTGGATGATCTGGGACTGATTCCAACGCTTCGGAAGTATGTGCAGGATTTTGAGGTAAAAACGAAAATCCGGTCGCTTTTTGAAACAAGAGGTAAGGAACATCGTTTATCTTCAGCCATGGAGGCTGCAATCTACCGCCTCGTGCAGGAAGGTCTGTCGAATGCTGCAAAGCATGCTTATCCCACTTATGTTGTAGTGGAAATTACATACCAGGCTCAGCTCGTCAAAATTGTCGTTCAGGACAATGGGCTTGGGTTCAAACCGGAGCTTCTTGCCAAGAAAAGCAAGGATCATACCCACTTCGGTCTGATTGGGATGAGAGAACGGGTTGAACTGTTAGAAGGAAGAATAGAGATTGAATCCGGAGAAAATCAAGGAACCAAAATAGTGATTCATATCCCGACAAACGTGGATAAGGGAAAGGAGTAGCAGGATGATGGAAAACCGTGATACTGGTAAAGCATCGATTAAAGTTCTTTTGGCTGATGATCATCAGCTGTTCCGTGAGGGACTGAAACGCATTTTAAATATGGAGGACGACATTGAGGTCATCGGTGAATGCGGCGATGGTATTCAAGTGCTCGAATTCTGCAATCAGGATAAACCTGATATCGTATTGATGGATATCAACATGCCAATCGAAAATGGGGTTGAAGCAACGGAGAAATTGCGTGAGCTGTTCCCTGATGTAAAAGTGATTATCTTGTCCATTCATGATGATGAAAGTTATGTATTCGAGACGCTTCGTAAAGGGGCTAACGGATACTTGCTGAAGGATATGGAGGCAGAGTCTCTGATCAATGCGATTCGTTCCGTGCATGAAGGACATGCGTTCATACATCCGAAAGTAACAGGCAAACTGATCATGCAGTTGCGTCGTATGACGTATCTTAATGAAACAGGGGCAATGAGTGAAGGAGCTTCGAAGGAAGCAGGTGTTAAATTTGTCGCTGGCGACAATAACCCGCTCACACGACGTGAGGCTGAAGTGCTTCGCTTGATGGCAGAAGGTAAGAGCAACAAAATGATTGGTGAATTCCTGTTCATCAGTGAAAAAACAGTAAAAAACCATGTCAGCAGCATTCTGCAGAAGATGGAAGTGGACGACCGTACTCAAGCTGTTATCAATTCGATCAAATATGGTTGGGTTACGCTCTAATACCTTATGTTTTTTGTAAAGCAGTGTTCTTATGGTAAGTCAGTCCATTGGTTGATTCAACCTAGACGAAGTATAGATTGGTGTTCACTCGCGCCCTTTCCAGAATGTTGGATTGGTCTGCGGGTTAATGGACTTTATCACTGCAAATGAGCAAAGTGTAAGGCTGTGCAGAACATATGTTCAAGCTTAGGCGTGAATGAATGACCTGGCCTGTCTTTCTTCGTCCGGTGTCGATCAGCGTGGAATATGAGTGATAGGAAATGCAAGTGTAACCCTTCAGGAAGTACAGCATATACTTGTTGTATACAGGGATGTTCGCCATGGGTGAGCATGACCTTCCGAGGAGGTGCAGTTGCCATGGTTGCTCATCTGACTATGATTCTGCTCATATACTTCCTGGCGGCAATGGCCGTTCATGCCATGCACCAGCGCCATCTTTCCCGTCCGGAATCTGAAGGTTTCGAGCAGATTCTGCTCATCCCTTCCAATCAGGCAGGGCGGATCGAAGGCATTGTAAGAGAACTTTGCCGGGAATTGTTATACCGTGGTAAGAGCTTCAGATTAACCGTTGTTGCTGATCGTACAGAAGCGGAAACGATTACGATTATTGAAAAGCTTATGCAAAGGCAAGGCATGGAGACATCTTATCTGCCTGCTGTCCCTGCTGATATTGAACGGGTAGCACAGACCGATCACACGTTTCGCCTGATTGATTTGCGTGAGTCAGAGCAATAAATCATCATGTGAACGGAAATGGGATTAACATTTCGCAGATCTACAGTGAAAAGATTACAGCAGAAGCTGTAGTCTTTTTTTGTAATTGTAGCCAAGTCTGCTTTTAAATTAAAAATGGGTTTTTATGCAATCTATGGTTATTGTCTGGGTTTTGACGAGTTCATGAGTATTAATATAAACTTTTCGAAGTCAGAACTCTTAATTTAAAAGTATAGACGATTCAGATTGGAAAAAGTTTCGCAATTTTATAGAAAGATTCTGGTTATTAGCAGAATTGGTGTGATGGATCATGTTGTGTGACTAACCTTGTGATGTAAAGATTCAATTGGTATAGTGATAAGTAGATTGATCATACGAAGATGGAATATGGACATGAAGCACATGCTCCGGCGAACAGCCGGGTTGGCATGTGCTTTTTTTGCGTTCAGAAGAAAGTACGATGGGGGAGGAGATTAAATGAAGGTTGCTTTGTATGTGTGCCGTGTAGGGGAAGGGTGGAGCATGGTGTTATCACTCGATATTCGAGTGGATGTGGCTTGGTGGCTAGAGGGAGGAAGTGGGCGACATGTGCTGCGCTGGTTGCTGTTAGACAAGGCGTTACCGTTAAGTCAGGCATCCTGGTTGGTTGAACATTTTGGGATGGAGCGAGGTATGGATCAGTGGGGCCAGCGCGAATGGCAGAGTTATCTTGCACGGAAGCTGGATGTGTATGAACTGGCCTCGGGGGAAACAGAGGCCAGAAAAGGTATAGCGGGCAAAGCGGGGAGTGTCGCTGCGCGTGGTGCGTTGGTAGGCGGGATGCCAGAGCCGTATCCCGCCGTGCAGTGGGCTCAGCTGGAGCGGGACGCGGCCCTGCTGGCTGAGCGGATCAGCGGCCGCCAATTACTGGCGGCCGAGGCGGAGGCGTTGCTGGCGGATACCGCCCAGCCGCCAAGGGAGTGGCGCGCGGCTACGCAGCTCGCGCGCTTGCACGGGCGGCTGAGCATCACAGCCGCCCTCGAAGGGCCTGCCACGCGCCGTCGGCACGCGTGGCTTGGACGCGCGCGGAGCGCGCCCCGCTGCCACCGTTGTGGCAGCGAAGCCAGGCAGCGCGTGCCCTGCGCTGCCTGCGGCCTGGCGGCGTGCGCCTACTGCGAGGCTTGCCTCGCGCTGGGGCGCAGCCGTGCTTGTGCGCTGCTGCTACGCAGTGCAGCGCAAGGGGCCGTGCCACGACGCGGCGAAGCACCGCGTGGCACGGCCTTGGCCCCCACCGGCGGCGGGCTCGCCCGGTGGGGGCTTAGCGTAGCGCAGAGCGCGGCAGCAGCCGCGGCGCTAGCGTTTTTGGCCCGGCCACCCGCAGGGGATGGGCCGGGGCGGTTCTTGCTGTGGGCCGTGACCGGGGCCGGCAAGACGGAGATGATTTTCCCCCTGCTCCAACATACATTGGACCGCGGTGGACGAGCACTGGTCGCTACGCCGCGCAGGGATGTGGTGCTGGAGCTAGCCCCGCGTCTGGCCAAAGCTTTTCCGGACACCTCACTCGCTACCCTTTACGGAGGCAGTGAGGAACGCTGGAAAGATGCTCAGCTCACGCTTGCGACCACACATCAACTGATGCGTTTTTATCAGGGGTTTGATCTTGTTATCATCGACGAATTGGATGCGTTCCCTTATCACAACGATCCCATGCTCGCTCACGCGGCGGCATCCTCATGTAAACCGGACGGGAATTTCGTCTATCTGTCTGCTACACCGCCTGCTCGGCTCCAGAGGGAAGCGGAACAGGGGAAACTAACCCATGCCAAAGTTCCAGTACGTTTCCACCGCCATCCTTTGCCCGTGCCAAGATTGATCAAAATGGTTACCGTTGCTGAATGTATTAAGAAACGAAATTTTCCTTCTGCCTTGAGGACTAACATCCAAATTTCATTGAAGCGTGACGCCCAGGTATTTGTCTTTGTGACACGCATTGCCCAGATTGAGGCGTTTGTGAATCTAATGCGTCGTACTTTTCCCGGAATCCATATCGAAGGAACTTCATCTCAGGATCCTGACCGCGCTACCAAAGTTACTGCTTTTCGTGAACGTACCATTCGTCTGCTCGTAACGACAACAATTCTGGAGCGTGGCGTGACCATTCCGCGCAGTGATGTTTTTATATTGGATGCAGACAATGGTCTCTTTGATGAAGCGTCACTGGTCCAGATGGCGGGAAGAGCAGGGCGTTCCATGGATGACCCGGCGGGTAGAGTGGTTTTTGCATCATCTCGTCGGACGCGCTCACAGGTGAAGGCCGTTGCACAGATTCGGAAAATGAACACCATCGCTCGTCGCAAAGGCTACCTGCATCCACCATCCAAGACATAATTGTCATCTGCCCAGTTCGTATCCACATATCACAATACATTCCCGAGACTGGAGGTATGCCCCCTATGTTCAACTGGCTCAGCAACATAACCGATCACGCGCAACACCTGACCCAGCGTCTCCATCACCTGCTCGCCCCACCGGGAGCGACTTGTCTGACATGTGGCACTCGAGCGATTCTGTCTTCAACTTATCCAGGCATATGCCCACGTTGTGTGAAGCAAATTCCATGGATCCGTTCCATCCGTTGCCTGCGTTGTGGTCGGGGTGTTGGGTGCCCGGACTGTGCTCGTCCACACATGCAAAACCGTTCTTTTATCGCCAACCGCAGCGCCGTACAGTACAACGCTCTTATGAGAGAATGGATTGGAATGTACAAATTTCGAGGCCATGAAAGATACGCGCCGCTCCTAACCGCGCTGTTGATTCAAGCCTTTCAAGCGATGAGAGAGGAGCAGAATTCTGCTTTGGCCAAAGAACCCCCAGCTCACGTGGCTCATATCGCCACGCCTGCTCAAAAAATGAAGCCGCAATGGCGGCCTGACGCGGTCACCTATGTCCCGGTGAGCAGCGAGCGTCTGGCCGAGCGTGGCTTCAATCAGGCGGAGCGGCTGGCTGCTGGGCTCGCCACCGCCTGCCGCCTACCCATCGTGGATCTGTTGCAGCGCCAGATCAACACCACTAAACAAAGCTTCAAATCACGCGGTGAGCGTATTGAAACGATGAAGAACGCCTTTTCCATCAACCCGGATGGCACGAAGTTAATTGAAGAGTTATACAAGGGATCTCATCTGCCAACACATATGGGCATAGCGCATGCCAAACCCATACAGTTACTGCTGATTGATGATATCTATACAACAGGCAGCACCTTGGACGCTTGTGGCCGGGTTATTCTTAATGCTGGCTTCCACATGGAGATTCCGGTCGAGATTTACACGCTGACACTGGCAAGATCCTAGACAGGAAAATATGTTCCTTTATTAATCATTGGTACGTTAATGCGTGTCTCCATTCCATTTATTCCGTTTGAAATATAGTTGTTTGATGAAATTATAAATGAAATCGTAATAAGAAATTTTTTACATGTAAAAAAGAGGAATTGGTTTTCTCGCGCAGAATAGATAGTTTTGCCGTTCACCACAGGTGACAGCATAGGGAGTGGCACTACATATCTGTTGAAGGGGAGAACAAAAGTGGTCGCAGGAAAAAGAAAAAATGAATTTTACTTATGGACCGTCCGTCTACTAGTATTCATGCTGGTATTCGGACAGTTTGGCGTGTACGGGGGGAACCGGGCAGATGCCGCAACGAGTAATAGAATTATTGCATCCAGTAATGATTATCGTTTTGTATTATCAGAACAGAATGGAAATCTGATGGTGAATCAGAAACCGGTTGATTTGGGTTGGGTCAGATCATACAGCTTTTCAGCAACAGGATATTCCTTCTCAAGAAGTCAGTCTATTAGAGGAACTGTTGAAGATATGACCAACGTTACCTTTGGTAAATATACTTCTACCTATACTGGGCAAGTAACTAACGCATTTATCGTTGACTTTTCCGAGGTTTGGGAATATTACAGTACCATGGAATATAGACAGTCGGGCAAGGATGTAGGTGTTTGGGACATTTCCAGAGTTGATGAGTTTGGGATGGAAACACCCAGATATGTACAAAGTTATGAAGCCTCTCAACTTAGTTTGGTGATTAGTGCAGATACAGGTGCTGTGGTAGATTTTGTATCCAACCTTAATCCATATTACACACGAAAGGCAGAATCATTCAGCTTTGTTAAGGAGTCGGGAACAAAGGAGCCAATTACTACGGTTCCTGCTATTCCAACTGGTCTGGTAGCCACTGTGAATGATGCGACGATCAACCTTAACTGGTCAGCTGCACAACAAGCAGTTCAGTATGAGATTGAAGAAAATGGAGTAACTAAAGGTCCATTTTATGGTCTGAACTATACAAGTGGCCCTTATAAAAATAATACGAACTATACTTACAGAGTACGTGGTATTAATCAAAGAGGTACAGGTGAGTGGAGTGATCCATTCTCTCTGAGAACTTTACTTGAAAAACCGATCTTAACCGTAAAAGGCGAAGAGGGAAAGAATACATTGAATTGGAAATTCGTTGAATTTGCAGATCGATATCAATTGCGAATTGACGGAGGAGAACCTATTGAATTGGGCAATGTGAACTCATATGAGCATGACGATTTGGAGGCCAATTCAACACATACCTATGTGCTGAAAGCATTCTCAACTGACAATGAGAGTTCATGGAGTAAACCACTAAGTCAATTAACAGTACCTAACCGTGCAGATGGTTTGAAAATTACAGATGCTACATTGAATAAATTGTCTGTATCCTGGACTGCTGTTAAGGGGGCCACAGGATATGATCTGGAGATCAATGGGGCAGTTGTTGCGGTAACAGGAACCACATACAACAAGACTGGACTTGCAGCCAATACAGAATATACCTTCAGAATCAGATCCAAAAATTCAGGTGGGGCAGGAAGTTGGAGTGATCCAGTAACGGGCACCACTCAATTGAGCACACCTGTAGTTCAGTCTAATGCCACGGCAGAGGAAGTTGTACTTGTATGGGCTCCAATTGAAGGTGCAACTTCGTATGAGATTGAAGCAGATGGAGTTGTTTCTTCAGGTTTAGAAGATCCAATCTTTAACCACACCAATCTGACATCAGGCACAGCGCATAAATATCGTGTGCGGGCAATCAATGAGACAAATACAAGTGCTTGGACACCAGTAGTAACGCAAAATACCTTGCCTGGCTCTGTCGGTGGATTGAATGTGAGTGCAGTCACCAATGCAGCCATTACGGTAAAATGGAATGTGGTTACCGGTGCTACAGGCTACGATCTGGAAATTGACGGCACTCCGATTTCTTTGACAGCTACAAGTTATACGAAGAGTGGACTCGTTGGAAACACGGAACACACTTTCCGTATTCGTTCAAAGAACGTTGCAGGTGCAGGAGCCTGGAGCGAAATAGTAACAGGTCGTACGCAATTTAATCTTCCTGTATTGAAGGCATCCTCTGAAGAAACAGAAATCACATTGACGTGGACATCCATACCAGATGCTACTGCATATGAAGTTGAAGCAGATGGTGTAATTGTTGCGAATGTAAGTGAATCAAACTACACACACGAAAATATATTACCAGGTACTTCTCATAAATATCGTGTTCGTGTAGCTACTGACAATAACACAAGTGCTTGGACAGCTGTCCTGACACAGAGTACATTGCCTGCAATAGTATCAGGTCTCAATATAGCATCCACAACGAATGCTGCAATTTCCTTGAAATGGAGTGCAGTGACCGGTAGCTCTGGATATGACTTGGAGATTGATGGAGTGGTAGTTCCAGTTACTGGTTTAACATATACGAAGAGTGGTCTTGCAGCGAATACGAACCATACGTTCCGTATCCGTTCCAAAAATATGGCAGGTGTGGGTGTGTGGAGTGACGTGGTAAGTGGTACGACTCAACTCAATACGCCTGTTCTGAAGGCATCTTCCCAAGAAGATGCAATTACTGTAACTTGGGCAGATGTTACTGATGCAACCAAATATGAAGTGGAGGCAGATGGTATTGTTGTAGCAACGGT
Organism: Paenibacillus sp. 10L310; assembly: GCF_056395745.1. Lineage (NCBI taxonomy): Bacteria > Bacillati > Bacillota > Bacilli > Caryophanales > Paenibacillaceae > Paenibacillus > Paenibacillus sp. 10L310. The sequence continues at coordinate 18,384 of NZ_JBFTKC010000011.1, read as the reverse complement.
TACGGCGCCAGTCTATACACATGAGAGTTTGACTCCAGGAACAACGCATAAGTACCGTGTAAGAGCCCTGACGGAGCTCAACGTTAGCCCTTGGACTGCACTTCTCACTCAGAATACTTTACCGGGTTCAGTCACAGGGTTGAGTGTAACCTCTGCAACCAATGTCGCTATCGCGCTTAAGTGGAATGCCGTAACTGGAGCAACGGGTTATGACTTGGAGATTGATGGCACGGTAGTAGCTGTAAGTGGATTAACATACAACAAGACAGGTCTTGCAGCCAATACGAATCATACGTTCCGCGTTCGCTCTAAAAATACGGCAGGTGCCGGAGTATGGAGTGATATCATTGATGGTACGACATTGTTGAATACCCCTATTTTAAAAGCTTCCTCGGAAGAGACTGCTATTACAGTAACATGGGCAGATGTATCAGATGCGATCAAGTATGAGATTGAAGCAGATGGCTCAATTGTTGCAACAGTTAATGAGCCGAAGTATGTACATTCAAGTCTTCAGCCAGGAACAGCGCATAAGTATCGTGTACGAGCACTGACAGATACAAACAACGGGGCTTGGACTGCTGTCTTAAATCAAAATACACTACCAGGTTCAGTTACTGGACTGGGTATTACCTCTGTAACGAATACAACAATGGCTTTGAAATGGAATGCTGTAACCGGAGCAACAGGTTATGAGCTTGAAATTGATGGCACGGTAGTAGCTGCTACTGGATTAACCTACAACAAGACCGGACTTGCGGCTAATACGGATCATACGTTCCGCGTTCGCTCCAAAAATGCGGCAGGTGCCGGAGCATGGAGTGATGAGGTAAGTGGTACAACGTTATTGAATACCCCTGTTCTAAAAGCTTCCTCGGAAGAGACTGCGATTACATTGACATGGGCTGATGTAGCAGATGCAACCAAGTATGAGATTGAAGCAGATGGAGTCGTTACTGGTACAATTAGCGAACCGAAATATGTGCACACTAGTTTGCTTCCAGGAACGGCGCATAAATATCGTGTACGTGCACTGACGGACTCTAATACAGGTGCCTGGACTGCGGTGCTGACGCAAAATACGATACCTGCTTCAGTTACTGGTTTAAGTATTAGCTCTGTTACCAATGTAGCCATTGCCTTAAAATGGACGGCAGTAACGGGAGCAACAGGATACGATCTTGAGATCGATGGTACAGTTGTACCAGTAACGGGAGTAGCTTATACGAAGAGTGGACTTGTGACAAATACGGATCACACGTTCCGTATTCGTTCTAAAAATACAGCAGGTGCAAGTATATGGAGTGAGATTGTAGATGGCACAACTTTACTTAACACACCTGTGCTGAAGGCTTCCTCTGAGGAACAAGCGGTCACCTTGACATGGCCTGAAGTTAAAGATGCAACCAAATATGAGATTGAAGCGGACGGAGTCTTAGTGGGTACTGTTAAGTTGCCTACTTATACTCACAATAATCTGATAGCTGGAACAGCACATAAATACCGCGTACGCGCTCTGACCGAAACCAATGTTGGAGCTTGGACTGCGGTCTTGACACAAAATACGTTGCCTGGTTCTGTGACCGGGCTAACGGTAACAAGTGTAACGAACACAGCTGTTGCTCTGAAGTGGAACGCAGTCTCAGGAGCGACGGGATATGACCTTGAAATTGATGGCACGGTGGTACCTGTTAGTGGAGTGGTTTACACCAAAACGGGACTTATCGCCAATACGGATCATACATTCCGTATTCGTTCCAAAAATACTGCTGGAGCTGGAGCTTGGGGAGATGTAACAGATGTTACAACCCAGTTAAACACACCTGCTCTGAAAGCAACATCAGAGGAAACAGCTATTACTTTGAATTGGCTTGATATTAAAGATGCAACTAAATATGAAATTGAGGCAGATGGAACAATTGTTTCTACAGTAACCGATCCCTCATATGTTCATAGTAATTTGCTTGCAGGAACATCGCACACCTATCGTGTGCGTGCATTAACGGATAAGAACAGTAGCGCTTGGTCTACGGTCTTGACTCAAAACACTTTCCCGGGCATTGTGACCGGATTGAGTATGAATTCTGCAACAACAGTAGCCATTGCTATGAAGTGGAATGCAGTTACGGGAGCAACAGGATATGATCTGGAAATTGACGGTAAAATAGTCGCTGTAACCGCTTTGGCTTATACCAAAACAGCACTTCTAGCCAATACAGAGCATACCTTCCGCATTCGTGCCAAAAATGCTGCTGGCATTGGTAGCTGGAGTGAGATTGTAACCGCCTCGACCCAATTAAATGTACCAACAACGCTGAAAGCTGTACCTGAAGAAACCGCAGTTACGCTGACATGGAATGAAGTTGTTGGTGCAACAAAATATGAGATTGAGGCAGATGGCATAGTGGTTGCTACTGTAAGTGATCTCTTGTATGTCCATAATGGAGTACTTGGTGGAACCATTCATAAATATCGTATTCGTGCCCTGACCGACACTAATGTGAGTGCATGGACAGCAATATTGTCCCAAACTACGTTACCTGCCAGTGTCTCAGGTTTGAGTATTAACTCAGCAACCACAGCGGCTATTGCGCTGAGATGGAGTGCTGTAACTGGAGCTACCGGGTATGATCTGGAGATTGATGGTACGGTGGTTGCCGTGAGTGGAGTAGCTTATACGAAGAGCGGACTTGCACCAAATACGGAGCATACCTTCCGCATTCGTGCCAAAAATGCTTCTGGTGCGGGAGCTTGGAGTGAGATTACAGCGGGAATGACTCAATTAACTACACCTGTGCTGAAGGGAACTTCGGACAAAACAAACGTTTTTCTGACTTGGGACTCGGTTGGGGGAGCTTCGTCTTACGAAATTGAAGCCGATGGGCAAATTGTGGCGACTGTCAGTGATACAACGTTTATTCATTCTGACCTGTTACCGTCCAGTTTGCATAAATATCGCATTCGGGCATTCAATGATCAGAACACAAGCATATGGTCTTCTGTACTAAGTATTAGAACATTGAATTAGTAATGTATAAGGGGGAAAGGGTTTGCATATATGTGCATCCTGTTCCCCTTTTTTGCTTTGTAAATAGACTATGGCTTCATCAGAGAAAATAAGGTAATGTATAATTATTATCTATTCGGAAATGGAAGTTTGAGAGGGGCGTTTTAGCGATGAATCTAGGTAATTGTCCTCGCTGTGGTAAATTATATGCGTTGAATTTTCGAGATGTATGCTCGAATTGTATTAAGGAAATGGAACAGGAATATCAGATCTGTGTAGATTATTTGCGCGAAAATAAAGGCACCAATATTCAGGAACTATCTGATGCAACAGAAGTTTCTATCAAAACCATTACCAAGTTCATCCGTGAGGGACGGATTTCCATCGAAAATGCCCCGAATATGATGTATCCTTGTGAAGTATGCGGAACATTGATTCGTGAAGGTCATATGTGTGACTCTTGTCGTCATCGCTTGACGAAAGACTTAGCTAGTGCAGCTCGTGATGTAGGTCAGAAGGATAACGGCAATATAGGCGGACGAACCTACAATGCTGTCGACAAACTACGCGATTCATAGGAATGAGGTCTTAAATACGAATATTGCTATAACAAATGTTTTGAAACGTACCGATAAACTTATTAAAGATTATCGGTTTTTTTATTTTCCCAATCATTTCGATAACATAAAGATAAGGTAAGAAAAACGTATATCAATGTAAAATTCTAACGTGGAAGGAAGTGTAGTTCATATGAAAATCAATGAACCGAGTAGAATTGGAGCAATCAATTCATATCAAAGGAACGTTGAATCCAATCAGCAGGCTGATGCCAAGAAGAGCCGCCGTAAGGACGAAGTATCCATTTCTCCGGAGGCGATGAAGATGCTTGAGGAACAAAGTCGTACACAGGATGCAGGACGCTTACAGCGGATACAGGAACTGAAGGAACAGGTGAGTTCGGGAACGTATCAGGTAGACAGCAGCAAGCTTGCTGACAAGCTGTTGCCGTATTTTAAGTCTTTTGATAAGGAATAGGTGATCACGTAATGGCAGCACTGGACAGATTAATTGCAGTTTTGCAGCAAATGGAACAAAGTCACCGCGATATGCTGGCACTCAGCGAGGTCAAGAGACAGGTCATTGTCAAAAACGATGTGGATGAACTCATTGCCGTTCTGAACAAAGAATCCCGTTTCATGAAACAACAAGAGCCATTGGAGATTGAACGGCAGAGCGCAGTTCACGAATTGCTTCAGGAGCGGGGCATCAAGTCCATGTTGAACCTGAACATTACGGAGATCTCGAAGCTGATTTTTGATCCGGCTGACAAACAGCGATTGCTTGAAGTCCAGAAGAAGCTGGCGGGAACACTGCAGGAGTTAAAGGAAATCAATCAACTGAATCAAAAGCTGATCGAGCAATCGTTGATGTTTATTGATCTTTCAATGGATATCTTTGCTTCTCGGCCAGAACAGGATGCCACATATCAGCATCCTGCTGATAAGAACGGTAATCCAGGGCGAATCGGTCTGTTTGACACGCGTGCCTGATTAATTAGGGGGAAACCAGGTGACATCTACATTTCATTCAATCGAAACGGCTAAACGCAGTTTGTTCACACAGACGACAGCTCTTAGCACAACAGGTCATAACGTAGCCAATGCCAACACAGAAGGGTACTCACGCCAAAAGGTAAACATGCAGGCATCCATTCCAATGGAGCCGTTTGCATTTCTGCATAGCACAACACCAGGACAGCTCGGTACAGGGGTAGAGTTCGACTCTATTACCCGTGTGCGCGAGAAATTTCTGGATGACCAATATCGTAATGAAAACACCAACTTCGGGAGTTGGTCCATTCAACGAGACACGCTTGAGAAACTTGAAGCTATTGTGAACGAGCCTTCCAACACCGGATTTCGGACGGTTATGGATAACTTCTACAAATCATGGTCAGATCTGAGTAAGAATCCTGAGGATGTTACAGCACGTCGTATTGTCAAGGAAACAACACTGGCTCTTACGGATGCGATGAATCAGATTAGCCGCCAATTGGGTGCGCTTAGCGAAGATCTGAATAGCAATATTGCTGTGAAAAGTAATGAGATTCAGGGCTACCTTGGTAACATTGCAAACCTCAATAGTGCCATTGTAAAAGTCGAGTCTCTTGGCGACAATGCCAACGATTTACGTGACCAACGTGATCTGATGACAGATAAACTGTCCAAAATCATGAATATTTCCGTTACAGATTCTCCACAAGGTTATCAGATTCAGATGAATGGAGAAGCTCTTGTTACAGGTGGAGCTGTAACGACGGAGGTAACTTCGGACTATCTGAACACGGCTTATACTGCAGGAACACTCACCAATGGTGAGGTTCACGGGATGATTAAGTCCAGAGACACCTTGGTGAGTGATTATCAGAAGCAAATGGATGAACTCGCCAACACGCTAGCTAACGGGGATATCAAAATTACGATTCCTGCAGGTTCTGTTTTGCCTGAGAATAATCCTTGGGGCCTCACAGGTGCCGATCGTCAACTAAAGGAAGATTTTCCAGTTACTGTGAAAGGTCTGAATGGGCTCCATCAACTTGGTTACAGCTTAGATGGCACCTCGGCTTCCGGTATTCCATTTTTCACAGTGGCAGGAACCGACCCGGCTAATCCGGTATCCACCGGCATAACAGCTGGTAATATTTCCTTGAATGCCGAGATTTTGGCCGATCCGAACAAAATAGCTTCATCTTTGCGCACTACGACGGATGCTTCTGGAACGGAAACGGTGGTTAAAGGGAATAACACCCTTGCTATACTCATTGCCAATCTAAAGGATACATCGATTAAATCTACGGATGGCCTGCGAAACGCCACAATTGGTGCACAGTTCAGTGCAATTGTAGGACAGCTTGGGGTTCAATCTCAGGAAGCTGCTCGTCAGACATCTAATACTGAGTTTCTTGTCCAGCAAGTAGAGACTCGTCGTCAATCTGTGAGCGGCGTATCTTTGGATGAAGAGATGTCCAATATGATCAAGTTCCAACATGCATACAACGCATCTGCTCGATTTATGACCACTTATGATGAATTGCTTGATAAATTAATTAATTCTACTGGAACAGTAGGCAGATAATAGAAAGGAGTGACATAACAAACTATGAGAATAACGAATAATATGCTCAGTTCACAGCTGCTTTTGAACCTGAACCGAAATGCACAGCAGATGAATAATACGCAGACTCAGATGGCTTCAGGAATGAAAATTAACAAGCCTTCTGATGATCCGGTGGGTATTACTTACTCTTTACGTTATCGTGCGGAACTCGCATCTAATGAACAGTATCAAAAGAATGTGGATAGTGCGACATCTTGGCTAGATTTTAATGATACAGTTATGGATCAAGCAGGGAGTATCGTGCAGCGTTTGCGTGAGTTGACCGTACAAGCATCCACTGGCACGAACCCTCAATCTGCTCTAGATAGCGTCAAAGAAGAAGTTAATCAGTTAAAAGAACAGCTTATTGATGTAGCGAATAGTAAGCTGAATGGTAAATATGTATTTAATGGTGAAACATATGACATTAAGCCTTACGATTTTACCAAGGATGCGAATGGATCTTCCGATACAACAGATGCAGCTTCTGTCATTACCGATACAGGTAAAATCAATTTCATTGTTGGGGAAAGTGTGCAACTACCCATTAATGTAACGGGTAATGAAGCATTTGGGAATGAAGATGAAGATGACAATCTATTTGTAGTTTTGAATAACATTATTCAAGCATTATCAGATGGAGATCAGAAGGAATTATCTAATCAACTGGGTACCATTGACAGTAGAATGGATAAAATGCTGGCTATCCGCTCTGAGATTGGAGCCAAAACGAATCGTATCGAATTAATGATGGGCCGTCTCGATGATCTGGGTGTGAACTTAACGGATCTTCAGGCGAAGGTTGAGGATGCAGATTATGCAGAGCTAATCATGAAATCTAAAATACAGGAAAACATATATAACGCTTCACTATCAGCAGGTTCGAAGATTATATCACCGTCTCTTGTGGACTTTCTGAGATAAAAGGAGGAGTGGTATGAATACTCTTCCTGTTGTTCAGATTAGAACGACACCATCTCTATTAAGCATAGATGCTGATCTTGGGCAATTCTCATTGCGTCAGCCTAAGGCGGATGTGCAGCTTCACACAAGACCTGCTAAGTTAACAGTTCAAAGTCATGCTCCAGAGCTGAATGTTGATCAATCTAAAGCATTCGCAGCTTACAATGGTGGAAATATGATTGATATGAATGCTCGGATTTATTCGGGTATTCAGCAGATTTTCTTACAAAACATTGCTAATCGTGTTCAACAAGGAGATCAATTAGCAGAGATTCATAAACCAGGTAATACGATTGCTAATATTATTGGTGAGGATTGGCAGGGGACTTCTTTTCCAGAGATGCGAGGACCGGCATCTATCGACAACGTAGATGTTCGTGTCAATGTTCGTGCTCCGGAACTTAATTACACACCAGCCGTTTCAGAGCTGAATGTTAGGGTCAATCGACCTGAAATCGAGTATCAGCGAGGTAAACTCGACATCTATGTGAAGCAGTATGCATCAATACAGTATACGCCACCAGCTATTGATGTTGGAATGTAACAACTATAAAGTAGAGCTGTAGACAGTCTTGAAGCAGACATCTACAGCTCTTTTTGCGTAAAATCTTTGTTTGGGAGGCTTCGTTATTATGAAAATTCAGACAAGTATGTGGGGCGAGATCGAAGTGCAAGATGAGGTTATTTATTCCTTTTCCAAGGGGCTGCCTGGATTCGATGATGAGCACAAATTTGCATTAATTCCGTGGGAGGATACTCCCTTTGTATATTTACAATCTCTTCAGGAGCAAGAGCTTTCCTTCCTGCTTGTTAATCCATTCCTCTTCTCTCCTGGATATAGCTTTGAATTACCCGAGGCAGATCGAGATGAGCTTGAGATTCGTGACCAGGTTGAAGTGTATTCTATGGTCACGATTCATACACAGGTGAGCCGATCTACGATGAATCTATTGGCTCCAGTTGTGTTGAACCCAGAGAACCGAACAGGTAAGCAAGTCGTACTACATCAATCTGGGTATGAGACGCGTTGTCTGATCTGGCCAGAAGAACAGTTGAATTCCGCTAAAGGAGGTGTGTGAGATGCTCGTATTGTCGCGAAAAAAAGGCGAGTCTATCATCATCCAGGATCAGATCGAAGTTACGGTGCTAGCTGTAGAAGGAGATACGGTGAGAATCGGAATCTCTGCACCCAAACATATTGATATCTATCGTCAGGAGATATATGCGTCCATTCAGGAAACTAACCGGGAGTCAGCTACGCCTCTTGCCGCCAATGTTGAAGCATTTATGGAACGCCTGCGTAACTCGGAATTGAAAAAAGATTAAAAATATTCCATTTTGCTATAAACAGTTGCACACCTCTCGTCGATATATAATTTAGACGCTGCTTCGGCAGGGCGGCCGACCTTAATGTCGCAGCGTTTACCACAAGGATGTGGAACTAACTTATTTTCAGGGAGGAAATTTCTAATGATTATCAACCACAATATCGCGGCGTTGAATACACACCGCCAACTGAGCACTAACACTGCTAACACGAACAAAAACATCGAAAAATTGTCTTCAGGCCTTCGTATCAACCGTGCTGGTGACGATGCTGCAGGTTTGGCAATTTCCGAAAAAATGCGCGGACAAATCCGTGGTTTGGACCAAGCTACTCGTAACGCTCAAGATGGTATCTCTTTGATCCAAACAGCTGAGGGTGCATTGAACGAAACTCACTCCATTCTGCAACGTATGCGTGAGCTGGCAGTTCAATCTTCCAACGATACAAACACAACTCCAGACCGTCAAGAACTGCAAAAAGAAATGAACCAACTGACTTCCGAGATCAACCGGATCGGTAACACTACGGAGTTCAATACGAAGAAATTGTTGAACGGTGACTTGTCTGATAAATTCATGACAAAAGCAGCGGTAACTACTCCGGGTACAACAGTTGATGTGACTAAAGCAACTACCCAAACAGTTAAAGTTGGCGCAGAGCCAATCGCATGGTCAAACGATGCTTCCAAAGTGGCATTTGACGTTAAGTTTACTGGTAAAGCAGCAAACGATTTTGATTGGGCAGCAGTAAATGAAGGATCAGCAGCAGGTAAGAATGAGATTAAGATCACAAGAGATGCCGATGGCTTTAAGCTTTCATTTGATGGTATCGATAAAACGGGTACTCCTTTGAATTTGAAAATTGATGCTCAAGCATTAGCTTACGATGCTGCTAAGGATACTTACTCCTTTGACAATGAGGGCATCTCTTTCTCCTTTAAAGGATCTGACGCTAAAAATTGGGCCGTAGGTGAATCTGTAACTATGGACTTGAAAAAAGCTAACGGCGCTAGTGGTAATTTAACTACAGCTGTGGTTAACACAATTCCAACCGCACAGGATTGGGCGACAAATACTAATGCAGGCGTTACTCCGGCGGCACTGTCTAACTTTAAGATCGATGCAGCTGACGATCAACTTCTTGCTAATGTCTCCCAAGTGAAAGTGAGTCTTGCAGGTACTGATCTGACTGTTGATTTATTGGACAAAGACGGTAATTCCGTATCTTCCACTAAGTTCTCTGGAGTCGGTGCTACATTCAATTACGATGCTAATGGCATTAAGTTTGACCTAGCTAAAGGTACTGCAACTGCTTTGGAAGGTACATTTAAATTAGAGACAGCATCGTCTAAAGTGGAAGTAGTGGGTCCAGATATCTCAGCTGCAGAGTATGAGGATCGTTCTGCATCATTCCAAATCGGTGCAAATGAAAAGCAATCTCTTTCTCTTGGTGTTAACGATATGCGTGCTGCTGCATTGGGTATCACTGGTTCGGGTGCTGGCTTCTCATCAGCAACTAATGTAACAAACGGAACAAACAACACAAATGCAGAGAAAGCTCTTGATCTGACAAGCAACGCAAATGCTGCGAATGCAATTACAATTGTTGACAAAGCGATTGCTTCTGTATCCAGCGAACGTTCTAAACTGGGTGCTGTACAAAACCGTTTGGAGCACACAATCAACAACTTGGGAACATCTTCTGAGAACTTGACTGCAGCGGAATCCCGTATCCGTGACGTAGACATGGCAAAAGAAATGATGTCCCAAACGAAAAACAACATCTTGGCTCAAGCAGCTCAAGCGATGTTGGCACAAGCAAACCAACAACCACAAGGCGTTCTGCAATTGCTTCGTTAATTTTAAATTATTTCTGGAGGGATTGGTTATCCAATTCCTTCGGAATCTTTTACATTTGCAAGTTGAAATAGATATCTTCCATGCGAGGGTATCTATTTTTATTTACAAAAGGTGAATGAGAGGTAGACTCATGACAACAAAAAATCGAACCATTCTAGTTCCCGAGTATATGCAGCAATTTGCTTGTATAGGCTCAGCCTGTGAAGATTCCTGCTGTGTTGGATGGAGAGTTGACATTGATCAACAGACGTATAAGAAGTATGCCAAATCTCGCAATATTGAATTAAGACCTTTATTTGATAAAAACGTTTCTAGACAACGATCAGAGCCTACTGAACATAGATATGGCAAAATTAAAATGGATGAACAAGGAAGATGTGGATTCCTATCTGAGGAAAACCTGTGTAAGGTTCAGCTTACATTAGGTGAAGACTTCTTATCCAATGTGTGCAGTACGTATCCTAGAAGTATAAACAGCATCAATGGTGTAATAGAGAAGTCTACGACCTTATCTTGTCCAGAAGCGGCGAGACTTACGTTGTTGAATCCAGCAGGCATTCAGTTCAATGAGATTGAAGAAAGCGAAGACAACAAAGTCTGGATTACCAAGCAGATTGTTACCGATAATCCGAGTGCCAAAAATAAATTAACCAAGTATTTCTGGGACTTGAGGATTTTTACGATTCAAGTGTTGCAAAGCCGTGATTACACGATATCAGAACGATTGATTGTATTAGGGCTGTTCTACCAGAAGATACAATCTCAGATCGACGATGGGAACATGGAAGAAGTTCTTGATACCATCACAACGTATTCAAGGATGATTGAAGATCCTGCTACTAAAGAGTCATTGGCAAATATTCCTGTAAATCAAACAGTACAGATGAAAATATGTAAGGAGCTTATGGATTTCCGTTTTGGACATGGAATGCATAAATCTCGTTATATGGAATGTGTAGTGGAAGCGCTGAACGGGATTATGTATACTGAGGACTCCCCAGAGGAAGAGATTGCAGAGAGATATAAGGCGGCAAGTGAAAATTACTATACTCCCTACATGGATGAGCATGAATATATCCTCGAAAACTACCTTGTAAACCATGTTTTCAAAAATCTATTCCCATTTGGACGAAGCCGGGTATATGACGATTACGTTATGATGGTCGTTCATTTCTCTATGATTAAGCTGCATTTGATTGGTATGGCTGGTTTCCATAAGGGCTTAAATGAGGAACTTGTTATAAAACTTATTCAGTCATTCGCTAAAACGATCGAACACAACTCCACATATCTCAATAATGTTCTTGAGCTATTAGAAGATAATGGATTCACCTCAATGGCATATATGTCGATTTTGATCAAAAATTAAATATTCCGTTCATAAAAGACCTCGGCATTGTCCGAGGTCTTTTTATACATATTTTTTATAAAGCTCTAATGAGAAACGTGATGATAACCGATATAAAAAGTAAATATGTAGCCGGAGGTAGTGGTAAAGATGAATGTACAGTTCTCATTATCCGCTAATACGTCATCATCTGTCAGTCAACAAGGGGATATATCTTCAGCATCTGAAACGCAACGAGGAGACTTGAATTCAAGCTTAAATAAAGGTTTGAGTTTGAGTCAGTTGGAGAAGCAAGGAGCTCCTCTATCTGCTGGTCAGGAACACTTGATTAGAACGATTGAGAATGCCGTGAAATCCCTGCAAGGCCCACAAACGACATTGGATATTAGTATTCACGAGAAAACACATGAAATTATGGTAAAGGTACTTAATAGAGATACAGGGGAGTTGATCCGCGAGATTCCTCCTGAGAAAACATTGGATTTGGTTGCTAAAATGATGGAACTTGCCGGAATTTTAGTTGACGAGAAGGTATAATATGGATCTGGAGGTGCACAATGGTTACACGCGTTAACGGCTTTTCAGGTATGGATATTGATAGTATGGTCAAGAGCATGATGGCTACCAAGAATCTCAGAATGGACAGATTGAATCAGGATAAACAGGTTCTTCAATGGCAACGTGAGAGCTATCGCGAGGTAAGTAGCAAGTTGTATGATTTTCGTATCAATAAACTAACAGATAAATATGGTGCCCCGTCAGCGCTTAATGCTAATAAGTCGATAGTGTCTGGCAATACAACTGCGGTTAAAGCTGAAGCTAGAGCAAGTGCGACGATGGCTGATATGAAAGTCAGTGTTGAGAAATTGGCAGTAGCAAAGACGCTTGAAACGCCAGGTTTAGGCCAAGGAATTGGTGCTGGTACCTCCTTAGCTACTCTGGATGGCGTTGATCTCTCCAGCTTGAGTGCTACAGAGAGGGCAGAGTATATTGAAAAAAAATTCGATATCACCATTAATGGTGTGCCTTTTAAAGATAAATTCAACGGTACCACTTCGATTGCATCCATGATCTCTGTTATTAACGCTGATGCAGCAGCCGATGTTGTTGCGAGTTATGATGAGGCTACTGGTAAACTGTCATTTGCTTCGAAATCGGGTGGAGCGGATGGAAAAGTAGTTATCGAGACTCCGTCAGGTAGTAACTCAATTATTGCTTTGTTTTCCAAAAAAACAAAAATAGAAACAAATGGTGCAGGAACAGGTGTTACACAAGACAAGACGCTTGCTGACTTGAAAACGTTACTTGATGGCAAGGCTCCCGAACCAGGCGCAGCGGCGAAGACTTATAGTTTCAGTATTAATGGTGAGAAGTTTGAATTCAAAGATACAGCATCCATTCAGAGCATAGTAGATGAAATTACCAATAATGCAAAAGCTGGAGTAACCGCTAGTTTTGATGATAAAGGCAAACTTAGTTTTGAAGCTAAAAATGGAATTGAAGAAATTAAGCTAGGTGGTAAGTCTTATGAATTCTTGGCTTTATTTAAGGGAGCAGAGCCTTTTATAGAAGACTCTAAATCTTTGGAATCACTTAAAGATTCGAGTGGGAATGATATACCGGGCAGTAATGCTGTGGTCAAGGTGAATGGCCAATCTATTAACAATATTAGAACGAATACCTTCACTATTAATGGTGTGCAATTGACAATGCTAGAGGAGACAGAGGCTAATAACCCTGTCATTATCAAAAACCAAACTGATCCAGACAAGGCGCTTGAAACGATCAAAGGTTTCATTGATGATTACAATAAACTTATTGAATCACTGAACTCAACGATTAGAGAAACCAGATATAAGGATTTTAGACCACTCACAGACGAAAATAAAAAAGAAATGAAAGAATCTGAGATTCTGGCTTGGACAGAAAAAGCTCAAAGTGGAATGCTGAAAAATAATGATATCATCAAGTCCGTGCTGTCAGATATGCGAAGTGTAATCACAGGAGCACTTGGGCCTCTCAGTGCGATGGGGATCACTACGGGAACGTATTCAGAGAATGGTAAACTCATTATAAAAGATGAGGCAAAGCTCAGAAGTATGATTAGTACCAATCCACAGGCCGTGATTGATGTATTCCAAGGGCCGGTATCTTCGCCAAACGACGGGTTATTCGATAAATTATCAGATAAGGCTACTACGGCAATTCAACGGATATCTGATCGTTCAGGTACGAACCGTTTTACAACAGATCTCACAAGCACATTCAGTGCGGAAAATCCAATGGGCAGGCAACTGAAAGAGTATAATAGCAGAATTGATACGATGCAGCGCAATATTACAGCTACTGAAAATCGTTATTATAAGCAGTTTGCTGCGATGGAAAAAGCAATGACACAGTTGCAGTCACAGTCGTCCAGTCTTCTATCTCAATTGGGTAATTAATTTTAATATAAAGGGTGAGACTTTTGATCACTTCTCCATATGATAAATATCGTCAATCCTCTGTCCAAACCTCTAATCCGGCGCAGTTAGTCATCATGTTATATGACGGAGCTATTCGTTTTGCCAAGACGGCAATTGCTGCAATGCAACAACAGGATATTGAAAAGGTTAATCTCAATCTGGGGAAAGCTCAAACCATTGTTAGTGAATTAATGAGTACATTGAATCAGGATTATGATATTTCGAAAAATTTATATTCTCTGTATGAGTACACGAATTACTTGCTTGTTGAAGCCAACATTCATCGAGATGAAACGAAGGCCGAAGAAGCTGTAGGTTATCTATCCGAACTCCGTGAGACCTGGATTCAAGCTTCCAAGATTGCGATCAGCCAGGAAGGTCAACCTGTGAATTCCAATGTATAGATCAGAATGTATTAGTCAATTGGAGAGTACGACTAATTACATTTTGGTTAATCTATATGATATGAGTTACGAGCAACTTGAATCCTTCACAGAAGTACGACAAGAGATTGTGGATCAATTGATTGAACACTTTTCTCAAGAACAGGCTAGTGAACATGAGAAAGCCATCATTAATAGCCTATTGGAAAAAGATCAGGAGATTCTTGCTCGAATGAACACGCTTCGACTGGAAGCACAGGATTGGTTGCATAAGCGTGGACAGGCGAAAGTGCAAAGAAACGCGTATGAAGCGGGATATACACCAGATAGTTTTTTAATGGATAGAAAAAAATAAGAATTCTACAAAAAAACCTTTATGCACGAACTTTGACTAAGGTAAGCATTCCACGAGTCAAAGGTGTGAAATAAGGTTTTTTTGTATTATTTGTCGTTATTCAGGAGAGGAATATTCAACCAAACAAAAAGAACATTTGCCTCTAAGGAAGGAAATGTTCTTTCATGATTTTCTATTGAACTATTCTTACATGTACTCTCTCGATGTGGTTGCCACTGGCATCTACCACATTAACTTCACCATGGTCTTCCCAAGGCATAATTTGAAAATTATGTTTATATGCTGTGAGCATCCCATTACGACTAACACCAAAATAGTCTTGATTATCCGGAGCAATGTAATAAGTATAATTACGGCCATAAGTCGGATTATAACCTAACTGATAAGATTCTCCGACCTTTAATGTGATGGTGTACTCGATGGCTTTAGTAGCCGCTGATGTAACAGTTGATTCAGCAGCACTCGCTACTCCTGCGCTTACTGAGAATAGTAGAACCATTGATGTAGCCAATAAAAGTTTTTTCATAGTGTCATCTCCTTTTTATACTACCTATAGTACATCATAATTAAATTAAATTCAATATTTTTCCTTTTATATTAAAATAAAACTAAAAATAAAACATTTACTATATCCAATTATATTTTTAGGCCGCTAATACTGTTAAATTAGACTAAACAGTAAACTGTTAAACCTGATATATTCAAGATATCCCACCTCTCAACACAATCCCCAATTAATCTACAAAAAATTCCAAGAAAACATTTACTTTTCCAATTGACAATGGATAACTTTGGATGGTATTATCTGAATTGTGGGCAGAGGTTAAGGCCGAAAGCTTCACTTCATTTGATGACGAAGGGAATGTTAGTGCATGCAAGGTAAAGTAAAATGGTTCAACGCAGAAAAAGGTTACGGTTTCATTGAGACTGAAGACGGCGGCGACGTATTCGTACATTTCTCCGCAATTCAATCCGAAGGATTCAAAACTTTGGAAGAAGGTCAATCCGTAGAATTCGACATCGTCGAAGGCGCGCGTGGACCGCAAGCAGCTAACGTAATCAAATTATAATCATCCGGACAATCCGACCTACATATATGGTTAGATGGTTACCAGATTGAATTATCGCTAGCATCAGACTCCGGTACTTTCCGGGGTCTTTTTTTGTTTTATTATAAATTTAATTAAGTCTAGCTTCAATTTTACATAAAGCTATCATTGTTCCTATAAATGAATGTTCTAAAAAATACGATTTTAGAGCTGTTTGATAATTAAAGCGGTAAAATTTTTAATGATGCATAAGAGCGAAAGTATGTGGATAAACGATGATAAGAGATTGATTATTCAACATAGTAATAGTGTAAAAAACGAGTTTTTCTGGAGGGAGATTCCAATCTTCTTCCTGAACTATCATTGAAGAGTAAATAAATAGTAGAATACTTCGTCCAGTATATGGTATATTGTTACTACCTTACTAGATAATTAGACCCATACATCTAAGTTGTTAGAATTATTACAATCGTCTAACAGAGCATTAACAATTATCTGAGATTAATACATAAGACTTTAGGAGGACAACATGAGCAAAAAGAAAAAACTTCGTGGAGCATTTGTTAGCGCATTGAGCTTAAGTATGGCACTGTCATCAATGGGTGCTGTATCTGCACAGTCTGTAAATGATGTTAAAGGACACTGGGCGGAACAACAAATTGATAGCTGGATTGCAAATGGAAGTCTGAAGGGCTACCAGGATGGTTCGGTTAAACCTAATAGCGCAATTACACGTGCCGAGTTCATCGTATTGGTGAATCGGTTGTTTGAATTTTCTGAAACAGCATCTGCTGATTTTAAAGATTTGTCACCATCCAACTGGGCATATAATGACGTAGCTAAAGCGCTCAAAGCTGGTTATGTTAAAGGGTATTCCGACAATACCTTCCAACCTTCTTCCAATGTTAGCCGTCAGGAAGCAGCGAGTATGATATCTAGTGTTCTTGGTTTGGACCCAAGTAACTCTGAAGGAATCAAACAATTCAAAGATGCAGGTAAAATTCCTGCTTGGAGTCAGGGGAGTATTGCAGCAGTAATTGAGAAGGGGATCATGAAAGGATACCCAGATGGCACGTTCCAGGCTCAAAAGCAGCTGACTCGCGCTGAAGCGATTGTCCTGATTGATTCTGCTCTAAACAACCGGACGGTAGCAAAAGAAACTTTAAGCATTGATACACCAGGAACATATGGAAGCGCACAAGAAACCAAAGTTGTGAACGGTGATGTAATTATTAATGTGGCTGGCGTGACTCTTGAAAACTATGAAATTAAAGGTGATTTACTGCTTGCTTCAGGTATTGGCAGCGGAGACGTAACCATTAAAAATGTAAAAGTCCACGGTACTACCAATGTAGAGGGTGGCGGTGAGAACTCTATTCATTTTGTAGATTCAGTACTTGTCAACGTTCTAGTAAATAAAAAGGATGGTACCGTTCGTTTGGTCGCAGAAGGCACAACAACAGCTCAAAAAGTGATTGTACAATCTTCTGCCAAAGTGGAAGAGAATGAACTAAAAGGTGAGGGATTTACTGATATTGAATTGGCAAAAGAACTGCCATCTAATGCGAAAGTTCAGTTAAATGGTAAATTTGATGATGTTGATGTATTCAGCGCATCCGTGACTGTACAATTGCAGCGTGGATCAATTCAGGACGTGAAAGTGGATGCTACGGCTGCCAATAACACAATCCAAATTAGTGCTGGTGCGCAAGTTGTGAATCTTGTATTAAACGCAATTTCAAAAATATTAGGTGCATCTAATATTACAACGGTAACACTGAATTCCGGTTCCCAGAATTCCGCATTTGATGTAAGACCAAGCAATGTTCAAGGTGACCAAAAAGGTAGCATTGTTGTTAACACGCCATCAACTACGGTTACTGCTCCAAGCGGAGAATCTTCTTCAGGTGGATCTTCTTCAGGTGGATCTTCGAGTGGAGGATCAAGTGGTGGCTCGACAGGTGGGGGAGCAATAAATCAAGAAAAACCAACGGGCCTGTCCCCTAAAGGAGTCACTGAAGCAGGTAATGATGGAAAAATTACTGGAGTTACTGCGGCGATGGAATATCGCTTGAAAGGAACGACTAACTGGGCATCCGTGAGCGGAACAGAAATCACAGGACTGGTAGCAGGAACGTATGAAGTACGTTATGCAGCGAAAGCAGGGTTTAATGCTGGAGCAGTAACGGAAGTGGTGGTAGTAGCAGATCAGGCAGCGCCAACAGGGCTGAGTTTCACAGCGGTAACGGCAACAGGAAATGACGGTACAATTACAGGCGTTACAGACGCGATGGAATATCGCTTGAAAGACTCTAATAATGCCTGGACAGCAGTGACAGGAACTGAAATCACGGAATTGGTTGCAGGAACCTATGAAGTACGTTATGCGGCTAAAACAGGTCACAATGCAGGAAGCGTGGAGGAAGTAACAGTGGCAGCTTATGTGGCACCTGATACTACAGTAACTAAGAT